>SVGA01000005.1 GCA_015056575.1 Butyrivibrio sp.
TTCGAACCCTTGTGGCGTTGCCGCCAAACGGTTTTCAAGACCGCCTCGTTATGACCGCTTCGATATCGCTCCGAGTCATCTGAAACTGTATCTCAGATCATATATCGCTCTGCTGAAGTGCTTGCCGCATCTCGCGCAGCGCAAAATCTATACTATCAAAGTGGGGGCTAAGTGTCAAGCATGTTTTTCAACTTTTTTTGTAAATTTTTATTACGTGGCCAAATTTTTGTAAATCCGTACTAATGACACTACTGACTTTTCTATAGAAAACTGCTCCAGCACTCGCTTTCTGGCATTTTTAGCAAGCTCTTTTCCGGAGGGCTTATCTTCCATAGCTTTTTTGATGGCATCCTTAAGTGCATTCGCATTCTTGGGTTCCACCAGGTATCCCTCCCTGCCATCGTCGATGATCTCAGGTATTCCGCCGACTTTTGTTGACACAACCACGCACCCGTGAAGCATGGCCTCCAGCACGGATACTGGAAGTCCCTCATAATAGGAAGGCAGCACATAAACGCCGCATTCCCGAAGATACCTGTCCTTCTCTTTTCCCGTGATCCAGCCCAGATATTCCGCAAAAGAACTTTCTTCTATTATTCTTTTGTAGCGTTCCTCTTCATAAATGCCGCCCAAATACAGTTTGATCCGGGGATTTGTATCATGAAGCTCAGACACTGCTTTGATCAGCTCGTCAATTCCTTTATCGCTGCAGATCCTGCCCAGGAACAGGAGCTTGTTAAGATCCTTCTTTTCAAAGGTCACATCAATATTATCGGCCTCATACCCTGCAGTCTTAACACCGTTTGGAAAAACAATTATCTTGTCATCCCTTGTCAGTTTTCCAAAGTAATCCTTCCATGAGGAGGTCAGCACCAGCATAACATCCGCCATATCCAGGATCCTCCTGAAGTACCTGCGCCTTTTGTCGCTTATCAGGTTCTCGTAATAGTTCTTGAAGTCCCCTCCGTGCTGATGCAGAACTACCTTCTTGCCGTGCCTTTTAGCGCATCTTATGAAATAGGACTTTCTCATAAAACTGCGGTCTGAAGCGGCATTCACATGCACCACATCAAAAGAAGAGACCAAAGACGCGAACTCAAGATAGGCGCCTATTGCAATCAGCAGCTTTTTGGCCTTGTTGCCCTCTTTCATTGTCCCAATATACTTAAGGTCGACCTCGTTTCCGAGGCCGGCCTCATAATAGCTGTTTACCATTGCTGAAATTCCGCCGTGTACGGACCTGTCCGGTCCCACCATCAGCACTTTTATCTTATCTCCCATGGAAAAAGAGCTGTCTCCTTGATTATCTCTTTCTTCTGTCCAGAATAGCCTGTGCCACCGCAATATCCTCGGGGGTGGTTATCTTGATGTTGTCGTAAGAGCCCTCTACCAGCTTAACCCTGATATCGGTGTAATACTCAACCACCATGGCATCGTCGGTGATATTGATGCCCTTAGCCATAATATCCCCTTCTTCCCGGTCAAGCCTCTTATAGAGATCCAGTATCATACCATAGGAAAAGACCTGTGGAGTCTGAACCACCCAAACCTTGTCCCTGTCAGGTGTCTTTTCAGCAAAGCCCTTATCATCGGCAATCTTAACGGTATCCTTGGCCGGCATTCCAACCACGCAGGCCTTATGCGTTTTCACCGCATCAAGAGCCCTCATGATGATGTCCTTGTCTATGAAAGGTCTTGCTCCGTCATGAATAAAGGCGTAGTCACAGTCAGCAGCTGCTGCCATAAGTCCCAGGCGTACGCTGTGATATCTGGTCATCCCGCCCTCAACAACAGCTGTAACCTTGTCAAAACCATACTTCTCCACGATCTCTTTTTTTACAAAATCCACGTCACCCCTTGAGACCACCACGACTATATCGTCTGCAATGCTCTCCTCGAAGGCCTTAATGGAATAGTAAATAAGCGGCTTCCCGCCCAGATCAAGGTACTGTTTCTTAACATCGGATTTCATCCTGCTGCCGTTTCCTGCAGCCAGTACAACAGCTACTGTTTTCATACTCGCCTCCTGAAATTTATGAATTCCTTCCGTGGTATCTTCGTTCCCTGTCGCCCAGAGGAAGGTTTGGAACAGCATTCATGTCAAGGCCGAAACGCACGCCCTTCATATATTCATAGTAGGCTGCAGCACCGATCATTGCAGCATTATCCGTGCAAAGAACCGGTGAAGGCCTGTAGTATCTGATATTGTTGGCCGCACACTCTTTTTCCATGAGAGCACGAAGGCCTGAATTGGAGGCAACACCTCCGGCGATGGCCAGCTTGTCATAGCCAAATTCTTTGCAGGCCTTTATGGCATGACCCACCAGAACTTCCGTGACCGCTTTCTGGAAAGATGCGGCAACATCCGCCTGGTCGAGCTCCTGCCCCTGCATTTTGGCCTGGTTGATGAGATTGAGCACCGCAGACTTAAGCCCTGAAAAAGAGAAATCATATTCCGCCCCTGGAATTTTTGCCTGGGGGAAAGTAAAGGCGTTTGGATTGCCGTTTTTAGCGGCAGCATCCATTTTGGGGCCTCCCGGATATCCAAGGCCGATTGCCCTTGCCACCTTGTCGAAGGCCTCTCCGGCCGCATCATCTCTGGTCTGGCCGATGATCTCGTACTCACCGTAGTCCTTCACCACCACAAGATGAGAGTGTCCTCCGGATACCACAAGGCATACAAAGGGGGGCTCAAGATCCTTGTTCTCTATGAAATTGGCGCTGATATGACCTTCAATATGGTGAACACCTATAAGTGGCTTATTCTTGGCAAAAGAAATAGCTTTGGCCTCCGATACGCCGACTAAAAGCGCGCCAACAAGGCCGGGGCCATAGGTAACGGCCACAGCGTCGATATCATCAAGGGTAATCTTCGCTTCATCGAGCGCCGCCCTGATACAGCCATTCATCTTTTCCACATGTTTTCTGGATGCGATCTCGGGAACAACGCCTCCGTATATGGTATGGAGTGCTATCTGAGAGGAAATGATGTTGGAAAGAACCTCCCGGCCGTTCCTGACAACTGCTGCCGCAGTCTCATCGCAGGAGCTCTCTATGGCAAGGATCGTAACATCATCCCTGCTGTTTTCCTTGGGCGCATCCTCTGCAGCTTCCTTTATTGACATGAAGATCACGCCATCTTCTTCTACATTTTTATCAATCTGCATATCGTAAATCCTTATCTGCCAAACTCGCGTAAAGCCTCTGCTTCTTTTTCCCTGTTGTGGCTGTTCTCACTGAGAAAATCAATATCCGATCCAGCGGTCAGCCGGAACATCTCATCTTCCTCAGAGACATCACCGGGGTGGAACAAAAGCTCCATGTGCTCTATACCCTTGTCCTTTGCGATCTCCTCGGCGTAGGGCAGGCATGCTTTAACACTGTTGTAGAACATATGCCCCGAAAGCATTATGCCCATAAAAAGACTCTTCTCAAGCTTTAAGCTTTCCAGCGCCCTTTCGTGCTTTTTGACATTTCTTTTGACCAGAGTATTGATGACCAGGGCCTTGACAATGTTGATAGGTTTTATGCCTCCTATGAACTCATAGGACTTCCTGTATATGGAAAGTTCTTCCTTTGGGAATCTGATATATGAAACCGGAATGTCCATGAGTCTTATCTCAGCCATAAGTGCATCAAACACAATTGGAAGCATGTGATAATGCACGTGTCCGTCAATCCTGAAGATGCCATTGTTCATATATGGTGCGCAGGCCTTAAGCTGTGCCCGGATCTCGCGCCTTATCTGTTTGGAGTAGATGACTCTCACAACCGGAATATAGCTTACAAGAAGGAGCTTAACAAAACCAATGTTAAAGTTCCCATCCTTATCGATAAGCTTTTTGGCTTTGGAGCCTGTAAGAGGTTGTCCCTCTACGAAGTTAAGGTGTACAGTAACCGCCATATTCTTTCTGATATCGGAAATGGCATCCATACACTCTTTAAGATACGGGCTGTTGGGCATTATACTAATACCGTTTAGCGCGCCGTTATAATAACAGTCTATGATATGACGGCTTTGGACAGGAAAAAGTCCGTAGTCGTCTGCATGAAATTCTATCAATTCTTATTCCTCAGCTTTCAGAGTCCATCCCAGGATCTTCCAATTGCCGGTGGTTTCATCCCGGCGCATTATGAACTCGTAGTAGTTGGCACTTGTGCCGTTGGAGCCATGCCTTAAGGAAAACAGGCACTCAACGGTGCACATCATCCTGCCGTCGACATTTATCTCTTCAGGCTCTCTTGCCTGGGTCATGACATAATTTGAAATAGAATAGTCCTCTGCTTTCCTGCCTGTAATCTCAGACTTTATGCCCGAGGCAAAGTTCAGGTTGTTGGTAAGAAGCTCCTCATCCATGATCCCCATCAGGATATCGATCATCTTGTTCTCCTGTTCCTCGGAGTATTCCTCCTTGTAAAGGACCTGCATTGTGCGGGCGTAGAGCTCAACAACCTTTCTGGCACTTGCGGGATAATTCCTCTCCAGATTAGTAGTGGTGATCTCGTCCACCACCGTAAGATCGTAGGTCTCCTCGGTGGGAGTCCTGTGGTTTCTGGTAAACAAAAGATACAGCCCCAACACAATAATGGCGCCAAGCACTACCAGAATAATTGATTTGATGATTGCCGAACCGGTACCGCCTTTTTCCATATCCCCTCTTTCCGCGCGTCTTTGCGCTTACTTCTCATCGGTAAATTTTAGTTCCACATTTCGGCCATCCTTGGCCGAAATGGTATTTGCAAATATCTTTCTGGTCTCAGGAAGAAACTCCACAGGATTGACCAGTGACGGGCTGTAGTGGGTAAGCCACAATTCCTGTACCTGCGCATCCCTCGCCATCCTTGCGGCCTCGTAAAAGGTCATATGCTTATTCTCTCTTGCCTTGGCAATCTTGTCTTCCTCGCCGTACATACCTTCACAGATAAAAAGATCAGAATCCTTGGCATTTCTTACGATACTGTCTGTAGGTCTCGAATCGGTAACGTAAGTCAGCTTTATACCCTTTCGTTCCTCTCCCAGCACCATATCCGGTGTAAGAGTTCTTCCGCCCTCATCCACCACGGTCTCGCCCCTTTGTAAGATCCCCCAGTAATTTCTGTCAATGCCCGCTGCTGTTGCAGCCTCCACATTGAACTTTCCCTGGCGCCTCAATGACATCGTATAGCCGTAGCAGGTTACATTGTGATTGACCCTGAATGCTGTGATGGTAAAGTCAGGCATTCCTTCCACGGTAAAAGACTCTTCGTCTTCCTTAAGTTCCTTGAAGCGGATTTCAAAGGGCAGCTCCGGAGCGATGACTCTTAAGCTGTTCACCACTTTCTCAAGGCCCCTGGGTCCCACCATCAAGAGCGGCTCTGTTCTCTCCGCATTGCCCATGGTGAGCAGCATTCCCGGCAGTCCGCTGATGTGATCCGCATGGTAATGGGTAAAACACATCACATCGATGGGCTTGGCGCTGTGCCCCCGCCTTTTCATGGCGATCTGAGTAGCTTCGCCGCAGTCGATGAGCACGCACTTTCCGTTATATCTCACCAGAAGTGAGGTGAGATACCTGTTTGGAAGCGGCATCATTCCGCCGGTTCCAAGTAAACAAACATCTATCATAGATCAATTCCTTTTCCAGTATATTACGGCATCGTCCTTGGGATCATCGTAGAACCCGGGTCTTATGCCTTCATTCTTAAATCCAAGCTTCTCGTAAAGACCTATTGCAGGTGCATTGGAAGCACGGACTTCAAGAGTGTAATTCTCTATGCCTATACCGCGTCCTCTCTCAAGGAGCTGCTTCACCATCTTGTAGGCTGTACCGTTTCTTCGGACATCTCCCGAAACTGACACGTTGGTGACTTCTCCGTCTCCGGACACGTTCCTTACTCCGCAAAGCCCTACGATCCTGCCGGCCATCTCCGATACCAGGTAGATGGTATCATCCCTTGTCATTGCCTCAAGAAGCTGTCCTGCTGTCCACGCCTCTTTTCCCAGATTAGTCTTCTCAAGCTTTGCCGCATCTTCTATGTCCTCGGCTGTCATCTCCCTGATCCTGACCATACCGGGAGTACTGTGAACCTCCATTCTGCGTCTTCCCTTCTCTTTGGCAGTCTGCTCCTGTCTGCCGCTCTTCTCATTGGCTTCTCTCTCAGCCTGGGAAAGACGAAGATATTCCGGTGCAAACTCATCTGCGCTGACGGTCAAGCCATCTCTGACATAAACCTTCGCCAGTGCCAAAAGAGCTGCCGCGCTCTGCCTGCTCTGATGAAGAGGCGCAATGGAATAGGGCACCTCAAGTTCCTTCTCAAGTATGTCATGATACACGGGAACCCCGTCCCCAAGGAGGATGGCGGGTTTACCGATGCTATTGAGTTTTTCGATTATTTCGGTTACGGAAACGGCGCATTGGCCGCAGATCGTCTGCATGTCAAAGCTGCGTTCCATATTCTTCTCTTCACTCACCACGGGAACGAAGGTGTAAATCCCCGTATAGACCTGATTCCTTCTGGCATCCATCATAGGGCAGATGATCTTCTCGTTGCCATAGAGGTTATAGGCCAGCCCGTCCAGCGTTGGGATGGGAATTATGGGCTTATCAAGAGCCAGAGCCAGTCCCTTTGCCGTTGCACTTCCTATCCTTAAGCCCGTAAAAGAGCCTGGACCTTTAGCCACAGCTATGGCATCAATGGTGGAAAGGTCCAGATTGACCTTCCTCTTGATGTCATCCATCATGGGCATCAGTATCTCTGAATGTGTGGTTTTGTATTGAATTGAGAACTGTGCAAGGAGCATATCGCCGTCGGAAACAGCAACGGTCCCCACAAGTCCTGAAGTATCTATCGCTAATATTCTCATATGATTGCCTTATCGTTTCGTCATGGTTATAAGTCTGTAGTCGAAGCCCTTTTCAAGGTTTTTCTCTATCACTATCTGCGTATAATGCTCGGGAAGAAGCTCCTCTATGAGATTGGCCCACTCCACAAAGCAGACTCCGTCTCCGTAGAAATAGTCCTCATATCCTATCTCATCCATTTCGCTCACATCGCCGATCCTGTAAACATCGAAATGGTAGAAGGGAATCCGTCCCCCATCATATACCTGTAATATAGTGAAGGTCGGACTGCTTACCGGTCCTTTTATGCCAAGGCCCTCAGCAACGCCCTGGGTCAGAACAGTCTTGCCCACTCCCAGGTCTCCGATGAGTGTGTAGACCATACCCGGTACGGCGCTTTCGCCTATTCTTTTTCCTAGCTCAAAGGTTTCCTGTGGGCTGTTAGTCTCATGCCTGGTGACAATCTCCATAGTTATATCTCCATTCACTCATTCTTATCCGAATATATATTACCACATAATAGCCGACTGCTAAAATAACGAATTTGCGGGGCAGTTTTCCGATAAACAAAAACAACAGCCATAACGGAAGGAATGTACCGAAACGGCTGTTGCTTTTTCTTAATATAATCTACGCTTTTTAAAGGTTAAGGAAATGCCTGCTTATGCATCAGCTTCCTGAGCGGCTGCTTTCTTACGGATCCCGCGGAAGCCGTCGGCCTTGAGGATAGGGCTGAGCTGCTTATATACCAGGAAGGTAATGGCGCTGTCGGCCACACCCTTAACAAGGTTGAAGGGTGCCACGCAAAGTGCACAGAAGGTGAACAGGTTTGTTACTGCGGGGTTGATGGCAGTTCCCGCTGCGATAAAAGAATCTACTCCGCTGCCGAAAAGAACCGCGTATGCCGGAAGCAGGAAGAACGCATTGAGAGTAGCACCCACGAATGCGATGCACAGGGTACCTACAAGGCAGCTGATAAGTGCTGTGTTTCTTGTCTTCTTAAATCTGTAGATCACAGTTGCCGGAACAACGAAGGCTGCACCTACTACAAAGTTGGCGATCTCACCCACGAAACCTGTTGTTGTACCCTGGATGACGATGTTAAGAAGCACCTTGATAAACTCGATCATAACGCCTACAAGAGGGCCTGCTGCGAAACCGCCGATAAGAGCAGGGATATCGCTGAAGTCAAACTTGTAGAATGCAGGTGCGAAAGGAAGCGGGAACTCAAAGAGCATAAGCACGAAGGATATTGCTGAAAATACTCCGATGATGCTTATCTTGCGGATGCTGAAAACCTCTTCCGGTCTTGCTCCGGCTTCGACCTCGCGCTTTCTTGCCTTCTTCTCCGCAAAGCCTGTGATCGCAAAAGCGACGGCAATGAGGAGCACCAGTGCAATAAAGTGCCCTGCGTTGTTGGAAATTACCTGGATCAGTGACTGTTTCTCGTTCATGTTTTTCTCCTTCTTTCTCATCGGGTTATTTTATTTTGATTATGAAGGAGAGATTAAGTGGGAAATCCTTGGAAGTCATCACCGCCTATGTAAAAGAGCCTTCATAAATCGGAAATGACATGTTCGCATGCTGCAAGAGAACCTTGGCAGATGCTCTTCACTTCTTCTCTCATCCAGACTTTACTGTCGGTTTTGGAATTGCACCAAATCAGCCACATATGTGGGTCGCGGACTGTACCGCCGGTTGGGAATCTCACCCTGCCCCGAAGAATTAAATTTTATACAATCATATTATTACCGGTATCAATGTATGTCAAGCACAAGTTTGACAACACTATTTAACGAAATTATAATTAATAAAAGCGCGCTATTCCCGATTTTATGAGGGTTTTATGAAGAGAGTACTCACAAAGAAGCTGCTGCCGGGTATGGTCCTTGCCAATGATGTGTACACCTATGATGCCAGGATCAAACTAATGGACGGCGGAACGATTCTTACACAGAAGGATATAGCCAGACTTGCCTTCTATTCCATAATCGACGTCCTCGTTGAGGATGAAGCGGTAGAAATGCCGGAAGCAGAAAGGCCCGCAGATGCAGGCCTTACTTATTCTGAGCGCCTTAAGCAATCCCGGGACTTCAAAGAATTCAAAGAAGATTTTGAGCAGTGTGCCAACAAGTTTGAGCACAGCATAAAAGATATATTGGAGCACAATGATGATCTGGATCTGGATGAAATGATGACTCCGATCTATTCGCTTTTGGGAAACGGCCGCACAGCCTCCAACATTTTTGATATGCTCCACAACCTCAGATTATATGATGATGCCACCTATACTCACTGTATAAACGTAGCTCTCATTACAAATATCCTGGCCCAGTGGCTCAGGTGGAGCTCTACTGAGATAGAGCTGGCCACGCAGGCAGGTCTTTTCCATGACATCGGCAAGCTCCTTATTCCCGGAAGCATTATCACAAAACCGGGACAGCTTACTGACGATGAGTACACCGTGATCAAGACACATCCCCAGAAAGGGTATGATGCCATGAAAGATCTAAACATAAGCAGCCACGTCAAAAATGCCGCTCTCATGCACCACGAAAGATGCGACGGAACCGGATATCCGCTGAATCTCAGGGCTCCTCAGATAGACAAGTTTGCCAAAGCCGTGGCCATTGCCGATGTTTACGACGCCATGACCAGTGCCAGATACTACCGCGGTCCCCTTTGCCCATTCGTTGCAATATCGATGTTCGAGGAGGAAGGCTTCCAGAAATACGATCCCGAGATGATCATGGTCTTCCTCAACAACATAGTAAATACATATCTTCTTAACACCGTAAGGCTCAATACCGGCGAAGTAGGTGAGATCATATTCATCAACAGCACCCATTTATCCCGCCCCACCATCAAGGTGGAAAATGACTATATCGACCTTAGTAAATGCCCCGGTGTCTATATTCAGGAGATCATCTGAAAAGCAATATATTCACGAAGAAAAAGCCATGACACGTTCTGATATGTCATGGCTTTGATTTATGCATTCTTAAGTTTAAACTTCTGTACATCCCTGTCATCATCGACCTTCTCGATGCAAGCTCCCAGTTCGCGAAGCTTGATCTCAAAGTCCTCATAACCTCTCTCGATGTACTTGATATCCTCGACAGTTGAGAAGCCTTCGGCTGTAAGTGCTGCGATAACCAGCGCCGCTCCGGCTCGCAGGTCCGGAGCTGAAACCGTTGCACCGGTGTACTTATCAACACCCTCTATGATAGCGGTGCTGCCCTCCACCTTAATGCTGGCTCCCATTCTGGTAAGCTCATCAACGTACTTGAATCTGTTCTCAAAAATACTCTCAGTTACAATGCTGACTCCACTGGCCAGTCCCAGAGCAGTAGTGATCTGAGGCTGCATATCAGTGGGATATCCGGGATAAGGAAGAGTCTTAACATGAGTATTCTGAAGTCTCTTGGTAGCTACAACCCTTACCTCGTCATCGGACTCATGGATCTGGCATCCCATCTCCACAAGCTTGGCACTGATGGACTCAAGGTGCTTCGGAATAACATTTTTGATCGTGACATCTCCCTTGGTGGCAGCTGCTGCCATCATAAATGTACCGGCCTCGATCTGATCGGGAATAATGGTATATTCCGTGCCATGAAGATGCTCAACACCGCGTATGCGGATAACATCGGTACCGGCGCCCTTTACATTGGCACCCATACTGTTAAGGAAGTTGGCTATATCAACTACGTGGGGCTCCTTGGCTGCATTCTCGATTATAGTCTTACCCTCTGCCATAGCCGCAGCCATCATGATATTGATGGTGGCTCCCACGCTGACAACATCAAGATAAATATGTGCCCCCACCAGCTTGTCTGCATTAGCATAAATAATACCATGCTCGGTATTTAAAGTGGCACCCAGAGCGGTAAAGCCCTTGATATGCTGGTCGATGGGGCGAAGACCGATCTCACAGCCTCCGGGAAGAACAACACCGGCACTTCTGTGCTTGCCAAGAGTCGCTCCCAGGAGATAATAAGAAGCTCTTATCTTTTTGATAAATTCATTTTCAAATGTAAAATTGCGGATCGAGGAAGCATTTATCCTTACCGAATGTCTGCTGACTCTGTCTACGAAAGCTCCGTTGCTGGCAATTGCCTGAAGCATAGCATTGGTATCGGAGGCATCCGGCATATTATCTATAAATACAGTCTCGTCTGACATAGTGGCTGCGGCAAGAATAGCCAGGGCAGCGTTCTTGGCACCGCCTATCTCGACCTCACCCACCAGTGGTGTTCCGCCTTTTATAACGTATTTTTCCATATATTTTTCCCTTTGAACAAATATAAGTTATACCACATTAACCTCTATTTGTAAAACTGCCCATTAATTCAGGTAGTTTAGCGGGTTCACCTGACTTCCGCCCACAAGGATCTCAAAATGCAGGTGCGGCCCGGTGGATACACCGGTGTTTCCGGAAAGAGCAATCCTCTGTCCCTGGGACACAGACTGCCCGACAGAAACAAGAACCTTGGAAAGATGTCCGTAGCGGGTCTCCTTACCGTCGGGATGACGGATATATACGCAGTAACCGTATCCACTTCCCCATCCGGCTCTTGTAACCGTTCCTGAAGAAGATGCCACAACCGAGGTTCCCACCGGCGTAGCCCAGTCAACACCTTTGTGGTAGGTGCTGGCACCTCTCTTGGGTGCGGTTCTTCTTCCGAAGCCCGAACTGAGTCTTCCTCCGGAGATAGGTTTGATATATGTAGGAGGCACAATGGTTCCTCTTTCTACGATCTTGGGAACAGCCTTATATGTAATCTCTTCCTTCTCGATCTCTCTGGACAACTCACTGTTATCAAGATAGGTAACCAGCGCCACAACTTTTCTGTGACCTGCGGAAGGTTCCTGAAGGACTTTGGTCTGGGTGGTGTACCAGGAATCGTTGTCCACGTACTGTACCTCAGCTTCATAGTCCTCTTCATAATACTGCTCTATTACGTACTTAACCGAAAGCTCAGGTTCGGGCACCGTAACGATAAGGTTATCCTGAACTCTGATGGTAGTCCTCTCACTCTCAAGGTTCTCGTTCATAGCCACGAGGTCATCAACTGTAAGGCCAAACTTAAGAGCAATGGTTCCAAGGGTATCCCCCGACTGTACCTCGTATATCTGATTGGTCTCCTTGTCTTTGGTGACATCGTCTATGGCTGTATTGAGATCCGTGAGCTCACTGTCCGGCAGATAGCTCTCCACAATCTCTACCTTGTCTGCGAAATCCATGCTCATAAGGCCCAGCTTATAGTCGGAGAAATCCTTATCATAAGCAAGAGGCTTGGCTTCATCGGCCCAGCTTGTAAGATCCTGCTGAAATCCTGCCAGTGGGAGACTTACCGCAGCCTTTTCCTCTTCCTTCTTGACCTCTTCTCTGCTCAGGACCTGAGGGGTCAGAACATTAACCTCTCTGTCCGTATCAAGCACCAGCTTGGCATCGTAAAGATTGGATGAATCAAAATTTGAGATGGCTGTGTTCAAAAGAGCCATCACCTCATTGAGGTTTGCAAGATTTACAGAGTACTCGTTTATCTTTATGGAGTATGCCCTGTTAAGGGTGCTCCTTTCATTGTCCCTTAAAACACTTGTCATGTTTCGGGCAACGCTTCCCACAGAATTCACTTCTCCAAAAAGAACGTTACTGCCCTCTATATCAAGGTCTGCCTTAGCAAGAACCAGCTCGTCGTTGTCTCCCGCTATAGCACGTCTTGCAGCTCTGTAAGCCTCGTAAGCCTCTTCTTTGGTGGCTGTGATACCCACCACCTTGTCATTCAGTTTTACTGTAAAAATGTTATCCTCACCCTTTTCAAGCTTAACAAAGCTCGGCATCAGCAATATCCATAAAACAATTACCACCAATGCAGAGTGAAGAAACCATATTTTTATCTTGTTGCGAAATACCGTATTACCAAAACCCATTTAAATAACACCTAAAAACATAAGAATATTAAATACAAGATCACCGAGCGCCACAAGAAGCGTAATGACCACAAGGGGTGTAACCGCCTTGTTCTTGCTCTCTACCGCATACTGCAGTGTCTCGAGCTTGCTGTTTATATCCTTAAAGCTCTCCGTATTTTTTTCCTGGCCCTTTTCTACAATGGCCTGTACATTTCTGTATACCTGAACTCCCACGTCGTGAATCCTGGCTTCACTTTCATCCATACGGCTGTTCAGGGAATCCCGTGTCTGTTCGATGATGGCTCTGTGTTGTTTCTCACTTTCCTTGAGATTCTCAAGCTGGGTCCTGAACTGTTCAGCCTCCTGCTTAAGCCTTTCATTCTCGGCAGCTTCTGCCTGCGCATTGGCCTTTATGATATCAGAAGCACTCACCTTCTCGGCAAGCTTGTCCATAAAAGTGTCCATTACTTTTCCTCCCAGCATATCCTTTTCTCCTTACATTCACATACACTATAGCTTAGCATCTGTTATGCAAAATAGACAAGTTTTTGTTGCTTTATTAGACTTTATTGGCTATTTTTACTATTTGTTCACCATGCGTTCATAGTTTGTTCATAATTGTCTTGTATATTTTTATCATAGCCGTAAGGAACGCGGCAACTAATAACGAAAGATAGATTTTTTCATAATAGGCCGGGCGCAGAAATGTGTTCGGCCACTCCTCATTAATGGACCTTTTCGCGAAGGTCACTTTTATTTTTCTGTAGACACGGAGATGATCTCCTCGTTAAGCGACAGCATTCTGGCATCCAAATTGGCAACCATCACCGCACATTCGTGGAGCTCCGAATTGATATGGGCAGGAGCCTTTCCTTCAAACTTGTACTGGATCTTGTGCTCTAAGGATGCCCAGAAATCCATGGCTACAGTCCTTATCTGAATCTCCACCTTTACATTGACGATCCTGTCGGACAGATACACGGGAAGAGAAACTATCATGTGATAGCTTCTGTAGCCACTCTGCTTGGGATTCATGATATAGTCCTTGACCGTAAGGACACGGATGTCCTCCTGATTGCTGATCATCTCGGCAATCCTGTAAATGTCCGAGGTAAAGGAACAGATGATCCTTATGCCGGCAATATCGTTGACATATCTTACCATGTTCTCAATGGTAGACTCATAGCCGTTTCTCTTAAGCTTTTTGACAATGCTCTCAGGCACCTTGACCCTGGCCTTTACGTGCTCGATGGGATTATAGCGGTGCACCTCCTGAAACTCCTCATTGAGTATCTCGATCTTGGTCTGTATCTGTTTCAGGGCAGCATTATAAAGGAGGTTAACTTCCTCCCAGCTGTTTATATCGTCAGAGATCTTAATATCGTTTCCCGAAAGATCCAACTCCATCAGTGATTCCTCCAGTATTCCTTATTCATGGAGCATGCCCTGGCAAGCTTCCGGGGAAGCAGCCTGTAATTTCTGCCAAGCTTGTAGCCCACAAACCTGAAACCGCACATGATAATATATCCCGGCACCAGATAAATCTTACCTATATGTCTGAAGTGGGATATGGTCTGTGCCACCATCTTTTTGCCCTCAGTTTCGGATTTGACGGAGCCGAATATTTCCGGATGATCAGCCTGTGAAACGCCGATATCAAAGTTCCTGTGAAACTGCTGCATATAGCTGTAATTGTGGGAGTGGATGACGCCTGCATTTGCAACATAGCAGACAGCATAACCTTTCTGACAGGCATTGCCGGCGTATACCATATCCTCGTTGAAAAGAGTCTTCTTTGTAAAGCCACCCAGCTTGTCAAAAATATCCCTTCTGTACATTGCGCATACATTGGAGCAGAAATAGGTCTTGATCCCAAGCCTTTCCACATCCTTCTGGGTCTTCTTCACCGACTCGGCGGGATAATTGAACTTCCTTGAATATCTTTCCGCCAGATTGCAGTCAGTCTTGGGGTACTGTCTTGCGTATGCACAAGCCACATCCTCTGTAAGAGCCTTGGCAAGATTGGCGATAAGTACCTTGTCCCTTGGAAATGCATCCTGGGTCATCAAAAGAAAAAAATCCGCATTCGAAAGAGCAACACCCTTGTTTCTGGTATTGCCGTGATCAAACTCAGCCCTGGTGACATGCTGCACTATTATATTGTCGTATCGCTCCTGAGGATTCTCGCCATACTTTGTAAGCATGGCATCCCAGTATTCCTGTTCGGTATTCATGATGATGATCTTAGAAGGAGTAACAGATTGCTTCTCAAGATCGTCAATCAGTCTCAGCAATGAATTATCCGGTTTATAGGTGGGGATTATCACATCTACAGTGTACATAGAGACCACCTTCCTAAAAATACGGGCCGGGCTCTTTTATGAACCCAGCCCTCTTATATATTATACATTATCAGTTGAGGTATTTGTTAACATCAGTCTGAATCTTCTCACTGTATTTCTGAACATCGGAAGAAACCTCATACTCGGAGTCCTCGAAGAGGAACTCGTGAAGCCACTTGACATTGCTCTGAAGATCAACGGGAAGTACGCAGCTGCCGGCCTTACCCATGGTACCTGTGCTCCTCATGGTCTCGTAAGGGAATCCGCTGTTATCTACAACATTGTACTTGGCCACATTCTTGAGAAGATCAAGAATATCCGTAAGATCAAGTGATGTATAGGTCTCTCCGAATGCCTTGTTTGCAACATCCTCAAGCTGTGTGTAGCTCATACCCTTTGCTTTGTCAAGGCATGCCATAAGTACTGTTCTCTGTCTCTCCGCACGTCTGAAGTCATCACCTGCAGTATATCTGATACGGCAGTAAGCTGTTGCCTGAAGTCCGTTCAGTGTCTGAAGTCCCGCGCTGGTAACGGGAGTGTAGTTAAGCTTGAGCTCTGTAGCCATCGTTGACTGGTAGTTGTTGAGGTGAGAGATCTCAGCCTCTGTAACATCAATGGGAACGCCCCCAAGAGCATCAACCACATCTGTAAGTCCTCTGAAACCGATGGTGATGAAGTCCTTAATGTCCATATCAAGGTTCATGTTAAGCATTGAGATAGCCTGCTCGGGGCCGCCCTCTGCATATGCCGCATTACACTTTGTATATGTATCGTTACTAAGGTTCAGATATGTATCACGGTAAACGGAGCAGAGCTTAATATCCCCTGTCTCGTTGTTGATAGAAGCAATTATAATGGAGTCGGATCTTGTATTCTTGGTAAGTTCTCCGTCTCTTGCATCAACACCGAACAGCGCCAGATTAGTGTATCCCTCCATCTGCTGGTTCTGTGCGACCGTCTCACTGATCGACTGTGAAATAACCTCTTCATTCATGTTGACCTTACCAACCTTAGTAACATCAACCTTGAAGAAAAGCGTGTATGCTACAAACACAAGAACGCAGGCAACAAGCACTTCCACAAGAAGAAGGATGATAGCCTTTGTGTTGTTTTTCTTTTTCTTGCCGCCCCTGGAACCGCCGTTCCTGGAGCCTCCGCCATTCCTTGAACCACCGCCGTTTCTGGAGCCGCTTCCCCCACGGGATGCGCTGCCTCTTGAGCTGCTGCTCCTTGATGATGTGTTCCTTGAAGAGCTGTTTCTTGAGGAAGACCTTCTTACCTCTCTCTCATCATATTCATCATATTCGTCATACCTGTCATCGCGTCTGCGAACAGGTCTTCTGTCATCTCTGTCGTAGTACTCGTCCTCGTAGTACTCCTCATCTCTGTTTGACATAATAAATCTCCTTGCTCCAACAAAATTTCCCCTAAAGGCCAAAATAACACCAATATATTTTGCCACAAATGAGGTAATTATACAAGCATTTCTGCCAGAACCCTGAGTTCATCCCGCTTGTCGTTCAAAAGAAGCAGCTTGTTATATTCGTAGTACGCCTCATTTCCGGTCTCTCTCACAAACTTAAGGCTGTGATAAGCCCCCGAGAGCTCAGTAATGAAGATCACCATCTCCTGGCTCCCCGTAAGAGACTCCTTATTTCCGAAGGTCTCCTCCAGGAAGGCAAAGCTGTTTGTCAGATGAGCTCCGGTGGTCTTTATGGCCTCCTGCCTTGCACTCTCCCTCCTTCTGAACCATTCCTTTACTTCTTCCAAAGAGCCCGCATCCTTAGCACAGGTAAAAAGAGCCGACGCCGAAAGCCGAAGGACCTTCTCCTGCTCTCTGTCAAGAAGCCCTGCCTCATGCTTATCCGAAAGCTCCTTCTCCAGCTCTTTTGCACGGGAAAGGATAGTTTCTAAAGCCGCTTCACCTGCGGTTTCTTCAGGAAGTGCCTTTATTATGTCAAAAAGAGTCTTCTGAACAGCCTGATCTTTGGCATAATCCCTGAATTCGTCCATGAGCTTATCCGTAAGGAGGCCGATGATGCTCAGTTTCTCGTCAAAGCTTCCCTTTCTTATGCTCTCCTTATCCTCGGGGAATCGTCCCTCAAGGATATCCGGGATCTTGTAGAGTTCATTGTATCTGTGATACAGCTCGTAGTAAGTAGCAAAATCACGAGCCACTTCCTTGTCCTGAAGATACTGAACGGTAAGGTCAAAGTCCACGGTAAGGCCCTTCTTCTCGTGAACCTTTATGACTCTGGAAAGGTCCTCCCAGCCTCTTGCAGTGACAAAACTCCTGCCCTCAACTTCAGTCTTTATACTGTAGAAATTCTCCTTTTTGATCTCAAGATAGGCCATGATCGAGCCGTGGACCGCAGCCTTGTAGGCGTAGTCCTTCCAGGCATCGAAGTCCTCTTCGATATTTATCTGGCGCACCCTGTCCAGGGTAACAATATCAAAGTCCTTGACAGACTTGTTGTACTGAGGCGGATTTCCTGCGGTTACAATGATAAAGCCCTCGGGAATCCTGTGGCTTCCGAAGGTCTTGTACTGCAGAAACTGAAGCATTGTGGGAGCCAGAGTCTCTGACACGCAGTTGATCTCATCCAGGAAAAGAATTCCATCATGAATGCCGGACTTTTCTATCTTATCGTATACGGCACCGATTATCTCACTCATGGTGTACTCAGTCACAGAAAAGATCTTTCCCCCATAGCTCTTTTCCGAGATCATGGGAAGACCGATGGCGCTCTGCCTTGTGTGATGGGTTATGGTGTAGGATACGAGATTTATCCCAAGCTCGTGGGCAACCTGCTCCATGATAGCCGTCTTGCCAATTCCGGGAGGGCCCATAAGAAGGATCGGGCGCTGCCTCTCTACCGGTATCTCATATTGCCCGGCCTCATCCTTTTCAAGGTAGGCCACCACCGCATTTTTCACCTGCTCCTTAGCTTCATTTATGTTCATCCGTAAAACCTCTCAAATATATAGTTTAAGCGCCCAGTCAGGCACCTTCTCATCATCGTAGTCCCCGTCCTTCGGGAAAACAAAAGCTGTGTCGTAGCTTGTAGGCTGCACAGGGTACTCCCCGTAGCCGTCGGTAAAATAGATCAGTCCCTTGAGGTTATCAAACTCGCCCTTTTGCAGCAGCTTATCAACGTGTTCAAACACGGGCCTGAAGTCTGTGCCGAAGCCGCCCTCCACCGTAATGCCATCCGAATACTTCTTCATGTCTTTGGCGGAAGTTATCACCTCGTCTCTTTGGACCTTATCGTCGCACTCTATCACGTGGATCCTGATCCGCTGAAAAAAGTTGTCTTTATCAAGAAGGATACCCGCTGTTTCATTTAAGAACCTCTGCACCAGCTCATCCTTGCAGGAGGCTGAGGTGTCTATGGCTATCACAAGGTCGCGGATCTTTTTGACCTCACGAAATTCATTTTCTTCTATAAGGGGCATGTTGCCGTAGTGATCAAGGCCAAAGGCGTACATCCCATAGTCAAAGGTATCAAGGTCGATGCCCCCCTCTTCCCTAAGAATCGAAAACCTTGAGAGAAACTCTCTGTAGTCCGTTCTTTCAGTGTTTTCAAATTTAAGGGTCCAGGAAAGCCTTCCGATCCTGTCAGAGGCTTTTTTGCCAATGGTCCCTATCTCCGTCTGAAGGCGCTTTGCTTCTCTGTCCCAGTCCTTTTCTTTACTCTCGATAAGAGACAATATCTTCGGCGGCTTCTGTTTCCTTTGGGGCTCGTCTTCAGCATTGTCGTCATCAAGCCGCAGCCAGAAGCTGTGATCGTCCATAAAAAACTCCCGCTCAAGCTTCTCGTATTCGTATTCATCGGGCATATGCCCGGGCTCTGAGAAGTAGCGGTAGAGCTTTTCTACCGTGAGGACCTTCAGCTCTTTTTCCAGAGTGTCATACCACCTGTCCCGGTAGTCGGAGCTTACCCTGTAGATGCAGCGGTAGTCCATATCGTCAAGAAGGGATTCCACAACGATGTCTGCACACAGATCATACAGGCGGTTGTCCTCATAGCGCTTTGAGGTGTACATGTGCCTGAAGATGCAGTGAAGGATCATGTGAAGATAGGTTCTGTTCAGCTTCCCGGGCTCCTCCAGAAAGAGCCGCAGAACGTAAGAGGGATTGAACCTGATGTTTACCGCATCGGTGCCCACAGTGGTGGTGGACAGGTCCATCTCATAGGAAAGGGAGGAAAGGGCTGCTCCCATAAATCTCATATCAATATAAAGCTCGGTTCTGGAAGCATCTAAGACTCTTAGCCCCGTTGCCTCAAGCTCCTGCCTCTTTTTCCCTGTCCCGGTGTTCCTGTCCAAGGCCGTCCTCCTCCGATCAAGTATATGAGGGCGCTGCGTTTCTTCTTACAGCTTAAACATCTGATCCTCTGCGGAAACTCTCCCTGCCTCCATGAGCACAGCGCTCATCTGCACAAGGCCTTTGTCTGCGGATAGCTTTATTGCCGCATCCATGGCCCCGGAGGGGAGCAGGTTTTTCTTTGGATCACTATTATTATAGGTCAAAAGAGCCTTCACCGTACCGATATTTTCAGGCTCATCGGAAGATTCCTCCACCAGCCTTATAAGTATGCTCTCTGCGTTTGCTCTCACGTGATCTTCGTAGGCTTTCCTGAAATCATCCGCAAGCTCTACCGGATACAGAAGCCTGTCTATGGCGATATCCTCCGGGATCCTGCCACCGTCGATCACGGCCTTTTCAAAAAGCCTGTCGTACTGCCGGTAGTCCATGGACCTTCTGTCCACGCATTCCCTGTAAAACATTCCGGAGCCTGCGATCGAGAACTGGATGGTCCTTGCCATGGTGTTCTCATTAAAATCATAGACATACTCAGGGAAGGTCAGCACCGATCTTGCAGGATATCCTGCATTTCTTTCCGAATCATCCTGCAGATTCAGAATAAATCTCAGGGTCCTGTCGTTGTCAGCAAGGAAGTTCCTCACAACCTCATACCAGCCCCTTACCATAGTGATCTCAACCTCTTTGAGGCTGTCGCACTGCCTGCACACCCCGTCGTAGTAGTCGTCAATACTGTCGAAAAGAGATATCTTCCTGAGTTTCCTGCAATTGTGAAATGCAAAACCGTAGAGGGTTTTAATGCTCATTGGCAATGAAACGGTCAGAAGATCCCCTCTTCCCGAAAAAGCGTGATTACCGACAGCCTCCACAGGATAGCCGTCAATTTCCGCAGGCACAACAAGGTCCGACGCACC
Organism: Butyrivibrio sp.; assembly: GCA_015056575.1. Taxonomy (GTDB): domain Bacteria; phylum Bacillota; class Clostridia; order Lachnospirales; family Lachnospiraceae; genus Butyrivibrio. The sequence goes on from SVGA01000005.1 coordinate 20,324, forward strand.
TTCGTCGAACCCTGTTATCATCACATATTTATGTTTATCCTTTTTATGCTCTTCTATGCTGTATAAAAATGGCATGCTCAATTACCTGAAACTGCATTAACTATCTTACCGATAGGATTGTAATGTACCTTCATAGCTCCGACAGGGCAGAACTCCTGGCAGCAAAAGCACTTGATACACCTGCTTCTGTCAATCCGGGGAATCTGTCCCCTCTTGCCTGTCTTGTTTGCTGCAGGGACCATGGTTATCGCCTTGGCAGGACAGGTCTCAAAACATTTTTTGCAGCCGATGCATTCATCCCGCTTTACCATGGGCTTGGTATTGAAGGCGATCCTGATCCCAACGGATTTTATCTTATTGAATACTCCGCCTCCTTCAAAGGTAATGCTCTGATGGATGGTGGCGCGCTTGAAGTCAGGTACTTTGGCGTCCGAAAGGGCAAGTTTTCCCAGGATCTCAACCTCCGAAACATTCTCCGGGCCCAGCCCCCTCTCTTTTGCCACAAGAAGAGTCTGAACGTCACTTATCCCCATCCCGATAAGGTCCGCGCAAACCATATCAAGGGCATAGGGCTTTTTGGATGCGAGGATGCAGCCGATATGTCTTTTCTCTCCTGCAGTGGGACCGTTGCCCTCCATGCCGTCTATGGCATCAACCACGTAGAGCACAGGCTTAAAGAACTCGTTGAGGTCCACCATTATATTGGCAAAAGCCTTCTCCTCAGGGAATCTCATGTGGTACTCGGGCTTAGTGGTTCCGGGAATGGTTCCGAACATGTTCTTGACCGCGCAGCTCATACCCATCATGGCGTGGGTCTTGAGTTTGGAAAAATTGATGATAACATCCGCGTCATCAAGCCATCCCGTGTAGTTGAAGGTTTTAAGGGAAACCGCCTCGGGGAACTCTCCGTTTTTTACGGAAAAATCCTGATTGAGGCTCACCCCGTCCCTTACAAGCTCGTTAAGTCCGCAGGTTCTGTAGACATTCCCCACAAAGGCGGATGTATAAAGGCCTCCGGGGCTGTCTCCCAGAGTGACTTTAGCTCCCCTTTCCGTCAAAAGCTCGCAGAGTCTTTTCAGAAGTGCTGGATGGGTTGTAACCGCCTTCTCGGGATCCATTGCAGACACCAGGTTCACCTTGATGGCAACTTTCATACCGGGCTTTACAAAAGAAAGTCCGTCACATAAAGAAAGGCTCTCATCAAGAGCCTTTCTGATATCATCTTCTTTATAGGTATCGCATTTTACCAGTGCGACCGGATCAAAACCTGACATACAAACTCCTTAGGACTGATTCTGTTTTTCTACAATCTTCTCTCCGCAGTATATCTCACGAAGCTTGGGTTTGTCTATCTTTCCGGTGGCATTTCTTATTACATTTGCAAATATGATCTTTCTGGGCCTCTTATATCTGGGAAGATCAACGCAGAAGCGCTCTACCTCTTCCTCGGTGAGGGTCATTCCCTCTTTTACCTGAATGATCGCTGCTGCTATCTCTCCAAGACGTGTGTCCTGAAGGCCGATAACCGCTGCATCGTGGATCTTGTCGTTCTTCATAAGGAAGCTTTCAATCTGAACAGGATACAGGTTCTCACCGCCGGAGATGATAACGTCCTTCTTACGGTCAACCAGGAAGATGAAGCCGTCTTCGTCCTGACGTGCCATATCTCCTGTAAAGAGCCAGCCATCCTTCAGGATCTCTGCTGTAGCTTCGGGGTTCTTGTAATACTCCACCATAACTCCGGGACCCTTTACGCAAAGTTCTCCGATCTCTCCCTGTTTAACCAGGTTGCCCTCTTCATCGACAATCTTGGTCTTCCAGCCGTAGCCCGGAATACCGATGGCGCCTACCTTGTGGACATTCTCCATACCAAGGTGAACACAGCCGGGGCCTGTGGACTCTGAAAGTCCGTAGTTGGTGTCATACTTGTGGTTCGGGAAATACTCAAGCCAGTGACGAACCAGTGACGGCGGAATAGGCTGGGCACCGATATGCATCAGTCTCCACTGCTTGAGGTGATAATCCTCAAGACGGAGCTTTCCTGAATCCAGGGCTGCGAGAATATCCTGAGCCCACGGAACCAGAAGCCATACGATGGAGCACTCCTCCTCGGAAACGGCTCTGAAAATAGCCTCAGGGGAATTTCCCTTAAGAAGCACTGCTCTAGAGCCTGTGTAAAGCGATCCGAACCAGTGCATCTTGGCGCCGGTGTGATAAAGAGGCGGGATGCACAGGAAATTGTCTTCGTGAGTGGTCTCGTGATGTATCGCCTCCATCTTGGCAGACTGCATCAGAGCTGTATGAATGTGAAGGATAGCCTTGGGGAAGCCTGTGGTTCCCGATGAGAAATAGATGGCGGCGTCATCCTTGTCCTCGATAAGCACTCTGGGTGCAACGGATGAGCTGTTGGAAACCTGCTTGTAATAGTCCTCGGAATATGAAGGGCACTGGTCTCCCACATAAAAAAGAAGCATCTCCTTCTTGATCTTCTCTGCAATATCTTCGATTCGTCCGATAAACTCCGGGCCGTAGAACAGAACGTCCGAGTCGGAAGCCTTCAGACAGTAATCAATCTCTTCCGAAGTAAAACGGAAATTGAGAGGCACCGCTACGGCACCGGCCTTGAGGACACCAAAGTAAATCGGCAGCCATTCCAGGCAGTTCATCAGAAGGATCGCGCATTTCTGCCCCTTCTTGATACCTCTTTCCATAAGCATATTTGCTACTCGGTTGGCCTTCTCATCGAAAACCGACCAGGTGATCTGTCTTCTGTAATAGGAAGTTGAGGTGGGCTGGATCAGTTCGTATTCCTTCCAGGTAACCCTCTGCTCTTCCCTGATCTCAGGGTTGATCTCCACCAGCGCAACTTCTTCCCCATAGAGTTTGCTGTTTCTCTCCAATAAATCTGTAATTGGCATTGTAACCTTCTCCCTTCGCTTCTTGGCCGGTTTTCACAGGCCTTTCGCTAACGTGCTTTAAAGCACTAAAGTAGAGTATACATTCTTTTGTAGAAAAGGTCAAATTGATGTACAATAAAATAGGTCATGTAAAATATAATTTTATACAGGAGGATCTTTTATATGGAAAGAGTTGAGAAATTCTTAAAAGACGCAAATACATACTATCTTGCTACAGTAGAGGGTGATCAGCCGAGAGTCCGTCCCTTCGGCACCATCCACAATTTTGAAGGCAAGCTCTACATTCAGACAGGAAAGGTAAAAGACGTATCAAAGCAGCTCCACGCAAATCCAAAGGCAGAGATCTGTGCCTTCCATAACGGCGAGTGGCTCAGAATTGCCTGCACCCTGGTGGAAGACGATCGTATCGAAGCCCGTCAGTCATTGCTTGATGCATATCCTTCACTTCAGGGAATGTACAAGGCTGATGACGGAAATACAGAGGTGTTCTATATAAAGGACGCAACTGCAACCTTCAGTTCATTCACAAAAGAGCCCGAGGTAGTCAGATTCTGATCTTTCTTTTAATGCACCCCGTACCGGGGTGCAGAATTGTTGTATAATAAACATAGAATTAAAATTTCTGTTGATGATCTAACGGCTGGAGGACTCAAATGGCAGGAATACTTATTGTGGATGATTCGCCTGTTAACCGGAATCTACTTAGAAATATGCTTGAAATAGAAGGCTATGAAGTTGTCGGTGAAGCAGAAAACGGTAAAGAGGGTTATGACAGATATCTGGAGCTTAAGCCTGCGATAACCGTTTTGGACATTTCCATGCCTCAGCTTAACGGAATAGATTTACTTAAGCTCATCAAAAATTGTGACCCTCAGGCAAAGGTTGTGATGCTCTCCGCAAATTCCGAAAGCGAGAAAACAGAAGAAGCAGCTCGGCACGGAGCCGATGAATATGTTTCAAAGCCATACACCAAATCAGCTATACTTGAAGCAATAAAAAGATGTGAAGAAAGTGCCCATTCGTAAAGAATAGGCACTTTTTATAATTGACTTATCTCTCGGGTAATCTTGCAGAGGGCGCTGATATCTTTTGATTCCCAGTTCATTGCTATCCTTTCACCCACAATTTCCAGGTCTGACGATATGGCCTTCAGAAGGAGGATCATTACCTGATTCGTTCCGTATCGCGTTATTACATCGCTCTGTCTTAGCGACATTTGAACAACTTCTATGAAAGCTTCTGTTGCTTCTTCCTGATCAACATCCTTTTTTATCGGGATAACCGAATAGAGTATTACATGAACCGTATTATGATAGTTCCCTATAACCCTCGACAAAAAATGATATATTTTTTTGAAATCTGACGTAGGAAGGTTAAAAGCACCTTTTCCGGGTGATCTTTCCGCCATAAGTGCCATCGCATGCTTAAGTGCAGTTGCTTCATTTTCCTCTGTCCCGGATGTTTCTTTTTTCTCCCGATATACTTTGTAGCCATGTTTCCCATTTTGCTTAACGGAATATAATGCTTTATCGGCCTTTTTATACAGGCTGATAAAGTCTGCTCCTTCATCGGGGGCAAAAACACATCCAATTGAAGCTCCAAGCGGAATAGTCATGCTCTGTCCCATCAGCTCTTTTGCGGAAAGGACTATCTGTTCATTTATATAAGCAGCCTTATCGGCTATAACATCCTCATCAAGTATCGATTTACAGAAAACCACAAATTCATCACCGCCTATTCTGCCCGCAATATCTGTTGATCTGATGGATGAACGGATTATCTCGGCAAATCGGATAAGGACTTTATCTCCCATAGCATGGCCATATATATCGTTGACAGGCTTAAAACTGTCAAGATCGATCATCATCAAAGCACCGGGGGTTGTCCTTGCAAGCAGATCTATCTCTTCCTGGGATGATGCCTTATTGAGAAGCCCGGTCATGGGATCGGTGGTGGCAGCCTTCTGAAGTCCCTGTATCTGCTCAACGTTTTGAAGGATATTGGATACGCGCCTGAGCAGAACATCGGCTCTGAAAGGCTTTCTGATAAAGTCCAGAGCTCCGATGGCAAAACCTTTACTTTCAGCCTCATCGTCTTTGTCTGCTGTCATGAACATAAACGGGATCTGTTTTCCATATGTCTCCTGAAGTTTTTTATGAAGTTCAAATCCATCGATCTTTGGCATTCGAAGATCGGAAAGTACCAAATCCGGCCTTTCCGTTTTATATATCTCGATCGCATCCTTTCCATTCGTTGCACAAACAGTTTCATATTCACTCGACAGAATATGCTGTGTCATGCGAAGAGATATCTTTTCATCGTCGACTATGAGAATTTTGTGTTTTGCCATAAACAGCCTCAACCTCCCATATGAAAATTCTATCAAAACAAAATTAAAACTATCTGTAAAAAGTATATAATTTAACTAAAATAACGCATTTTATTCTCCGAATTGTGTATAATTATCTTGATTTGTCAAATATAAAAAATCATTTTATCGAGGTCGAAGAATATGAATATTGAAAAATTAAGGGAATTAGGTGCAAACACTGATGAAGGTTTGGAAAGATGTATGGGCATGGAGGACTTTTATCTGGAAATGATAGAACTCGGGCTTAAAGACGAGCGGTTTGAAGCCTTGGGGAAATCCTTAGAAGAGGGAGATCTTGACGGCGCGTTCGAACATGCACATGCATTAAAGGGCGTTGTAGGGAATCTTGCTCTTACCCCTCTATATGAGACAGTGAGCGAAATAACAGAAAACCTAAGAGCAAAAGTACAGACGGATTATAAAATAACTTATAAAAAACTGCTTGAACAAAGAGATTCTTTTTTGCAATAAATCTTTTACGCTACCGGTAAGGAGATAACAATGAATGGTGATATTCCCAAAAATGATCAGACATTAGAGCGATATCTCTCACCTATACATGTTTGGGCATTGTCATTTGGCTGTGCAGTGGGCTGGGGAGCCTTCGTCATGCCGGGAACCACCTTTTTGCCTATTGCCGGTCCTTTGGGAACAATGATCGGGTTATTTGCCGGCGCCCTTATCATGTTTATAATCGGCATCAACTATCACTACCTCATAAACCGGTATCCGGATGCCGGCGGAACTTTAACCTATACTATAAAGGCCTTTGGATATGATCATGGTTTTATAAGTGCATGGTACCTGATCCTTGTTTATATGGCGATAATCTGGGCAAACGCCTCAGCTTTGGGACTTATAAGCAAATATCTGCTGGGGAATGCTTTTAGCTTCGGGTTTCATTACCAGATCCTCGGCTATGATGTTGCCTTTGGCGAAATACTTCTTTCAATTGCAGCTGTTCTGGTGGCCTACGGCATATGCAGTAAAGGAAAAAGATTCACTGTAGATCTTCAGGTTGTTTTGTGTATAGCACTGATCCTGGGCGTGGTGATCTGTGCCGTAACCGTATTTAAGTTTGGCGGAGGCCGGGAAATCATTCCAAAACCTTATTTTGCCCCCACGGATGATCCACCCATAAAACAAATAATAGGCATAGTCATGCTTTCTCCATGGGCTTATGTGGGCTTTGAATCAATTTCAAATTCCGGGGCCGGATTCAATTTTTCTCCGAAAAAAAGCTCGCCTATTATGAGTGTGGCCTTATTGTCATCTGTATTTTCATATTCTGCTCTTGCCCAGATCGCATCCTCCGGTATACACAGCAAATATTCAGGATGGGTCGACTATATAGCCGATCTGCCAAATATCAAAGGTATTCTTGGCCTTCCAACGTTCCATGTTGCCCATGATGCCATGGGTGATGCCGGAATTATTATTTTGGGGATCTCTGCTTTTGCAGGGGTTATGACCGGACTCATCGGAAACCTTATTGCTGCCAGCAGGCTTATATATATAATGGGCCAAGACGGAATAATGCCATCCTGGTTTAGTCGTTTGAATGACAAGCACATACCGCAAAATGCACTTATGGCCCTCACCGGAATATCCGTGCTTATTCCTTTCCTTGGAAGAACCGCCATCGGCTGGATCGTGGATGTTACCACATTTGGTGCCATAATAGCATATGCCTATACTTCAGCCGCAGCTGCTACCGAAGCCAAATTTGAAAACAACGTAAAGATAATATTTACCGGCATATTGGGCTTCATTATCTCAATCATAATCTTTTTGTATTCTATGCTGTTTTCTGCCGGTGCAATGTCTACAGAAAGCTATCTGCTCCTGGTAATATGGAGCATTATCGGTTTTTTGTACTATAGATTTGTATTTGAATATGATAACCAAAAAAGATTCGGGCACTCTCCGATCGTCTGGATCACGTTTATGGGCATGATCTTTTTCACGCTTCTTATATGGGTTAAGAATGCGACCAATGATATCACAAGGGCTGTAGTAAACGGCATCCAGGAGCATTACCAGAGTCAGGATGTGGAAATGAGCCCCGACGCCATTGACAGAGCCAGTAGCTATGTAAGCAATATGATGTCCCAAGCTGATCAGGCTATTACAAGAAATATCATGGTTCAAATGGCTCTGATCTTATTCTCTCTGCTCATAATGGTGAAATTGTACAGCATTATGTACAAACGGGAAAAACAAGCGCAGAAAGAGACTATAAAAGCTTATGAAAGAAGCAAAGCCAAAACTGTATTTCTTTCAAATATGTCCCATGACATAAGAACCCCCATGAATGCGATCATCGGATACATAAATCTTGCTAAGGAAGACAATGTTTCCCATGAAGAATTAAAAGGTTATCTCGGCAAGATAGAGTCTTCAAGCCATCATCTGCTTGCACTTATCAATGATGTACTGGAAATGAGCAGAATTGAGAGCGGTAAGATCGAACTGGAAAAGACACCTCTGAATCTAAAGACATTTTTTGATGAGATAAGAGATCTTTTTGCCACTCAGATGTCCGAAAAGGGGATCCGTTACTCGGTGGATACCACACAGATAGAAAACGAATACGTTTACTGCGACAAAAACAGGTTGAACAGAATGCTCCTGAATTTACTGAGCAATGCATATAAGTTCACTCCGGCAAACGGTGAAGTATCTGTAAAGGTGATACAAACAGCGTCCCCCGATCCGGCAAGCGCCTCTTATGAGATCAGGGTTAAGGACAGTGGCATCGGAATGTCAGATGAGTTTGCCCAAAGAGTATTTGAGGCTTTTGAAAGAGAGAAGGATTCCACTGTTGATACGATCCAGGGTACAGGCCTTGGAATGAGCATAGTAAAGGGTATTGTCGATCTTATGGGCGGCACTATAACGGTCAATACCAAGAAGGGCTCAGGAACAGAATTTGTAATAAATCTGTCATTACTGACCCAGACGGAAGAAGATATTAAGAAAAATTACGAAGATAAAAAGCAAAAAGCTCATGCTAAAGTGGATTTTACCGGCAAAAGAGTTCTTCTTGTGGACGATATACAGGTCAACAGAATGATTTCTGCCAAGCTTCTGGAAAATAACGGTTTTGCCGTGGAAACAGCAGAAAACGGGCAGGAAGCAGTTGATAAGGTAAACGATGCTCCGGCAGGTTACTATGATGTTATCCTCATGGATGTTCAGATGCCGGTAATGGACGGTTATGAAGCAAGCGCAGCCATTTTAAAACTGAAGGATAAGGAAAAAGCTTCCGTTCCGATCATCGCAATGACAGCCAATGCCTTTTCCGAGGATAAAAAAAGAGCTCTGGACGTCGGAATGAAAGGACATATAGCAAAACCAATAGATATAAAAAATCTGCTGGATACGCTATCAGATATTTTATCCTAAGAAAATTAATTCAAAAGGATTAAATTTGAATAAACATTTCAGAAAATCTGTTAGTTATTGAAATAATTAATCTATAATAGTTATGTAGCTATAAACATAGTTGTTATCAAGAAACGGATGGTTAGGAGGGACAAAATGAGTATCAAGAATTTGGTAAACTTAGACGATAACAAGCTGCTCGAGATGAATGTGGGCAAGAAATTTGCGCATACTTTCAAACGAATTTACATATATCTTGGTTTATCTCTTTGCCTGCTTATCATCTCAATTGCAGTCGGTATATCGGGATATCATAAACTTTATAACAACTATTACAATCAAAATACTTATCAGGGGCTTCTTCGTATCCACAACCAGAATCTTGGAAAATCTGCGTGGTGGGCCCTTGCAACTCGTGTTAGTGAAACAAGGCAGGAGCAGATTGTAGAGTTTCATGAAACAATGCTCAACAATATGAAAGAGGATCTTACTAATCTGAGAGCCTATCGTGGAGAGACAGAGCTTGTTAAATCCCTCGACGCCAATATAAAAAATATAGAAGCTACAACAAATAAACTTGCTTCCATGTACGCACAGGCTGAGGAACTGGAAGATGGCAGTCTTAGTAATGGTGATGAGATTTACGCAGTTATGAGAGATGAACTGCGGCCTGAAGTCATGCAGACAGTAGATAATACAAGACAAATGACTACCAATGTCACCAATGAGGTAACACGTTCATATGATGTGACGATAATTTTAATGACAGTAATGGTTGTCGTAAGTATTATCATGACAATTTTGCTGATCGTATTTATGAAAAACGCCCAGAATACACTGACAAAATGTGTTGTCATGCCGGTTGACGAAGTTGCCAAGGCTGCAGAGCAAATGGCAAGAGGCGATCTTAACGTAGCTATTGATTACCATGCCAAAGATGAGTTTGATATTCTGGCCAGAGACCTTGAAAACTCAACTCGTGCATCCATGAATATTGTAAATGACATTTCAAATTCCCTTAATGAAATTTCCGAAGGCGATTTTAGTATAGGTACGATCACACCGAATCTGTATCATGGTAATTTCAGCCCGATCAGCGAGTCCATGAATACCATTACCGACAAGCTTTCCAACACCATGAATGATGTAAAAGCTGCATCTGCAAGAGTTTCGGAAGGCGCCGAGAACATGTCAAAAGGTGCCAATGAATTGGCTGAAGGCGCCACAGATCAGGCGGCCGCTGTCGAGGAGCTTACAGCTTCAGTAAGTACGGTAACCGAACAGACCGAAAAAATGGCTGCAGATTGTGCAAGAGGCGTCCAGATGTCTATCGCTGCTCAGAAGGTAGCCAAGGACGGTGCCGAAAAAATGGATCAGGTTACGGAAGCTATGCAAAGGATCACTACTGCTTCCAAGGAAATACAGGAGGTTGCAAACAGTATTGAAGCCATTTCATCCCAGACCAAGCTCCTTGCCCTCAATGCTTCCATAGAAGCTGCCAGAGCCGGTGATACAGGTAAGGGCTTTGCAGTTGTTGCTCAGGAAATAGGCCAACTTGCCCAGCAGTCAAATGATGCTGTACAGCGCACTCACGCACTTGTCAGCTCTGCCCTTGCAGAAATTGACAGTGGTAATGAGATTGTTGCAGAAACCCAAGTCACCTTGCATGAAATTGGTGATTCCGTAAACGAGCTGGCTGAAATGATGAGATCCTCAGGAGACATGGCTCAGCATCAGGCAAGCAACATGAGAGAGATCAATCAGGGTATCGAGCAGATCTCTGAGGTAATCCAGACCAATTCCGCAACAGCTCAGGAATCCAGTGCTGTTTCCAGCGAGCTTTCGGATCAGTCCAATCAGCTGCATAACCTTATGTCACAGTTTCAGGTTAAGCTGACATAAAACCGCACAGATGTGCATATTCATAAAAAGAGGGAGCGTCCTGCTCCCTCTTTTCACGTCTCAAACGTCAGCTCCATCAATGTGGTACAATGAAAGCATATACTGATGATTGGGGGACATATCATGAATGAATTCAAAAAGCCACAGAACATCATCTATCTTACCGTGATCGGCGCAGCTCTTTTGCTGTCTCTGATCCTGTGTATCAGCTTCATTTCCGGGAAAGAACCCTCAGCCACTGATGAGGCTGCGGCTACCGCCAGTGTTATAAAAAAAGAGGACAAGGTTCTTGTCACCGTAAACGTTGAAACCGTAGAGGACGGTCTTCGTAACATGGGAACCCTCATAACTCAGGAGTATTATTTCTCCCAGGTGGAAAAATATACCAAGTCAAAAAAGATCGCCTGGGTATTCGACTCCACCTCTGAGATAGCTTACGGCTACGAGGGCACAGTAACTGCGGGTGTTGATTTTACCAAGATTGAGCTGGAAAAGGACGAGGAGAACAAGACCGTCAAGGTCATTATCCCACCTTCAAAGATCCAAAATATCGATATCGACACCTCCTCCTTCAAGGTGTATTCGGAAAAAGATTCTTTGTGGAACCCAATGAAGCTTGAGGACTACAACCTATCCCTTCAGGAGTTCGAAAAAGCGGCAGAGAAAAAAGCCCTTGACAGTGGCATCCTTGAGCGCTCCGACGAGCAGGCCAAGCTTCTTATAGGCGGCTTTATCAGGAACTATTCCGCCCTTTCCGATTATGATGTTGAGATGGAGGTAAAGAAATGACTTACAATCTTAAAAAAGCTATGATAATAGCCCTGATACTGCTTGTTGCGGTGGTATCGGTAACTGTGGTGGCTCCCTGGGCCAGTTCCTCCAAAACCCATGCCGGGTCCATTGAGCAGACCGAAAACATGACCGGAGATGTACTTACTCTTTCTGGCATTTCCGCCGGAACCTCCGCCACTCTTTCCCTGCTTCCCGGGGATATCTGCACTCCCATCGCAGAACAGATGGCAGAGCTGTCAAAATACTTTCTTATAGTCCTTAGCGCCCTTTATCTTGAGAAATATCTCATAACCATCGCAGGGATCATTACCTTCTATTTTCTGATTCCCTTAGCCTGCATCCTGTTTTGCATCTACATTCTCACTGATGGAAAAAAATGGCGTGAAGTTGCCGGGAAGCTTGCTCTCATAGGACTTATCATCTTTATTCTGGTCCCTGTCAGCAGCAAGCTCTCCGCCCTTGTATATCAGTCCCAGCAGGGCCGCATCAACAATGCCATTGAAGAGTACAACGACCTTGAGATCGAAGACGATAAAGGTGGCGGCATCATCAGCGAACTTACTACCATCACCAACAAGACCGTGGACAGCGTCACAAATTTCCTCAGCAGTCTGGTGGAGTCACTGGCAGTGATGATCGTGGCCAGCTGCCTTATTCCCATTCTGGTATTTGTCCTCCTTGCCTGGATCGTAAAAACCATATTTGCGGGTACTTGATTTTAAGAGTATTTTCATATATTCTAATATAAGATGCGCTTTATCACTTTAAAGCGCTGGATTTTTAGTAATTTAGTAGGAGGTTTTTTCATGAACGATGCTAACAACAAGCAGCTCATGCTGGGCAATAAGGCTGTTGCCCGGGGGCTTTACGAAGCCGGCGTCTGCTTTATCTCCAGCTATCCCGGAACCCCCAGTACAGAGGTCACCGAGGAGGCTGCCAAATATGATGAGATCTACTGCGAGTGGGCTCCCAATGAGAAGGTAGCCATGGAATCCGCCTTCGGCGCAAGCCTTGCAGGCCGCAGAAGCTTCTGTGCCCAGAAGCACGTAGGATTAAACGTTGCCGCTGACCCGCTCTACACCATGTCCTACACAGGCGTCAATGCCGGAATGGTTATTGTTGTAGCCGATGATGCAGGCATGCACTCCTCACAGAACGAGCAGGACTCAAGGCATCACGCCATAGCAGCCAAGGTTCCCATGATCGAGCCCTCCGATTCTGCCGAGGCTCTTGAATTCACAAAACTTGCTTACGACATTTCCGAGAAATATGACACTCCCGTGCTCCTTAAGATGTGCACCAGAGTTGCTCACTCTCAATCAATAGTAGAAACCGGAAACAGGACCGTCCCGGATTTTCCTTACGAGAAGAACATCGGCAAATATGTTATGATGCCCGGCAATGCCAAGAGGCGCCATCCCATCGTTGAGGAGCGCACCAGAAAGCTCATCGAGTACGCCGAGAACTGCCCTCTTAACAGGGTTGAAATGGGAGGAACACAGATCGGTATCATAACAGGATCCACCTCCTATCAGTATGTAAAGGAAGTTTTTGGGGACACCGTTTCCGTTCTCAAGCTCGGTATGACCAATCCCCTTCCCGAGAAGCTCATCAAAGACTTTGCTTCAAGGGTAGACAAGCTCTTTGTGGTTGAGGAGCTTGATCCCATAATCGAGAATCACGTAAAGGCCCTTGGTCTTACAGTTACCGGAAAAGAGCTGCTCCCTATCTGCGACGAGTTCTCTCAGAAGCTCATTGCAAAGGCATTTGGAAAGGAAACCGAAGACTCTTTTGCCCTGGAAGATCAGATTCCAAACAGGCCTCCCGTTATGTGTGCGGGCTGCCCTCACAGAGGACTTTTCTACACCCTTAAGAAAAATAACTGCACCGTTCTTGGTGATATCGGATGCTACACCCTTGGCGCGGTTCCGCCCCTTGGAGCCATCGAGATGACTCTTTGCATGGGTGCTTCCATCGGCGCCCTCCACGGTTTTAACAAGGTTCGCGGCGCGGAAAGCGAGAAGAAGACTGTTGCCGTCATCGGAGATTCAACCTTTATGCACTCCGGAATGACAGGCCTTGCCAATGTAGCTTACAACCAGTCCAATTCCACCATTATCATCGTAGACAACTCCATCACAGGCATGACAGGTCACCAGCAGAACCCCACAACCGGCTATAACATCAAGGGCGATCCTGCAGGAAAGATCGATCTTGAAGCACTGTGCAGGGCCATGGGCTTTGAGAGAGTCAAAGTTGTGGATCCTTACAACCTTGAGGAATGCGACAAGGTACTTAATGAGGAACTGGCAGTGGAAGCGCCTTCCGTTATCATTTCAAGACGCCCCTGCGCTCTTCTTAAGTATGTTAAGCATAATCCGCCTCTTAACGTTAATACTGACAAGTGTGTTGGCTGCAAATCCTGTATGAGGATCGGCTGCCCTGCCATCTCCATCAAGAACGGCAAGGCCACCATCGACAGCACACTGTGCGTTGGCTGTAACGTATGCAGCCAGCTGTGTCCCGTAGGTGCCTTCGAATAAAGCTTGCGCTTTATTCAAAGGCTTTCGGGGCGACAATTAAATTTGCTGACGCAAAAGGTCGCCCCTCACACTTGTATCATTTTCTCACGCAGTCAACAGCTAAGTGTTGACTGCTGATTATACTTTTATTTAGGAGGCGTGAAACAATGGAGACTAAGAATATTATGATCGTGGGCGTTGGCGGACAGGGCTCACTTCTTGCAAGTAAGCTTCTGGGGCATCTTCTTTTGTCCCAAGGGTATGATGTTAAGGTTTCTGAAGTGCACGGCATGAGCCAGAGAGGCGGAAGCGTTGTTACCTACGTTCGCTACGGCGACAAGGTCTTTTCCCCGGTCATTGACAAGGGCGAGGCTGACTATATCGTCTCCTTCGAGCTTTTAGAAGCCGCAAGATGGCTTCCCTTCCTTAAGAAGGACGGGCAGATCGTTACCAACACTCAGCAGATAGATCCCATGCCTGTTATCACCGGAGCTGCGGAGTATCCCGAGAATCTGGTTGAGAAGCTTAAGGCTTCAGGTGCAAAGGTTGACGCCCTTGACTGCCTGTCGCTGGCCGAGGAAGCAGGTTCCTCAAAGGCAGTAAACATCGTGCTTCTGGGAAGACTCTCCCACTACTTTGACCTCCCCGAGGAGGCCTGGATGAAGTCACTTGAAGCTAATGTTCCCGCCAAGTTCCTTGATATGAACAAAAAGGCCTTCGAGCTTGGTAAGAACCATGCCTGATACCATCGTTCTTTTGTCATGATGTAGTATATGACGAAAAGCAAAAAACATCCTAAGGGATCCACCGCAAACGGCGCACCTTAGGGCCATAGTTGGAGGAGAATAACAATGGAGAGGTATTATCAACCGGACATTGAATGTGCCTCCCTGGAGAAGATCAGGGAGATACAGTCAGAAAAGCTGGTAAAACAGGTTAAGCACGTCTGGGACAATGTCCCCTACTACCGCAAAAAGATGGAAGAAAAGAATGTCACCCCCGATGACATTAAATCCGTGGATGACCTTCACAAGCTTCCTTTCCTCTCTAAGGCAGACCTTAGAGAAAGCTATCCCTACGGGCTTCTTGGTGTTCCAAAGAGCGATGTTGTAAGGATACATTCCACTTCCGGAACCACCGGCAAAAGAGTCATCGCCTACTACACACAGCACGACATCGATCTTTGGGATGACTGCTGTGCAAGAGCCATCACTGCTGCAGGCGGAACACAGGATGATGTCTGCCAGATATCCTACGGATTCGGACTTTTCACCGGAGGAGCAGGTCTTAACGGCGGCTCACACAAGGTTGGCTGTATGACTGTTCCCATAAGCTCAGGCAACACTGACCGCCAGATCATGTTCATAAACGATCTTCAGGCCACCATTCTTTGCTGCACTCCCAGCTATGCCGCATATCTTGGCGAGCGCATGCAGGAGCTCGGCTATAGTCCCGATGACATTCCTCTCAAGGCAGGAATTTTCGGCGCTGAGGCCTGGAGTGAGGAGATGCGTCATTCCATAGAGAAGACCTTGGGTATCAAGGCCTACGATATCTACGGACTTACAGAGCTGTCAGGCCCCGGCGTTGCCTTTGAGTGTTCGCAGCAGCACGGAATGCATGTAAATGAAGACCACTTTATTGTTGAGATCATCGATCCCGAAACAGAGGAGGTTCTTCCCGAGGGAAGCCAGGGCGAGCTGGTATTCACAGCGGTTGATAAGGAAGCCTTCCCCATGATCCGTTACCGCACAAGAGATATCTGCAAAGTAACAAGGGAAAAATGTTCCTGCGGCAGGACGCTTATCAGAATGGCCAAGCCCATGGGAAGAAGCGACGACATGCTCATTATCCGCGGCGTAAATGTATTTCCCAGCGAGATTGAGACTGTGCTTCTCAACAACGGCTATGCTGCCAACTACCAGATTGTTGTTGACCGCGTGAACAACACAGACACTCTGGATGTCCAGGTCGAGATGACCCCTGAGATGTTCAACGATAACGTAGGTGAAGTTGAGCAAAGACAGAAGAAGCTTGAGGCAGACCTTAAGTCCATGCTTGGCATCAAGGCCAAGGTTTCACTGCTGGCGCCCAAGTCCATCACAAGATCTGAGGGCAAGGCTGTCAGGGTTATTGATAGGAGGAAAATATGAGCATACAGCAGATATCCGTATTTCTTGAAAACAAGCCCGGAACCCTCAAGAAAATGACCGGTGTTCTGGCAGAGAACAAGATAGACCTTCGGGCCACCTCCCTGGCCGAAACCAAGGACTTCGGCATCGCAAGACTCATTGTTGATGATGCCATCAGCGCCATCAACACCCTTAAGGAGAACGACTTCGTTGCAAGTCTCACTCCCGTTCTTGCCATAGAGATCCCCGATGAAGCAGGTGGTCTTGACAAGCTCCTCGAGGCCTTCGATAACGAAAGCGTCAACATCGAGTACATGTACGCCTTCTCCGGCGGCAAAACCGTAAACAGTGCCTACATGATCTTCCGGGTGGCCGATACCAAGGCTGCCGAGGCAAGGCTTGTCGGCAAAGGTGTCAAGATCCTCACCCAGGAAGACATCGCAAACATCTAAAATGAGCCACCAGGCGCATCACAGGAAGAAGCCCCCTGCCGGTTCCGGCAAGGGGCTTCTCTTTAGGGATAATAAATACTAACAGGATGGGAAAGTGTATGAGTTAACGGGCCGTCATGAGTCCGGGTGCAACCTCCGAAACATCACCCGTTGCCCGATAACTTACTCTGCATCATCTGAAAGTGATGTACTCTGATGAACCATAACTTCCTTGTCATAGCATGCAAAGGCACCATCTACAAGGCTCTTGTCAGGTTTCTTCGTAAAGAGTGAAACCACAGGAACAATGACAAGTCCGGCGATCATACAGAAAGCACCGGCATTGATGGGTGACTGCAACAGTGCAGGGAAGCTTGAACGAACAAGCATATTTGCAAGCATTACAACCGTTGAGAATACGAAGCTGCACCATACGCCCGCTTTACTTGTTCCCTTCCAGTAAAGTCCGTACAGGAACGGTGCAAGGAACGCTCCTGCAAGAGCACCCCAGGATACACCCATGAGCTGAGCGATAAAGGTCACATTCTGCTTGTACTGAATGATGGCGATAATAACAGAGATAGCAACGAATACTACTATCAGAGCCCTCATGATAAAGAGCTGTTTCTTTTCATCCATATCCTTGATGACATGGCCTTTAAGAAGATCAAGGGTAAGAGTTGAGCTGCTGGTAAGTACCAGAGATGACAGGGTCGACATGGAAGCTGACAGCACAAGAACCACCACAACAGCTATAAGAATATCAGGAAGCCCCGAGAGCATTGTCGGAACGATAGAATCGTATCCACCGGAAGCAATATCGATCTTGTCGGAAAAGAGCCTTCCAAAGCCGCCAAGGAAGTAGCATCCGCCTGCCACAACAAAAGCAAAGAAAGTGGAAACAATGGTTCCCTTGGAAATGGCCTTCTCACTCTTTATCGCATAGAACTTTTGTACCATCTGAGGAAGTCCCCAGGTTCCGAGAGATGTAAGGATAACAACACCCAGAAGATTAAGGGGATCGGGTCCAAAGAAAGATGCGAAGATTCCGGGCGTAGTTGCAACGCTCTCATCACTGATCCTTGCAAGTCCGTCAAGCGCTGCCCAAAAACCGCCCTGACTGTTTAATACCGATAATATAACCGCGCAGATACCGATCAGCATGATGATACCCTGAATGAAGTCATTGATGGCGGTAGCCATATAACCGCCTGCGATAACGTAGATTCCGGTAAGTACAGCCATTACGATAACGCAGATGGAATAGTCAATATTAAATGCCATTCCGAACAGTCTGGAAAGGCCGTTGTAAAGTGAAGCGGTGTAAGGTATCAGGAAAATGAAAGTAATGATGGAAGCTGCTATCTTAAGAGATCTGCCTCCGAATCTGGAAGCAAAGAACTGCGGCATGGTCGCCGAATTAAGATGCTGAGTCATGATCCTGGTTCTTCTTCCGAGGATAACCCAGGCCAGGAGCGAGCCGATAAGAGCATTTCCTATACCGACCCAGGTCGCCGCTATTCCGTATTTCCAGCCGAACTGTCCGGCATAGCCAACGAAAATAACTGCAGAGAAATAGGATGTTCCATAGGCAAAAGCTGTAACCCAGGGACCTACCGATCTGCCCCCGAGAACAAAACCGTTAACATCAGTGGAATTCTTCCGGCAGATAAATCCGATAGTCAGCATAAGGACGAAGAATACCAGAAGCATTAAGATCTTGATAATCATGTTTTTCCCCTCCAACAAAATGTTCTTTCCATACTTTATCACTTTAAACCGACAGATGTCAACAATTTAAAGCGATAAAGTAGGCATTCTTGAATAATTATTCAAGAATGCCTGTTTTATTGAATAATATGTTGGAGTCAGAAGCTCATCGATGCTTCAATTACCCTTCTTTTGCAATTGCCTTGCCACTATTTTGAAAGTAACTGTCTTTGTCCCGCCATATGTGCCTTTTCCCCTGAGGGTGACTTTGGCAGTACCCTTGTTTTTATTGGATACGTAGCTGCCCTCTACTATCTCAAAACAGTTAATATCAAAATCTTCCCGGCCCTTTCCGACAACAAAGGTTATATTGCTCTCTGATAAAGTAATCTCGTCTCCGGTATAGGTCTGATCAGGGATTTTGAAAGTGATGCCCGACGAGATATTTTTATTCCTGTCTATAATTCGATATTCGACTGTAAGACGGCTTCCCTCATAGTTTCCTTTCCCGGTAACAGTTGCCCTTATTGTAGTTCCCACAGCCGGGCTGTCCTTGGAATCAACTGCAGTCCCACCATTCCTTGTTGTTCCGTCTGTCATCACAGCATTGCCAACATAAGTAAATTCAATTTCTTTATTAAGGTCTGTGCCAAAACCAAGCTTCTTGCTGTTGGTATCATAAACCGCCACAGAGCTCTTCCACTTGCCTGCTGCCTTGTTGTAGTTCACATCAGCCGCTGTGATCTTCACGTTTTCGGTAGTATCTGTAAGAGCAGAAGGTCTGATGGCAAAAAAGACTTTCCTTGTCCCCTTATAGTTACCCTTTCCCGTAACGGTGATAAAGGGCGCTTTCCTGCTGCCGCTTCTTTCCTCAAAGGCTTCGGTTCCTTCCTTTGCAGTAAAGGCTGCATTATTATTCCCATACTTAAGGGTGTAATCTTTGTTCAAAGTAAGGACACTTCCGCCCACCTTCACAACAACCTCCGGCTTCACTCCGCCCTTTACATAAGTTGCGGTAATATAGCCGTCTCCATCCATTTCGGAGGAATCTGAAGCCTCAACGAGAGCACTGTCGATGGATGCGGGATTTATAGTCACGGTCTTTTTAATGGTGCCGGTGTACCTTCCGATCCCGGTTATGGAGATGACAGCCTTTCCCTTGTCTACCGCCTTCCCGGTCACGATATAATCCGTATTTTCCACAAGGAAATCAGTGTCCGTCTTCTTAAGTCTGACAGAGATCCCCAGCTCATCCATGTGATCTGCTCCGTCATAGGTAAAAGAACTATTGGCAAAAGAAACATCTGCTCCTTTGATGTTTGTTCCTGTAATCTTAAAGGTCAGCTTCTTAGTTCCCGTAAAGGCTCCAATTCCCACCACGGTCACTGCTGCCGTACCTATCTCTTTGTTATCTGTAAATATAAGGTTGTAGTCAGTGCCTTCAGTGAGGACAGTCTTCCCGCTCTTTACCAAAACCTCCGGCTCTATCTTATCCCCGGTATATACAAAGGACTTTTTAGAAAGGCTTATTGAAAGCTTAGAAACCTTTGTTATGTCTTTTCTGAGGATAGTCTCGCTTACCGAGATGACACCCTCATAATTTCCGCCTTCTACAGCACTGATATATACCGCATAACGTCCGGGATTAATGTAGTCTCCGTCCTCTGCTGCCTCGTCGCTTATATCATCGCCGACACTTCCCCACTTTCCGGGGTAAATATACAGAATGTCCTTGTTCTTTTTCAGCGCCAGCTTACCCATTTTAACTGAGGGCACGGCTTTCTGGGCTTTTCCGTTTGCTGTCAAAGTAAGCTTTGATGTATCAACTGTTATATCGGACTCCGTAAGTTTCCTTGGCCTGATGTTAAAATACTTACTTGCGGCCTGGCCCGTGAAGTTACCTTTTCCCTTTACCGTTACGGTGGGAGCTTTGCTCACATCATAGCCGTCTTCAAGGATAAAGGCATTCTTGTTGTTCTTATAGGAGACAGTGTAATCCACTCCCACAGTAAGGAGCCTGTCTTCGTAGTAAACAGCTACAGAAGGCTTTATGGCCCCGCCGGTATACACCGCATCCTCAATTTCCGCAATGGTTATCTCTTCTTTTTGGAATTCCTTCCATCCGGCGTAAAGCTTAAGTCCTGCACCCGAAGGGTCACCCAGAAGCGCCCTTGAAGCAACGGAAGAAGAGGTAACCTTTGTTCCTGACATATTTTCCCCGGTATACCATCCCATAAAGATGTTTCCGCTCTTTGTGGGAACAGGAAGATCTCCAAGTGCTTTCCCAAAGGTTACGTAAACCTCATCGGAAACGCCGGCAGGAAGGGCTCCGCCATTTGCATTAAGTGTGATATTGGGAGAATAAACCTTCAGAGACAGAGAGCCGCTCTCATCCTCAACCGTCGCGGTAACGGTCTGAGTGCCCGGGGCTTTGGCAGTCACTGTGCAGGAATCACCATCCTCTGCCGGGTTAATGGACAAATGGCTTCCGCTGCTACTCCACACCGCAGCCTTCGTCACTGTGGCATCGGAAGGGGTAATCCCATAAGAAAGCTTTGCATACTCGCCAACGTACAGGGACGTAACACTGCCGCTGATAACCCTGACACTGTTCACTTTCCTGTAGGTTGTAACCCTGCATGTAGCAGTCTTTCCCATGCATTTTGCAGTAACGGTGGCACTTCCAATGCCCACGGCCTTTACCTTTACCGTTGACTCCCCTGTCTTTTCGATAGCAAGAATGTTCTCATCAGATACAGTAAAAGCAGCATCCTTACTGTCTGTGGTAGGATCGGGAGTATAGTTAAGAGTCAGAGTCTTTTCACTGTCACTTCCCGCATCAACCGGAAGATTCATTACCTGCCTGTCAAAAGAAATGGCTGTAATAAGCGCAGGAAGGACCTTTACAGTAATCTTTGAAGTTACATAGTCGTCATAGTCGGAAACGAAGGTAACCGTCGCAGTGCCTTTATCAGTTCCCTCAAATGAAAATCCGGAAGGGTCATAATAAAGAACTTCACCGGAACCTTCTATGTTCACCGACGAGGTATCTTTAAAGCCGGTTATTCCATCCTTACTGGGAATTCCGACACCTTTAAGATACAGCTTTTCACCGAATTTGATGCTTACGGAGCCGCCGTTTTTGATAACAGAATAGGTGTTGCCATCCATAGCTTCACTGTTTGCAAAGCGTCTTATCTCCAGACTCTTAAGATATGCCTCAGGATCATACCCCTCCTTAAGATAGGGCATATATCTTCTGCTCAAACGGGCAGGAGATGCATCATTCGAAAGAAATAATTGCACTTTGTCATTATCATCAATCAAAACCGCATAGATAACTCCGCCGTCGACATAATAGCTAAACACATCCATGTATGCCTGCATAGCCTCATTCGCCTGATCCTGTGTAGCTGCGGCAAATCTGATCCTTGAGCCCTTGGCATATTTATTCTTAAATGCAGTCACCTTTGTACTATCATTGCCCTTCATATCGATGGCAATAACATCAATATGTCCTCTGCTTACAACACTGCTCTGGGCCAGGGCTTTTATGTCACCGGGCACAAGAATTGTATCGGTGCTGTCATAAAACAACACCATCTTCGGCCTTCCACCGGTTGCCGATGTAGTAAGCTCTTCTCCATCAATTCCGGGGAAAGTCATTGAAATATTATTCAGATTTCTCAGAACTACTTCACTTTTCCCCCAGGAGTACCTTGAAACAGGGTGGGCGCTTACAAAGCTGTCCGTTTCATACTCGTCGTCTGCCGGATGATCAGCAAAATCAAGCTCATTTAACAAAAAGTCTCCCCATGTAGCGTCATTGTTGTACCAGGGGCGCTCCGGATCCGTACCGCCATGGACTCTCACCATGTTCCAGGCGTGGTTTATCCTAAGGCCTACAATATATTTTGAAGCAATCCCGGCCTCTCTTGTAAGTCTCGTAAAGGCATTGGCGTAGCCCTGACATACGCATCTTTTATTGACAAGAGCCGCGTAAGTACCATGGCAGCCGTATTTCCCATCATCGGTATAAGTGATGGAATTAACAAGATATCCGTGGATTTTGGATACTTTCTCAAACTCTGAAAGTGAATTCGAATCAAGGTCAAGCTCACTGACAATCTCCTTAACCTTTGTATCAACTGCAGCTTCCTCATTAGCGGCATTCCCATAATTTGCCCATTTAAATGTAATGGTTATATTACAGCTTCCTCCGCTTCCTCTTCCTGATGCGGAGTATCCTATCAGATTTCCTTTTATGTAATCACCCCCGGTGGGATCCAGTTCATCGGCTTCGCTGACCTCCCTGAGAGCATTTGCAACATCCTTCTGAGGATTAAAAGAGCTCGAGCTATAGGAATAGCTTGTCTTTCTGCTGCGCATCGCCCCTTTAAGGCCGCCGGTAGAAGCAGTGACCAGAAGCTCCTCTCCCTCAGGAATCTCAGGGCAGAGTTCTTCCTCTGTATACTCACTCCTAAGGCTCTCTTCAACGTCCTCATCGGTATAGATGTACTTATACCCGGGGCCCACATGGAACTCAAGGATTTCCTCGGATTCCGAATCAGTCTCATCCGAAGATTCCCCCACCAGGGCATCATCCTCCTCAGCGCTCATAAGGCTGCCTGCCTCGGATGCCTCTTCTGATGCATCTTCTCCTGATGTATCTTCTTCCGATGTATCCTCTTCTTTTGATTCGTCAAAAGAGACAGCATCTGATGCGACCTCTGATGATTCACCGGAAACCGTATTTTCATCCTCCGGGGAATTGCCCGATGGATCTTTCGAAGTATCGCCGGATACCTCTTCCTCAGAGTCAACCGACATACCATCAGCTGCGTCCTGAAGCGTAAGATCAGATGAAGTCAGATCTTCTTCAGTTTTTTCCGTCAAAGAAGCATCTGCCGATGCTTCAGCAGATGCCTGTGTAAGTAATTCCTGTTCCTGAGCGGCATACGACACATTTCCCACATTGGGAAATGCAAGACTTAAAGCCAGCGTCGCAGCCAGAATCCTTGTTACTGCCTTTTTTAACATTATTACCTTGTACTCCTTGTCATTATAGTGATAGCCTTATTGAGAACTGTAATGTCCGTTTCTTTGGCCGATCCTCCGAATTCTCCGTCTATAGTCCACTCAGTTTCTTCATCGGAGATAAACCTTGCATAGTGAACCTGTTTGAAAATAATGTGGGGGTTTCCAGCTTCCTTATTGGCAAGGGCTGTGATAATGGCGCCAAACTCAGACAAATTCTTGGGTGCCTTAATAAGAAGCAGCTCCATTCTGCCGTCATTCTGCTGCACATCCGTGTCACCGAAAAGATTCATCCCTCCTACGGAAGCGGAATTACTCATGGCTCCGAAAACGTAATCCCCTTCTTCATCAATGCCTTCCGACTCAATCTTCATATGGCAGCTGTATCCGATATTCTGTGGAAGTTCCGCGATAGCGCTGATAACGTAAGCCGCATATCCAAGAACGTTCTTAAGCTCCTGATCAGTTGCGTAGCTCACCTTTGAAAAAGCGCCAAAGGCCGCCACGTAGTTAAAATATCTGTCATTCATCTTGCCCACATCATAAGCATAGGGCTTGCCATGAACCGACACGTCGATTGCCCTTATGCGCTGAGAAGGAATCCCGATCCCTCTGGCAAAATCATTGGTGCTTCCCGCAGGGATATAAGCAAGCAGTGGCTTTTTCTTCATGTCCATCATGGCACTCATTACGTGATTTAATGTTCCGTCGCCGCCGCTGCACAGTACCAGCTCAACCCTGCCCTCGTACTGCGCAAGTATCTTTTCCGAGGAAAAATCCGTTCCCGGAATTATCGGATACATTATCGGCTCATACCCTTCATGAGCAAGAGCTGTAGCCATGTCCAGCGCATCATTGGCGCCCCGGCCTGTTCCCGCTATTTTGTTGATAAGAATAAGTGCCTTCTTTTTTTCTGCCATAGCCAATCTTCCTGCCTGATTCAAAAATGTCTTTTTGCTGCGACTTATACGCGCTTTTTGTATGTCCTGTAGGTATAGGTCAGGTCGAAGTATACCTGTTCCTCACTTTCATCCACCATCTCCCACTCCGGAAGTTTGTCAAGATTGGGAAAAAAGCTGTCTGCGTCATATTCTTTATCGATAAAAGTCACGATACAGGTGTCGCAGTCATCAAGGAATTCCTTGTAAACACTTGCCCCGCCGATGATAAATACGCTGTCGGGGTCCTCGTCCCTGATAAGCTCAAGAAGTTCTTCCCTGTTGTGGGCAACCTCTGCGTTTTTTACTTCATAGTCCTGCTTGGTGGACAGGATGATGTTCCTTCTCTTGGGGAGCACTACCTGCTGCGGGAAGGTTTCAAGAGTCTTCCTTCCGTAAACTATGGTGCCTCCCATGGTTATATTTCTGAAATTCTTCTGGTCCGCGGGAATGCTCACAAGGAGCTGTCCCTTATTGCCAATGGCCCAGTTGCTGTCAACGGCCACAATCGCCTGCATTTATTAGTCCTCCTTAATTGCTGCATTACGGAGCGATACGGATTGCTCCGCTTCGCTTTCGCAATCCTTCGTCCATTCGGAATCCGCACTGCCGTGCTACTTCCTCATGTCCGTTCGTTTGCCTGTCGTATTTTTGTGAGCGATACGGATTGCTACGCTTCGCTCCCGCAATCCTACGTCCATTCGGAATCCGCACTGCCGTGCTACTTCCTCATGTCCGTTACATTCTCAGAAACAATCAATTCACTCTGCAAGCAGAGAATTGATTGTTTCTTCGCCTGCCTATCGCTCAGATCGCTATCGGAATATCTTTAATCTGCTCTCCGGCGACCTCGTAGCCCTCTAAGGATACGTCGTCACGGGTGAACTTATAGAAGTCCTTCACATCAGGGTTAAGATGGAACTTAGGTGCCGGAAGGGGCTTACGCTCTATAAGCTCCCTGATAAGCGGAATATGGCGGTCGTAAATATGAGCATCGGCAATGACATGCACCAGCTCACCCACGTTCATGTCGCAGACCTGAGCGATCATGTGCACCAGAACCGCATACTGGACCACGTTCCAGTTATTTGCCGCCAAAACGTCCTGAGACCTCTGATTCAGGATGGCGTTGAGAGTCAGCTTATCCTCCCCGGGCTTCTGCGTAACATTGTATGTCACGGAATACGCACAGGGATAAAGGTGCATTTCATGAAGATCCGAGAATACATAAGTATTTGTCATAATACGACGGGAGAAAGGATTGTTCTTAAGGTCATAGAGAACCCTGTCCATCTGATCGAACTCTCCCTCCTTATACAGGCTCTTTTGTCCGATCTGATAACCGTAGGCCTTTCCGATGGATCCGGTCTCGTCAGCCCACTCATCCCAGATATGGCTGCTTAGATCGTTGATGTTGTTGCTCTTTTTCTGGTAGATCCACAAAACCTCGTCGGTGGCGCTCTTGAGGGCTGTCTTCCTCAGTGTCATAATCGGAAACTCCATGGAAAGATCGTACCTGTTCACAACGCCGAATTTCTTGACGGTGTAGGCCGGTGTGCCATCGGGCCAGTGGGGCCTTACCTTCTCACCCTCCGTTGATGTGCCGTTTTCTAAAATGTCATGGCACATGTCGATAAAGATCTCGTCTGCTCTTGCCATACTCTCTCCTCCCCGGCATTCTGCGCGAGCGCAGAGCCGTGTTTACTCATTCTTCTGCTTTTCTTATCGCGACCACTTGTCGCAGAGTGAATTTATCTGATCGGCGAACTTCGCCTTATCCTTGTTGGAAATGCCCTCAGACTTTACTATGATGCCCATGAGTCTTGCTCCGGCAGCCTTAAGCCGCTCGTAAACGTCGGAAACCAGCGTAGACTCTTTTTTCTTGATGGGAATCGGAACCCCTTCCTTGATGAAGTTTCCGGAAATAATATCGAACTCGGTTCCGCTGTAGGGAGCATAGGTGGTAAAGCCATGCTCCTTTGACAGACATTGGGCAAAAGAGGTACATACACTATCCTCTCCGTGTACAATAAAAACTCTCTTTGGTCTGTCGGTAAAGCCCTCGATCCAGTCAATAAGTCCGTTCTTATCGGCGTGTCCCGACAGTCCTTCCAGTTTACATATATCAGCCTTAACATCCACAGTCTCACCAAAGAGCTTAAGCTGCTCCGCACCGTCTATGATAGCGCGGCCCGTGGTACCAACGGACTGATAGCCAACGAACAAAATGGTACTCTCCGGGCGCCACAGGTTGTGTTTGAGATGATGCCTGATGCGTCCCGCCTCGCACATACCCGATGCCGAGATAATGACCTTGGGCTCGGGATCTTCGTTTATGGCCCTGGACTCCTCTGTGGTGATGGTGAGGTTAAGCCCCGGGAATGTTAATGGATTGATACGCTTTTTGATAAGCTCTATAGCCTCTTCATCGTAGCACTCGTACTGATTGCGCCTAAAAATCTCCGTAGCTTCCACTGCCAGCGGGCTGTCCACAAACACCGGAAAATTAGGGAATGCGGGCACCAGTCCCTCTTTCTTGATCTTCCTTATAAAGTACAGCATTTCCTGGGTTCTTCCGACTGCAAAGGAGGGGATCACCACATTTCCGCCCCGGGCAAAGGTTCTGTTGAGGATTTTTGCCAGTTCGTTTACATAATCAGGAGGCATCTCGGAGTGAAGCCTGTCACCGTAAGTGGATTCCATGATGACGTAGTCCGCCGATACGGTCTTTTGAGGATTTCTTATAAGGGGCTGATTCTTATTGCCGATATCACCGGAGAAAACCAGCTTCCTGGTAACATTTTTCTCGGTAAGCCACACCTCTATGCTGGCAGAGCCCAGAAGATGTCCGATGTCGGTGAACCTGATCTTAACGCCCTCACAGACCTCGATCTCAGTTCCGTATGCACAGGGCACAATACACCTGATGGTATTTTCTGCGTCTTCCATGGTATAGGCAGGCTCGATCATGGCGATTTCCTTATTTCTTTTGCCCTTGCGGTTCCTCCACTCGGCTTCCTGCATCTGGATGTGGGCACAATCTCTTAGCATGATGCTGCAAAGATCCGCAGTTGCATCGGTGGCAAAGATCTTGCCCCTGAATCCCTTGGCATATAAAAGCGGAAGATTTCCCGAATGGTCCACATGAGCATGTGTCAGAAAAACATAGTCTATTTCCGGCGCGGATACAGGCAGCGGAACGTTTTCAAAATAGTTTCTGCCCTGCTCCATACCGTAGTCAACAAGAATGTTCTTGCCGGCAGCCTCGATAAAATGGCAGCTTCCGGTTACTTCGTGATCGGCACCGATAAACATCAGTTTCATAAGAACCGCCTCCTGCATGGTCCTAAAGGATCCTCTCCTGCGGTGGATCCCTTAGGACAATTCGTCATTATGATTAATTATAACATGAATTTATCATGGAAAAAGCATTGCTTATTTGGTAAAATATATGGGATTGATTTAACTACACTAAGGAGATTATGAAAATGTTTGGTAGAAAATACGGTAAAAGAGCTGTTGCGGGAATCCTTACAGCAGCTTTGATAATGTCAGTAACCGCCTGCGGTTCAACCCCTGAAGACGAGGATACCTCAACACCCGCCGCTTCCTTTGAACCCATTGAGAACACACCTGAAGTTGAGGTTACAGAGGAGCCCTCAGCTGAAGAGAATACCAACGAGCCCTATGTACTTCCCGAAGGAATGTACTTCAGCGAGATCACCGGAGAGCCCATAAGCGAGGAGATCAAGGATCAGCGTCCCATAGCAGTAATGGTGGACAACGAGAAAACAGCCCTTCCTCACTACGGCACATCCGAGGCAGACGTTGTATACGAGCTCATGAACAGCACAGCAAACGACCGCATCACAAGACTTATGTGTATCGTCAAGGATTGGGGCAAGATTGAGCAGATGGGCAGTGTCAGAAGTACACGTCCGACCAACATCCTTCTTGCATCTGAGTGGAACGCAGTTCTTTGTCACGACGGCGGCCCTTACTACAACGACCAGTACTTCTCACAGCCCTGGGCATCACACTTCTCAGGCACCTTCTCTCGTGTCAACAACGGTAAGGCAAGAGAGTTCACGGAGTATATCGTAAGCGGCGACCTTGAGTCCAACTTTTCTTCCAAGGAGGGCGACTCAGCTTATTCAACAACCTACAACGAGTATGCCAATGAAGGGAGCCACTTCAACTTCGTTGATTACGGCGACGAGATCTTCCTTGACCAGAAGTATTCAAGATCCTACACAGCCAAGAAGATTGTTCTTCCCTTCACTCATAACGGTTCACATCTTATTATGAATGAAGAGACAAACGAGTACGAGTACTATGAATACAACGAGCGTCACGAGGATGCCGAGGACGATGAACCCTTAAGCTTCAAGAATGTCATTCTTCAGAATTGCTCTTTTGCACAGCTTGATGACCACGGATATCTCATTTACAACTGCATCGGATCCGGTAACGGATGGTACATCACCAACGGCGTAGCCAAGGACATCACCTGGGTTAAGGCCAGCGAGACCGGCGTTACCAAATTCTATGATGAGAACGGCGATGAGCTCCAGATCAACACAGGCAAGACCTACATCAGCCTTATCCCCGACGACACATGGGACAAGGTAATCTTTGAATGATCACTGCTGACAGATCAGAGGTTTAATGTATGCCAATAAACATTGACAGGTTCAAGAGAATAAACGGACATACATTAAAGATCATAGCATGTATCAGCATGCTCATTGATCACATTACAGCAGGGATCCTTCTTCCCGTTATCAGGGAAGGTCTGTATCCGGACAGCTTTACCTTTGATCAGATGAAGATGGTCTACAACATATTAAGAGGAATAGGAAGGACAGCTTTTCCTATCTTCTGCTTCCTTCTGGTGGAAGGCTTTATCCATACAAAAAGCAGGCTAAGATATGCTCTTAGCCTGTTTATTTTTGGCCTCATTTCCGAGATCCCCTTCGATATAACCTTCTATGCCAAAGAGGACGTATTTAACATTAACATCAAGGAGATCATGCTTGCCAACAAGGATCGACTTGCTGAGCACTGCAACGTATATTTCACGCTCCTTATCGGACTTCTTGTTATATGGTGCTGCGACAGGATTAGGCGTCTTATTTCGGAAAAAAGCCTTCACATCGCCTTCTACTATGTTCTAAGCGTCATCCCCGTCACCGCCGGCATTCTCCTGGCAGAGAAGCTCCATACCGACTACCACGGCTATGGAGTGTTCCTTATAGCAATTTTCTATCTTCTAAAGGTCTATGAGCCTGCGGATATCTTCGCGGGCTACATATTCTTTTTAAACCTGGGAACCGAGTATCTTGCACTTCCCGGTTTTAGCCTGCTTCTTCTCTACAACAAAAAAAGAGGGCGAAAGCTTGGAAAGCTCAAATACGCTTTCTATGCCTTCTACCCTGTTCATATCCTTGCTGTTTACTTCTTCAGGTGTGTCCTGTTTGGTTAGTTCCTGGCAATGTTGTTGTATACAAGCAGTGTCTCCATGGCTTTCTGAGCACCCTGTATGTCTGTAGTTGAAATGGTGTAGTCCCTGATAACATTGGTATTGAATGCTACCAGTCCATCTCCGGCGGCAGTCACTGTGGCATACTGCCTGTATCCAGTCTCCTTGCTTCCTGTCAGCACATACACCGTATCTCCGGGCTCAACATCCATTTTTACACTCACCCTTGCAGATGATGCAAGAATGGACTTCTTGGAGAACTTCACTTCATAGGTTCCGGGATAGAACTCATCATCACACTTGGTTACTGTTCCGCCCACCGTCATGAAGCCTTTCTTGGTTGTGACCGTCACCTGCTGTGAAAGCCTTGTATCGGAAGATCCCGGGTCATCCGCTTTAAGAGCTGCATCGCTGCTATTAAGATATTCGCCGATAATGTTCTCTGATCTTTCAAGGAATTCATCACTCATCTCAATGATACTATGAGAATGATATACAATCCCCAGTACTGCTACCATAAACAAAGCTAACGCTACGGTAAAAGAAATAATGAACTTTTTTCCGTTTGTAAACATCTTAAATCTCACAATCTAGTAAACTGTTTTTCCAAAAGCAAAATTTAGTTTATCACAAAATGGACACAATTTGCAATGCGAAATTTAGATATTTTTTATTTT
Organism: Butyrivibrio sp.; assembly: GCA_015056575.1. GTDB lineage: Bacteria > Bacillota > Clostridia > Lachnospirales > Lachnospiraceae > Butyrivibrio. Next base: position 50,623 of record SVGA01000005.1, read on the forward strand.
TGTTTATATTTATTTTATAATTTGGTATATATCTCTTTTACCGTCTCCAGGTCTTGGGCTTTAACACAATGAACATGGGAAGAAGCTCAAGTCTTCCTGCCAACATGTCAAACATCAGGACTAGCTTGGAAAAATATGAAAACTGCGAATAATTCCCCATTGGGCCAACCATGCCAAGACCCGGTCCGATATTGTTCATGGTGGCTATGACCGAAGTGATGGTTGTCGTAAAGTCAAAATTGTCCAATGAAACCAGCAGCGTAGATACGATGAAGGTTATCACATAGAGCCCAAGATATGCCGACACTGACTTAACGGTGGTTCCCTCTACGGTGTGACCGTCCATGTATACTCTCTTGACGGCCTTGGGATGTACCAGGAAATTCAGCTCATTGCGGGCATTCCTGATCACGATAAGAAGTCTTGAGAACTTAAATCCGCCACCGGTGGAACCTGCGCAGGCACCCACTGTCATAAGTATGCACAAGAGAACCTTAGAGAACATCGGCCACTGGTCAAAGTCCAAAGTTCCGAATCCCGTTGTAGTCATAATGGAAGTTACGGCAAACAACGCATGGTGGAAAGAATTGAAGGCTGAACCCGCAAGTCCGGATCTGTACACATTAAGTCCGATAAGAGCAGATGCCACAAGGATCGTGCCAAAGTAGTACTTGACCTCGTCAATGGCAAATGCCTCCTTGGGCTTTTTGTGGATCAGGAAGTAATAAACGGTAAAGTTAACACCACACAGAGCCATGAATACTATGATAATTCCCTGTGTAAGAACAGAATATCCACCGATCCCGGCGTTGGTAACAGAGAATCCACCGGTTCCCACTGTTGAGAAGGAAATGGTGAAAGCCTCGTATAATGACAGACCTGAAGCCCAAAGGCACACAACCTCCAGAAGAGTTATGGCTATATAAATAAGATAAAGGATCTTAGCTGTGTCTTTTACCTTAGGAACGATCTTACCCACTACCGGCCCCGGGCTCTCTGCCCTCATAAGATGCATGCTGTAGCCGTCTGCCATAGGCACAACCGCAATAAGGAATACAAGAACTCCCATTCCGCCGATCCAGTGAGTGAAGGTTCTCCAGAACTGAACGCTTCTCTCCATCTCATCAACAGAAGTTAAGATACTTCCTCCGGTGGTGGTAAAACCTGAGACGGTCTCAAAAAGGGCATCAATGTAATTGGGAATGGTTCCCGTGATCACGAAGGGTATCGCGCCGATCATACTCATTACGATCCAGGCTACCGCAGTTATGGTAAAGCCCTCTCTGGCGAACATGATCTTGGATTCCGGCTTTTTGTAGGAGCCTATGACTCCGACGATGCTGCAAAGTGCGATCAGTGCAACAAAAGAAAGTGCACTGTCAAATTCTCTGTATATCAAGGCCACTATCAGCGGAAGCACCATAAGGACTCCCATAACCCTCAGCAGTCTGAATAACACATATCTGACCATCGAGTAATTCATTTTTTACTTCTCCAATATGTCGTTTATGTCTTTTAATCCTGTCAGCATTGTAACAACGATCACGGAATCTCTGTCCCTGATCACTGTGTCACCGCTGGGGGATATGATTTCACCGTAATGATTGATGCAGGCAATAAGAACGCCTTTTTTGAGCTTGAGTTCGGAAAGAGGTTTGCCGATAACGGGGCTTCCGCTTCTTACTATAAACTCCAGAGCTTCCGCTCTGTCGTCATTGAGCTTGTAGAGGGTCTCAATGTTACTGTCTGTAGATGCGGACATTCCGCGGACGAACTCTACAATCCTCTCTGCGGTGATGTTCTTGGGATAAATTATGCTGCCGATACCTAAAGATCCGATGATATCGCCGTAGTTAACCCTGTGCACCTTGGTGATGAGCTTGGCTTTGGGGTTAATGCTCTTAACATACATGGAGAGCATGATGTTCTCTTCATCCAGGTTAGTGAGTGCCACAAAGGAATCGGTTCTGGTAACTCCCTCTTCAAGGAGCATGTCCTTATCTGTCCCGTCTCCGTTAATAACAAGGGCCTGAGGCAGAAGTTCCGTGAGTTCCTTGCACCTTACGGGATCCTTGTCGAATATAGTGACCTTTATTCCAAGGGAAATAAGCTGCATTGCCAGATAATATCCGGTCTCGCCGCCGCCTATGATCATCGATGAATGAACCTTGGCTGTGGGAAGTCCCAGCTTTTTGAAGAAATTCAAAGTTCCCTTACTGGATCCGCAGATCGTGATCTCATCGCCTGCGCGCAGTATAAAGCTTCCGTTAGGGATAAATACTTCGTTCCCTCTTGAAACCACGGCGATTACAACCTGTTTCTTAAGCTCTGTAGGAATATCCTTAAGGGCATGATCGCAAAGCCTTGAATTCTCATCGATGACAAGTCTTACAAGCTCCGCTCTTCCTCTTGCAAAGGTCTCGATCTTGGTGGCCGAAGGAAGCTTTAGAAGCCTTGAAGCCTCACTGGCTGCCGCCTCTTCGGGATTGATGACCATGGAAAGTCCCAGCTCTTCCTTGATGAAGTTGATCTCCTTCTTATAGACAGGATTACGGACTCTCGCAATGGTGTGACAGTTACCTGCCTTCTTGGCTATAAGACAGCACAATAAGTTCAACTCATCCGAGTTGGTAACAGCGACCATGAGCTCAGCATTGTCAATCCCTGCATCCTTCATGATGGAATAGCTGGCTCCGTTGCCAACGATCCCCTTTACATCCAGGTTGTTTACAGCCGCCTGTACCACCTGGGATTTCTCTTCGATCACGGTAATATCATGACCTTCCTTGCTAAGCTGCTGTGTAAGGGCAAGCCCCACATTACCACAGCCAACAACTATGATCCTCATAATATGCCTCCGAAATTTATATCATAAACATTATAGACTTAAAGGAGCCGGCCTTCAATTCACATGTATTGTGTCCGCGCTCTTTTCAAACTGCCCGATGCAGTCATCGTCTTCCGCCCTCTGATAGGTGATGGTGAAAACTTTATATTTGGAGATAAGCATATACACCGTCTGATGTATCGTCTCCTCTCCCTCAGCCCTGTAGGAGGACTGAATCTTAAATCCCGGATACCCGTCGACTTTTATATCGTCAAAAGACTCTACGACAAAGCCGACGTCCTGTCCATACTTACTGTTAAAAGCGGCTGACAGGGTCTCCTCATAAATCTGTTTGGTTAGAAGCGTGGGCTCGTCTGTCACCCTGTTTCCGGGAACGTCAAAGCTCTCCTGTCTCTGCCTGTTGGTAACGGTCACATCCTTGCCATTGTCGTAAATGCTGTACTTGATGGTGGAAGACTCCATGGGATGATTCCTATTGATAAATACCCCGCTGTCAGGCCCCGGCACAAACTCCGAAGGTATAACAAAGCTGCACCAATCGGCTTCCGGAAGATCTTCCTGAGCTATTACACTAAGCTCAGCCCCCGGCAAAAGAGCTGTCAACAGCGCCAGGATCGAAGCCACGATCAAGCCCGCCATCGTCTTAAGTTTATCCAATACAATACTTTTCTTCATTAGTTTTTGCTGACTCCGAAACTGCTTCATGAATGATCGGGCAGGAAGGAATAAACCGCCCTGCTTGCTGCGCCTTTGTCCGGTCTTAGCCGGAATAATCCCTTGCCCGGGCATGTGTACAAAAAGGCACAGGTCAGTAGCCTTTCCTGTGCCTTTATATTTGTCTCTTAAGGTCAAGCCTCATAGCTGTCGATCAGCTCAAGTGAATGCTCTTCATTCATCTTCTTGCACATCTTCACAAGCTCATCAAGGGGTACATTCTGAATCTGCTTGTTGGAACCGCGAACATTGATGGATACTGTGTTCTCAGCGGCCTCTCTGTCACCGATAACAAGAATGTAGGGATCTTTGTAGTTCTTATACTTTTTGATCTTCTCCTTCATGTTGTTGTCGGAGTAGTCTGCCTCTACACGGATTCCTGCATCCATGAGAGCCTTCTCAACCTTCTTGGCATATTCGTTGTGCTCTACTCTGATGGGCACGATACCAACCTGGTAGGGTGAGAGCCAGAAGGGGAATACTCCCTTGAAGTTCTCAATGATGATACCGATAAATCTCTCCAGAGATCCATAGATAGCTCTGTGAATAACAACAGGCATCTGCATTGATCCGTCCTGAGCCTGATATGTAAGTCCGAAGTTGTGAGGAAGCTGGAAGTCAAGCTGCACGGTTCCGCACTGCCACTCTCTTCCAAGAGCATCCTTGATCTGAAGATCGATCTTGGGACCGTAGAAAGCGCCATCGCCTTCGTTGATCTCATATCCGCCCTCGCCGTACTTCTCATCAAGGATTTCCTTGAGGGCAGCCTCGGCTCTGTTCCAAACCTCGATATCTCCCATGAAGTCCTCGGGTCTTGTGGAGAACTCAGCTCTGTAGGTTACACCGAAGGTGGAGTAAATCTCATCCGCGATAGAGATTACATCTGCAATCTCCTCCTTGATCTGTGACTCCATTACAAATGTATGGTCATCATCCTGACGGAACTCCTGTACACGGAAAAGACCGTTCATCTGTCCGGACTTCTCCTTGCGGTGAAGCACGTCGTACTCACTGTATCTGATAGGAAGCTCCTTATAGGAGTGATTGGTTCTCTTGTAAGTCATCATGGCGTTGGGGCAGTTCATGGGCTTTGCAGCCATAGTGTCCTCAAGCTCACGATTGTAGATCATGGAACCTGCAACGATCTTAACGGGCTTGGGCTCTTCCGATGCATCGTTGTAGTTCTCAAATACCTCTGGGATCTCGGCATCAGCCTTAACCATTCCCTCAAGACCGGGAACCATGAACATGTTGTTTACATAATGTGCCCAGTGTCCGCTGATAAGCCAGAGCTTCTTGTTGTTGATAAGAGGAGCTGCGATCTCGGTGTATCCGTGCCTCTCCTGAACCTCTCTTGAGTACTTAAGAAGTGCCTGATACATCTTCCAGCCTCTGGGAAGCCAGTAAGGCATTCCGGGAGCTGTCTCATCAAACATGAAAAGATCCAGCTGAGGACCGATCTTCTTGTGGTCTCTCTCCATGGCTTCCTGGATCATCTTGATGTGCTGCTTGAGCTCATCCTTGGTCTGGAAAACATAGAGATAAATTCTTGAGAGCTGATCTCTCTTCTCGTCTCCTCTCCAGTAAGCGCCTGACACGGACTTGATCTGGTAAGAAACGTTCATAAGTTCCTGAGAATTCTCTACGTGAGGTCCGCGGCAAAGATCCACGAAATCCTCTCCGGTATAGTAAACAGTGATAATCTCATCCTCGGGAAGATCGTTGATAAGCTCAGTCTTGAACTTCTGGTCCTTGAAGAGCTCCAGCGCCTCTGCTCTGGTAACCTCCTTGCGGGTCCAGTCCTCTCTTCTCTTGATGATCTCTCTCATCTTGTCTTCGATGGTCTTGAAATCATCCTGGGTTACTGCCTTGGGCAGTACGAAATCGTAGTAGCAGCCGTCATCGATCTGAGGTCCGATAGCATACTGAACCTCCTTGCCGTAAAGCTCGATCACAGCCTTTGCCAGGATGTGTGCCATTGAATGGCGATACAGTTCTTTGAATTCTTCTTTTGTCATTTCTGTCTCCTTTAGCAATCCCTACCGGGGAAAGCCTCTTCTTTTATTGGTTGATATATTTGTTCCCGCAGCTTGCACCAACTAGGTGCTATGCTGCCGGGTACATTCGAAAATTATACTCTGCCGTGGCAAAGCTGTCTGTGTCACACAGGCACTTATGCACAGACTTAATTACTGTGCTCTGCCGTGGCACTTCTTGTACTTCTTGCCGCTTCCGCAAGGGCAGGGATCATTGGGATATACCTTGGCTTCTTTTCTGATGGTGTGAGAATTCTTCTCTTCCTTATAAAGCTCTTTTCTCTTACTCTCATCAAAGATAGGCTCCCACTCAGGAAGATTGTAAAGCCAGTCAGCACCGGCACCAACCATGTTCTTGTAAAGGAGCTCCTTGTCAAAACCAAGGTTAACCTCGGTATCCTCCTCCATCTCTTCGATGGGGTTCTGCTCCTTAAGACTGTCATTGATTCCGTCAAGGAATCCAACCATTGTCATAATATCAACGCCATACTTCTCAGCAAGCTCTTTAACAGTTCCCTTAACTGTCTCATCGGGGTTCTTTAAAAGCTGTGCATAAATATCCTTTTCCTTCTGGAAATAATCTGTCCAAAGTCTCTGAAGATCGCCTTTATTGGCTGTCTCTGAATACGCTGTGTTGCGCCATTTTTCTAATAATGCCATAGTTTATACTCCTGTTTCATTGAATGAATTAAGCGTATGAAGCTTAATTGACTACATACATTCAATATTTTAATATATCTTCTCAAATCTGTAAACTTTAGCCGTGCGCAGTGCTGTTGCCGGTGTAGTGCTGCGGGGCGCCGTGCAACGGCTTGTATTGATGACACCCCGTCGTATTCTGCAAATTCCATCCCTCTCCTCAAAAGAGTCTTTGTGCGCCATTAGGTTGTGTGCTATGATATATGAAATATTCGACGACAGACAAACAGGGGAGACATTAGTATGAAGATCAATTTCACCAAGATGCAGGGCTGCGGCAATGATTATGTTTACATAGACGGGGGAAAAGAGCTGATTCCTTCCGAGAAGAAGGCTGATCTGGCCAGGTTCGTATCCAACAGGAATTTCGGCATTGGCTCCGACGGACTGATATTCATCAACCCCGTGGATGACCCGGACATCGATTTTGAAATGGAGATGTATAATGCGGACGGTTCCCGCTCCGAGATGTGCGGAAACGGCATAAGATGCGTAGCAAAGTATGTATACGACCATCACCTCACCTACAGAACTGTTCTTACTATAGTAAGTGCCGGTAAGAAGAAGTACATAGATATAACCCTGGGAGAAGACGGACTGGCAAAGAGTGTAAAGGTTGATATGGGAGCTCCTATATTAAGCGCTCCCCAGGTTCCCGTAAAACTACCCGGAGCAGAAAACGATCCTGCAAAAGGAAATTCCGATCCTGCCGGAATTCCTTCCAATGCCTGCATAGATGAGCCCATAATTGTTCTCGACAGGAAGTGGCACATGACCTGCGTATCCATGGGTAATCCCCATGCTGTGGTTTTCCTGCCTGAAGATATGGACCTGGCTTCATTTGATATCGAGACCTTCGGTCCTCATTTTGAGAATCATGAGTACTTCCCCAACAGGGTTAACACTGAATTTGTAAAGATCGATGACAGAAACAATGTCCATATGAGAGTATGGGAGCGCGGCACCGGCGAGACCCTGGCCTGTGGAACAGGCTGCTGCGCCACAGCTGTAGCCTGCATCTTAAACGGTCATACCGACAATGAAGTCACGGTACACGTCCTTGGCGGCGACATCAAATGCAGCTGGGATGGCACCGCATCCTCTCCTGTCATAATGGAAGGCCCAGCGGTTACTGTATTTGAAGGAGTACTGGAATGGGACTGAGACGCTATTCTCTAATCAATAATAAAAGAAAGCTCAAGACAGCTGTGATCCTTGCTGCACTTACAGCATTTCTGTCAGGCTGCGGTGCAGATTCAGCCCAAACCACCACGGAGGCGAATATGAACATCTCACTTACAGGCGTTAAAGTTAACGCAAGTGTCCGCAAGACAGGCCAGTATCCTGAGAATTTCGTACTGACCTTCAGCAATGATATAGAGGGAAAAGAGCTGTCGGCTTCGCAGTTTTCCATGAAGGGGAAGGCCGGCATGTGGGGAAGCAATGATACGAGAGACTTCTCCTGTGATTTTGAAAGCGCTGAAATTAAAGGAAATACCCTTACTTTAACGCCTCATGAATTTCCCGAGAAATTCTTCTATGTGAAGAATTATGAAATCACCTGCAGCGATAACCCTGAATTTGGCTTCACCGAAAAAGATGTCACCGGTGTGGCAACACCTATAGCAGATGATTTTGAAACTATCTCCTATAAAGGCGATGCCTCTTTTGACTACAGACTGTATCGTCCCTCAGAGGAAAGCAAAATGCCCATCGTCATTGTTTTCCACGGATTCGGGGACACCAGCAATCTTCTGACTTATCGCACCGCAGTTGAATGGGCCGAGCCGGAAAACCAGGCCGTGCGCCCCTGCTACGTTCTCGCTCCCGTGATCGGGGATTCATCTTACTTCCAGGTTTCTTCAAGGGGTAAGGTTTTGGATTCGGTAAAAGATATAGTGGATACCATGATAAGTGAAGGCAAAGTAGACAGTTCAAGGGTTTACGTCATGGGCAACTCCTTCGGAGGTCTCTCCACCCTTGAAATCTGCGAAAAGTATCCGGATTTTTTTGCTGCGGCCATGGCACTTTGCCCGGCAACCACATATGCCCAGACCGCTGCCGCCAATCTTCCGAAAATGGCTGAGGTTCCCATCTGGTTTGCCCATGCCGAGCATGATAACACGATTCCCGTCACCGCCAGCAGGGAAGCCGTAGACCTCTTAAACAGCTCCGGTGCAAAAGAGGTTAAATACACCGAGTACACCGATGATCAGATGAATGCGGCCGGTGCCGATGGTTCTCCCGATTCCACCTACAGCTACCATCACGTGGAGCTGGCAGTAATGGAGGATGAAGCATACATGGAGTGGCTTTTCAGTCACAGCAAGTAACTCTCAATATACTTATTTCCCGCACTCACGGGCGATCACATAGATCCTCTCACTGTCATCATTGGGAGCCTCGTGGGTGTCTGCATCTACGGCCTCAATAAATTCAAGGCCAGCCTTTTTAACAAATTCTTTCATCTCAGACAGCTCATACCCTCTCTGGTAGTGAGTTTCCACAGATCTTCTGAAGATCTCATCCTCATCATCACACCTTGCGAAGATGGTCAGATCGTATTCATTGATGTGGTCTTCGTCGTTGTAATAATTATCCCAGATAAAGCTGCAGTCCTCCCGGTTCTCCGCAATGGTAGCATCCCCGATCACATCGCGGTACTTGTGGACCGTATTGAAATCAAATATAAAAAGACCCTTCGGATAAAGGAAGTTGTTCACAAGACGGAAGGTCTCAAGCACGTCCTCATCCTCAGTAAGATAATTGATGCTGTCGCATACGCTTACAATGGTCCCTGCGGTGCAGTAAAGATCGAGCTCTCTCATGTCCTGCTGAAGGAACATGATGTCGCGCCCCGCTTCTAAAGCCTTGCTCCTTGCGATATCAAGCATCTCAAAGGAAAGATCTGTTCCGATTATGTCGTAGCCTCTCTTTGTCATCTCCAGGGTAAAACTTCCGGTACCGCAGCCAAGCTCCACCACAAGATTCCTCTCCTGTTCAAGAGCTTCCTCGGAGTCCTCGGGAATTTCCGCATCCTGCCTTGCTGCGTCTTCGGCATCTGCCTTGTTTTCCTGCGCTATCGCGGGCTTTGACACCCCGTATTTCTCAATTATCCCTGCAACAAAATCACCCCATACGTCGTATGGGGTTTCATCCATGAATGTATCATATACAGCTGCAAAATCAGTATACTGTTCCATTCTCTATTTCCTTTTCAAAAAGTAAAAACACTTTCGGGCTTCCATCCGCGAAGGCATACACGGTATCTTCGCAGATTCATCCTACATGTTGACCGGATCGCATTCTTCAGCCGGTGATCCCAAACCATGCTCCGAATCCCAGAGCGCATACAATGCTGACGATAACTGCTGCCAGAGCAACTCCGCAGATCACAGCTGTAACTGTCTTCTTGAAATCCATATCCAGGATGCTGGCTGCCAGGGTTCCTGTCCATGCACCTGTACCCGGAAGAGGGATTCCTACAAACAACATCAGTGCAACGAACAATCCCTGTCCCGCCTTGGCCTGAAGCTTCTGTCCTCCCTTCTCACCTTTCTCAAGGCAGAAGGTAAAGAACTTGCCGATAACAGGCTTGTCTTTTCCCCACTCAAGAACTTTTCTTGCGAAGAAATAAATAAGCGGCACGGGAACCATATTTCCGATGGCGATAAGAATATATCCCAGAAGAAGATTGAATCCTGTTCCCGTGTGATCAAAAGCATAAGCAAAGGGGATAGCTCCTCTAAGCTCGATAAGCGGTACCATTGACACTACGAAAACCGTGATGTACTGGCCAATAAGCGACTCTTTAAAAAATGTAAGCATAAAACAAAACTCCTAAACTAAAAATTCTACAAGATGCAATCCGCCGGTTTTGCGTATCCTGCGCCGATCACCGGCCGCATCCATACCTCACCTGATCCCGAGCATTCCGGACAGCACCTCGATCATCCTGTCCATCTGCTCATCGGTTCCGATGGAGATCCGAAGGTACTCGCTGATCCTGGGCGCATCCCATCGACGCACTATTATACCATTTTCCCTAAGATAAGCAAAAATTTCTTTTCCCGGCACCGTTTTGTGCCTGGCGAACACAAAGTTGCTGCAGGAATCCCAGAATTCAAAGCCAAGATCCCGAAGCTGCTTCTTAACTCTCTCCCTGGTTGTGATGATTTTTTTGCAGACACCCTTAAAGTACTCATCGTCAGTCAGTGATGCCGCTCCCAGCTCTATGGAAGGCCTGTTCATGGTATATGAGTTAAAAGAGTATTTGGCATCCTGAAGATACCTGATAAGTTTTTTGCTTCCAAAAGCATAGCCAATGCGCATTCCCGCCATGGCTCTGGACTTGGAGGTTGTCTGAACCACCAGAAGATTGTCATATTTATTGATAAGCTCAAGGCAGCTTTCACCGCCGAAATCTATATAAGCCTCATCAATGATAACCACAACGTCCTGATTGTGCCTGATCACGTCCTCGATCATATCAAGGCTCTGAAGGATCCCGGTGGGAGCGTTGGGATTTGGGAAGATAACTCCGCCGTTGTCTTCATAATAATCCTCTTTAACAATCTCAAAGTTATCATCAAGCGGAACCTGCCTGTAGGGAATTCCAAAGAGCTCCGCCCACACATCGTAAAACGAATAGGTAATATCCGGGAAAAGAACCGGCTTTTTTGAATTAAAGAATGTGAGAAAAGCCATGGCAAGGACATCGTCGGAGCCAACACCCACAAAGACCTGATCCTCGGGAACCTTGTAATAGTCCGATAATGCCTTCACCAGCTTCGAGGCCGAAGGATCCGGATAGAGTCTGAAGTCGTCATAGTCAATGGCGGCAAGGCACTCCTTTACCGCAGGGGCCGGAGGATAGGGGCACTCGTTGGTGTTAAGTTTAATGATGTTCTTGATCTTGGGCTGCTCCCCGGGTGTATAGGGGACAACCTTTCTTACGTTATCTTCCCAGCTCATACTTTTCTCCTTCATCAAAGAAGATCCAGAAGTCCCTGGATTCCGTATTTGTTGTAGATATTCTTATAGTATGCCACTTCGTTCTTGATAATGGAATCGATCTGTCTCATTCCAAGAAGTTCAACCGGTGCCTTGTCATCTGTCATCACATAGCCGGAGGATTCGTAGGGCATACATCCTGCGTTTACGCTTTCCATCATACCTCTTAAGGTGTCGTTTGTCTCCATCTGTGTATTATCGGAAAGCCTCTGCAGAAAGCCGGCGTTATTTGTGGCAAAAAGTTCTCTGTTGGTGGTGCCGGGTACTTTTACAGTCACAATGTTATCAAATACAGAACTGATGGTATCTGCAAGATATGTATTGATGGTAGCTGCCTCTTTTCCCGAGACATCGTCTGTGCCCTCGCCCTGGTTATACATGTTCATGTTTACCACCATGATCCCCTCGGGGGTAAGGTGGTCTCTGACCATGGTAAAAAACTCTGATGAAGACATCTGAAAGGGAATGGTTATATCCTGATAGGCATCCACCATGATAACGTCATAGGTTCCGTCAATGGCCGCAAGATAGGCTCTTCCGTCGTAGGTTGCAACCTTTGTGTCTGAGGGAAGCTCAAAGTATTCATGAGCAAGGTCTGTGATCTTGTCGTCGATCTCAACGCCCTCCACCTCAATGTTGTCAAAGTAGCGGCTAAGCTGGGTTGCATAGGTTCCGGAACCCATGCCGAGAATAAGTACGTTCAATTTCTCGCCGGTCTGCTCCTTCTCCTTGATTCCTGCCATGTAGGAAGCAGCCATTGCGTAGTCGTAGTACATGCCTGTGAGAGCGCCGTTCTTTACAAGAATGGACTGGACACCGAAGAGCACGTTGGTGGACAGGTAAACTCTGTTGTCATCTTCTTTTACCTGAAGATAGTTATACACAGACTCGCCTTCATATGAGAGATCTTTTTCCCAGAATGCAAAAGAGGTGCTGTGTCCGAAGATCATGCAAAGGATGAAGATAAGCGCTCCTGCGATCACCTTTCTGGCGCCTCCCATGGGCGGGCTGACAAAATATACAATGGATAAGATCAGAAGAATCCCCGCGAAGATCAGGAATGTTACAGATGTGCCCACTGCAGGGATGGAAATAAAGGTGGGTACAAAGGTTCCGATGATGCTTCCTACTGTGTTGAAAGCACCGAGAGTTCCGATAATGCGGCCGTTGTCCTCAAGGGAATCAGTGGTGTACTTGGCAAGGCTGGGTGTTACGGTTCCCAGAAGAAAAAGAGGGAATACGAAAACCACCATACATGCCGCAAAGGCCGCAATTATAAGGAAGTTGCTGTTTACTGCAAAAATCAGCACTGCTGAAATGCCGATGATAATGTATTTACCAAGAACAGGTATTGCCGCGATCCAGAGGGCTGCGATGAGGATCCTTCCGTAGAGTTTGCCGGGATCCGGGTCCTTATCGGCTTTCCTTCCGCCGTAGATGTTTCCCAGAGCCATGGCAATCATGATGGTTCCGATGATGATTGTCCATACTATCTGAGATGAACTGAAATACGGTGCCAGGAGCCTGCTGGCTCCCAGCTCTACCGCCATTACAGACATACCTGCGAAGAACTCCGTCAGGTACAAAAACCATTTATTTTCCAAAATCTTCTTGCGTTCCAAATTACTGTCCCCGGCTTTCTTATTATGTGTTGTTTTCGGGGATATTTGCATATATCACCACACAATAAAACAACTTGTACACAATCATATATCTTTTTGGGGAATTTCTCAAGAAAGAACTACCGCAAATTGTGCTGTTTCTTGAGAAGGTACTTGAGCTGTTACTGTATGTATCTCATTTTCTTTTCCTTACAGTAAAAAAATCACGGTACAAAACCATTTTTCGGATTTGTACCGTAATTTAGCACCTGATCTACTGCATGGATCCATTTTTTAATATTGTGCAGTAAGCTCATCGAATCTATTCTTGCAAAACTAACGATTTATTACTGTACATAATATATTTTCCAATCTCTACAGTAATGTTTTTTAAGCCTTACGGCATGAAAAGCAAAATGCAAATCCTACCGTAATTTGTTTTCTATATTACGTTTATTTATTATCATCCATCTTGGCTATCAGTCTGTCCGCCAAGATCATCAAGGCCCTCCTCGGTTGTTTGGCTGCCGGAAGTCTGGCCTGTAAAGCCGCCTCTTCCACCTCTTCCGCCGTGGCCGCCGCCAAAGCCGCCCTGTCCGCCCTGAGGCATCTGTCCACCTTCGGGCATCTGACCGCCTTCAGGCATCTGTCCGCCTTCAGGCATCTGGCTGCCGTCAGGAGCCTGGCCATTCATTCCGCCGCGGCCGCCAAAGCCGCCACCACCCATCATCATGGAGTTGGAGATCTCGGTTACTTCTTCGCCGTTAACCGTCACTGTTCCGCCGTTGAGTTCTGCTCCCTTGTCAAAGTCGAATGCAAACTGCGCTGTGATGTCCACAGTTCCGCCATTGATATAGATATATCCGTTGGCATCAAGGGCATCCGTGTCTCCGGATCCCATATTGACAGTTATGTTGCCGCCGTTGATCTCGATCACTACGTCATAGGCTGTGCTCTTCTGGGTCGCATTGATTCCGTCATCAGAAGCTTCGATATTGATGGTTCCGTCATTGATCTGTACGTAGGTTGCCTCAAGGCCTTCCCCTGCTTTGATATCAAAGGTTCCACCGTCGATCATGAGGACTGTTGTTGCCTGGATTCCATCGCTGTCTGAATCAATATTGAAGGTGCCGCCTGAGATGTAGATATACCCAAGAGTATTGTCATCTTCATTCTCCGCATGAATGGCATCTTTAGCGGTATCGATGTTAAAAGTTCCATCACTAATCCTTACAGAGTCGTTGGCCTCGATGGCATCCGCTTCTGAAGTGATGTTGTAGGTTCCGCCTGTTACTTTCAGGTCGTCCTTGCAGGAAATGCCATTATTTGAAGATGTGATGTTAAGTGTTCCGACACCGTTCAGCACCAGGTCCTCTTTGGAATAGATCACCGCATCGGTATTGACCTCACCGTCAGCTGTGAAGGTTCCTGTAACCTTAAGAGTATTCTCGCTGTCTGTGGTTGTAACAAAGACCTTGTCTGCACTCTTTACATAAATGGCAGGTGCATCCTCGTTGGTTATGGATACGCCGTCCAGAACGATCTGTACTTTATCGGTATCTGCCGCCTCGACAATGATCCGGCTGTCTGTCGCCGTTCCGCTTATGACATATACCCCCTCAGCTGTAATGCTTATGTCTTCGCCGCTTGTAAGGGTAATGGTTGTAGCATCCGTAAGATCTGCTTCCTGCTCAAGATCCCTGTCACTGAAAAGCTCCGAGGTATCGATCAGAGTTGATGAGGAAGCGGAAGCTGATGAGGATGAAAGATTCTTCTTGCTTTCGCTTGAAACACTCTCCTGTGACTGTCCGTTATCAGAGCCTTCATCATCCTGTGAATCCTCGCCAGACTGCTCAGCTGCATCTTCTCCTGCCTGCTTGGTCTGTGCGCTTACCAGTCCTTCCACCGTATTCGTAAATTCACTTGCGGAGCATCCTGTAAGTAGCAATGCAGCTATCATTACCGCTGCGGATTTTTTGATCAGATTTCTTTTCATCATAGTTGTGTCCCTCACTTTCTGATGCCATTATGGGACATCAACCTAAAACTAACCTAAAAGATATTTTTTTATTTTAATATACCTCCCTTGCAGCAATCCTCTCCCGCCGGTTCCGGCTAATCCACCTTAATTAACGGTTCTGTAAACCTGTATATCGCTTTCAGTCAGCCTGTTCGTCCGCCTGACTAAAAGAATATGAGCCGGGAATTAACAATATAAGTCATTTCCACCGCATAGTATTCCACAAGCTGTTTGAGTAGGAAAAAAAGCCCCAAATCTTAACGCAATATCGATAAATGGACCAATCAAGTGCCCGGTTGTCGTAATAGCGTTTGCGCCCCTTGCATTCTGCACGTTATTCCGCAAAAATTACCTACGCAAAGCCCAATATCAAACAAATGCGGTGGAAACACCTTGCGGAAATCATCGAAATCTTGTAATCCGGCCTCTAATATCTATTAATCTACCTTTCCACGACAGTAAGCTGCATAGCCGAGTACTCCGGGGTGAGACTAAAGTCATGCGCCAGCCCCTCGGTCACATAGACCTTTCTGTCCTGTGTGACAAACACCGCTTCAAAATCATTGGAAGCTCTCCAGACTTCAATAGCCTCATCCAGCCCTTTTACAAAAAGAGCCGTAGACATCCCGTCACACACAAGGCCATTCTTTCCGACCACGGTCACCGATGCCAGTCCGCTATCAGCGGGCTTTCCCGTCTTTGGATCAAGGATGTGCCAGTACCTTACTCCGTTATCCTCAAAAAACCTCTCATATCCCCCGGAGGTTATGATGGCAATATCATCTGCCGCAACAACTCCCAGCATCCCGGTCTTGCTGTCATCAAAAGGGCTCTTGACCGCCACCTTCCACTTATCGCCGTTTGGCTTGACACCTATGCACTGCACATTTCCGCCAAGATTTAGAAGTGCGCTGGTAACTCCCAGCTTCCTAAGCTCGTCCGCCACATAGGTTCCGGTATAGCCCTTGGCCACGCTTCCAAGATCCACCATGGCGCCATCCGGGATAGTGACTTTCGCGCCGGCATTTCCTCCAGTATTTCCTGCCTGCTCCACAACAATCTTTTTGTAATCCACATTTGCAAGGAGCCCCATAATCTCATCATCTGAAGGAACCCTGTATTCTCCCGTGGTAAATCCCCATGCGCGCAGCACCGGATAGATCGATATATCAAGAGCCCCCTCTGTCCTGTCACAGACATCCAGCGCTCCCTCAATTATCTTTGACACCTGCCACGAAACTGTCGCTGTCCCATTCCTGTTAAGCTCCGCGATCTTGCTGTCTTCATCTGTAACCGACAGCTCTCTTTCCAGATCACGGATCATCTGCTCCGCCTGCAGAGTATAGTCGGAAGAGCCTGCTATCTCCAGCTCCATGACAGTGTCCATGGCAAATAAAGTTGATGTATATATACGCGAAGAAGGGCTTTGACACCCCGCAAGCCCTAAAGCCAGCATAAGTGCCAAAACCCCTGTAATGACTCTGATTCTTTTAACCGGTATTGTTTTCCTCATAGTATCTATTATTATTGACCATCATGGCAGAATTACATTTTCTCCGCATTATATGAAAAAAAACTGCGAAGAAAGTAATGTTCATGCCGGATCAGCTCATTTTCTTGTACATGTGGTTGCCCAGCATCTGTATCAGCTGAACGAAGATGATCAGAATTATGGAGCAGACAATAAGGTAGTCAGTCTTGTACTGCTGGTAGCCGTAACGAATGGCGATATCGCCGACGCCGCCTCCGCCAACGGTTCCTGCCATTGCAGAATAACCCACCAGGGAAATGACTAAAAGCACGATACCGTTGAGCATTCTGGGAATGGACTCCTTAACGTAGACCCTCATAAGGATCTGGAAATTGGATGCTCCAAAGGACCTTGCCGCCTCAATGACACCGGGATTGGTCTCGCGAAGGCTGGTCTCAAATACCCTTGCGATATAGGGGATCGCAGACACGGTAAGGGGCACGATGGATGCCGTTGTTCCGATGGACTTTCCGACAACCATACGGGTGAAGGGGATAAGGATAACCAGAAGTATAATGAAAGGGAAACTCCTGAACACATTCACGATAAAGCTTAATATCTCATATACGATCTTGTTGGGCTTAAGACCGTCAGGTGCTGTCAGTGTCAGAATGATAGCCGGGATAAAACCTATTATCACAGAGAAGAAGGTGGACCAGAACACCATGTACAGCGTCTGGGTAAAGGCCTTCCATATTATTGCATGCATGCCGGTATTGGATAAAATTCCAGACATTTCAAAACCTCCAAAACATCTAATCAAAAAAGTATTTTCAGCAGATCCGCGGGGATAAGCAGTTTATCTTGGGATAACTTCCCAGGTAACATTCTTGGAATCAAGGAATGCGCAGGCTCTCTCAAGATCCTTCTCATCCATGTTAAGAACAAGGCTTCCGTAAACATCCTCTCTAAAGTCCTCAAGCTTGGCCCAGCAGATGTTGAAATCCGTATGCAGCTCCTGTGCCATCTGAGTAACGATGGGCCTCTGGTTACCTTCTCCGAAGAAAAAGAGCTTGAGATTGACGCCGGTTGACGGCAGCTTGTCGCTCTCTTCCCTGAGGAAATCCCGTATCTCATGCTCCTTGGGCCATACGAACAGCTGCTCAGGCTTGCCAACCGCCAGCACCTTGCCCTGACTTAAAAAAGCCACTCTCTGACAGATCTGCTTAACAACCTCCATCTGATGAGTAACCACCACAATAGTGATGCCCATTTCCTTATTGATCTTCTGCAAAAGAGCCAGAATCCCCTTTGTAATCTCCGGGTCCAATGCACTTGTTGCTTCGTCGCAAAGAAGGATCTCGGGATCCAGCACCAGTGCTCTTGCTATTGCAACTCTCTGCTTCTGTCCGCCGGAAAGCTCCCTTGGCTTGGCATGTACCTTTTCCTCCAGTCCAACGAGACTGATAAGCTTTAATATCTTCTCTTTTGCCTCAGGAGTATTTGTGGAGATTCCCCAGAACTTCATGGGAAGTGCCACGTTCTGGTAGACATCCAGTCTCTCCAGGAGGTTGAATCCCTGGAAGATCATACCCATCTTCTTCTGGATCTGACGCAGGTTCCTCTTGTCACTGATGTGAACGGGATTCTTGTTAACCGTGATCAGGCCGCTGTCGTATGACTCAAGCCCGTTGATGCACCTTAGAAGGGTACTCTTTCCCGCACCCGACTGTCCGATGATGCCAAAGATCTCTCCATCCTCAATATCAATGGAGATTTCCTTAAGCACCTCCGTCTTACCAAATGTCTTTTTAACACTGTCAATTCTGATCATTTCAATTCCGCCGTTTTTTCTTACTACATATATAGCTTTGCTTTCGCATTAGAACGCAACATAACAAATATGGCACGCCGCAACCGCAGCGTGCCATAACATTATACATTATTCATTACTGTGGGTCTACAAAAGATGTGATAACAGCTCCCTTGTAGGTTGCATCGATATAATCCTGAACCTTCTGTGACTGAAGAGCCTTGATGAGAGCCTGTGTCTTCTCTGAGTTCTCATTACCTTCTCTTACAACAAGGAAGTTTGTTCTCTTAATGGTTGTCTCCTCATCGAACTCCTCGATGTCCAGTGCAGGATACTGAGCGGGAAGGTCTGCCTCAAGAGCATAGTTTCCGTTGATGGTAGCTGCATCAAGATCGGGAAGTGAAAGAGGAAGGTTTGCTGCCTCAAGAGGTGTGATCACGTAGCCGTGAGGGTTAGCCTCTTTGTCGTTGGTAAGTGAATCCTCTGTGTAGTTGGCATCTGTGCCGAAGCCGCCGTTGGAAACAAGAAGTCCCTTCTGAACAAGAAGGTCTACGCCTCTTGCGCCGTTATCGGGATCGTTGGGGATACCGATCGTTGCTCCGTCGGGAAGCTCCTCAAGAGATGTGTACTTCTGTGAGTAGATACCCATGGGCTCGATGTGGATACCTGCAACAGCTGTAAGGTGAAGGCCTGCATCGCTGTTCTGCTGGTTCATGTAGCCAAGAGTCTGGAAGTAGTTGGCATCGATCTCGCCCTGCTCAAGAGATGTGTTGGGAAGTACGTAGTCTGAGAAGACAACGGTGTTAAGTGTCCAGCCGTCCTCTGCAAGTACCTCTTTTACAATGTTATCAAGTATCTCTGCATGGGGAACAGGTGTAGCACCGACTGTGATGGTCTTGTCGCCGTCATCTGCAGCAGGAGCCTCGGCAGCTGTATCTGTGCTCTCTGTAGCTTCCGCAGTATTAGCAGCTTCAGTTGTCTCAGCAGTCTCTGTTGTTGTAGCTGCTGCGCTGTCGCCGCAGCCTGTCAGTACGCCAAGTGCGAGAGTTCCTGCAAGCACCAGGCTTGTAATGATATTCTTTTTCATATTCTCCTCCTTCCACCGTTTCAGAAAAACCATTCTCTGTAAAGACGGTGTGTTTTTTATATTTATTTAATTTACACTCGCTTTTGTACCTTTGCAAGAAATAATCGTCTATCGAAAGCTATAAGGAGCACTTATTGCGCCGTTTCATCACTGTGGGCCTCAAGCCTCTCAACAAAGGCCTGTCCCATCTCACTTAATTTACTGCCTTTTCTCTTGATATATCCGAAGGTAAGAGTTTCCTCCTCTTTAAGCTTGATGACCTTTATCCCGGAAGAGGTCTCTCCGGCTCCAAGCATCGCGGCGCCGACGGCGTATCCGTCAAGTCCCAGCATCAGCTCTATGGAAGTCGCTCTCTCATTGGTGCTGATGATCTTTTTGTAGTCGTAGGTAGCAAGAGCCTCCTCCCTATAATAGAAGGAAGTGTTGTCTCCCTGGTCAAATACCATGCAGGGATAATCGCTAAGATCCTCCAAGGACAGCTCCTCTCTGTCAGCAAGCGGATGATCATGGCTTAAATACACATAAGTATCACGGGAAAAGAGCTCGTGGAATTCCAGGGACGCATCGGCAAAGATTTTCTTAAAGGTGTTCTTGTTAAAGTCTGAGAGGGCAATGACACCAACCTCGCTCTTCATGGTCTTAACATCCTCAATAACTTCACTTGTCTGGGTCTCTCTGATAAAGTACTGATACTCATCAACATCAAAGTCCCTCACGGTATCGATAAAGGCATCAACCGCAATAGTATAATGCTGCATGGATACTGAGAAAGTAGGGCGCTCGTTCCTGGCGTTTAAGTATTTCTCCTCCACCTTCTCGAACTGCTCCACGGCATTTCTTGCATATGCAATAAAAGAGGCTCCTGCTGCCGTGGTCACAACACCGTTGTGAACTCTCTCAAAGATCTGGATACCAAGCTCATTCTCCAGGTCTCTGACGGCACTGGAAAGACCGGGCTGAGACACATAGAGTCTGTCAGCCGCCTTTCTCATGGAGCACTCTTCATCGATTGCTATAACGTATTTAAGTTGTAGGATGGTCATAGTTATTCCCCCGAACGTGTAAGATTTATACAAAAATCATTTTGCATAAATATAACACAATATTCAAGGATTAACTATTCTCTTTTTCTGCAATGGCGAATACTCTGTTAAATTCACAGATAAGATCACCGATTCCCTCTATTCCGACAGACAGCCTCAAAGTCCTGGCATTTATTCCGTTGCGCTCAAGCACGTCCGCCGGAACATCAGCGTGGGTCTGGGTTATGGGATAGGTGATAAGAGTCTCTGTTCCCCCAAGGCTTTCCGCAAAATAGATCAGCTCCACATGATTGAGGATAGACCTGGCAAAACCCTCGCTGTCCACCTCAAAGGTGAGCATGGCTCCAAAGCCTCTGGCCTGCTTTTTCATGATATTGTACCCGGGATGCTCCTCAAGCCCCGGATATATAACTTTGGTAACGTGCTTCTGGCGCTTTAAATATCTTGCCAGCTTAAGGGCATTCTCCTGAGCCCTCTCAAGACGAACCGCCAGAGTTCTTATTCCTCTTAAGATCAGGAAGCTGTCAAAAGGACTCAGCACCGCACCGGTGGTCTTATAGATAAAGCGAAGCTTCTCATCAAGAGCCTGGTCCTTTACCACCAGGAATCCTCCCACAGTGTCGTGATGTCCCCCAAGGAACTTGGTTCCCGAGTGTACCACAATGTCTGCCCCAAGATCCAGAGGATTCTGGAAATAGGGAGAAAGAAAAGTATTGTCCACCACCAGCAGTATCCCGTGATCTCTTGCAATCTTTGAAAGTTCACTGATATCCGTAACGTTCATCATGGGATTTGTTGGAGTCTCAAGATAGATCATCCTGGTATTATCCTGAATGAGCGGCCTTACATCGTCTTTGCTTAAATTGGCCGCTGTGTAGGTAAGCCCGTTCTTCTTACTGATCTTATTAAAAAGACGCACACTCCCACCGTAAAGATCTGAATCAATAATGAAGTGATCCCCGACCTCAAAAAGCTCCATCAGTGTTGCAATGGCTGCCATTCCGCTGGAAAAAGCTATGGCGTCCTTGCCGTTCTCAAGATAGCCCACAATCGACTCAAGCTGCTGCCTTGTGGGATTCTGAACTCTCGTATAATCATACCCGGTGCTCTCCCCAAGTCCCGGGTGTGCAAAGGTCGCAGTCTGATAGATAGGGAAGCTTACCGCTCCGTACCTGTCCATCAGCTTTCTGTCCAACTGCTGACACTTTGTATCAATACTGCAGTTCATCTGAGTACATCTGTTACAACCGCTACAATCCATTTTTCATATCCCCGCTTCCTTAAGCTGTTCCATTGCCTGCCTTAATATCTGTCTGGGGCAGGCAATATTTATTCTCTCAAAAAGAGCTGACTCTTTTCCGAAGATAATTCCGGGGTCAAGCCAGAGCTTCGCTTTATCTTCAATGATTTCCTTAAGTTCCCTGCGATCATCCGTAACTTCCGAAAAATCCAGCCATATAAGATACGTCCCCTCAGGTTCTATCAGCCTGACCTTTGGAAGATTCTCCTTAAGGAAATTCCTGACATAGTCAAGGTTCCCCTGCAAATACTCCAAAAGCTCGTCCAGCCACTGGTCTCCCTTGTCATACACCGACTTCGTTGCCAGAAGTCCCATGGCATTTGGCTGGCTGTAGCCTGAGCGCTCGTTCTCATCTCTGAAGGCCTTCCTTACCTCCTCATCCGGAATGATGATGTTGGCCACCTGAAGTCCGGCAATATTGAAGGTCTTACTGGCAGAAGTGCCAAGCACCAGCCTTTCACGATACTTCTTATCAAGTGAGTAAAAAGAAATATGCTCATGCCCGGGGTAAACGAAGTCGGAGTGTATCTCATCCGCAAAAATATACACGCCATGCCTGTCGCAGATATCAGCCACCTTCTCCAGCTCTTTTCCCGTCCAGACTCTTCCCACCGGATTGTGAGGTGAGCAAAGAAGAAACAGCTTAACGTCGTTTTCTTCAATCTTCCTTTCAAAGTCCTCAAAGTCCATCTCGTATTTTCCGTCTTTGTTTATCAGCGGGCTGTTAACGAGTTTCCTTTTATTGATGGTGATCATCTCGCTGAAGGGGTAATACACCGGCTGCTGAATAAGAACAGCTTCCCCTTCTTTCGTCAGAGCCCTTATGGCCTGGGCTATAGCATATACAACACCCGGAACCACAGTTATCTCTTCATTTCCAAACTCTATGCCGTGGCGTCTTTTATACCAGTCCCTTACGGAAAAGAGATAGCTCTCATCCGGGTCGGTATAACCAAAAACTCCGTGCTGTGCTCTTTTGACAATATCCTCTACTACTTCCTCGGGGAGCTGAAAGTCCATATCCGCAACCCAGAGGGGAAGAAGATCGTCCCGTCCCTTGCGCTGCATGCCAAAGTCCCATTTGATAGAAGATGTGTTTTTTCTGTCGATGACCGAATCAAAATCGTACTGCCCCACGCCTATGACCTCCGTTTGAATATTTATTCATTATTCTACCCTAAATATGCTAATTGCTCCACAGCAAATGGGCCATGGAGCAATTAATTGGATGTTATGAAAAAGGATCTACTTATGGCAAGTGCTTAATGGGCTGATTACTGTTCTGATGCAAAAAGAGGTGTGGAGAGATATCTGTCTCCTGAGTCGGGAAGAAGTGCAACGATTGTCTTTCCCTTGTTCTCTTCTCTTGATGCCAGAATTGATGCAGCTTTAAGGGCTGCTCCTGATGAGATACCTACCAGGATACCTTCTGATACGGCAAATCTTTTGCCCTCAGCAAAGGCATCTTCATTCTCAATTGTGATAACCTCATCGTAAATCTTGGTGTTAAGTGTATCAGGAACGAATCCTGCGCCGATTCCCTGGATCTTGTGAGGGCCTGCTGTTCCTGTTGAAAGAACAGGGCTGCCTGCGGGCTCTACTGCCACGATCTTAACATCGGGATTCTGGGACTTTAGGTACTCGCCTACACCTGTGATGGTTCCGCCTGTACCTACGCCTGCTACGAAGATATCAATCTTTCCGTCGGTCTGTTTCCAAATCTCGGGACCTGTGGTTGCTCTGTGTACTGCAGGGTTTGCAGGGTTTACAAACTGTCCAAGGATTACTGCTCCGTCAATCTCCTTCTCAAGCTCTTCGGCCTTGGCAATGGCGCCTTTCATTCCCTTGGCACCCTCGGTAAGTACAAGGTCGGCGCCATAGGCCTTAAGGAGATTTCTTCTCTCAACACTCATTGTATCAGGAAGGGTAAATATGGCTTTATATCCTTTAGCTGCGGCAACAGCTGCAAGACCGATTCCGGTATTTCCACTGGTGGGCTCTATGATTGTTGCGCCGGGTTTGATCTTTCCGCTCTTCTCGGCATCCTCGATCATTCCAAGGGCGATTCTGTCTTTAACTGATCCTGCAGGATTGAGGTACTCGAGCTTAGCCAGGATGGTTGCTCCTGTAACTCCTGCGTTTTTGCTGTAGCCGTTAAGCTTCAGTATAGGTGTTCCACCGATAAGTTCCAATGCGCTTTCTTTTATATCTGCCATGATATTTTTCCTCCGTATCAATTATTTTCTTTTGTTTTGATAAATGAATAATACCACGGCAAAAGTGCTTTGGAAATTAAGGAAAGATTATCGGGAGAGTTAAGGTTTGCTTATTACCGGCAAAGTTCATTAAACGGTGGTGCTTAAGAGAAGCTCATCAGCTGAGGTGGCCTCTTCAAGCCCGTCAATAAGTCTGATTACCTCTTTTGCCTTATCTTTGGGAAGAAGCCCGTCTGTAACCATCAGGAAATGATCTGCCTCCTCTTCCCAGGTATAGAAGTTCTTGGGATGTCCCTTCGCATAGCGCATGCTGTTCTTAAGGATCGTTCCGTCCTTAAGTTTGATCTCCATATCGTATTCCGGGAAGTCACCGCCGTTGGCCCTGAACTGCTTGAACATCTGATAGGTCTGCACCTTGTCTCCCACAGCATGAACCTTAGCTGCAAGGCCAAGTATACGCTCGGAATTAAGGTTATCGGCAGAAAACCAGTGCGCCCCCGGAGTGGGATTATTAAGATAGGATGCTATGCAGTAGGAGAGGTTAAACTGAGCATCCAGTACGGTTCTTGTAGACTTGGAGTAGTCTTCCATCATATTTCCTACATAAGGCGAAAGATTGAGTTCAACCACATCTTCAATAGTAAAAGGATGCTCCTTGAAGAGAGTATCTATCTGCTCTAATGGAACCTGCAGCCAGACATTGGCAGGCCAGTTCTTTTCAAGGACCTGATTGATATACCAGACTTTGCCAAGATCCCTGTCAAGCCAATCCCAGTCACACTGATCTGAGATAGTGTTCCAGTAACCGGTTTTGCCGTCCAGCGAATCATACATATTATCAAAGCCGATACTTGCTATCTCGGCAGCATTTATCGAATTTCTGGCGATAAAGCCGTGAGCATAATGATATACATCGGATTTGGAAAGTCCCTGGGCATGCTTGTTCACATTGGCAAGTCCCATGTAATGGGCAACTCCCATAGCCTGCTGTATCTGCTTTTTATCAAGGCGAAGGAGCTTTGCTGCCGCAATGGTTCCTGCAAAAATCTGCCAGTCGATCAGCCCCCAGGCCTTGTGTTGATACCACTCATCGCTTGGAATACAGGCCACAGCAATTCTATGGTAAACTTCATAAGCAGCCACTATTGCAGTAAGCAGCTCTTTTCCGTCAGTATGAAGTCTCTCGGCAAGAGCAAGGGCAACGGGAATAACGCCTGCTGAAGGGTGTCCCGTCCAGGAGCAGTCCTCCCAGTCCATGATATCTGACAGAGTTCCATTGGCAAAAGCAGCTCGTTCTGCAGGCACCTTTTTGCCGTTACTGCCCCATATAGTTGATTCAGCAATCCCCTCAAGTCTTCCTGCGTAATCTATGGCATTTTTCGCCTGTTGAAGTGGAAGTGCCGCGATAGATGCACCAATGGTATGGAGTATAAGGTGCTTTGCTCTTCTTATGACATCTGTTGGGATATCTTCATATTTCAAATTGGCAGCAAATTCTGCCAGGATCTCGGTATAGTTGTCCTTCATACAGTCCTCCAAATTCAATAATCATATATTCCGCTGGATAAGTACCTCTCTCCTCTATCCGGAAAAACAAATACTATGTTCTTATTCTCAAACTCTTTTCTTTTGGCGACTCTAATGGCTGCCGTCAGAATAGCTCCTCCACTAAAACCTATGGTCATACCTTCGACCCTGGGGCACATTCTGGCGGTCTCATAAGCCTCCTCATCGGTTATGTCAAACACCTCCTGAAAAACGCTTGTATCCATAACTTCCGGGGGCTCCACGGGACCGATACCCTGAATCTTGTGCTGGCACCAGGTTCCTCCGGAAAAGATATTGGCCCTGGCAGGCTCAACAACTCCGATAAATATGTCCGGATTCTTCTCCTTAAGGAAATGAGAAGTACCGGTAAGAGTTCCTCCCGTGCCAACAGCTGTTACAAAAGCATCCACCTTTCCGTCCAGAGCTGACCATATCTCGGGTCCTGTGGTTTTATAATGCATAGCCGGATTGTCAGGGTTACTGCGCTGCTGTGTCATAACAGCATTCTCTGTCTTTTTATAGATTTCTTCGGCTATCTGATTGGCTCCGTTCATGTAGAGCTCAGCGGGAGAAAGAACCACCTCCGCCCCATATGCTTTAAGCATGTGGACTCTTTCTTTTGACATATTCTCAGGCATCACAATGATAACCTTATAGCCCTTTGCTGCAGCTATAGCAGCAAGTCCAATACCGGTATTTCCTGAAGTACTTTCTATTATGGTTCCTCCGGGCTTTAGTTCTCCCCTTTCCTCAAACCCCCGGATCATATTAAGTGCGATTCTGTCCTTAACACTTCCTCCGGGATTATTGGCTTCAATCTTTGCAAACAACCGTCCATAGGTCTTTTCTTTCTTCTCTATATTGATCATTTCAAGAAGAGGCGTGTTTCCCACCATCTCCTCGATACCGTGATAAACTGCGGGCATTTCTCCTTCCTCCCTCAACTTTGTTCCGATTAGATCATATAACCGTAATCCGGACTTGATTTTCTAAGAAACTCTATTGTCTTCTCCTGCGTTGGTTTCAGGAAAAAATCTTTTGTAGGTGCACTCTCGATCACAACTCCGTCATCCATAAACATCACATTTGAAGCCACTTTTCTGGCAAATGAAAGTTCATGAGTAACTATGAGCATCGTCACTCCGGAGTTTGCAAGGTTTTCTATGGTTGTAAGAACCTCGCCAACAAGCCCGGGATCAAGAGATGCTGTGGGCTCGTCCATCAATATTACTTCCGGAGATGTGGCAAAAGCTCTGGCAATTCCTATCCTCTGCTGTTGCCCTCCCGACAGCTGGCTCGGATAATGATCCAGCCTGTCCAAAAGCCCGACCTTGTCTATAGCCTCCTTCGCAATGTTCTCTGCTTCCTTCTTTGAAACTCCCCGCACAACATTAAGTCCCAGCATGACATTTTCCAGCGCTGTCTTATTTTTGAACAGTCCGTAGTTTTGAAATACAAAACTCATCCTGCGCCTTATCTTTATGGCTTCCCTCTGGGAGAGATGGGACAGGTTGGCATGAACATCTCCTATGGTTATCTCACCGGCATCTGCATTTTCCAGAATATCGATGCATCGAAGAAGTGTTGTCTTTCCTGAGCCCGACTGGCCCAAAATAACATCTACATTTCCCTTTTCCACCCGAAGGTCAACACCTTTGAGTATCTCCAGGTCATTATATTTTTTTCTAATATTTTTTACTTCCAACATTGTTAAAGTTCCTCCGGTTTCAGCCTCTTTTCCCAGTACTTAAATATCTGTTCGATGGAAATGTTGATGATCAGATACATGATAAAGATCAGAAGATAACATTCAATGAAGTCAAATGTTGCCGATGCTGCCATCTTGGCTTTTCCGGTGATATCGTAGATGGACATGGAAAAAGCAAGAGATGACATCTTGACCTGGGTGGTGACAAAAGTACATAAAACCGGCAGTGAATTTCTCACAGCCTGGGGCAGCACGACATGGATATAAGCCTGAAAAGGTGTCATTCCGATACTCTTTGATGCCTCCATCTGCAGGCGGTCCACACTGACAAGTCCGGATCTGAACACCTCCGAAAGTGTGGGTATCGACATAATGGTAAAGATGATATATCCAAAGAACTCATCCCCAAGTTTGTAGATATTGAGCTGACTTCCCACACTGTTAAGTGTATTCTGAAGCAGCAGCGGAAGCAGATGGTAAAAGAGATAGATGATGATGATAACAGGTACCGATCTTACAAAAGAAATGTATATCCCCAGAATTTTGCTGGCTATCCTCTCAGGGCGCATATTGACGATGGCAACAAGAAGGGCCAGCGGTGTTGAAATTACGATAGAAATAAATACCAGTCTAAATGTAGCCGGTAGCCCGGAAAGAACTTGTGGCAAGGTCTTTATAATAAATCCGCTGTCGATCATTTTCTCCTGCCTCCTGCTTTTTTCCCGTGCTCAAAACTGTAATTTCTCTCCAGTACCCCTGTAAGCTTAGTGATGATCAGGGCAATGGGCCAATAGATGGCTATCATTGCAATATCGGTCTCAACAACCCAGGCACCTACGTTCTTTCCTATGACTTTTTGTCCCATTCCAAGGACATCCATAAGACCGATGGTAAAAGCCAGAGAACCATTCTTTAAGGTCATCAGAACTGTGTTGCTTAAGTTTGGCAACATTGACTTAAACATCTGCGGAAACAGCACATGTACGAAAGACTGAATACCTGTCATTCCCACGCTTTTGGCTGCTTCCACCTGAGTCTTATCAAGAGACAGATATGATGATCTGAATACCTCGGAGAGGTTTGCTGCATTAAAGAGCGTAAGGGTAACAATGACGTATCCGATTTTCTCCGTGGTATCCATTTTGTAGCCTGTCAGGTTCCTTACAAGCTGCGGGACTCCGTAGTAAACCAGAAAGAGCATTACAATGGCCGGAGTGCATCGCATGACAGTGGTATAGCCGTAAGCTATTGCCCTGGGAAACTTTTTTCCTGAAAGCTTCATCAGCGCCAGAAGGCCTCCGAGAAGAGCTCCAAAAATAAATGAGAAAACTACATATTCAATTGTTATTGTAATTCCCGGGATTATCTGTATGATAAATCCCGGGATTTTCCAAAATGCATATGTTTTCAAAGTTTAATTCCTTTTGGCACTTTTTGATCAGTTTACAGTGCTGAGGTCAAAGATATCATAGCCATAGAATTCCTGAGCAAGCTCTGAAGCCTTTCCGCTCTTCTTAACTTCTCCGATGGCATCGGAAATCTTCTTAACGATCTCGTAGTCAACGGACCTTGAGAATACAGGATATGTCTTGGCTACATCAAAGGCGGTGTAAGAGATCTCTCCAAGAAGATTGTGAAGCTCTCCGTCCTCTGCAAGAACTGTTGCATCGAACTTGTTCTTAGTCCAGATTGATGCATCATATTTTCCTGCCAGAAGCTCTTCGATTCCGCCGCCCACATAAGTATCATCATCTGTGGTCCTAAGCTCCAGAGCCTTGTCGGGATGAGCGTCATTATAAGCTTCAGCTACATAATACATTCCGTTTCCGGCCTTAATGGGAGCAAGCTGCTTGCCGCTGTCGTACAGGTCCTCAAAGCTCTTAATGTCAGCATTTTCCTTGCTTACAACAAGATAAAGAACTGTCTGTCCGATGTTCTCCTCTGTGAGGTAGTACTGCTCGGCTCTCTCAGGAGTGTAGAAGGCATTGGTGTCTGCAGCGTCAAAGTTACCTGCTTCAAGTCCTACATAGCAATCGTCATAGCTGGTAGGGATAAATTCAAAGTCAATGTCATCAAGAGCCTCATCGACAATTTTAAGGACCTCAATGTCGTAGCCTGTGGGATTACCCTGATCGTCCTCACCTGCAGTAGGCCAAAGTCCGGGACTTCTGTATGCATAGCGGATTACTGTTACATCCTTCTGCTGTTCTGCCTCAGCTTCAGGGGCCTTTTCCTCTTCATTGGCGGATGCAGGCTGTGCCTCATTGGCCTGAACCTGAGCTGCTGAATCCTGAGCGCCGCATCCTACTACAGCCACCATACTTGTAGCTGCCACCAGTGTTGCAATAAGTCTTTTAACTGTGATGTTTTTCATATTTTTCTCCTCCTTAATATGTAAAAAATTCTTAATACTAAGCTCTTTCAAAGCCCCTCTGCAATACTCTGGGGCATTTATGAAAATCGCTAAACCATGCGCATTCCACACATTTAAGGCAATTGGAATACCCTGGATTCACCTCTGATTTTGTGGAAAAATCAGGATCTGCCATAAAAGGCCTTGAGTAAGCAATAAAATCTCCGTCGCCATTTTCAAGAAGTTTCTCGCCTCTTTCATAGGTCCATATCTCATCCACAAGGATAACCGGTATACTAAGATTCTTTTTTATCTGAGCCCCCGTATAAACAACATCGCCGTATGGATAATCAGCAGGCGCTATTTGCTTCTCCCTTGTGGTTCCCGGATAGGCTATAACAGGATTGAAATCAAACGGCATGTATCTGTCAGACTCACGAACACCATAAGATATGTGGAAAATATCGATTCCAAACTCCTCAAGCTTCTTAGCGGTCTCGATATCCGTCTGCAGGTCGCTGTTCCATCCCATTCGGTAGTCAATAAGAAAATTGTCATCCGCAAACTCTTTTATCCCTTTAATGATATTCTCCGAAAGCTTAAGTCTACCCTCAAGGTTCCCTCCGTATTCATCTATCCTATGGTTGGTTATTGGGGAATTAAACAGATTTAAGAAGAACATATTGCACCCGTGGATCTCCACACCGTCGCACCCAGCTTCTTTAGCCAATCTAGCGCTGTGAACGTGCATTTCTTCTATAGCCTTCAAATCTTCCCGCCGCCAAAAATCAACACTCTCGTGTCTGTGATGACCTGTTGAAGGGAATCCTATCTGTGCAAAAATTTTGGTCCCGTTCTCATGGGCTGCATCAACCAGCACTTTCAGTTTCTCTTTCTGATCCTGACTTATAAGAGCAAAGTTTCCTCTTCCTGCATCCCTTGACTGTACCTGCATTCTCTGTGTTATTAGAAGTCCTATATTTTGGTTCTTAAGGCGCCTTCTGTAATAATCTATATTGTCATCGCTGAAGGTGTGGTCTGGTCCTGGGCCATATCCGTAGGGATGAGACGGAGCTATGGTCACCCTGTTTTTAAAAGTCACATTTTTTACTGTAATAGGTTCAAGTATTTTCATGCCTGTACCTCCTTATCGGACAAAAGAACTGCTAATTCTCCCATATCCTCGATTTCCTCCAGATGAGTAATTTTGTCGATAATGAGCTGTGTCTTTTCCGGCCCCAAAACATCGTCGCTGATGAACCTGAAGTGCTCTGTTTCCTCCTCCAAGGTATATGGATTCTTAGGGTGCCCCTTTGGGAATTGAAGAATTGTTGAAATCTCTTTTCCATCCCTTAATGAAATACTGATCTTAACTTCCGGAAAGCTTCCCGACTGGAATAACTCAAAAAGCTCCCTGGTAGTATATTCTCTTCCTGATCCCACCACCTTTTTGGTTAACTCAATGAGTTTTTCATTGTTACGCATTTCTTCGGTGAACCAGTTTCTTGGATCCCTATCCAGTAGATATACACATACACAGTAGGGTATGCTAAACTGGGCATCTAGTATCTTTCTGGTGGTCTTGTGGTATCCGGTCATCTTGGAGCCTACATTTGGAGATATTGCAATGCTCTCGATTTCTTCGACAGAAAATTCATTATCTTCAACCAGCCGGGCGATAGTATCCACCGGTCCCTGATTCCACACATTTGCGGGCCAGTGTTTGAGTAGTGTCTCTTTGATCAAGTATTCCCCGCCAAGATTCCTATCAATCCAGTCCCAGTCAACATTGTCTGAAACTGTATTCCATAGACCGTTCCAATCATCAAGCGCATCGTAGAGATTATCGAATCCCAGATCTGCTATCTTCACTGCAGTGACACCATTTCTTGCGCAGAACCCGTGAGCGTAATGATATATATCTGAAGTGGCTGTTCCCACACTGTGTTTAATGCCCGGCGCTATTGTCTGGTAGTATGCAGCTCCAAAGCTCTGCTGAAGCTTGTCAAGACTCAGCTTTCTAAGCTTTGCCGAGGCCACCTGGGCTGAAATAATCTGCCAACTAACCAATCCCCACATCATTTTCTTTTCAAATATAGATTCTCTGGTGGGCTGCATAGACATAGCAACCCTTGTATATATCTCATAAGCAGCAGTAACGGCTTCTATGTACTCCCTTCCGCTTCTGCCAAGTGCCTCCGACTCAGCAAGAGCAACTGGTACAGCCCCGGCAGAAGGATGTCCGGTCCAGGCACAATCCTCCCAATCAAGAATGTCCGCCATAGTGCCGTTAGCCAATACCGCTTCTTCCGAGGGCACCTTTTTTCCACTGCCACCCCAGACGGTTGCCTCGCCTCTGCCTCCTTTTGTCTCCACAAAACCAATTATCTTTTTAGCCTGATCTGTGGAAAAACTTGATATTCCAGCTGCCAATGTATGAAGCGTTATTATCTTCACCTGCTCTATGATATCTCCGGGCAGTTCGTCGTAAGAGAGATTATCTATGTACTGTGAAACAACCTTCGTATAATGATCAAATTCTTTTATGCTATTCGCCATACCAACGCCTCACACTTTTTTATTTATGCGGATAATGATATATTGTTTGTTTTATGACGTGAATTACTTAAAACATATCGTTATCTATCATTATTTCTTATATCTCTTTTTCACCATTGGATTAAAATCAGGAAATAACCTGATCCAGTTCGCTGTACACCACCTCTGCAAAGGCCCTGTGTCCCGCCTCATCCATGTGCTCATCGTCCACGCTGCTGGGCTTTACGTAGTCGGATGCTGCCAGGAATCTGGTGCCTCTTTTCCTTGCGATATCTCTGTAGACCTTCTTAAGTTCCCGGCTTGTCTCCACAGACCTTGCTCCAAACTCCGGGTCTTTTTCCGGCTTCCAGACATCGTCTCCAAGATGAATGGGTGAAATCAGGAGTATATTCTCGGGAGCCACATATTTTTCCAGAATATCCAAACACTTCTCAATACCCTTGCCTATAACGTAGGGAGAAGCATGATAATAGGTCTTGCAGTCGTTGGTTCCAAGCATCAGGATGGCACCATCGATAGGATACTGGCTCTCCAGAAGGGGCTCCAATGAATTTGATCCCTTTCTTCCGGGCCGAAGCTCATCCTCAAATACTGTGGTTCTTCCGCAAAGGCCTTCCTCAGCTATGCGAACATTTTTATATTTTTCCTGCAAAAGGCTTGTCCACCTTACGCCCCAGGGATATCGCTCCCCGATCTTTGATCCGGGCACAAGGCCCCATGTATTGGAATCGCCGAACGCTAGGATCTGCTTCATATCTCTACCTCCGAACTAATGGTGATGACTGCTGAGTGGCCACCGGGGTGGTCCCCGGGGACTTAAGTTTCTTAGGTCCATTATCCATATACGCTCCCGGTTTGTATAAGACACGTGTCTTATAGGATGTGATAAGCTGCGCTTGTCGCAGAAAGCAAATAGTATGGATTGCCGGTCCCGGGCACAAAAAAAGCGCGGCAGGTGCCATTCCCTGTCGCGCTTTTTACGCTGTTCTTTATTATATGCTCTTAAAGCTTAAGTATCTCAAGCAAAACTCAGAATTTCCTGAGCTCGGTCCATGCCATGGGGACAGCCACAAACATTGACAGTACATCTGCGCAGGCCTGTGCCATCTCAACTCCTGTGATACCCAAAAACTGCGGAAGGATCAGGATAAGCGGAATGAAACAATAGCCATTTCTGGCAGATGCCGTGATACTGGCTTTCACGCCCTTTCCTATGGACTGAAGCATCATATTGCTGATGACGATGGCTCCCGAAAGGGGCTGCGCCAGTGCCATGAATCTTAGGGCCTTGACTCCCACTTCCACCGCTGCGGGGTCTTTGGAGAAAAGAGCTATGATGGAAGGCGCAAATACGAAACAGATAATTCCAACGATTATCAGGAACACTGTGGATACCTTCACACAGAAAGAGAAGCCCTCTTTTACCCTCTTTGTAAGGCCTGCTCCGTAGTTAAAGGAGCACATGGGCTGATAACCCTGACCGAATCCGATAAGGGCAGATCCCATCATAAGGAAAATCCTTCCTGCAACAGACATTCCTGCAATTGCGGCGTCGTAGCCAATAGCTCCCGCTGTCCTGTTAAGAAGCAGGGTTGAAATTGCAGCAAGCCCCTGACGGAAAAGAGACGGTGCTCCTCCGTTTAGCACCTCAAGAAGGTAGTGTCCGTTGATATGAACATTGGAGAGGCTCATCTTGATGTTCTCTCCCTTGCTCGTTCCCACAAGAAGCACAATGAAGCTGGTGAACTGCCCCATAACTGTTGCAATGGCAGCGCCTCTGACTTCCATGTGAAATCCCATGATAAGAAGAGGATCCAGTATCATGTTCATTACGGCGCCGCACATAAGCCCAACCATGGCATACACCGCGCTTCCCTGGAAACGGAGCTGATTGTTGATGACAAACTGAGCCATCATGAAAGGTGCTCCAAAGAGGATTATCCTCATATAGTCCTTTGTAAACTGCATGGTTGTGGGGGTTGCTCCCAGGAAATCCGCAATGGGTTCCACAAAGATATTTCCCACCACCGCAAAGATCACTCCAACAATAAGCGCCATGGCAAAGCCCGTGGACGCCATCTCATTGGCCTCCTTGTGATTGCCGGCCCCAAGCATTCTTGAAAGGTAGTTGCCTGAACCGTGGCCAAAGAAGAATCCGAAGGCCTGGATTATGGCCATCACTGTAAACACCAGTCCCACGGATGCAGTTGCTGCAGTATTTACCGCCGGGTCAGATGAAACCCTGGCCACAAAAAACGTATCTGCGGTATTATAGATCGCCGTTACCATCATACTGATGATGGTAGGCACCGAAAGCGACAATATAAGCTTCGGCACCGGCGTTGTTGTCATATATTCTCTTCTATTCTGTACTTTTGCCATTATTTCTTTTACCTCACTATCTTCACATATTAATGGTCTTCGGGGACTTAAGTCAAGGGACCATTTTGTTGTTTCTAAGGCTAAGAACGTGCTCTGCCCGCCAGACGCGGATCTGACATCATCCGGAAAAATGAGCCGCTGACTTCGTCCCCAGGGACCATTCAATTGTGCTATAATGGGTAGAGTTTAGAAAGGAGTGACATTCTGCTATGGAGAATATCGGAATAGTTTTCGGGTGCTTCATACCTCTTCACAAAGGTCATGAATCCCTTATAAAAAGAGCTCTTGCGGAAAACGACCGTATGATCATCGCCGTGTGCGGTTATCAGGAAGATCGAGGCAAGGACTTCCTTCCCTTTACCGTAAGATACAAGCTGGTAAAAGAGATGTTCCGTGACAACCAAAGGGTCATTGTAGGGATCATCGACGACAAAAAGATCGGTCTCGACGGTACCTTCACCCATGAGAACTGGGTGGCCTGGGGGAATGAGCTCTTTTCATCGGCGGGTATCGATCCTGATTCCGCCCATTTCAACTGGTATACCGGCGAGCCCTCCTATGTGGAGAAGCTCAGCGTCATCTATCCGGATCACGAATTCCACCTGGTGGACAGGCAGGTGATCAAGATGAGCGGCACCGAGATCCGCAGCGCTCCGGGAGTTCACGCCGACGATATAACCAGAGTATTTAAAAACTACCTGCGCAAAACAGGTAAACTTGAGGAGAATCCTATGAATCCAATTATTGACAGCTTACTTGAAACCGATCTCTACAAATTCTCAATGGGTCAGGCCATCTATCACAACTTTCCCGATTACACCACCACCTGGACCTTCAGATGCAGGAACAAGGACGTTAAGTTCACTCCCGAGATGGTTGAAGAGATCAAGAGACAGATCTACCTTTACTGTGACCTCAACTTCACCGAGGATGAGCTGAACTATCTTAAATCCATCACCTGGTTCAAAAAATCCTACGTTGACTTCCTTCGTCTGTGGCATCCCCGCTATGAGGATTTCACCATCACCACAGATGCAGAGTGCGGACTTGCCATCGAGACCAACGGAACCTGGCTCAACACCTCAATGTATGAGATTCCCACTCTGGCCATCGTCAACGAAGTTTACTTCAGAATGAATTATGATTATGACGAGCTGTTTGAATCCTTTGAACAGAAGCTGGATGAGAAGATAGCTCTTTTGACCGACGGAACCTACAAGCTTGGTGCCTTCAGTGAGTTCGGTCTCCGCAGAAGACTCTCCGCAGAGGCTCAGGAGCTGGCAGTCATGAAGCTTAAGAACGCCAAGCTGGACGGCTCAGTATTTGTAGGTACTTCAAACGTTCTTTTGGCCAAAAAACTGGGTGTAACCCCTGTAGGCACCATGGCCCACGAATGGATCATGTGCGTAGGTCAGGGCAATCACAAGCACAATCCCGCCTACTCAAACTGGTACGCTCTTGATTACTGGGTAAAAGAGTTCGGAATCCTGAACGGAACGGCTCTTACGGACGCCATAACCACAGACTGCTTCCTGCGTGACTTCCAGCTGACATTCTCCACTCTTTTCTCAGGTGTAAGACACGATAGCGGAGACCCCATCGAGTGGGGTGAAAAGATGATCGAGCACTACAAGAGCCTCGGAATCGATCCAACCACCAAGACACTGCTGTTCTCCGACAGCCTTGATTTCAAGCGTGCCAACGATATTCACGCACACTTTGCCGGCAGAGCAAAGGTTGCCTTTGGAATCGGTACCTACATCGCCAACGACACCAAGGTTCCCGCACTTAACATCGTAATGAAGACCACCCGCTGCAACGGCCAGGATGTAGCCAAGATTTCCGACGTCGAAGGCAAGGGAATGTGCAAGAACCCCAACTACGTAGATTACCTCCAAAGATGCATCGACTGGAGAATGGAAAACGAGGAGCAGAGCACGAGGTAAGGTATTAACGAACCCGTGCGAGCCCTGGGTGAACACTTGGCGAGGTTTTCCCGAGCCTAGTGAGAATCCCTGGAGCAGAGCTCGAGGTGAGGTATTAACGAACCCGTGCGAGCCCTGGGTGAACACTTGGCGAGGTTTCATCGAGCCTAGTGAGAATCCCTAGAGCAGAGCACGAGGTGAGAGGAGAATCCAATGATAGAACTAAAAGATTTTAACGCCGGCGAGCACATCGACAACATCACCGCCTGGATCCGCCAGTGGTTTGACAACAACGGTCCCAAAGCCAGCGCCGTGATCGGAATTTCCGGCGGCAAGGACTCAACCATTGTGGCAGCCCTTCTTGTCAGGGCTCTGGGAAAAGAGCGTGTGGTAGGAGTCATGATGCCAAACGGCGAGCAGAAAGATATCTCAGATTCCAGAAAGGTTGTGAAATATCTGGGAATTCAGAATTACACGGTAAATATCAAGGAAGCCTTTGACGGCGAGATGAACGCACTTAGGGCTGCAGGCGTTGAGCCCGGCAATGATGCCATCATCAATACCCCTCCAAGGCTCAGGATGACTACACTTTATGCCATCGCCCAGTCCCTTCCGAACGGAGGCCGCGTTGCCAACACCTGCAACCGCTCCGAGGATTATGTGGGCTACTCCACCAAGTACGGCGACGCAGCCGGTGACTTCAGTCCCTGCTCGGATTTCCTTGTAAACGAGATGCTTCGGATTGGTGACGCCCTGGGGCTTCCCTCAGAGCTCATCCACAAAACTCCTTCTGATGGCCTCTCGGGAATGTCCGATGAAGATAAGCTTGGATTTACCTATGACATGCTTGATAAGTATGTTCTCACAGGCATTTGCGAGGATGAAGCCATCAAAGAGAAGATTGACAGGCTTCACAGACTGAACCTGCACAAGCTTCAGACCATACCTATGTATCGCAGGTAATCTCAAAGTGGTCTCCAGGGCCAAAATAATTTCAGAAAATAAAAGCTGTCAAGGTGGCGTCCCCTGAAGTATGACTTTGGTGGGACTCACTCTCGACAGCTTTTTAATAATCTGTAATGAACTTTCAAAAATAGGTGAAAATAATACCATGGCCTAAAAAAACGGAGTTTGGCATTACAAAAATAATACCAAACCCGTCATATATGTCTCGTGTGATTACAAAACACCCCTTAAACCGGTGAAAAGAGCTCTAAATGTAATACCAACCCCCGCAAAATTAAGGGGATGGCATTATTTTCAGCTGTTCGCAGCACTTTATTTCAGTGCATTTGCGATATCTGAAATAAGGTCTTCCTTGTCCTCAAGTCCGCAGGACATACGCACAAGGCCGGCAGGAATTCCGGCTGCAGCAAGCTGCTCGTCTGTCATCTGGCGGTGAGTTGAGGTTGCAGGGTTGAGACAGCAGGTTCTGGCATCGGCCACATGGGTCTCAATGGCAGCAAGGCGGAGCTTCTTCATGAAGCTCTCGGCAGCCGCTCTTCCCCCCTTAAGCTCAAAGGATACTACACCGCATCCGCCGTTTGGCATATACTTCTTTGCAA
The DNA here is from genome assembly GCA_015056575.1 of Butyrivibrio sp. Lineage (GTDB taxonomy): Bacteria > Bacillota > Clostridia > Lachnospirales > Lachnospiraceae > Butyrivibrio. Next base: position 88,524 of record SVGA01000005.1, read on the forward strand.
GCTCGTGATAAGGATCGCTCTCAAGTCCGGGATAGTTCACCTTTACAACCTCAGGCTGGTTCTGAAGGAACTTAGCTACAGCAAGGCCGTTCTCCACGTGTCTTGGCATGCGCACATGCAGGGATTCAAGTCCCAGATTCAGAAGGAACGCGTTCTGAGGCGACTGAATACAGCCAAGATCACGCATCAGCTGGGCAGTAGCCTTGGTGATAAAAGCTCCCTCTTTTCCGAATTTCTCAGCATAAATTATACCGTGATAGGATTCATCCGGGGTTGTAAGTCCGGGGAACTTGTCTTTATGAGCCATCCAGTCAAACTTTCCCGCATCAACAATAGCTCCGCCTACTGCTGCTCCGTGTCCGTCCATATATTTGGTGGTGGAATGGGTAACTATGTCTGCCCCCCACTCGATGGGTCTGCAGTTTACCGGTGTAGGGAAGGTGTTGTCTACAACAAGAGGCACGCCGTGTCTGTGGGCAGCATCAGCAAAAGCTTCAATATCCAGAACTGTCAGGGCAGGATTGGCAATGGTCTCGCCGAAAACCGCTCTGGTGTTATCCTTAAACGCCGCATCCAGCTCCTCCTTTGATGCATTGGGATCCACAAAAGTAACCTCGATCCCCATCTTTGCCATGGTCACAGCGATAAGATTAAAGGTTCCTCCATAAATTGATGATGAGGCTACAATGTGGCTTCCTGCCTCACATATATTGAACAGGGCAAAAAAGTTTGCGGCCTGTCCGGAGGAAGTAAGCATACCGGCAGTTCCTCCCTCAAGAGCGGCGATCTTGGCAGCCACATGATCGTTGGTGGGATTCTGAAGTCTGGTATAGAAATATCCGCTGGCTTCAAGGTCAAAAAGCTTACCCATATCCTCACTGGTGTCATATTTGAATGTAGTGGACTGGATTATAGGTATCTGCCTGGGTTCACCGTTACCCGGAGTATATCCGGCCTGTACACATCTTGTTCCGATTCCCTGCTGACTCATCTTTTATTCCTCCGCTTTTTGTTTTCTTCGTATAAGAAGGCCCTGTTACGGGCCTTCATCACATTACAGTATTATACTAATATTATGTAAAAAAGTATAGTTAGCCTAAGCTAAACACTCTTACAGAAGATGTGCTCTTAAGTCCTCTCCGCTCTTTTCTGAAAGATATGCCGGAGGGATATCAAGGATTGTCTTACAGCCCTTATGGCCTTCACCTGACATACGGAATGCTGCTCTTGCAACAGCCACAAGAACGCTGGTGGTGAACTCAGGGTTCGAATCCAGTTTGAGACTGTATTCAATGATATGATTGTGCTCTTTATCTGCTCCCGTTTTGCCGCTTCTGAATACGAAACCGCCGTGGGCCATACCGCTGTGGTTCTTTAAAAGCTCCTCTTCGCTGATGAAATGAACTGTGGTGTCGTAATCAGCAAAGTAGTTGGGCATTTCCTTGATCTCTTTCTCAACAGCTGCAGCATCTGCCCCCTCTTCAAGAACAACAAAACACTCTCTTGTGTGCTTCTGTCTTGTGGTAAGTTCGGGATTCTCGCCGTTTCTTACTGCCTCCAGCGCGCTCTCGACGGGAATTGTGTACTGCTTGGCATTCTTAACGCCCTTGATGCGACGGATAGCGTCTGAGTGACCCTGGGATACGCCCTTGCCCCAGAAGGTGTAATCCTTGCCGTCGGGAAGGATGGCATTAGCATAAACCCTTGCCAGCGAGAACATTCCGGGATCCCATCCGCAGGAGATAACGGCTACCTTGCCGGCTTCCTGTGCGCTCTTGTCAACATTTGCAAAGTGCTCGGGGATCCTTGCGTGGGTATCAAAGCTGTCAACCACATTGAAAAGCTTAGCATACTCAGGTGTCTGAGTGGGAAGATCTGTTGCGCTTCCTCCGCAGAGGATCATAACATCGATCTTGTCCTTCCAGTCAGCGACATCATTAACCGATACAACAGGTACTCCCTGTGTCTTTATTGTAAGTGTGGATGGATCTCTTCTTGTAAAAACAGCAACCAGTTCCATGTCAGGAGCTGCATTGACAGCCAGTTCTACGCCACGGCCAAGGTTGCCGTAACCAAGTATTCCGATTCTTGTACTCATTACTGATTCCTCCTAAATTAACTATTTCCTGCTTTAACGTAATAAATCGTGCATGAAAAAATAATAAGACTTCCCGAATAAAAATACAAGGGTAATTTATGACACACTTTAAGGTGCATAATCAGAGCATAGAAAGAATGATAATGTAACTGAAATCCACAAAGATGAAGACTTAGGAGGAACAGAAAATGAGTGAAGCCCTTATGAAAGCCGCTATGCTTTATAACGACCCCAGATTTGTATCAGACAGTGAGATCAGGATCATGAACAACAAGAGAAAACGCATGAGGATAGTCCGTCGCCAGCGCATGGCCCTTGCCGGTATCATCGCAGTCATTATAGCTACCACTGTTTTTATCGTTATGACACTGACCTCCGGGGCCGCTTCAAATACTTTTACCCCCGAATACAAATACTACAGGCAGATCACCGTTCACAGCGGCGAAACCCTGTGGGACATAGCAAGGGCCAATATACCGGAGGGCCACTACACAGATGTTGATTCCTTCATGAGCGAGATCTCCTCGATCAATAACCTCAGGGAAGACGGAAAGATCAACGCCGGAGAGAATCTCATACTCCCCTATTACTCTACAGAATATAAATAAAAAAACGTCAATTCCTTATTTATTATGCGTAAAAAGATGATATACTAAAAGAAAAAGGGGGTTCGGGCAATGCTCAACGACTATACCAAGATTCCGGCCAAATTGAATGCAAATGTTACACTGAAGATCATTCCTGGACATTTTGCAACCAACCATTCTCACATTACCAACTATATGGAAATGGGAACCATGAAGACCAGATGCAGCGAAGCCCATGGAGTTGCTTCCATTCTGGCTATGCATTACACCATTTCCACTCCTGTTGACACTATCCTTTGCTGCGACGGAACAGAGGTTATCGGCACATATCTTGCCGAGGAGCTGACAAAGGCCGGTGTTCTTAATTACAACGCTCACAGAACAGTATATGTCCTTTCACCGGAGTATTCTCCCAGTGGCCAGCTTATCTTCAGAGATAACCTTCAGCTGGCCATCAGAGGCAAACACACTCTGATCCTTATGGGCTCCCTTACCACCGGTATCTCCCTTGAAGAGATGATGTCCGGTGTTCGTTACTACGGTGCCAATGTCTCCGGAGCCTGCGCTATCTTCAGTGCTGTTAAGGAAGTATCCGGAATGCCTGTCATTTCTGTATTCTCACCGGAAGACCTTCCTGAATACAACTACTATTCACCTGCCGATTGTCCTCTTTGCAAGAAGGGGATCAAGATCGATGCCCTGGTTAACAGCTTCGGCTATAGCGTACTGAAGTAATCTTTTTCCGAATAGGCTGCACAACACAAGGCGTGCCGTTCCACACAGGAAACGACACGCCTTTTATGTTCACATATTATTCAATTTAGTATTTCATGTTTATCTGGCTGCTGCCCAGGTGAGTCCGTAAAGCTGTTCCATAAGCTTTCTGAGTTCATCCTTCATAAACTTGCAGGCGGAGGCCTCGTCTACGAAGTTCATCACCCCGACCCTGTCCTTCTTGTCCTGGAAGAATACGGCCCAGCCTTTCTCGGTTCTGTCCATGCAGATCCTGTTCTTGTGCGCTCCCCCGATCTTATAAAGCTTAGAGGGTACCAGATGCTGCTTAAGATATTTTTTAAGCTCCTTTGTATTCATATGCACCTCCCGATTCGCACGTAGTTTTGATTACTACATATAATATAGCACAATACTACTTGTATATCAAGAGGCTACAGCAAACAAAACGCATACCAGCGCAAGAATTATCGTCATTATTGACAGGATCCTCATCCACCTGTAGGTCTCGGGCTCGTCGCTTGTTCCGATCTTGAGCTGTGCAATTGTAAAGAAAATCACCCCTGCAATAAAAAGCACTGCAGCATATATAGCCAGAAGTTTATTCATAGAAGGAAGTCTCCAAACACACTGGTATCGATATCCGAGCCCTTGTTAAGATAAGCGGCCAGAAGGGATCTGGCATTGAGCTCCGAAAGACCGTTTCCCGAAGCTGATGAAGCCGAAGAACTGTCAGCGTCCTCTGTGAAAAGATTGCTCTGTATAAGGTTTCCGGAAAAATATGATGATCCGGCAAGCTCCTGAAGGGCCTGCGTACTGAGCTGTCCCTTAAAAGCATCCTTATTTGCAGTAGTGGAAGCAGTGTCTGAAGAAGAAATTGCCTTCACCAGCTCTTTTACCATATCCTCCGTAACACCGGCACCTGCAGTGGCGCCTGCAGCCTCTTTAACAGGAGCAGTTTCTTCCGCCTCCTTAGTATCGAAGGTGGTATCTACCCGCATGCGGCTTTCCATATTCTGCTGTATAACAGACGGGATATCGGGAAACTGCGGGGTTTTGCCGGCAATCTCAGCCTTTATGGCTTCCCCCAGGGTATCACGAAATACCCTGCGGTTCTCGGAAGTCTTTGTTGCTTCCTCAATAACCTTCCCCGAATCGGAAATCGAATTCAGATATCTGTTTATGACCTCAGTAAGACCTGAAACACTTAAAGCCATATCTTTCCCCCAAAACAATAAAATACTACAACTGGTACCATCAACATTAATTATACACTAGAAATGCGTAATATTGTATAATCTTACTATGAAGAAATCGTATGGAACGATATCGGGGAACAGCCTATGAACATTAAATTCAGTGTTGATAATCTAAGACACAGATTCAGATACAGCATCGATCAGCTTCGGGAATTCGAATGGACTGAGGAAATGAGAGAACAGAAGACCCGCACTATGATGATCATCATGTTTGGCTTCCTCATCTATACGATCCTCACTTTCTTTCCCTGCATCATTCACAGATATTATCATGGCGCTGTCACAAACATCAGCATTGGGATCACTTTTACTGCTCTTATCTTTTATCTGTGGAAATCCAGGAATCACGTGGTCACCACCATCGTGGGTGTCTATGCCTTTGATGCCATTCTTTTCTTTCACTTTATTATGGAGACAAACTGGGATATCGGAATGGATGCCTTCTGGCTCTTCATTCTTATCACTCCCTTTATCACTGACTTTATCGCCGGCGTGATCTATGGGACTATCGCCTCTTTTGGCGGATTGCTTCTTGGTTTTCTGCTTCTTAACACTCCTCTGTCAGGCTATCTTCAGCCCTACGGCAAAAACATGATGGACTGGTATACCATCATCTACCTTGTGGTGATGGTGGCTGCTGCCATTTCACAGTACGAGCTTACCGCGTCCCAGATCGACAAAAAAGTCTCCGACGAAAAACTCGCCTATTATCAGCAGGAGCGCACCAACAGACTTAAGGAACAGCTTTCCATCTATGAGAGCAACGAGCAGACCATCAGAAAGTACAAGCACGATATCAGGCATTACAACAGAGTTCTTGCCGGCTTTATCCAGAACAAGGAATATGAAAAAGCTGAGGCTTACCTTAGTGAATTCGATTCAATGCTTGAGAAGGTCACTGCTGTTTCTTTTTGCGACAACAATATCGTCAATGAGCTTCTCACCATCTATGCCTCCAGATGTCAGAAAATGGGCTTTAAGCTGAGAGTAAAAGCCATTGTGCCGGATCGGTTCCCCATGGAGGAGATGGACCTTACAAGCCTTGTGGCCAACGCTTTGGAAAACGCCGTTGAAGCTCAGAACTATGTGGACAAAGAAAACCGCTCCCTTCAGGTGGAGATAACCTACGATGGCAGAAAGCTTAAGCTCATGACCAAAAATCCCTGTGCCGTCACCACCAAATTCAATGAAAAAGGACTGCCCGTCAGCACCCGTATGGTTCAGAGTGGTATCGGAACAGCCCAGATCAAGTCTATCGCTGAAAAGTACGGAGGAGTTGCCAGTTTCACCCAGGAGAACGACTTCTTCCTGGTGAAAGCTGTCATGACCTGCCTTTAAGCCTGTCCGGCCATGTGCTCCCGTATCTTTTCCTTTATTCTGTTTTCTACTATAGATGCGATCTCTACAGTCTTAAGTCCCTTGTAATCCTCGTAATTTATGGGTTCAAGGAAATATACATAGGTAGTGGTAGCACCTTTGTGATCGCTGTTATACACAAGATATGAATCCACAAGGGCTACGGGGACTATAGGAGCCTTGGCCATCTGCGCCACCTTAAAGCTTCCTGCCTTAAAGGGCTCCACGATATTTCTGTTATTCTCCTTGTAGCCACCCTCAGGGAAAAGAATGAACTTTCTTCCCTCTTCTTCTACCTCTTTGGCCATCTCCTGAAAGATCCTCATGGTCTGGCGAAGATCATCCATCATAAGGCGCTTGCCTTCCACCAGTTCCAGAAATTCATTTACCAGGATTATGTGGGACTTCTTCTCATCCATTACAAAGGTACAGGGTTTCTCATGACTTGCGAATATTCCGGGGACATCATACTTACCCTGATGGTTGGGATACATTATATATCCGCCCTCTTTAGGAAGATTTTCTGTGCCATAGGCTATAGTCTTATATCCCATGGACCTGTTCATCTTGGCAACCATCTCCCTGGCTGCAGCATATCTGTCTGCCTCGCTGTGCCTGTCCCAATTAAGCTTCCATAGCCTGGTCCTTGTCACATAGTAGATTATCCTATGAAGATTTATCAGTATGGTACGGTAATAATTATTCATGAGAGGTAGTATACCACAAGGAATTCATCTTCGCCATATTGCAAAATAGTTGATCACACCTCGTTAAATGCAGCCGCAACCTTGGGAAGAAGTTCTCTTATATTAAGGTGCTGAGGACATACCTTCTCGCACATGCCGCATCTTACGCAGTCCGAAGCCCTTCCGTGTCCGTCCGAAACAGCTTCATTGTAGTGATCCTGCGCATTCCAGTTGCTGAAGGCCTCGTGAGCATTAAGCGCAGCAAAAAGATCCGGGATAAGGATCTTTTTGGGACAATGATTCTCTTCGATGCAGTATCTGCAGGAGGTGCAGGGGATAAGGTTAAGCCCCTTGAAAACAGCGGTTACCCTTCCAACTGCAGCCATCTCCCTGTCCGATAAGGGTTCGAAGTCCTTCATGGCGCTGATATTGTCATTCATCTGAGCCATATCGCTCATACCGGAAAGAACCACTGCAATGCTTGGAAAGCTCGCTGCAAATCGGACAGCATAACTTGCATTGCTGCCCCCGTTAAGCTCCCGAAGGATCTTATCTGCCTTAGCCGGCAGGTTCACAAGATTTCCGCCCTTTACCGGCTCCATGACCAGCACGGGCTTACCATGTTTCTCGCATACCTCATATACCTTGCGGCTCTGCACTGAAGGATCCTCAAAATCCAGATAGTTAAACTGGATCTGTACCACCTCGATCTCAGGATGCTCGGTGAGGATCATATCTAGAACCTCAGCCTTGTCATGGAAGGATATTCCAAGGTGCTTGATAAGTCCCTCCTTCTTGAACTCAGAAGCTGTCTCATAAGCCTTGCATCTCTTGAATTTCTTGTAATTCTCCTTGTTCTGGGCGTGCATGAGATAGAAATCAAAATAGTCTACTCCGCACAGTTCCAGCTGCTTCTCAAGGAAGGGCCTGATATCCTCCTGAGAATCGAAATAGGGTTCTGTCAGCTTATCAGTCAAAAGAAATTTCGAACGATCGTACCTCTTTGATAAACACTCCCTGATAGCGATCTCCGACTTACCATTGATATAACCGTGAGCAGTATCAAAATAGTTGAAGCCGGCGTCAATAAAGGCATCTATCATTTTATTAAACTCGTCATAATCTACCTCTTCGCCGTTCATGGGCAGTCTCATACATCCGAAAGCAAAATTGCCGTTTACCTCCGGAAAAAACTTATTCTGTTTCATTAGCCATAACCTCCTAACCTGTTTCGCCAACTCATTATGTCGCGCGCAATATATTTACATGATACTATATCTTACCCCAACTTTACAGCAGTCTTTTCTCATTTTATCCGCCCTACCCGTCACCCTCATCTTCATAGCCGCCCGCGCCCCAGGCCGTAAGCAGAAGAAAAGCTGTAAATCTGAGTGTCATGTTTTTGCACCATGGTTAATGAGTGCCCCAAAGCAGTGCTTCGTTTCTGGCTGCGGATCTTTGTCTGACCTTCGAAGCCACAGGGGCCTTCTGCCAAGTTATATTCCCGCTGTCTCGCAATCTCGTCGTGCGCATTTTCCAAGGCGGCCTGGCAGATTTTCTTTGATTTTGTGCGCTCGAAGGCAACTCCTTCGTCAGACAGCCTTCTTCGCGCACATTGAAAATCTGCCTTTTAGGCCGCAGAAAATGGGCACTCCTCGCTACCCTCGCAGCGGGAAATAACCTTGGCTGCGGCCTCCTGTGAGCTTTCGAAGGGAGTTTGATCCGCAGAAACGAAGCTCCGCTTTGGAGTGCCATTAACCGGAGCAAAAACATCCGCGAAGATTTACAATTTTCTCTGCGTAAAGGCCTGGGGCGCGGGCGGGGCGGCTGAGTGAAATCAGCGGCGGGGAGAGAGGATAAAACTGTGAATGGTAACAGTGGGAAGCTGTGGTATACTTACAAGTGATGTGATATTTAGCAAGGAGTGATAAATTATGGCTAATACGGATAAGTTTATATTGATAGACGGAAGTTCCATGCTGGTTACGAATTATTATGGGAATCTTCCGAAGGCTTTACTGTTTGAGAAGGATCCGGAGAAAAGGATAAAGCTACAGAGCCAGATCATGCATAATGATAAGGGACAATTCACCAATGCCATGTACAGTATGATGAGGACCATTCTGAAGATCATGGCTGAGCAGAAGCCTACGCATATGATGTTTGCCTTTGATACTACAAGGGATACTTTCAGAAGAGAGAAATATTCCGAGTATAAGGGGAACAGAGGTGATACTCCCGAGCCCCTTAAGGAGCAGTTCGTAAACATGGAGAGCATGCTTGAAGAGATAGGTTTCAAGGTTATGTATGATGACCGGTATGAAGCTGACGATATCGTAGGAAGCGTGGTCTCAAGATATGAGAAGGAGATTCCCTCCTACATTATCACCAAGGACCATGATTACCTGCAGCTGGTCAGCGATTACACCAGGGTGTGGCTTGTTCAGACCAAGCAGGAGACTGCAGATGAGCTCCAGAGCAAGTACGGCTCCGAATTCGGCTGGAGCAAAAAGCTTGTGAGCATACCGGACAAGGCCTTTGAAGTGACCCCGGGCATATGCCTTAAGGAATACGGTGTCCGCCCGGAGCAGATCCCCGATCTTAAAGGCATTCAGGGCGACTCCAGCGACAACATCCCCGGCGTAAAGGGTGTAAGCAGCGCCGCCATCCCGCTTCTTGCAGAGTACGGAACCGTTGAAAAGATCTACGAAGCCATCGATGCCTGTGAAGATGAGAAGGCCCGCAAAGCTCTTGCCGCCACCTGGAAAGAGGACCTCGGGATAACCAGAAGCCCCTTAAAGGCTATGATGGAATACCGGGATATGGCCTTTTTGTCAAAAGACCTTGCCATGATCCGCAGGGACTATGAAATTCCGAAAGACCTCGACGCCTTCAGGATCAATTTCAACAAAGATAAGGCAACAGAGCAGTTCGAAAAATACGGCTTTAAATCCCTTTTGGATAAGCTTGGAAGCTACTGATACGAAAATCCCCGGCACCCGATGCATTGACTGCGCACCGGATGCCGGGGATCTTTATTCAGTCAAATATATCCTCACCGAATCTAACTTTGCAGTGAGCCTTGATGGCTTCAACACACTTTTCAAAGCCCAGCTTACTGCTGTCAAGGCAAAGGTCGTAGTTCATGGCATCCGTCCACTTCTGGCCTGTGTGATGCTCATAGTATACGGCTCTGAACTTGTCCTCCTGTGCCATGAATTTCACCAGTTCATCATGGGGAAGGCTCTTTACCTTAGCTGCCTGCTCCTCAAGGAAATCCTGAGGTGCATGAACAAAGACGCTGAGAACATTGTCATAGTCCTTAAGAACGAAGTCTGCGCAGCGTCCTACAATAACGCAGCTGGTGGTCTCTGCCAGTTTCTTTATGACCTTGGCCTGGTAATTAAAGAGATTTGCCTCGGAAGTAAACTCTTTGCTCTCCGGACCTATCAGTTCTCCCTTGTATATATTTACGGGAGTTCTGAAAAATCCTGTTTTTCTGACCTTCTCATCTGCATCCAGAAACAGTCCGAGACTGATGCCGCTCTCCTCAGAAGCAAGATGTATCAGTTCATGGTCATAGTAATGAATGCCAAGATCATTGGCCAGCATTTCTCCCACGGTCCTTCCGCCGCTTCCGTACTGACGCGCTATTGTGATTACGATATTTCTTTTCATCCTTAGTTCCTCCGTTTAAGGAAGTTAATTATTCTCCAAGATATGCCTTTCTGATGGCTTCGTCATTTAACAGATCTTTTGCATCGCCTTCTTTGGAAATGCTTCCTGTCTCAAGAACATAGGCTCTGTTGGCGATGGACAGGGCCTTTTTGGCGTTCTGCTCCACCAGAAGTACAGTTACTCCGTCTTTATTTACATCCTCAATGATGCTGAAAATCTCGTTTACAAAAATAGGCGAAAGACCCATGGATGGCTCGTCCATCAGGATCAGATCCGGATGTGACATAAGCGCTCTTCCCATAGCCAGCATCTGCTGCTCACCGCCGCTTAAGGTTCCCGCAAGCTGATTCTTTCTCTCCTCAAGTCTTGGGAATCTCTTATAGATATTGGCAAGGGTGGCCTCCATCTCATTCTTGTCGGATCTGGTATATGCTCCCATCTTAAGGTTCTGGAGCACTGTCATTTCAGCAAATACACGCCTTCCCTCAGGCACCTGGGCCATGCCAAGACCTACTATCTTGTGATTGGCAATCTTTGTTAGCTCCTGTCCCTTGTATCTGATTTCACCGCTGTAGGCCTTTAAAAGCCCCGACAGAGTGTGAAGGGTTGTGGTCTTGCCTGCTCCGTTGGCTCCTATAAGCGCCACGATCTCTCCCTTGTCTACGTGAAAAGAGATACCTTTAAGCGCCTGGATCACGCCGTAATATACACTTAAATCCTTTACTTCAAGGATTGGTTCTGCCATAAGTCAATCTCCTCTTAACATTACTCTTGGGATGCTCCACTATACTCGTTACTCACCAAGATAAGCTGTGATAACCTCCGGGTTAGACAGTACCTCTTTGGTCTCTCCCTGGCACAGTACACGTCCGAAATTCAATACCGTAAGCTTCTCGCAGATACCTGAAACCAGCTTCATGTCGTGCTCTATAAGGAGAATTGTCATATCAAATTCCCTGCGGACAAGAGCAATGGTATCCATCAGCTCTTTGGTCTCATTGGGATTCATACCTGCTGCGGGTTCATCCAGCAAAAGAAGCTTAGGCCCCGTGGCCATGGCTCTCGCAATCTCGAGCTTTCTCTGCTTGCCGTAAGGAAGATTTGCAGCCAGCACGTCCCTTTCTCTGTCAAGGTCAAATACCTTCAGAAGACGCATGGCCTCAAAATCCATCTCTTTTTCCACTTTCCTGTACTTGCCCATGTGTAGCATTCCCTCAAGGGCGCTGTACTTGAATTTCTCTGCCAGTCCGACCTTAACGTTATCTATAACGGACATATTCCTGAAAAGCCTGATATTCTGGAAGGTTCTTGCGATTCCCGCATGATTGATCTCAATGGTGTTCTTGCGGGTGATATCTTCACCGTCCAGTCTGATGATACCTTCGTTGGGCTTGTATACACCGGTCAGAAGGTTGAACACCGTTGTCTTGCCTGCACCGTTAGGGCCGATAAGTCCGTAGAGCTCGCCCTTTTCGATGGTTATGTTAAAGTTATCGACGGCTCTTAATCCGCCGAAGGAAATGCTCAGGTTATTTACGTCTAGAAGTGCCATTTAAGCCACCCCCTTTTTCTTGCCTGTGAGAATGTTTATGAATTTCAGACCTCCAAAGGTCTTTTTACGCCAGGCGATAACCTTGGGTGACCAGTTTACGATCATCATGACGATCAGCACAATTGAGTAGATCAGCATTCGATAGGTGTTAAGGCCTCTAAGCAGCTCGGGAAGCATATACAAAATGCAGGCTGCGATGACGCTGCCTCTGATATTTCCGATACCGCCAAGAACCACATAAACCAGGATCATGATGGAAGCATTATATCCGAAGTACTGCGAAGATGCCGTCAGTGTGGTGATATTGTGGGAGAAAAGGACTCCCGCTGCTCCCGCAATTGCCGCGGAAATGGTAAAGGCCATCATCTTATATCCGGTTACATTTATGCCGGTGGCTTCAGCAGCTATATAGTTGTCACGGATCGCCATGATGGCACGTCCGTCTCTGGAGTTCACCAGATTCTGTACGATGAAAAGAGATATCAGAAGAACCACGATACCTATGGTAAAGTTCGCGTTATGAGGTGTTCCCGTAATACCCATGGCTCCGTTGACGATGATGTCTCCGTCCTTCTCCATGTTAAGGTCCATGGCACTCTTCATGGTAAAGTGAAAGCCCTTGCTGTCGATGCCGATGTAGAAGGAATTGATGACATTTTTGATGATCTCGCCAAAAGCCAGAGTAACAATGGCAAGGTAGTCACCTTTAAGGCGAAGAACGGGGATACCGATGAGGAAGCCAAACAACGCCGCAACGGCTATTCCTATGATGAAAGCCATGAGGAATCTTGGCACCGTAGGGATCAGCTTCTCCGTTGCCCGGGAAAAGAATGCGCTGGAGAAAGCTCCAAGGCACATAAAACCGCAGTGTCCGATACTGAGCTCTCCCAAAATACCTACGCACAGGTTAAGCGCAACGGCTATTACCGCATAATAGGTCATGGGCACCAGAAGGCCCTTTAAGTGGCTTGAGAGGTTTCCCGTCAGCATCAGGACCTCAAGGATCATATAGGCGACAATAACAATGCCGTATGTGATGTAATTGGATTTTTGTACTTTAGACATATTCATACCTTCTCCTGCACCTTCTTTCCCAGGATTCCTGTTGGCTTGACCAACAGAACAATGATCAGAATGCCGAAAACAATGGCATCCGAAAGCTGTGACGAGATGTAGGTCTTTGACAGGATCTCAACTATTCCCAGAACCAGTCCGCCGATCATGGCGCCGGGTATCGAACCGATCCCTCCAAGAACCGCAGCCACAAAGGCTTTGATACCGGGCATTGCTCCGGTATAGGGCGAAAGAGAAGGATAGGCGCTGCAAAGAAGAGCCCCCGCAACAGCAGCCAGAGCCGAGCCGATGGCAAAGGTCAGAGCAATGGTCTTATTGACATCGATTCCCATAAGAACCGCTGCCGCCTTGTCTTCGGAGGCCGCAAGCATGGCCTGTCCCTGTTTGGTCTTATTGATAAAAAGCTGAAGCACGATGAGGATGACAACGCTCACCAGAATAGTCACGACGGTAACGCCCTGAATCTTGAGCTGTCCTCCCGCAAAGGATACGCCCTCCCAACCGATAACCGAGGTGAAGGATTTGATATCCGCGCCGTAGATAAGAAGTGCTATGTTCTCGAGAAGATAGCTGACGCCGATGGCTGTAATGAGAACCGCAAGAGGAGAAGCCGCTCCTCTAAGGGGCCTGTAAGCCACAAATTCCGTTGTGACCCCAAGGAGGGTACAAAGAACAATGGCAACGATTATTCCAACCACTGAATTGCCGGAAAGCGCGGCACTGACGGAAAAGATAATATAGCAGCCCACCATGATAAAATCTCCGTGAGCAAAGTTAAGCATCTTAGCAATTCCGTAAACCATAGTGTACCCCAGCGCTATGATCGCATAGATACTCCCAAGGCTTAGTCCATTAATGAGATAGGTCAAAAAACTCATCTCGCACCTCCACAATTTCTTTTCACCAAAATATTCTACCACAATATAGAGAACAAGGGATGCCTTTGACAGCATCCCTTGCTGAAAATCAGTATCTGTTCGTCAGATTCTCTCACTCTGCCGATACGTAAACACCGTTCTTGATCACTACGGCCTTGGGCTCCTTGTTGGGCTCGCCGGATTCTGACCAGGTCATCTTGGAAGATGTAAGACCTGAAGCCTCGATCTGAGTCATAGCACCCTTAACCGCATCACAGATCTCAGAAACGCTCTTGTCTGGAGTAACGCCTGCCTTCTCGATGGCTGCCTTGATGATGTAAACAGCATCGTAAGCATCAGCTGCGAACTGGTTGGGAGTCTCGCCGTACTTCTCATTGTACTTCTTAACAAAGCTAACAGTAAGATCATCTGTAGCATCAGCTGCGAAAGGAGTAAGGAGCATAAGTCCCTCAGCCAGTGATGTGTCGAAGTTCTCAACCGTAAGGATACCGTCCATACCGTCTACACCGAAGAATGTAGGTGCATAGCCCATTGTGTTGGCCTGTGTAAGGATCAGTGCTGCATCTGAGTAATAGATAGGAAGGAATACCAGGTCAGCGCCTGCATCCTTGGCCTTCTGAAGCTGAACAGAGAAGTCTGTGTTGTTATCCTGTGTGTAGGCCTCAGCTGAAACTATTTCGTAGTTCTTGCCCTCCGACTCCTCAACGAACTTCTGGTAGATACCTGAAGAATAAACGTCTGAGTTGTCATAGATGATACCAACCTTTGTTGCAAGGTTGTGATCGCTTATATACTGAGCGGAAGCAATACCCTGGTTGGGATCTGAGAAACAAACACGGAATACGTTGTCATACTTAACGCAATCCTCAGCAGATCCTGAAGGTGTAAGCTGGAACATGTTGTCGTTCTTGGTATTCTCTGAAACTGCGATTGAGCATGCAGATGTAGTCGATCCTACAAGAAGCTGCATTCCCCAGTCCTTAAGAGTGTTGTAAGCGTTAACGGACTTCTCTGCATTGAGCTCATCGTCCTCTGACTTGTACTCAATCTTGTATCCGCCTATACCGCCTGCCTCGTTGATCTCATCAACAGCTATCTGTGCGCCGTTAACAACTGCATTGCCGTAAGCAGCAGCTGCTCCGGTAAGAGGTCCTATAGCACCAATCTTGAATGTATCTGAACCTCCCTGCTGTGATGCGCCACAGCCGGCAAGCATTGATACAGCCATAGCAGAAGCCATAACAACGCTGAAGATCTTGCCTGTCTTCTTCATAATCAAATCCCTCCTCGCAAAATGTATATTTGTATACAATTTTTATTTATTATCTTACGTTAAAGTATCACATTGAAAAAGTCAAGACATAGTGGGGATTTTTATTTGATTTGCATTAATGTTTTATGCTTGTTAAAATTGTTCTATAGGGGGAAATGCATATGCTTCATTTATCATATGTGGGGATAGCCTTTTCACTGGTATTTTACTTCGTGTTCGGTGTAGCTGTGAGGTTCATGGAACTGACTCCCAAATCCAGGAACAAGGCGAGGCTGATCATCCTGATTATTTCCGCGATGACATTTTCGATATCTACCCTGTGCGCCGGAATTCTTCATCTTTATTCCGGGGCTTATGTGTATGGCGCTATTTTCCTCATTTTAGCCGCAAGTTCACTGATATTTGTGGTGGCAATTCTCATTGAACTTCATCAGATCAATGCAAGAGTCAAGATGAGAAGATTTATGGTCCTCTTTGATATTGTGGATCGCTATATTAACGAGGGTAAATCCAGGGAAGAGATCATGACCTATCTTACCGGGAACCAGAAGCTAAGCAACAAGGAGGCCACGGATTTCCTGGAATTCATCTCAGATCCCACCAATCATCAGTTTCTATCCGACGTCAATGAAAAGATCCAGGAAGCCAAGCTGATGCAGAAGGTAGAAACGGACTATTTCAGATAAACTAAGCGGGAGCTCATCGGACACCGATGAACTCCCGCTTTTTATCTGCCACCTACCTATTCGATTGTGATCACCCAAACAGATCTATAGTATTTCCTGCCATTTCATAGGACATTGCCCGGGTATCCTGACTGTAGCCTGTGGTCATTCCCTGGAATCTTGCTGCCACATCGTTATACATACGATTGGCTTCCTGAGACTTTCTTACCACATTGGCCGAAAGTTTTAATGGATCGCTCTCTTCATCTGAGGAAGTAAGCGCCTGTGCGTTGGGGTACCTCACGGGAGGTACGTTTGTAACCGCACCGCTCATTCCTGTCTCGATGAAAGAATCCGACACATCCGACTCATTCTTTAAATTATAATTGAGCGGCTGTATAAAGCCCATGCCGTAGGGACCACCTACAGCGCCTATTGATAAACTCATAATTTTCCCTCTTTGTGCAGGAAAGGTTAACATTATCCTCCTGCACAGATTATCATACCTTTAAGTACCCCCGGGTTCAATTATGCCCTTGGAAATATTATCTAAAAAAATTATTGAAATTCGTAAAATTTTGTTAAACTTTATGATATTATATTAAAGAGGGGTTATTACTTAAACCTTCGGAAATTCAATTACTTTTGTAGCAGAGAAAGGAGCACCTGATTATGTCTAACCAGCTGCAATATTCTCCCTTCAAACCAAACTTGAAGACAGCCGAAGTATTTGCGTGGGGAGATCCGGAGTACAATCTTTTTGACCAGCTCAACGATAAGTATGAAGAGAAGCACCCTGAGTTCAGGGATCTCTCAAGCTATGAGAAGATGGTCATTAAACAGCAGATCCATCATGAAGCCATCGGGCTGACACCGCTCAACCTGATAATGGATATCGTGTCCGATCCGCAGTTCGATGAATTCCGGGCCGTAGAAAGCATGTAATAACAACAAAGTCGTCTTCCTCATCGAGGCAAGACGACTTTTATTTTTGACTTTTTTATCTGGTTTCTCTGTTTACGTATTTGTTGTGGAACTTGGAATACATGATCTTCTGACTGCTGTAAAGGCCCGTGTATCCCGAGAATGTGTAGCTTAAGGCAACTGCCAGAAGGTAATAGGGCATTCCCTTAAAACCGAAGAGTTCAAAGCATATGAACAGTGATGAGATCGGACAGTTGGTGACTCCGCAGAAAAGAGCTCCCATTCCTATGGCGGCACAAAGAGCCGGGTCGAATCCGCCGATCCGGGAATACAGACATCCGAAGGTGGCACCGATATAGAGAGCCGGAACGATCTCACCGCCCTTATAACCTGCCCCAAGCGTCAGCGCAGTGAAGATGATCTTGAGAAGGAAGGCGTAATAGGGTGCCTCTCCCCTGATGGCCATCTCGATAACATTCATGCCGGCGCCGTTGTAATATCTTGTTCCGGACAAAAATGTCAGTCCCGCAACAATGCATCCTCCTACAAATACCCTGAGGTACGGATTGGCAAAAAACTTCTTATAAGCCTTTCCTGCCGTTTTTAAGACGCTGCAGAAGATCACACTCAGTATAGCGCAAAGAATTCCCAAAACTCCCGTAAAGAATGCCTGATAAAGGGTAAACTCGGGGACAATGTTAACCGCAAAGGTTTCTCCGCCCGCTCCAAGGAAAGAACTTATGTCCCCGGCTACGAGGGCCGATATAACGCAGGGCACCAGTGCCGAGTAATACATAACGCCCACATTTTCTATTTCCATTGCCATAAATGCAGCCGTCATGGGCGTTCCGAAAAGAGCCGAGAAAGCAGCACTCATGCCGCACATGGTGATGATCTTTACATTTCCCTCTTTTAGCCTAAAGAGCTTTCCCAGGTTATATCCGATGCTCCCGCCCATCTGAAGCGCTGCGCTCTCACGTCCCGTAGAGCCGCCAAATAAATGTGTAAGTGTAGTGGATATAAATATAAGCGGCGCCTTTACCAAGGGAAGGTTATCTCCTTCCTGTATAGACTTTATAACAAGATTCGTGCCCTTATCCTCATAATCCTTGCACAGCCTGTACAGGAATACTATCAAAAGACCTGCCAGGGGAAGCCCCGCTATTATGTAATCATGATCGGTTCTGAATTTCGTTGCCCATCCTATGGCAAGAGAAAAGGCAGCTCCGATCGCGCCCACCACAATGCCTGTAATAGAGCCCAATATCAGCCACCTTACAAGTACTCTTATCCTGCCCCTTATATCCATATCGGACAGTTGTTCCTTCAAATGTTCAAATATGTTTTCTTCCATTAGGTTCATCTCGGTCCATTATCCTGCGCTCTTCTCTATAAGTTGTCCAAACTCCACTGCTGATACGGGTTTGGAGAAGTAGTAACCCTGAATGATGTCGCAGCCTGCCTTCTTAAGAAGATGATACTGATCCGCAGACTCAACTCCCTCGGCAATAACAGGAACTCCAAGGAATCTTGCAATCTCCAGGATGAACTCAACCATGCTCATTTCCTTATTATTCTCTTCGATATCCGTGATGAATGCCATGTCAAGTTTCAGAGCATCTATTGGAAGAGATGTGAGCATGTTCAGGGAAGAATACCCCTTACCAAAATCATCCATCTCCACCTTGAAGCCCTCATTCCTAAGCCCTTCCACAACGCTTTTTATCTGGGTCACGCTGTCGGTATAAGCAGTCTCTGTGATCTCAAGATGCAGTTCGTCTGTTCTTATACCGTTTTCCGCCACGATTCCTTTGAGGAAATCCAGAAGGTCCGGGTCATAAAAATCTACCCTGGATACGTTCACTGAAATGGGCACAGACGTTCCGTACATATCCTTCCAACGCTTCATCTGCTTTGCAGCCTCACGCCACACGTATCTGTCCAGCTCTTTGATGCGTCCGTTTTCTTCAAAAAGAGGCATGAAGGAATCCGGTCTTACAAAGCCGAATTCAGGATGCTTCCATCTGATAAGGACCTCGGCGCCGAAGAGCTTGGGAGTGTCTGCGGTTATATCATACTTTGGCTGGAAAACCACCATGAACTGGTGCTCCTTAAGAGCCTTGTCCATGTCACCAAGAAGCCTGGCTTCATATAGTTCTTTTTCATGCATCTGATTATCGTAAACTGCGATATGAGGCGAATGGATATTCCTGGAAATAGTATTGCTCACAGCTGTAGCCCTGTCAAAGCGCTGTTCAAGAGTTGCCGAACGATAAAGATCCGGATACACACCGATCCTTATCCTGGCATCCTGGGGCGTTAAAATAGATGACACCCTCTGTATAAGCATTTCTTTCAGGAGGCTGTAATCCGACTGATGCTCAATATACATATAAAAGCAGTCAGCGTTGTAGCGACAGGCAACGCCTCCGCAGGATCTTGACATTTCCCTGGCGGTCATGGCTATCACTCTGATGAGGTTGTCCCCCACTGACCGGCCGTAAAGCTCGTTAATAAGATGAAATTTACAGAAATTAAGGACAACAGCGTCCACCTTCTGATCCGGATGGAACTTGTCGTACTCTCTTGCATACTGGAAAAAGAACTCTTTTGTCATAAGTCCCGTAAGGGAGTCGACTCCGGTCTCTACGATAATGCTTCTGTCTATGGACAGCTCGATGGATCTTTTTACTCTGGCTTTTATGACTTCGGGAGAATCGTAGGGCTTGCGAAGGAAATCCACGGCTCCTCTGCGAAGGCTTTCCACCTCCGCGGTTTTCTCTGCGGTAAGCACGATAACCGGGATATTCTTAAGGGTCTCATCTTCCCTCATTGTGTCAAGGACAAAATAGCCGTTTCCATCAGGCATATAAAGATCAAGAAGCACCAAAGACAGGAAATCCTTCTGCTCCTTTAATATGGTCACCGCCTCTGTTCCGCCCTGAGCGAAAACTATATCAAATTCTTCCTTGAGGATATTGCCCAAGATACGCAGATTAACCGGCTCATCGTCCACAATGAGAACAGTCCGTCTGAAGTCCTTCTCGTACTTCGCGCCAATATCCAGCCTTGCATTACTGTCAAAAGTCATGGCATCATCCCTAATAAATCATACTGCTCACTATAAACAATCTGCCCATTAATTATAACGCACTCATGGTAAAAATGCGTTTTTTGTGCTTTAATTTTCGTAAATATTTAGATTTACGTCAAAAAAAAGGCGCCCATATAGAGCGCCCCCAAAAACTATAATATCAATATGTTACTGTTGCAAGAGCAGGTACTCTGATAAATGCGACAGGTCCGTGTCCTGACATATTAACAACAACGTGGTCCTTGCGGATCTCAGCTACGGAGAGCTGAACCCAGCCCTTTTTCTGCTGCTGATATACTGCAATGTTGTCTCCAACATTTACGCCGCTGCAGTAGAAGTTACATTTAGCTGATGAGAATGCAACTCCGGGAGAGCTGGTCTGTACGCAGTTGATAAGCACTCCGCCAAGGCTGCCTGCCAGCTGGTTTGCTGAAGAGATTATACCGCTGTTGGGTACTGTAAGTACAAATGTTACATTACTCTTATTGCCGTTGATCTCAACGTGTCCGCCCTGTGCAACGGTGTTTCCGTAATACGCTACTGCATTATTTCTCCTGAGAATGGCGCTTCTGGGCTCTGAAGGTGAAGGAGTTCCGCCGCCACCGCCGCCGCCTTTGTTCATGGCCTGAACTGCCTTGGTAAGCTTCTTGATCTGCCCTGTCAGCTGATCGATCTCACCCTGAAGCTTCTCGATATCCTCCGCAGTAACGCTGCGAGAACCTCCTGTTGTTTCATCCGCAGCAAATGCGCTGAGTGATGTTGAAACCATGATTACAGATGCAAGTACCAGAGCTAGAATCTTCTTCATTTTTTTACGCCTCCATACTCTCTTTTATTTGCAATTATTCGTCTTCCGGGTCTGAATAATCAATGTACCTGTCAATCTCCCCACGGACATCACCCACAAGGCACCCGATGACCACCGTCTGTTTGGTGGGATCGTCGGAATTCTGCGTGGACAGTGTTATGAGGAAGTTTTCCACTTCAACAGCTCTTTCCCAGCCCGCTCTCACATTCCTGTTCATGCTCTTGGAGGAGAATATCTCATCCAAAAACTCCCGGCAACCGCTGGCATAGGAAAAATCATACTGCTGTAAAAGCTTTGTGTCCTCTCTGCTGTAGGCAGCGAAAACATAGTAAATAAGGGCATTCCCTTCCGTGTAAACATAAATATACTTATGATCCTCAAAGTAGGATCTGTCCAGAAACTTGTTGAGTCCCGCGAACATGGTCCCGTCTTCCGGCGAACTGCCAAGGAGCACTTCATTGAAATCGCACATGTCCTTCATGTTGGCCGCTTCAATATGGATCGCACCCTTTGGATCCTCTTCCCGCTCCAGGTTGTGACTTACGTAAAAAGAGTCATCACCGTCGCTGCTTTGAAGGACAGGATAATCGATATCCGTGTCCGGCAGGTACAGCCAAGCGAAAATATCGCTGTTGACCTCTTTTAATTTCTCAAAGTCCACATGGGAATCTTCCGCACTTTCATCCCTGGTTATCAAACCGGCGTCGGCATCGGCGTTTCCGCCGCTCTTTCCGCATCCCAGAAGGAGCGCAGCCGTAAGTACCATCACCAGTCCGAACTTGAGGGTATTCATGCTTACGTTTTTATATCGGCATGTTTTTCCCATTACTTTAGCCCACATTGTCAATTTCTTCATAAAAAACTTCAATTATCGTTTTGTACAGATCCTCCTCGTCCACATAAAACTCCTCAAACTCCCCGTTCTTCCGGGTTTCTCCCTTCACCATCCTAAGATCGTCAGTGTCAAAAGAATAGCTTGTAATATATGGAGCAAGGTAACTGATCTCATCTGCGGTGATGTTGGTCACCATTTTGCTGCTGATGGCACTGAACAGCTCAACTGCAGCATTTGCATTATCCGAAGCGGTCTCTCTTGCCGCCTTTATAAACCCTGTAATGTACTGTTTCTGCCTCTCAAGTCTTGCGTCGTTGGATGCAAATTTACTCATGTCCCTGGCCCTGAGGAACACATAGGCTGTCTCTCCCTCGAGATGAACCTGGGAGCCCTTCACAAGTTTTTTATCCCATTTGGTAAGATCTTCGGGAACCGTTACGTCAACTCCCCCCACCTGATCGTTGATGATGGGGATCGCGCTCATGTTGATGGCTGCGTAACCGTGGATGGGAAGCTGGTAGAACATATTCGAAACCGCCTTCACCTGGTAATTGCAGCTCTCCTCCATTCCGTTTCCGAAACCGTGCTGAGTGGCGATCTGAGCCACTACAGTATTCTGATATCTCCCGTACTCATCATAGATATCCACATCCGTCATGGAGTTTCTGTTTATCCCCACGATCTTCACGGTCTGATCATGTGGATTTAGCACCAGCAGGAAAAGAGCGTCCGCCTGGCCCCCCTCGGTTCCTTCATCCATCTTGATCACAGTCTCGTCGTCCTTATCTATTCCCATGATGAGGAAGGTGGTGATGTCCTCATTGTAATCGTAGACTTTGCCCTCGTACCTGACCCAGTCCGACTGCCAGTTTGTATCCCGGCTTTCCGTCTGTGCAGTGTTATATTCACTTTGAGCCATCATGGGCGTTGTGGTAGCCGACTTTGTGGAAAGGCTGGACTTTCCGAGAAGCCTGAAGGCCTCAAATCCCACCAGTCCCAGTGCTATCACAGTCATGAAACTCGCCCATATGATGAGAAAAACTCTGCCTTTTTTGCTCATGTACAAGCTCCTAGAATCCGCTGCTTGCCTCACTGGCCGCCTCAGCAGCTGACTCCTCCAAATTCATTTCAGGTAAAAGGATCTGCTCCTCTTCCTCTTCAATCGTCTCCCCGTCACTTTCAAGATCCTCTATATCCGCGGGAAAAATCCTTGACTGCTTGGCTACGTTTCCACTATAGTCCGAAACAGCATAATAAACTACTGCTGTGCCCGCATCCCTGTTAAGAACAACCTTCTCCACAACAATGCGCCCCGTCAGATCCCCGTCCTTGGCGTCGTAGGCGTTGACTCCCTCCTTCAACTGCCTTTCGGTGGTGGTAGAATCATAGATAAGATCCAGAGCCGAAAACCTGAATTCAGGCTGGATCCTGTCGCTTCTGCCGTAAGCCAGTACGATCAGAACAACAAGAACGCAGCTCAATATGGAAAAAAATATCCCCAGAAGATTTCCTTTCACTTTTTTCTCTCCAATGCTCAGTCTTTTCTGGTAACTCCGGCAAGATAATTAAGCTCATCCAGGTCGTCATCATCAGGTTCGACGCCGGCCTCCGGAGCCTTGGGTCTTGTGGGTGTTTCCGCATTGTCCTCCCCGTACTTGCCGTAATATTTACCATAATACTTGCCGTAGTACTTGCCGTAATAACTGCCGTAATGACCATAATAACCCTTGCCGGATATATCCACCTTGTTGAGGACAACCCCCAGCATCTTGGCTCCGGCCTTATCCAGCTGATCCTTGACCCTCTGGGCAAATCTGAAGCTTATGGCATTGCTCTCGATGACCATGATAGTTCCGTCGCACTGCTTGGCAACAACCGCCGCATCAATAACGCTTCCGAGAGGCGGAGTATCTATTATCACATAGTCAAATACCTGTTTCATATTCTCAAGGACCTTGCTGAATATCCTGCCACCCAGAAGTTCGCTGGGATTAGGGGGCACAGGTCCCGCAAAAACAACGTAGAGGTTAGGTGTATCGGTCTCACAGATCACACTGGAGAGTCTCTCCCTTCCCACAAGGCAGTGGGTAAGGCCAAGCCTTACGGAGCCGGTCCTGTATCTTCCGACCAGTACCGACTTACGCATGTCCGCATCCACAAGAACAGTCTTTTTTCCCGCTTCGGCAAAAGCCCTGGCAAGGGCCATAGCCACGGTAGTCTTACCTTCTCCCGGAGTGCAGCTGGTAACTGAGATGACCCTCACATTCTGGCCGCTGAATTCCACGTTGCTTCGGAGGGTTTTGTAGGCTTCTTTTATCTGATAGTTATTTTCCGATTGGCTGAAGTGAAGCTTTGCGCTCTGCATATGCCCTCCCGTTTACTTCTTTTTCTTATCGGATTTCTTTGCTTTCTTTTTATCGGTCTCTTCGGTGGTGAGAGGGATCAGTGCCAGAGTGCTAAGGCCCAGATACCTTTCCACATCATCGTTGCCCTTGATCGTGTCATCCAGAAGGTATCCCAGGATCACAAAAAACGCGACGGCAAGTGCTCCAAGAAATCCTGCGATAACAGTCCATCTTGCAACGCTGGGGCCGGACTTCTTGGTGGGAACATTGGCTGTCTCGGCAACATTAATGGCGTCGATATCCATAACGTTGGTGATGTGTTCGCTGGCAACCTCCCTGATACAGTTGGCTATCTGCATTGCCATGAGGGGATCCTCGTCCCTGGCCGTTATGGCCACGATTCTGGTATCGGAAGGAGTGTCCACCTTGAGCACATCCGCAAGATCCTCGTACCCCATATCCACCAGGTTGAGTCTCTGGATAACCTCCTCCAAAACGTATCTGCTCTTAATGAGCTCGGCATAGTCCTGGGTCAGCTGGGTTGATATCTGCACATCCGAATAGGTAACGGTCTGGTTCTCCTCCTTATTCAGAATGTAGATCTTGGTGGTGGAATCATAAACGGGATGCATCACAAATTTGCTGATAAAAAGACCTGCCAGTCCAAAGAACACACCGGCGCTGATTATCAGGAATGCTCTTCCCAAAAGTACCGAAAACAGTTCTCCCAGATTAATTTCAATAATGTCGTTCTTGTTTCCCATTGGGTAACTCCCCGTCTGTCAGTCTATCATCTGATTTCTGATAACATTGGCAGGATTCACCAGAAAAAGAGCCTTCGCATAATCCTCCCCGAATCTGCGCTCCACAAAGCTTCTGCAATCTGCCAGCTCAGGCGCCCTTCTTCCTGTATCGTGGGCATCCGTCGCTATAAAATGGACCAGCTCTTTTTTCAGAAGCTTTCTCGTAAAATGTGAGATCCCAAATCCGTATTTGCCCATGACACTGGAGGCATTCACCTGTATGTAGCACCCCATATGTATCATGTCCTCAACAAAAGCGGGATGGGAAACCACATCGCTGTAGCGCTCCACGTGGGCAATTATCGGTATGTAACCTGCCGACTGTACTTCAAATATGGCATTCTGTATGGCTTTATATTGATTGGTGGGATGAAACTCTACCAGCACGTAATCTGACCCTGCCAGGGAGCATATCTCCCCTCTCTCAAGCTGGTCTCTGGTCTCATCACAGTAATATATCTCATTTCCGGAAAAGAGCTTTACGTTTATGCCCTTCTTTTGGGCGGCTTCCTGAAGGCCCTTTCTGTAAGTTACATTGTGAGCAGGAGAGACATTGTGGTGCATGGGCTTGTGATGTGGAGTAAGAATCATGTGTGTAATGCCGTTCTTCTCGGCAATCCTCAGCATCTCAAGACTCATCTCCAGATCGCGGGAACCATCGTCAACCCCCGGCATAATGTGACAATGTATGTCGATTGAAGGCTGCATTATATTCCTCAAACTACAATCTATCGATAAAATGTTTATAATATTACACACTAATTATACACCCATAAAATGCACCCTTTCAATATCGTGGGTATTGGTTTATACTTTTTTCAATATCTTGTGATTAATAATTAATAAGGAGAAAGTTTATGATGCTGCCACAGGATCCTATCATACTGCTTAGTTATATGAATACTCAGCTTCGAGATAATTACGGCTCTCTTGAGAGCCTGGCCGAAGGCCTGGATATAAGCACTGACGAGCTTGATGAAGCTGTCAGCAGGCTAAAAGAAATGGGCTACGCCTACGACGCAGCCCAAAATAAATTTGTATAAATATGAAAATCACTCTTTATCTTCGTCATTGAAGAACTCTTCTGAAGAAGCGGGTTCATCTTTTGCTTCCTCGTCGTTATCATCTGCTGATGTAATGTCAACGTAATTTCGTGAACCAAGTTTGATATCGGAAAGATCGAAGTCATCGTCATCAAATTCGTCGAAATCATCGAAATCATCGTCATCAAAGTTGTCTGCAAGCTCTTCCTCTCTTTTGCTGAGATAGTAATAAGCTCCGGCAGCGGCTGCTCCTACTGCGGCACAGAACAGAATAAATTTACCAAAACCCTTATTATTGGACATATTCAGCCCCTCCTCTTTAAACGACTGAATCCATTTTAACTCAAATTTCGCGCAATTAAAAGCCCTGAGTATTAAATTTTGATAAATAACGGAAAACCGTTTGAAGAGGCTATCTATAAATGGTACACTAGATTTGGACCGTCATAGTCAATATCGGTATTGTGGGGAGTTATATGAACGAAAGATTTTTTGAACTAAAGAAAGAAAAGCAGGACAGAATGATAAACGGAGCCCTAAAGGTCTTTTCCCAGTATGGCTATCATCACGCCAGCACTGATGAGATTGTCCGTGAAGCCGGCATCAGTAAGGGCCTTTTGTTCCACTACTTTGAGAGCAAGATAGGGCTGTATGCATTTTTATACGACTATGCCACCAGGTTTGTGACGCTGGAGCTTACAGCCAATGTGGAAAAGAACGAGAACGGCTTTTTTGAACTGTACAAACAGATCCTGACAGCCAGATCCGATGCCATGTCACAGTATCCCAGGATTTTCCTGTTTCTGAAAAAAGCAGATGAGGAAACCGACGAGGCGGCGATCGCGGAGATCGCCGAAAGGCGTGACAAGTACAGAAGGATAATGGAAGCCCTGAGGGAAAGGGCCGATATCACCATATTTGAGGACGGCACCGATTACCAGAAGATCTGGAACATTCTGGATTATACGGTGGAGGGATTACTGATCAAGCATATCGGGAGCGAAAATTTCAGATCGGAGCTCTTTCTGGAAGAAGCAAAGGAGTATGTGGATCTCATCAGGGAGATGACCATAAAATAAGGAGGCGCAAATGAGCAGGTTCTTGGTAGCAGGTGTAACACAGATTGAGACTATTGTCAGAGTGGATAAGATACCCGTTAGTTATGCCCCCGTCACCAGCGTAAATGATTCCATCTATACTGCCGTGGGTGGTGATGCTTACAACGAGTCTCTGGCTCTTAAGTGGCTTGGGGATGAGGTGAGCTTTATGTCAATTGTGGGAAGGAATCAGGATCTTAGCGTCATCAATCCCCCTGACAGAAAGATCACTCTTTCGACGGAGTATATCATCCCTCAGATGAATGCGACCCCAACTGAAGTCGTGCTCTACGACAATCAGAGAAAGCAGCAGATTTTTGAGGATATCAAGGACCTTCGCGAAAATGTGTACGATATGTCTATGGTACCGCCCATAGCCATGGCAAGCGATATGATGGTGCTGGCCAACGCAAATTTCTGCAGACCCTTTGCAAAGCTTGCCAGGGAATACAACAAACCCATCGCAGTAAATATCAGATACTACAGGCCCGAGAAGGAAAAATACAATACCGACTTCTTAGAGCCCGCAAAGGTGCTGTATTTCAGTGATGACACTCTGACCGAGGATCCTTACGATTTCATAAAGCGTATTTCCGATACCTACGGGACCGAGATCATAATCCTGGGCCAGGGGAGCGAGGGACTTATTCTCTTTGATAGGACCCAGGACCTTCGGGTTCATTACAACACCGTTAAAACCAACGATGTTGTTAATACCATAGGAGCCGGAAACGCCCTGTTTGCATGCTTCCTCCACTATTACATGGAGACAGGCGACAGCGTAAATGCCATTAAGAATGCACTTCTGTTTGCCTCCTATAAGATCGGATATATGGGAACCTCCAACGGATTTATGACGCCGGATCAGCTGAATCAGTGGAGAAATCTGATCTGGGGTATCAAGGATAATAATTTTACATAATTTATAGAAACAGCGTAAACTTCACCTTGAAAAAGCAAGCTAAAATGTGATAGAGTAGAACTACGGAAACGTTACCGGGAACGGTGATCTATTTCCGTAGTTTTTATTTCAGATCAGCGGTAATGAGTTATAAGAAGTACATCTTATGAGGAGAAAGATTATGGCTAAACAGAAGAGTAAAAGAAGATGTGGTGTTTTAATGCCTGTATTTTCCCTGCCGTCCAAGTACGGTATCGGTACTTTTTCAAAAGAGGCTTATGAGTTTGTGGACTTTTTGAAGGAGGCGGGACAGAGCTACTGGCAGATCCTTCCCCTTGGTCCCACCAGTTACGGGGATTCTCCCTATCAGTCCTTTTCTACATTTGCCGGCAACCCATACTTCATAGATATTGAAGCCCTTATAAAGGATGGACTTCTTACCGAGGCCGAGGCCGACAAATGCGATTTTGGCGGTTCCGAGGAATATATAGATTACGAGAAGCAGTATAAGAGCAGGCTCAAGCTTTTGAAAAAGGCCTACGACAGAAGACAGGAAGTGGCTTCCTCCAAGAAGCTGATGAAGGAATTTGAGGCCTTCAAGAAATCCAAAGACAACGACTGGCTTGCAGACTACTCTCTTTTTATGGCTCTTAAGAATGACAATTCCGGAAGGTCATGGAACACCTGGGATGAGGGAATAAGGCTCAGAAAACCTGCAGCTTTAAAGGCAGCCAGAGCCGAGTTTGCTGAGGAGATCGATTTCTACAGCTTCCTTCAGTATCTCTTTTCCTCCCAGTGGACAGCCCTTAAGTCCTATGCCAACGAGAAGGGGATTCGCATAGTCGGTGATATTCCCATCTATGTTGCCTTCGACAGCGCAGATACCTGGGCTAATCCAGAGCTCTTTTTACTGGACAAGAAGAACACCCCCATTGATGTGGCAGGCTGCCCGCCCGATGCTTTCAGCGCTACAGGTCAGCTTTGGGGCAACCCTCTCTACAGATGGGATTATCACAAGAAAACAGGCTACAAGTGGTGGATGAAGAGGATCGCCCACTGCTACAAGCTTTACGACGTAATAAGGATCGATCACTTCAGGGGATTTGACGAGTACTACGCTATTCCCTTCGGAAACGCCACAGCCGAGAAGGGCGAGTGGAGAAAGGGTCCCGGATACGATCTTTTTGATACCATGAAGAAGGAACTGGGTGACAAGGAAGTTATCGCCGAGGACCTTGGATTCCTTACACCTTCGGTTATCAGACTGGTAAAGAAGACCGGCTTCCCCGGAATGAAGATCCTGCAGTTTGCCTTTGATTCAAGGGAAGAGAGCGACTATCTTCCTCACAACTACACAAGCAACTGTATCGTATACACCGGAACTCACGACAACGAGACCACAAGAGGCTGGTTTGATCAGCTTCCCAGAAATGACAAGAAATTTGCAAAGGAGTACCTTGGACTTAAGAGCAGCAAGGACGCGGTTTGGGCCTGCATCAGGGCATGCTTTGCCAGCGTTTCCGATACTGCGATCATTCCCATGCAGGATTACCTGGAGCTTCCCGCCTACGCAAGGATCAATACTCCTTCTACCCTTGGCGGCAACTGGGTTTGGAGAATGAAAAAGGATGCCCTGTCAAAAGAGCTGTCATCAAAAATGTACGATTTTGCAAGGATTTACGGTAGATTAAATGGCTGAGATAACAATTGTTGAGATAGCAAAGCGCTGCGGTGTAGGTGTCAGCACTGTTTCAAGAGCTATCAATAATCATTCGGATATCAATCCGGAGACCAAAAAGAGAATAATGGAAGTCATCAAGGAGACCGGCTATATTCCCAATAACAGTGCCAGGAACTTAAAGAGAACAGACGCCAAATGCATCGCGGTGCTGGTAAAGGGTATCACCAACCCCTTCTTTGCTCCCATGATAGCAGTGGTGGAGGAAGAGATCGAGAAGATGAAGTATGCGCTGGTCCTCAGGCACGTTGAGGCCTACGAGGATGAAGTGGATGTAGCCCTGGAGCTTGAAAAAGAAAAGAGGCTTCGCGGCATCATCTTCATGGGCGGAAATGCCCAGCAGTCCACTGAGAGGCTCGGGCAGCTCAATGTCCCTGTTGTATTTTCCACAATCGGCTCAGATATTGCGGACGATCTCAACAAGAATGCCTATTCCACAGTGTCTGTTGACGATGCCAAGGAGAGCCGCAGGATCGTGGAATACCTGATCGGACTCGGTCACAGGAAGATAGCCATAATGACCGAGGGCAGAAAGACTCCTTCGGTAGTACAGCTTCGTTTTAAAGGATATCTGGAGGCCCTGAAGATAAACGGGATCGAGATCAACGATAACCTCATTAGATACGTAGATAAGCAGATCTACACCATGTACAACGGCTACGAGACAGCCAGGGCCCTTATTGAGTCCGGCGAGGAATTCACTGCCCTGTACTGCATCTCTGATGTACTTGCCGTCGGCGCCCTTCGGGCTCTTGCCGATGCCGGCATCAGAGTTCCTGAGGATGTCAGTGTTGCCGGATTCGACGGCCAGGAGCTTGCGGAGTACTCGATTCCCAGGCTCACCACCATCAGGCAACCCCTTACCGACATCTCAAAAGAGACCGTGCGTCTTCTCTTCGATATCATCGACAAGAAGAGCTATCACCGCCACATCATCTTCCCCGGAGAACTTATTCAAGGCGAAAGCACAAGGAAGATCGATTGAACCGGAGGAAATTTCATTAACAATAAAAAAACAAGCGCGTCGCATTCTTATACATGCAACGCGCTTGTTTGATTGTACAGAATAATAATCGGTAATTATTGAAA
Source organism: Butyrivibrio sp. (assembly GCA_015056575.1). GTDB lineage: Bacteria > Bacillota > Clostridia > Lachnospirales > Lachnospiraceae > Butyrivibrio. The sequence goes on from SVGA01000005.1 coordinate 119,039, forward strand.
AAGGCTCATTCACCGGTCTTCTCTGCCATCATCTCCTTGAGATACCTTGCCTTATCCTTGATACGGCTGTTGGCAACCCTTGAAGTAAGTATCTCGGAGATCATCTTGCTTGCAACTTCCTTCTCATCAGTCTCAACTGCGAGGGCAGCAAGAAGATAATCAAGGGTGGTGGAATCCATACCCGCAATGGGGAATTCCTCAGTCTGTCTAGCCATCACAAATCCGTTCAGAGCATTCTTCAAAAGTTCTTTTTCCTGAGCATCGTTCTCAGCCTTCTTCTGGGCATAATCCGCCTCTTCGGGATCAAGGCGCTGTGTCTCGCCTCTTATAACCCATGCTGTCTTAAGGCAGATATATGCTTTCTCGCTGTTCTTGGCCTTCTTGACAACAGCATTGGCAAGAGCCAGCTGATAAAGCTTTCTTGCGTAATCGTAGGTATAGATCTCCTCGCGGTAATTCATCTGCTGGTAGTTCATGCAGATCTTAACCCTGATATCCTCAATCTGATACTTTGTCAGATTGGGGAAATATCTTGAAAGAGCCGCGTAGCCACAAATAGGGCAGGCAATGACATCATACTTGTTCTGATCCAGTTCGTCGTAGTCGGGACGAAGATCGATATCAACATTCTTCATTCTGACCTTGCCGCTTCTGACTGTCTTGGCTTCAAAATCAGAATCGCAAACAGGACATTTATACTTCTTGTCAAAGAGGTAATCCTGTTCGTTTACAAGCTGAAGTTTCTTCTTGGGCGCCTCCTTTTTGACCTCTACAGTCTTCTTGGTGGGATCCTCAAAAAGATTCTCTCCTCCGATATTACCAAGTCCTAGTTTTTCAAGTCCCGAAAAAATGCCTGCCATATATATACCTTCCTTTTGTGATCAGTTTTTAGGTAATACAAATGAACTCTTTAGGGAAACAATTCTGTTAAATACCGGCGCGCCGGGTTTGGAGTCCTTGCTGTCAACGCAGAAGAATCCGTTTCTTACGAACTGGAACTTGTCGTAACAGGAAGCCTCTCCAAGTTCAGGTTCAAGCTTGGCGTCCTTGATCACTGTAATAGAGTTGGGATTGAGGTTCAGTGAACCGTCTTCGTTGTAAACGCCCTTCTCTTCATCAATGATATTCTCATAGAGACGTACCTCTGCAGTCACTGCCTCTTTTGCAGCAACCCAGTGTATCGTTCCCTTTACCTTCCTTCCGTCAGCACTGTCACCGCCCTTGGTCTCGGGATCATAAGTGCAGTGGATCTCAGTAACTACACCGTTCTCATCCTTCTTGAAGTCCGTGCAGGTAACAAAGTAAGCATTCATAAGTCTTACCTCGTTGCCGGGAAAGAGGCGGAAATACTTCTTGGGAGGTTCTTCCATAAAGTCCTCTCGCTCGATCCAGAGCTCTTTTCCAAAAGGTATCTTCCTGGAGCCCATCTTTGGAACTTCCTTGTTGTTCTCAACTTCAAGGTACTCGGTCTCGCCCTCCGGATAGTTGTCTATGATGAGCTTTACGGGATCCAGAACAGCCATCATTCTCTTGGCCTTGAGCTTAAGATCCTCTCTGATACAGTACTCAAGCATTGCATACTCAGCTGTTGACTGGGCCTTACTGATGCCGCACATATCTACAAACATCTTGATAGACTCGGGAGTGAATCCGCGTCTTCTAAGGGATGCTATTGTCACAAGTCTGGGATCGTCCCAACCGTCAACGATACCATCCTCTACAAGTTTCTTGATGTATCTTTTACCTGTTACGACGTTGTTGAGGTACATCTTGGCAAACTCGATCTGCCTTGGAGGATTCTTGTATTCACACTCGTTCTTGACCCAGTCGTAAAGAGGCCTGTGGTCCTCAAACTCCAGCGTGCAAAGGGAGTGTGTGATCCCCTCAATGGCATCCTCAATGGGATGAGCAAAATCGTACATGGGATAAATGCACCACTTGTCGCCGGTTCTTGCGTGGGTCATGTGTGCCACACGGTAGATGATCGGGTCTCTCATATTGATGTTAGGTGATGACATATCTATCTTGGCACGGAGAGTAAGTGCTCCGTCCTCGTACTTGCCCTCCTTCATCTCCTCAAAGAGGCGAAGATTCTCCTCAACGCTTCTGTCCCTGTTGGGGTCGTCCTTGCCGGGCTCTGTGAGAGTTCCTCTGTACTCCCTCATCTGCTCTGCTGTAAGTTCAGAAACGTAGGCCTTGCCCTTCTTGATGAGCTTGACCGCATCCTCATACATCTCATCAAAATAGTCGGATGCATGGAAAAGACGGTCCTCGTAATCGGCACCAAGCCACTTAACATCCTCGATAATGGCGTCCATGAACTCGGACTTCTCCTTGGTGGGATTGGTGTCGTCAAATCTCATATTAAACTTGCCGTTGTATTCCTTGGCCATGCCGTAGTTAAGAAGAATACTCTTGGCGTGTCCTATGTGAAGGAAACCGTTGGGCTCGGGAGGAAAACGGGTATGTACGTGATCGTAAACTCCCTCTGCCAGGTCCTTGTCGATCGCCTGCTCGATAAAGTGTCTGGAAGGAACAGCGGCACCTTCTTCATTTGTGTTTGTCTTAATCTCTTCTGCCATTGTAAAAAAAACCAACTTTCTAAATTATTGTGCACCCTATAGTATATCATAAAGCGGCAAGCCGCGCGATAAGATATCATTGCGGGTTATATACGTACTTATCCTCAAATGCCGCTCTTCTTAAGGGCTTGTCGAAATAGTATCCCTGAATGTATGTAACGCCCATGCCGCTTAGAGCCTTGAGCTGCTCCTCGCTCTCTATTCCCTCAACGCACACCTCGGCGCCGATAGAACCTGCCAGATCCACGATCGATCTTACAAAAGCCTGGGAATACGGATCTATATGGATATCCTTTACAAAATCCTTGTCAATCTTGATGATATCGAAGGGCAGCGCCCTGATACTGCTAAGGGCCGAGTATCCTGTGCCGAAATCATCCAGCGCAAGCCTTACCCCCAGATCCTTTATATCCAAAAGAGTCTGCTTGGTCCTTGCCAGATCGTTGATCGCAAGACGCTCTGTGAGCTCCAATATGATGTTTTCGGGCTTGATATGATTCTCTTCTATACAGGACCTTACAATGTCCACAATATCCGTCTGCATTATCTGCACTACGGAGAGATTTACGCTGATGACAAAATCTCCGGTGCCAGCCTCGTTCCAAAGTCTGCAGCACTCGCAGGCCTTACGAAGAACATGGTTTCCGATGGGATTGATAAGTCCGAGATACTCAGCCAGAGGCACGAAATCATCGGGACTAAGGAAGCCCAAAGCCTCGCTGTTCCACCTTACAAGAGCCTCTGCACCAACATGGCGAACCGCCTTTTTGCCTTTTTTGCCCTTCTTGCCGTCTTCATTGACGATAACAGGCTGGAAGAAAACTTCGAACTCCTCACACTGCTTCTTGATGGCATCGTACATACTCTTCTCAAGATCAAGCCTGTGGATGGAGGATGAATCAATGTTGTCGGAGTACTCAGCGATCCTGTTCTTACCGGACTTCTTGGCCGCGTACATGGCAACGTCCGATTTTCTTATGAGTTCAGCCACGCTGTCGCCGTGGTCCGGGAATCTTACAAGTCCCATACTCATAGTGCAGTAATAGTCGCTGTCCTTGAGATACCATGGCGTAGCAAAAGCGTCTCTTATCTCATCTATTATCTTATCTATCCTGTAATAACTCTCCGGAGGAACGATGATGACAAACTCATCCCCGCCCATTCGGTAACAGGACTGGGAGATACCTTCTATTCTGCTGACAGCTCTGGAGATATCCTGCAGAAGGATGTCACCGTACTGATGGCCCAGGGTATCGTTGATGTGCTTGAAGTCGTCCAGATCCAGGTACATGAGGGCACCGTGACCGCCGTTCTTTCTGGTATCTTCCACGAAGGCAGCCAGGTCTTTTTCGCAGCACATTCTGTTGAACAGACCAGTGAGGAAATCCGTGTAAGCCTGCTGCTCGATCCTCTTCTGATAAAGCTTCTTCTCAGTTACATCATAAATGGCGCACAGGGAAACCGGTCTTCCGTCAACCCACTTGATCCTGGTGTAGTAGACGTCGTACCACTTCTCACGTTCTCTGTGATGAACCTCGTAATTGCCGCTGCGGCTTCTGGGAGGAATGTTCTTTTCAAACAGATCGGAGAGCTTATTGTCCGCAAGCTCCCTGGAAAAGTTCTTTTTAAAGCTTCTGTTGGCGAACAGCAGCACTCCCGAGGTTATGTCTCTTACATATATTGAACTTCCCACATTATCCAGCACCGCTTCCAATGAGGCAAAAGAGCTGGCGAGGGAATTTTTCTGCAGTCTCTTGGTAATGATGCTCTGAAGGATCCTGATGGCATCGTTGATAAACTTAATATCATCTATGGACCAGACCTTGCTGCTCCTGTTCTCGGTAAAGCATGCATAGAATCTGGGCATGCCGTTGATCACTATGGGCATTGAAACCAGTGCCTTGATCCCAAGGTCATCCAGTTGTTCCCGCTCTCCCGCATTCATCTGAGTGTCGGAGGAAATGACCACCGCCTTCTGATTGCCCAAAAACCAGCAGGTTTCCTGGTCTGTCGGGACAGGGAAGAGCTTACCGATCTCCGGAAGTGCCCACTGGACTACGATGTCCATAAGGTGGCCATGGTGCAGCCTGCAGGTGAAGGCATGGCTTATCTGGAGATAATCGCACAGCTTGGAGAGAGTCTGAGCCATGATCTCCTCTATGGAATCATTGCTGTCCAAAAGAGACACGATCTCAGTCATGGTCTCGGCTCTGTGGAACGAGCTGGTCATCACGATCTCCTGCTGCCTGCTCTCCATGCTGATGGCTACTGCCTCAGACCTTGAAGTCTCCACGGTAATGAACACGCTCAAGGTCTCTCTTAATAGATCCAGTGTTTTATAGAATTTATCTTCGGAAATCTGATATTGGAAGTTTTCGATGGGCGGATACTTAAAAAGTTCCCTGTCGTACTTGGCATCTGTAAATAAACCGCATACAACCCAGACAGCCGACAATGCTCCGCCGCTTTTTACAGCTACCGCAGCCAGTATCAGGTTGGGGATCTCTGTGATCTCCACGGCCTGATCCTCTAAATCGCTGTCCGAAACACGCTTATAGATATTGTGAATGCGAATGTCATTGACATATTTTTTGATGATCTGAACTTCATGGGGATTTCCGGAAAACTCCGTGAGACGGGTTCCGTCCGCACTGATGCACAGCGCATACACACCCGCCATCTCGCAGAAGCGGTCCTGCCAATCCTGCATTTTTTCGCCGTTTTTAAGCGCAAAATGACCCAGAGCTCCCGTCTTTGTCTCGGGAGCCAGGCCATCTTTGATCTTCATGTCATTTTCGAAGATTACAGTTTTGTCCTGCAAATCCGTAGTCCCCTTTTTCCGTTTGTATAAAGTCGCCTGATCACTGTCCGTCTACACTGTAGTTAGGCGCTTCTTTTGTTATCTGAATATCATGAGGATGTGACTCACGAAGAGCTGCGGAAGTCATCTTGATAAACCTGCCGTTCTCCTTGAGTTCTTCAATGGTGCCGCAACCGCAATATCCCATACCTGAGCGAAGTCCGCCCATAAGCTGAAATACGGTATCCTCTACTGTTCCCTTGTAAGCCACACGTCCTTCAACGCCCTCGGGAACCAGTTTCTTGGCATCTTCCTGGAAATAGCGGTCCTTGGAACCGTTCTCCATGGCTGAGATAGATCCCATTCCACGGTATACCTTGTATTTTCTTCCCTGGAAGAGCTCGAACTCGCCGGGAGCCTCATCGCAGCCCGCAAACATTGAGCCCATCATTACCACATTGGCGCCTGCCGCAATGGCCTTGGTGATATCTCCGGAGTACTTGATTCCACCATCAGCGATGATGGGAATACCATACTCTTTTGCTGTTGCGTAGCAGTCCATAACTGCTGTGATCTGAGGGACACCGATACCTGCAACAACTCGTGTTGTACAGATGGATCCGGGTCCTATACCTACCTTAACCGCATCGGCGCCGGCTTCGATAAGAGCCTTTGCAGCTGCAGCGGTAGCGCAGTTTCCTGCAATAACCTGAAGGTCAGGGAATTTCTCTTTTATCATTCTGAGGCACCTGAGTACGTTCTCTGAATGACCGTGAGCGGAGTCAAGAACAACGACATCAACCTTGGCATCCACAAGAGCCTGTACTCTCTCAAGCACATTTGCCGAGATACCTACACCTGCACCGCACAGAAGCCTTCCCATCTCATCCTTGGCTGAGAGAGGATACTTGATGGTCTTCTCGATATCCTTGATGGTGATAAGTCCAACAAGATTATAATCATCGTCAACAATTGGGAGTTTCTCCTTCTTGGACCTGGCCAGAATGCTCTTGGCCTCCTCAAGAGTGATACCCTCCTTGGCAGTGATCAGATTCTCGCTGGTCATTACCTCTTTTATCTTCTTGGAAAAGTCTTTTTCAAACTTAAGATCACGGTTGGTGATGATACCTACCAGCTTCTTGCCCTCAGTAATAGGCACGCCGGAAATCCTGAACTTGGCCATCAGTGAATCTGCGTCAGCCAGAATGTGATCCGGTGAAAGTGAGAAAGGATCTGTGATAACTCCGTTCTCGGACCTCTTTACCTTGTCTACTTCCTCGGCCTGAGCCTCAATAGACATGTTCTTGTGAATAATACCGATACCGCCCTGTCTGGCCATTGCGATAGCCATTCTGTGCTCTGTTACGGTATCCATTCCTGCACTCATAAGTGGAATATTGAGCTTTATCTTCTTGGTAAGATAAGTGCCTACGTCAACCTGATTAGGTATAACCTGCGAATAAGCAGGTACCAGCAGTACGTCATCAAAAGTAATTCCTTCTCCGATAATCTGTCCCATTTTCTCATCCTCTCCGCTAAAAAATCATCAATCTGTGAATACTTTTCTGGGTGCAACGCTCTTGATCGCTGCAACAAACTCTCCGGTAGGCTCAAATACAACCTTTTCCTTGCCGTCATATATAAATGTATAGGTGGGGTCAGGCTGAGGATCCTTCTCTCTTGCAGAATAGTCCACAGTCTTAAAAGACCTGTTCTTGTACTCATCGAGATGATAGGAACGTGACGGTGCAAGAACCTCGATCTTGGTAACATCATACTTTGCAACATTCTTGCGCCTTGACTTATTAAGGATCTTGTCAACAGTGATTTCCTTGTCACAATACTGATATTCAAATTCTATATTGGCATTTAAAGACAGGAAATAGTAGCCAACGCCGGCGGCCACACACAAGATTAGCCCGATGATACCCAGGCCTGCCAAAGAAGATAAAAAGAAAACTACAGCCAGCACGAGAGATATGATGCTTAAGAGTTTCACCACAGGTGACGCCTTGCTGGCCACGAGGCATTCAACATAACTGTTGTCGTTCATCATGTCAAAAATACTCCTCCATATAAGACTTTTTCAATTTTTAACGATAATCTTATAGTATCTGCGTCTAAGTTTCAAGGGATTTCTTAGGATTAATTTACTTTAAAATGCGCTACTTCAATTATATATGTTTTATCGAATAAAAAAAACTGAATTATTTGTAAAAATGCTCCCGGGAGATTGTTCCCGGGAGCACGGTTTTATACATAAATATCTCTTACTGCCTGCGCTTTCTTACTGCCACAACCCCTGCTGCTGCAATAATTGCCGCAGCAATTATTATTGCCAAAACAGCACCTGCATTCACGCCGCCTTCATTAACAGTGTCTGAAAGAGGCACGGCATTTTCCTCTATATCAACCGACTTCTGTGTCACATCCTCTTCCTGAACCGCCTTTTCATCGGTTGTTTTGTCCAAATCCACTTCTTCCTCCAAAGCGCTGCCTTCACCGGCCGCAACTAATGCTGTATCATCAGCATCGCTTACCGTATTCCGATCGACAGCATTTTGTGTGTTTTCGCCATTTCCTGTAGTCGCATTCCCAAAAGAGGATGACTTCCTGCCGGATGCGGATCTTCCTGATGATCTTGCCCCATTATTTTCCGAAGCTTTTACTGCCCCGAGAACACTTGCCGTTTCCTTGGCGTTTCCGCTTCCGTAGGCTTCGGTCTCACCAGAGGCCATAGCCTCGGATGCGGAAGTTTCTTCTGAGGGACTGATTCGGTTTTCCTCAGAAGGTTTAGGGGGTATTACTGCCTGCTTTCCCGGAAGCGATACTGATGCTACCGCAGGATAGTCCAGGAGATTGGCCGATGCAACAAGTGTGTACTTATCGTTCTTATTAATGTCATAGCCTGACAGGTCAAAGTCAAAGCTCAGACTTGCGGAAGAATTAACCGCTGCCATCCTTGTATCCTTTGCCACCGTAACTCCATTTTTATCAACAAGGCGAAGTGTTACGGGCATTGTAAGGTCAGGATTGGTATTCTTCGTGAAATCCGATGCAGGAATGGTCGTCAGGTACTCTTTTACCGAGTCATTGACCGTAACATTCACAGTCGCCTTAGCGCTTCCCTTTGATACAGCTGCGTTTTTAAGATCTACTTTAAGTACTCTGTTTGCTTCATCCGCAGTAACGCTGGGGATCCTGGCCGTCATATAGCTGAAACTGTCAACTACATAGGGCTTGTAGAAGGTGCTGTCGTGGGCGCCCTCCTCCAGCTCAAAGAAATGGTCGATCTTAACATTTCTAAGAAGCGCATCCAGCTCGATGGCAGGCATGCCAAACTTGTATAGATCCTGATTTCCGCATACGAAGTACTGCCCGTAATATCCAAGGTAATCAAGATATCCCTTGTTGTACTGGTCTTTGGCTATATCAAGTGGCTTAGCTCCCATGTTAATGGCACCGAAGTAACTGATTATTCCGGAAAAGAGATCCGGGTTCCTCAGTCCGATATTGTAGGACCCGCTGCCGCCCATGGATGCACCTACGGTAAATCTGAATCTGGCATCCTTAACGGTGCGGTAGTTCTCGTCAATAAAGGGAATGATGTCCTCGGTGACCATATCCACCCATTCTCCCTGCCACCAGCTTTCAGGCTGGCTGTCAGGAATAACAAGGATCGTATTCTTTATAACTCCTGCGGATATTCCCGCATCCAAAAATTCATTGATACCGTCGATCTTCCAGGAATTACTGCTGCTGTTGATCTGATGGAAAATGTAAGCCACGGGATATCTCTTATCCGCATTGGCCTCATCAAAATAGCCCTCCGGAAGGTATACGAGGAAACTCTCGTTTCCGTCTCCGTTCATTACAGCCGCTCTGTGAGGAGAGTCTATATACTGGGTATAGAATCTGTCATGTTCACCGTAAAGAAGCGCCTTTTTTCCCTCAACCCTGAAGTAATCATTTACCTCAAGCTGCTTGGCATTTCCTGATTCTGTAATAAGTGTCCTTCTTGCCTGATAGAGATACAGACCGTCACCCGCTTCATATACAGCCGCCTCCGCATCAGTCACTTCGGCCTTTCCGTAGGTCTTTACTGTCTCAAGAAGTTTCTTTTTATCCGTTCCTGACTGGAAGTAGTCGCCGGAAACAGTCTCGGAGTACTTCTCAAGATCGCCTTTTGAGATTGCCTTTATCTGTGTCTCTACAGCCTTCTCAACCAGCACGGTCTCCTTGGAGCCGGCTAATGTACTGGGTGTGCTGTTGAGCTTATTATAAGCCGCCTGAGAATAAAGTCCGGGATGTCCCTTGTACCAGCCGCCGTCTCCTGATCTGTTATGAGCCAGGACCGCAACATAGTTTTTGCCGCCGAAGTTCAGTATATCGGAGCTCACCTCATAGGACCTGTAGGTATCCCACTGGTCGCTCTCAAATTTCCATGTGTCCTCAGTCATGCCTGTGCTGCCAATTTTGACGCCGTTTATAAAGGTTATGTCTCCCTCATCAAGATATCCTATCGGCATCTGATAGGTTCCCACAACAAAGTTCTCCGGGATATCAAACTCTCTCACATACCATGCATATCCGACAAAGTTTCTGTCAACGCCGTTGGTTCCGTTCCACCAGGTAATGCAGGGAGTTCCGTCAGCCCAGCTGTTATAATCTCCAAGAGCAAGTGTTCCGTCCTCCTTTGTCCAATCGCTCTTTTTAAAAGAGGCATCTGCTATGGGCTTAACTTTCCATACACCCATAAAATCTATGACCTGATCTTCCGGAGCTGTTCCCGTCTTAAGAACACGCACAAGATCCTGGGTGTCAACCGCAAAGCTTGTGCCCTTTAATGTGGCAACCAGGGCAACTGAGGTGCTGACGTTCTCCACAAGGTTCGGAATGGCAACAGTGCCTTCTACAACGCCTGCTCCCACCTCAAATTCACCTACGGACACTTCCTCAAGCACCTGTGAGTTATCGGGATTTACAAGAGCAATGGAAACATCCATTTTGTTCTTTGTCCCGTAAAAAGTACTGTAGGTATCAGAAATCTGTATCCTGTAGGAAGCCTGGATCTCTTCCACTGATTCCAGAGCTGACTGGGGAGTAAGTGTAAGGGATCCCGTTACAAGGTTCTGTGTGATCCTTCTGTTGATACCTTTTACGGCCTCATCTACGCTCTTCTTCTCAAAAGACTCATCAAAAACGCCGTTCTTTATCGAGAAATTCTGGGAATATTCGTCTGCGTTTCCGAAGTATAAGGTATAGAATCCGCCATAGGCTGATGCATTCTGAATAAAGTACCTGATGACGCTGTTGGCGCCGTTCTCCCTGTAGGCCCTCTCATCCTCGGATGCAGCAGAGAGATAAGTATAGAATTTAAGTGCTGTGCTGTTATTGAGCTTGCTTACAGAAAGAATGTTTCCGTATTTTTCAAGCCACATGTTGGCTTCACCGGCATAGTCTCCGTTGATTGAAGCTATAAGTCCAAACAGAGCCGGATCTGACAGGAATTTCCGGTTGCCGTCTGTATAGGTAAGAACATGAGCAAGATATCCGCCAACCTCTTCGCCTATAACAGCGCGGAATCGCGGATCCTTCAGTGTCTTATATCTGTCATCCACCTCACCGATGATCCTCTCCACCTCGCTGTAGGGATCATCGTCTCTGCCGAATTTCACCTTTACAACGATCATGTCCATGGCGGTGTTTCCAAGGGCACTGTCTATTCTCTCAAAAACAGTATCAGAAAAGCTGTCAATGCCGTCATTTGGCATCACATAGACAACGGGGTATGATGCTCTAGCAGTGCTGTAGCCCTCAGGAAGTATCACTTCGTAATCAGGAGAAGCTCCCTCTTCCTGTGTACTCTTTTTGCTGAAGGAAAAGAGCCAGCTTGCATACCGCTCGTCATCGGCGACAATACACTCTACCCCATGGGCGTCGCCCTGTGCTCCCGAAGCATTGAGCTCATCCAAGCTGTAGGTTGTAAACAGGATGTCTTTTGCCCCAAGCTCCTGAAGAGTGTTGTACATCTTGGCAGTGCCTGCGTAAGGAGCAGTGGTGTCCTGATCGCACTGAGCTATATAAATATTCTTATCCTTGATCTTCCCAAGGTTCTCTTGAGTCGTTACATTTCCGAAATAGTCTGTGTAGGCAACCGCAGGAGCCATAGAGATGGAGGCAGCTGAATATTCCGGATAGCGCTCATTAAATTCCATGACGGCAGCTCCCCCAAAGGACTTACCTGTTACATAAATCCTATCGGGGTCAACTTTACCCTCAGCCACAAGTCCGTCCACAACAGCTTTTGTTCCATCATAAACAGCATCCCTTGCTGCCTCTGACACATAGGAATATCCTCCGAACACCGGAGCGATAACATATGCCGGGCGCTCTGCCTGTGCACTGCTTTCAGCCCAGGTAACCGCAATCCTGTTTGCATAGAGATTTTCGTCATCTCCAAAGCCATGGAACACGATCACCGCAGGAACCGGCCCCTCTGCTTGGGGGCTGTACAGATTGTAGGAGATGCCGTTGTCGTTTTTTGCCTGGAAATCATCCGCTACAGGTGTCACCGTTTTTGTGGCATCCTTGTTAAAAGAAAACAGTTCCTTGTCATCATAGGTGCATGTAACCGTATACTCCGGAACATAGTAGTACCTGTCCGGGAACGCTCCGGGAACTATGGTTATCTGATCTCTTTTCTCGTTAAAAGAGACAGATTCAACATCCACTGTAATGTCTCTTTCCGATATGTCGGGTGAAAGCCACCCTGTTTTACTTGCCTTTATGCTGAAGTTCTCAGCTCCAAGCTCTATGTCTTCAGCCATGGCCTTGTCCAGCTCAACTACCATGCTCACCGGATATTGACCAAGCTTCATGACCTCTGTGTTCACAACTACTGAGGTGACCTCCGGGAGAGCGGTCACATCTTCTTTTTCCTCTTCTGCTTTTGTAGAGTCGTCTTTTACTTCGTTTTCCTCTTTTACCTCTTTTACCTCTTTTACTTCTTTCACTTCTTCGTCTTTGCCTGCTTCCTCTTCCGATCCTGCTTCCTCTTCGCCGTCGGAACCGGACTTTACGCCTTCCTTTTCATCTTCCGGAGCTTTCTTCTCGGATTCGCCGCCATCATCCCCCTCTTGGGATACGGGCTTTTCGCTTCCCTCTTCATCTGCCGGAACTTCCTTCAATGTGTCTTCTGCCACACCCTCTTGTTTATCTTCCTGCTTGCCGTCAAGGCTGCCGGCATCCTTCGAACCCCCTTCGTCGGTGCCTTCCGGTGATACTTCGGAAAGATTTCCCTCAGCCAAAGCCGTGACGGAAGTCATCTGTCCGAAAATCCCCGTGAATACCATGGCACAAGCCGTTCCCATGCCAAGCAGGCGATTAACAAAACGCTTTTTCATCAGTAACCCTCCTTATTATTTTTGGTAAAAATCTCCCGAACAATCCGATTCTAGCATTTTGCTTTTGTAATTATCAGACACCGGAAACACAAAAAGAGATATACTTTTTGTGCGTCATGCACTATAATGTTTCTCATTGGAGGTTATAGCTATGAATGGGGCTACTATAAAAAAGCTGTTAGCATCAAATAACGCTGTGCAAACCTGTAATATCAAGGATAATGCCGATATTAAAGATGTAGATTTCTGGAGCAGTGACCTGAAGTCTCTGAAAGACATCTCACAGCACACACTTTACCTTGCCGCAGCGGAAGAGATTGCCTTTGTGCGCGGCGCCCACATATCCTGTGTCACTGCTGCCGGGGAGAAGCTGCCGGCTCTTTTTCATGAGATACACAAGAACCTGGCCAAGGAACTGGCTGCGGAGCGGGCTTACATCCGCCTTCTCAAGAACATGTACGCAGGGGAGAGTATCCAGTCCTTTCTTGACGATTACGCCAAAGACAACGGTCATTTCATCGCTGTTCTTGATATCAGCGGTCGAATTCTGGCTTATTCAGACACCGTTATAGAGAACACAGTATGGGAGCAGGCAGTCAAGGACGGTTTCTGCGACTTCGATTTCATGGAGCACATCAGAAGCCGTTCCAAGATGAGCAGACAGGGCTCCACTGATATCCCTTCCGTCTACTACTGCAAAAACAAGGCTCTGTACTATCTTTCCAACAGGATCCGTATTGACGGCAAGTATGTGGGAAATGTATTCATGATAAGAAGGACTGAGGACTTTAAGGAACAGGACTACGATGTCATTTCCACCGTAAGCCGCATCTACTCTGACATCATCCGCAAGGAACAGCTAAGTAACGATGTCAATACCTATCTCTACGGCGGCATTCTCGGTGACCTTTTATCCGGAATGACTGATGCCCAGGCCAGATCAAGGCTTCGCACCAGCGGACTTGTCTTTCCGGCTAATATGCGTGTGGTTCTGTTAAGATCCTTGCAGTACCTCGGGGAGAAGTATTTCCACAACACACTGCTTCCCAAGCTTCAGTCCTATCTGCCGGTGTTCCCCTACCTTATGCACAGGGAGGGCCTTATCATCGTGGCCGATAACGATATGTTAAAGACCCCGGGGCTTACCGATAAGTTCAACACTTTCTGCACAGAGCAGCACCTTGTAGCAGGTGTATCAGACTGTTTTCAGGACCCCGTGGATTTCCCGGAGTACTTTGAACAGGCTCTGTCGGTTGTACACCTTGCCCAGAAGCTCAACAGAGAGAAATCGGTTCTCCTTTTCAGGGATTATTCCTTCTATCTTCTCATAGCAAGTGTCAAGGACAAGCACAGATTAAAGAGCATAGCTCACCCTGCCCTCGCAACTCTCAGGAATTACGACAAAGAAAAACAGGCATCATTGTTCGAAACGCTGCGTACTTTCATAGCCTGCGGCTACAGCCCCACCGAGGCAGCCGATGCGCTGTTCCTCCACAGGAACACGTTTAATTATCGCAAGAAAAAAATCGAGGATCTGTGCGGCATTTCTCTGGAAGACATCGGGACCAGATTTCAACTGGCCTGCTCCTATCAGATTTTTGACTACCTTGACAGTTCCTTTGAATAAACGTAGAATGCATTCATATTTTTAAGCTTTCGGAGGAATTATGGCAGAACAGAATTCAGTAAGCGAAGAGATTCGCGCACAGCGGCAGAAATTAAAGGGACAGGGCTTCAAGGCTCACTGGGATTACTTCTGGGAGTACTACAAGATCCACACGGTTATCGCCATCGTGGTTGTGATCTTCCTTGTTTCACTTATAAGACAGATTGCCAGCAATAAACCCTACGCTCTATATGCCATGGCTATAAACTGCGCAGGATTTGATGTACAGGAGAACCTGCAGAACGGTTTCTATGAATATGCCGGTATCAATAAGAAGGAGCTGGAGGTCACCATCGACTGCGCCTCAACCTTTGACTATTCAAGCCTTGACACAGCTACCGTGGCTACCAGCGAGAAGATCATGGCCCTCATGGCCGCTTCGGACCTTGACTGCGTGGTTGCTGACAAGGAAGCCTTCTTCCACTTTGCAGCCCAGGACAACTTCACGGATCTTAGAAATGTCTTTTCTGCAGAAGAACTTGAGAGTTTCGGGGACAATGTGCTCTACATCGACAGAGCGTACATTGATTACGTAGGTTCCGAGGAATACAGCACCTACATCATGTCCCACGAGTATGACAGGAACAACAAGTACGCCCAAATGGCTGCAAGACACGATGAAACCGGGGAATATGTCAACATCCCCGTTGACGAGATGGAAGATCCCGTCCCCGTGGGCATAATCCTTGAGGGTACCACCACCATAGAAAAAAGCGGCGCCTACTATGCTTCCACACCCGTTGTGGGAATCACGGTAAACACCGCCAGATTGGACAATGCCAAAAAGTTTGTTGAATATTTGTGTCAGTGATCAGATCTGAGTAGTTACAAAGATATCATAGATGGCGCTTATGGCCTTCTCGAAATCCCTGTTCTCAACACCGATGATGATGTTAAGCTCCGATGAGCCCTGATCGATCATGCGGACGTTGACGCTGGCGTGGGCAAGAGCGGAGAAGATCCTTCCCGCGGTACCTCTCGTGGACTTCATTCCACGGCCCACAACGGCAATAAGCGCTATATCAGATTCAATCTCAAGCATATCAGGATGAGCAAGTCTGTGGATCTCGGAAACCACGGACTGCTCTTTTTCTATGAATTCATCCTGCTGTACAAACACCGTCATGGTGTCGATTCCCGAGGGAACATGCTCGATGGAGATGTTCTGATCCTCGAAAGCCTGAAGGACTCTTCTTACAAATCCAACCTCGGAATTCATCTGATCCTTCAGAACGTTCACGCAGCAGAATCCCTTCTTTCCGGCAATTCCGGTGATAACGAATTTAGATTTCTTGGCAGTGGATTCAACGATCCATGTGCCGGGATCCTCAGGCTTATTGGTGTTCCTGATATTGATGGGAATGCCTTCTTTTCTCACGGGGAAGATGGCATCCTCATGAAGCACGGAAGCGCCCATGTAAGCAAGCTCTCTGAGCTCTGTATAAGTTATGGTGTCGATATAGGGAGGCTTGTTGATGATCCTGGGGTCTGCAACGAGGAATCCCGATACGTCCGTCCAGTTCTCATAAACATCAGCCTTGATGGCTCTTGATACGATGGAACCTGTGATATCGGAGCCGCCTCTTGAGAAGGTCTTAATGCTGCCGTCGGGATAAGCGCCATAAAACCCCGGGATAACAGCCTTGGGGGTCTTCTCCAGCTTTTTTGCCATGAGCTTGTTGGTCTTCTCACTATCGAATTCTCCGTTCTTATCAAAGGCTACAACCGTTGCGGCGTCTACGAATTCGTAGCCAAGGTATGCTGCCATGATAATACCGTTTAAGTACTCTCCGCGGCTGGCTGCGTAGTCTGTACCGGCGCCGGCTTTGAAGTTCTTCTCGATGGTCTTGAATTCGTTCTTAAGATCAAGCTTTAAGTTAAGTCCCTTGATGATCTCGTCGTAGCGGGCCTTGATGTCGGCAAGCTGCTTGGAGAAATCCTTACCGTTCTCAGCAAGATCGTAGGTCTTGTAGAGCATATCGGTAACCTTGGTATCCTTGGAATTTCTTTTGCCCGGAGCAGAAGGAACCACGTAAACTCTCTCGGGATCCGACATGATGATCTCACCGACCTTCTTGAACTGGTCTGCACTGGCCAGCGAGCTTCCTCCGAATTTAACTACCTTTTTCATAATAGACGTCCTCTTTCATATATTGTTTGGGGCAGCGGCCTGCCCCTTTAATGCTTTTTATCGGGTAAAGTCTGATGTGATCTTCAGGGCTTTATGCCGATCTATCAATAGAGTCTGATGTAGCCCTTAACGCTGTCCATCTTCCAGAGCTTCTCTTCGAAGTCCTTCTCGGAAAGGTCGCCTGTTACAAAAGCGAACTCGCCGCTGACGTTGTCGTTTCTTACTTCATCCACATCTCTTCCGAATATCTCAAGAGCCTGTTCCTTGCACTGGGCGGGCACTCTGACAAAGAAGCTGCGGACTGCGTTGTCCTTTGAAACAACAGTGGCCGGTTCTGCTTTCATGTTTATGTTTATATGTTTACCTCTGTGCTTGATAATGTCGATCATATCAGCCACAACAGCACTGGCCGTTGCCTTCTTGCCTGCACCCTTGCCATAGAACATAACATCACCAAGCATGTTGCCGTGAACGCTGATGGCATTGAATACTCCGTTGACATTTGCAAGTGAATTTTCATAGGGAATAAGGAACGGGGCAACCATATTGAGAAGGACTCCGTTCTCATTTTTCCTGCAGATAGCAAGAAGCTTGATGGCCATATTCAGCGTCCTTGCATACTCAAAATCTTCAATACTGATGCGTGAGATTCCCTCTGTATATATTTCTTCGCTGTCAACATATTTACCGCTCAAGAGACTGGCCAGGATAGCAAGTTTGCGGCGGGCATCATATCCTTCGATATCTGCCTCGGGATTGCGCTCTGCGTAGCCTTTGTCCTGGGCTGCCTTGAGAACAGTGGCAAAGCCGGTACCTTCCTTGTCCATCTTGGTAAGGATGTAGTTAGTAGTACCGTTAAGGATTCCTGTGACAGAATCGATCTTCTCGTGCTTCATGGAATCATTCAGTGTACGGAGTACCGGAATTCCGCCGCCCACGCTGGCCTCAAACAGATAGCTGGCGCCGTTCTTTTTTGCGATCTCCTCCAGCTCAGGGCCATGGGCTGCAACCAGTTCCTTATTGGAGGTACATACACTCTTGCCCCTTTCCAGCGCACTCTTTTCAAAGGAGAAGGCAGGCTCGATACCTCCCATGGTCTCACAGATAACCTCTATCTCAGGATCATCCAGGATTATGTTGATGTCGTGAACAACCTGTGTCTCGTGCTTGTCACCGGGAAAATCCCTCAGGTCCAGAATGTATTTGAGTTCCAGCTTCTCTCCGGCACTCTCTGCCACCTGATCTGCATTTGTGTCCAAAACCTCTACAACACCGCTTCCTACAGTGCCGTATCCCAATACTGCTACCTTTGCCATATGTTCCTCCAAGTTAGTTAGTTTCTATACGATTGCCCATTTTTGAAAACGGGTATTTGCGTCTTGCTGCGAGTTGTTTATGTTTGCTAGAATGCGGCGCTGCGGCCCGTGATGTGGACCTTGTGCACACCTTCTGTCTTTTCCATTATGGAGATCATCTCCATAATATCCCGCGTTGTGGGTAAAACCTGAATTGTGATTGAAATGGATGCCACTCCGTTAAGGGGAATGGATTGATGTATTGTGAGAATATTCGCTCCGAACTCAGCTATAAGATTAAGCACGTATGACAGCAGCCCCACCTCATCATTCATCTGGAAGGTCAGGGTAAGTGTGGTCCCCTGAAGGCTGTCATGAAATTCGTATATATCTTCCTTGTACTTGTAAAAAGAGCTGCGGCTTATGCCAAGACTTGCTGCTGCTTCATTGACGGTCTTGACCTTCCCCGATTCAAGGAGTTTCTTGGCCTCCACCACCTTCAGAAGCACCTCCGGCACCGCCTGCCTCCTGATTACGTAATAGCCTGTATCCTGCTGCACTGTGTTCACCTGTTGTCGTTCTATGATGATATTCCTAAGTTGCGCGGTTATGCTGACTTGCGCCGGCACGCGCTACTGCTCCGGCATAGGCTGCCGCTTCGGTGTACGCTGTCTTTTGTCCGTGTCACACGTACTAATGTATTTGATGAGCGCATTCTATGTTTTTCTCTCGCGGACATTTGTCTGCACTGGAAAGATTTTAGCACTTTAAAGTTATATAGGCAACCCTAAATATACATAAATATTCACTTTTTATGCATTATTCTTTGTACAAAGTGCAAAAATCGGCATAATTTCACTGGTTTTCCTCAGATGCGCCCATGCACGCTGCCATTCTGCCACAGCGTATTCTTGTTCCCTGAGGTCCCGGCTTTTTCTTCTACCCGGGGTTCTCGGCTTTTTCTTCTGCCTGGGGTTCTCGGCTTTTTCTTCTACCCGGGGTTCTCGGCTTTTTTCTTCTGCCTGAGGTCCCGGCTTTTGGAAAAATTTCCGCCATGTAGCCTATTTTTTTCCAAAATTGCCCTTCTGAAGGATAACAGCTATACTTTTTGGAAACAGCATACTGATAATAGATGTATTTTTTCCAATAATAGCGATATTTTGGAAATTCTCGCTACAGATAGCTTTCTTTCTTATAGAAGATGATAGAATAGATATATGCAATAATCAGCTCTTTCATCTTATGGAGAATTGTCACCGGAGCCGTATATACTCTGATCAGCAGTAGAATAGACTCAAATAAGTAGCATCATAGCCTCAGAAAAGCACATCATAGCTTCAAGCAAATAGCAGCATAGCCTCATATAAGCATCACAGCCTCATACAAGTAGCAGCATAGCTTCATATAAGTAGCAGCATAGCTTCATATAAGTATCATAGCCTCATACAAGTAGCAACACAGCCTCATAAAAGAGGCAACACAGGGTAAAAGCAGCATGAAAAACGCCGCAACTCCGGCGCCATACACCCACTGCCTCCTACGCGAAGATTCTTTTGTCAAAGGCGACATAAACCACAATATTTACAAACGCTATGTCAAACCAAAATGCAATTTCCAGCCCCGGGAAGGAGACCTCATATGCCAAAGGGAACCAAACAGAAACTCAAACTCTATTACCTTAGCCAGATTATGATAGAAGAAACCGATGACGAGCATGGCCTCACCATGCCGCAGATCAAGTCTTTCCTGGAGGAACGCGGTGTGACCGCCGACAGAAAAAGTCTCTACGATGATCTTGAATCCCTTAGAGAACTCGGCCTTGATATTATCGGAGAAAAGGTTGGCAAGAGCTACCAATACCACGTTGGCAGCAAGCAGTTTGAAATTGCCGAGCTTAAGCTCCTGGTCGACGCGATCCAGTCATCCAAATTCATAACCGAGAAACAGTCCAACACTCTTATCAAAAAGCTCACTGAAATGGTCAGCAGATACGAGGCCACACAGCTGCGCCGCCAGGTGTTCGTCCAGGGCAGAGTCAAAACCATGAATGACAGCACCTTCTATAACGTCGACTACATCTACAACGCGATTTCCGACAACAGGCAGATTGAATTCGAGTACATGAAATGGGATGTGAAAAAAGAGCTTGTGCCCCGCAGAGACAGCCTCTATAAAGTCAGTCCCTGGGCCCTTTTCTGGGACAACGAGAACTACTATCTGATTGCCTTTGAGGAAGGTTCAGATCGTCTCAAGCACTACCGTGTAGACAAAATGAAGCATATCGCAGTCTGCGACGAAAAGCGTCAGGGAAAAGAGCTGTTCGATAAGATCGACCTTGCTAAGTACTCCCAGAAAAACTTTGGTATGTTCGGCGGCGAGTCCACCATGGTAAAGCTTAGTTTTCGAGACGACCTTGTTGGCGTTATCATCGATCGTTTCGGAAAAGACATAACGATACGCCCGTCATCTCAAAAAGGCTGGTCAGAGTGCCGCGTGGAAGTGGCTGTCAGCGATCAGTTCTTTGGTTGGATATTTGCTCTGGGAAATGGAGTTAAGCTACTGGAGCCTGAAGATGTGGTCAGAAAATTGAAAAACGAATTTGAAGATGTTTTAAAACTATATAAGTAAAGTGCAGGACGTTTTACAGATTACATGAAATATTCTGCGATGATTCTTTTGACCTTATCTATATCAAGAGGAAATTCATCAGTCTCGTAGGTTGTGATCAAGTTCACGCCGGGGATATAACCGCAATTGATGTAAAGCGGAATCTTGTAGGAGATAGAGCTTTGATATTTAGGTTTCTCAGCGAGCCCAAAGTGTTCCCACAAATACATCTGCCCCGTAACGGGATGCTTTATCGTGAAATCCGGTGCTATTATATCTCCCTTGAAATCGTGGATTTCCTCATAGTGATATGGAATCCCGCTATCGTACAAGCAGCCCGCGATCATGGATTCCGACTTTGAGCGAACCAGCTCTCCTTTTGGTGCTTTGACTTTCTTTGGCGTCTTGCCATCGGGTTTTTTATTGTATTCCGAGTATTCCCAAGCATAGTCATCTATAAGCAGTTCTCTGTAGTGGGATTCCGGAGCAAGCAGGCTCTTCCAATCTTTTTTTCGACGGTTCTTCATATATTTCTCGATGCATTCAAGTTCATTTTTCAAATCCTCCAATTTTAGGGATTTATACGTTTTTTGCGCCATGATAATTGCCTCTCCGCGATCTTTTTTCCGATTGAGATTCTTTACAGTTCCGGCATGAGGGGGCTTTGACTTTCGGGCATTGCGAGACTTTGGCTTTATGGTATCGTAAATTTTCATCTTTTGAGCATCGCGAGGCGTTGGCTTTGTGGTATTATCCGCGCCAAGAACTTTCCATTTAATATAGCCATCATACTCATATATAGCCAATTTTCCCGGAGGATAGTTCTTCAGCTCTTTTTCCAATTTTCCTATCTCACGAAAAAGATATTTCTTTCTTTTCTCAAAATAGTTTAATTCCATGCTCATTCTTGTCTCTCCTTCTAAATATTCAAACAATGGTGTATTAAGCGAAGCACACAGATCTCCAATGTAAGGCCTTAGACTCTGCAAAGAGAAAACGTGATCATAAAAGTCATAAGCCGAACACATAAGGATATGCATCAGAGAGCTCATGACCTCAAATGATACTAGCAGATAATGCTATGGAAATCTTGAAGAAATTCTTAAGATTGAAGCTCCAATTCTTAAGATTCCTTCATAATCTTAAGAAAATCTGAAGAAAAGAGGATGAATGAAGATATAGATTGGCGCCGGCCAAGCGTATGCATCGTGTAATCTATGCGTATGCATCATGTAATCCTAGTATATGCATCGTGTAATCTATGCGTATGCATCATGTAATCCAAGTATATGCATCGCGATTTTTCCAAAACACGTCGAATTTTGGAAAAATCTATTATAATTCAAGATTATTTTCCAAAAGCATAATCGAAACACCTAAAATAGTCGCTAAAAGAGCCATTTTGAAAAAATATCAAGGTATTAGAGGAAATATTTCCAAATCATCACTCACGATCTCATATTTCTTAACATGCCCCCGCCTCTCCGCAAGCCATGCTCTACACCTCCGCCAGCCATGCTCTACACCTCTGACAACCAAGCTCTACGCTCCCGCTGACGCCATTTCTAAAACCAACGTGAAAAGCCATGGCATCGGGGAATGCCATGGCTTTTCGTAACGCTTATAAAAGGAAAGAGTAAATTAGGAGGATATCTAATAGATCATCCTTTAACTGCACCTGCGGCCATGCCGCCAACGATGTACTTTGAAAGGATGAGATATATCACAATAACCGGGAAGATTGATGCAGCGATCATAATGTAGATCTGGCCCATATCAAATCTTAACCAGTCAGCTCCTCTAAGCTGAGCGATCATAACAGGAAGTGTCTTCTTGACATCTGTGTGAAGGATCAGGGCAGGTGTGAAGTAGTTGTTCCAGCTTCCCACGAAAGCGAAGATCATCTGAACGCTGATAGCAGGTCTGATAAGAGGCATAATGATTGTATTGAAGGTTCTGAACTCCCCTGAACCATCAATTCTTGCTGCCTCAACCAGTGACAGAGGCAGGTTACTCTCCATGTACTGCTTCAGATAGAAGTATGTAACCGGTGAAGCAATAGCAGGAATAATAAGGGGAACAATGGAATCATCCATGCCCAGCCTTACGATCAAGCGCAGGAAACCAAGCGCTGTAACCTGTCCGGGAATCATCATGATTGCAAGGATAAATGTTGCAATGGCTGCTCTTCCCTTAAACTGATATGTATTGATGGCATAAGCTGTCATTGCTGAGAAATATGAGCAAAGAACAGCAGTACAAACTGATACGATCAAACTGTTGATAAAACCTCTGGCAATAGGAATAGTACCTGTTATGAGGCTGGTCCAGTTTTTCATCAGATATTTGCTTGGAAGCATTGTGAATCCAAGTGTCATCTCTGAGTGTGATCTTGTTGAGTTAATAAGCAGTATGTAAAACCAAATAAGGCAAAGGAAACTAAAGAATATAAGAACTATGTAAGCTATTGTTCTTCTTACCCCAATAGGCACGCCATGGGGCTTCATTGTTGTATCGTTATTCATCCCTCTTCCTCCTCTCTCAATTCTTTTCCTTGGTGCTGTTTATCCTGAAAACAACCAGACTAAGGATACCTGTTACTATGAACATGAATACTGACAACGCACCACCACGGCCTACGTCCTTACTTGTAAGGTAACGGTTCAGCAACATGATGACTGTGGTAAGGGAATCTGTAGGATTACCTCTACCGTTTGTCAGGATCTGAGGAACATCGAACATCTGCAGACCACCGATAAGTGATGTGATCAGCACATATACGAAGATGGGACGAAGAATAGGCATTGTAATTTTGAAGAATACCTGTGAAGCTGTGGCTCCGTCAACCTGTGCAGCCTCATACAAAGAAGAATCAATACCAAGCATACCTGCCATAAGAAGGATTGTGGTATTTCCGAACCACATCAGGAAGTTCATCAGCATTACCAGAACTCTTGATGCGATAACATACTGGAAGAACTTATAGGGCTCTTTTATAACATGAAGAGCTAAAAGAATCTGGTTTACAGGGCCGCTGTCTGAGAACAATGCAAAGAACAACATTGAGAACGCTGATGCCATGATCAGGTTAGGCATGTAGATAACGGTCTTGAAGAATCTCTGACCCTTAAGGCGCAGGCTCGGATCTGAGAACCAATAAGCCAGCAAAAGAGCTATTGTAATCTGCGGGATAAATCCGCCAACCCACATGATGAGTGTGTTTACCAAATATTTCCAAATTTCCGGTGAACCAAGAAGAGTTACATAGTTCTGGATTCCAACAAAGTTGGGACCGATCTGTTTCAAACCGGAACGATAATTTTCAAAGAAACTGTTATAGATTGTGGAACAAAGTGGAATAAAACTGAAAATAAGATATGTAACAAAGAATGGAATTAAGAAAATATATCCCCATCTGTTAAACTTGACAACATTGTTGTTGCCTTTGGACTTCTGATTGCCCATACTCACTACCTCCGGAAAACTTACTCTTACTCTCTAATCCTCAAGCGTTTTTAAAGAATTGCCTGCCGGACAAGCCGGCAGGCAATGATTAGTCTTAACTCAAATGAACCGCAGATTATCTTGTAAGTTCAGGATATCTCTGAAGTGCAAGTGTGTAGAACTGCTCAAGAGCCTCATCATATGTAGCATAGTTGCCATTGATGTAGTCGCCCATAGCTGTCTGGAAGTCACCAAGAAGACCCTGATCATAAGCTGTAAGGTTAGCCATGTCGATCTTGTCAGCACCAGCGCAGAACATCTTAAGAGGGTTCTGTCCACCAAGAACTGCGTTCTGGTAAGAAGGATCGTTTGCAAGCTCTTCCATAACAGGTCTGTTGTTTACGAAGTCATTGTCCTTAAGAACGATGTCCTTCATAACTTCAGGATCGCATGTCATCTTTCTCATGATATCAGCTACAAGTGAAGGGTTGTCTGTTCCAGTTGCTGCGCAGATCCATGTGCCGCCCCAGTAGAAGCCCTGAGGTCCCTCAGTTGCTGCCCAACCGCCCTGGTTAGCTACAGATGCTTCAGGCTCAGATACATCAGCTGCCATACAGAAGTCGATCAGCCAAGCGGGTCCAAAGTAAGCGAATACCTTTCCTGAAGGATAGAATCCCTTGTTCCAGTCTTCTCCCCACTGTCCCCATGTGTTGCAGTAGCCAGCGTCAGCGAGCTTCTTGGAATCCTCAACCCACTTCTTAAGGTTGTCATCAACCTGGATCTGTGTTCCGTTAACCCAAGGAAGCTTAGCGTTGTTCTGATATACACGGAATGTATCAGCTGTTGAAGAAATTACATCGTAACCAGCCTTGTCGAGCTCACCGGCTGACTCGAAGAACTTATCCCAATCAGAGAACTTAGCCTGGATCTCAGCAGGCTCATCTGTTCCGAATACTTCCTTAGCAATCTCTCTGTTGTAGATCATAACACCAGGGCAGCCCTGCCATGATGTTCCCTTGATAACGCCGTTAGAATCTGTAACAACGTCCTGTGTGTAAGTGTACTGATCTTTGAGGTCATCAGCTGTGATGCCAAGGTCAGCGATAGGCATTGTGTAATCTGTATCTGTGTACTTAACTGCGTAGTCAGCCTCTACAAGGAAAAGGTCAATCTTGTCA
Source organism: Butyrivibrio sp. (assembly GCA_015056575.1). GTDB lineage: Bacteria > Bacillota > Clostridia > Lachnospirales > Lachnospiraceae > Butyrivibrio. The sequence continues at coordinate 144,148 of SVGA01000005.1, forward strand.
TCTGCTGCAGCGCTGTCCTGTGCAAGAAGAAGCTCATCAAGTCTGTTCTGGTAAGCGTTCTCCTCGTTAGGAGTGATCAGCCAGTTAACTGTTACATCACCGATCTTACCGGTTGTTCCGTCGATAACTTCGTATCCGGGATAGTGATCTGTAAGACGAGACTTGAACTCCTCATTCCATGCAGAAATGTTGAGAACTTTGCCCTCATCTGCTGCAGGAGCTGCTTCCTCTGTTGCAGGTGCTGCTTCCTCTGTTGCGGGAGCTGCTTCCTCTGTTGCAGGTGCTGCTTCCTCTGTTGCAGGAGCCTCTGTTGCTGCAGGTGTTTCAGCTGCGCTGCCACAACCAGCCAGCATTCCGGCTACCATAGTTGTTGAAAGTAAGAAACCGAGTACTTTCTTTTTCATAAATACTTTACCTCCCTTTTCTCTTTAAAAGAATTTTGAGTTATATATTTAAAACGGCTCGGCGCCGTCTTAAACCTTGCCTACAGACTCACCGGGTTGGAGTCTTCCTTCAATTACTATCTGCTCGATCAGCGTTCCCTTGGGATTGTTGATCAGGTCTATGAGCTTGGCTGCTGCCATTCTGCCGATCCTGTCAGTATCCTGAACAATCGTCGTCATAACAGGACTTATGCGCCTTGCTATTTCTATTCCATCGTACCCCGCCACAGATACGTCATCGGGAACCGATAGTCCCCTCATCCTGATGGCGTTGTATCCGCCAAAAGCAGCAAAATCATCAGGATAAAGAATACATGTGGGTGGATCCGGAAGATCCAGGAGCCTGTTGGTAGCTTCCAGTGTCTTCTCAATATTTCTATAGGGAGCACCTATCACATATTCATCAGGTATATTCACATCCAGTTCCTGAAGTGTCTTATAAAAACTGGAAAGTCTGCTCTGCGTTACCGCTGTGTCCTCTCTGCCGTGGATATATGCGATCTTGCGATGTCCCTGTTCATATATATAGGTAACAAGATCTCTTATACCCTTAATGTTGTCAGACACGATCGATATTCTGTTATAGAAAGAATGGTCTATGGTGACCACCGGTATGTTGCTGTTGATGAGCTCCGTAACTTCCGGATCAGAGAACTCAACACAGGCGATAACCACTCCGTCAAAGCCTCTGTATATGGCGTGGGATAAGTAAGACATGTTGTTGGTCCTGGTCTTATCCGCATTTATAAAGGTAATGTCGAAGCCTTCCTGCTCCGCTTTCTTCTTAAAACTGTCGAGAACATGTGAGAAGTAATCGTGGGTCAATCCGCTGTTGGCCTCATCCACAAACAAAACTCCTATATTATTGGATCTGTTTGTCTTAAGTGCCTGAGCTGCCGCGTTGGGATGATACCCAAGTTCATCTGCAACTGCCCTGATCCTCTCTTTGGTCTCCTTGCTGATGTCACTGTGATCATTCAGCGCTTTGGAAACTGTTGCGATTGATACCCCGCAGGCCTTCGATATGTCTTTTAAAGAAACCATTCTCTTAGCCATTTGTCTAACTTTTTCTCTTACTTTTCTCACTTAATCGTTTTCGTGATTTAAATATACATCAGTTTTACTTTAAACGCAACATGACTTTTTCGAAAATTGTGCAAATTTGATATTTTTAGTACAGTTCACCAATTTTTCGGCCAGGTTTTCATATATTATTCCAATTATAGTCACAGTTTGTTCATATTTGGATTAAACGTTTTCGTATGTGGTCGAATTACTTATGCGCATAAGCCCCTCAAAAGGTGCTTGGTCGATACAAGCCAGTATTTAAGCGGCTTTAGGCAGGTTATAAAAAGTTAAAATTGTGGTTGAAATATTAACTGTTCCCATATATAATATGCGTAGAAATTCTCTTAAACGTTTAAGTACACGGGAGGTTACTTATGAAGTACGGTTATTTTGACGACAACGCACTGGAATACGTTATCACCACACCCAAGACTCCTCTTCCCTGGATAAACTATCTTGGAAATAAGGAGTTCTTTTCCCTGATCTCCAACACCTGCGGTGGCTATACCTTTTATAAGGATGCCAAGCTCCTGAGACTCACGAGATATCGTTACAACAACGTTCCCTACGACAACAACGGCAAATACTTCTATATTAAAGATGGCGACACGATCTGGAATCCCGGATGGCAGCCTGTCAAGACAGCGCTTGATGCCTATGAGTGCCGTCACGGCTTAGGATACAGCACCTTCACAGGATCCAAGAACGATGTTGAGGCCAAGGTTCTTACCTTCGTTCCCATGGAGGACAATTGCGAGGTATCCAAGGTTACTCTTACTAATAAGAAGAGCAGTGATGCACAGATCACTCTTTTCTCATATGTTGAGTGGTGTCTGTGGAATGCCGATGATGATATGAAGAACTTCCAGAGAAACCTTTCAACCGGCGAGGTTGAGGTAACAGGAAACGGTTCTGTTATCTACCATAAGACAGAGTACCGTGAGCGACGCAATCACTATGCCATCTACGGTGTTAACTCAGCAGTTGACGGTTTTGACACCAGCCGCGATGATTTCCTTGGAGCTTACAACGGCCCCGACAGCCCTGATGCTGTTGTAGCCGGCAAGTGCACAAACTCCATGGCCAGCGGATGGTCACCTATCGCCGCACATCAGATCAATGTTTCACTTAAGCCCGGCGAGTCCAAGACCTTCGTATTTGTCCTGGGTTACATCGAGAATCCCGAGGATCAGAAGTGGGAGGCTCCTTCAGTAGTAAACAAGAAGCCCGCCGAAGCAATGCTTGCCAAATATAAAGATGAAGTTTCAGTAGACAAGGCTCTTGAAGAGCTCAAGGCTTACTGGAAAGAGCTTCTTTCAATCTATCATGTTAAGTCTTCCAACGAAAAGGTTGACCGCATGGTTAATATCTGGAACCAGTATCAGTGTATGGTAACCTTCAACATGTCCAGATCCGCTTCCTATTATGAGTCAGGAATCGGCCGTGGAATGGGCTTCAGAGATTCCTGTCAGGATCTTCTCGGTTTCGTACATCTGATCCCCGACAGAGCAAGACAGCGTATCATCGATATCGCTTCTACTCAGTTCCAGGACGGAAGTGCATATCACCAGTATCAGCCCCTTACCAAGAAGGGCAATTCCGATATCGGTTCCGGCTTCAACGATGATCCTCTGTGGCTCATTGCAGGAACCAGCGCATACATCAGAGAGACAGGCGACCTTTCCATATTAGAGGAGATGGTTCCTTTCGATAATGACATGAGTGTTGCCAAGACTCTTATGGGTCACCTTAAATGCTCATTTGACTTCACTGCAACTCACAAGGGACCTCACGGACTTCCTCTTATCGGACGTGCAGACTGGAACGACTGTCTGAACCTCAACTGCTTCTCAGAGCATCCCGGCGAGTCCTTCCAGACCTTCGGACCTTCAGAGGGACCTGTTGCAGAGTCTGTATTCATCGCAGGAATGTTTGTTAAGTACGGTGAGGAGTACGCTCAGCTCTGTGAACTTACCGGAGACAAGGCTGAAGCCGATCGTGCAAGAGCTGAGGTCAAAAAAGTCTACGATGCAGCCACCACAGCAGGCTGGGACGGAGAATGGTTTGTTCGTGCATATGATGCACATTCCAACAAGGTTGGTTCAAAAGAGTGTGAAGAAGGCCAGATCTACATCGAGCCTCAGGGCTTCTGCGTACTTGCAGGAATCGGTGTTGAAGAAGGCCTTGCAGAAAAGGCACTTAAGAGTGTTGAAGAAAGACTTGATACCAAGTACGGTATAATGATCCTTCAGCCCGCATATACCAAGTATCACCTTGAACTTGGTGAAGTAAGCTCCTATCCTCCGGGATACAAGGAGAACGCAGGAATCTTCTGCCACAACAATCCCTGGGTTTCCATCGCTGAGACAGTTCTCGGACACGGCGACAGAGCCTTTGAGATTTACAAGAAGACCTGCCCTGCATACGTTGAGGAGATCAGTGATATCCACTGCACAGAGCCTTACGTATACTCACAGATGGTTGCAGGACGTGATGCCAAGTTCCACGGTCAGGGCAAAAACAGCTGGCTTACAGGAACAGCTGCATGGACCTTCGTAAATATCTCCCAGTATATCCTGGGTGTATATCCCACACATAAGGGTCTTTCCATCAATCCTTGCGTACCTGAGGACTTCGGTGATTTCGAACTTACAAGAAAGTACCGCGGTGCAACCTACAAGATCAGCGTTAAGCAGAACGGCGCTCAGAAGGGCATCAAAAAGATGACTGTAAACGGAAAAGACATCGATGTTTCCGTTAAGGCAGATCCCGTAAACGGCGGAGTTCTTATCCCCATCGAACATGGCGTTAAGGAATACAAAGTCGAGGTTGAGCTTGGCTGATCAATTGGCCGGGTTTGACATATTTCGGCGGCTGTAGTTCGTCGGAAACCGCATGTGTTTGCGATTTCTTATGAGGGAAAAAAGAGAGCAGATTTTCAAGGGGAAGCGCTCAGCTTCATGGCCTTGATAATCTGCTCTTTTATATCTATGGGCAATGACAAATTCCCCACACCCTAAGGTGTGGGGAATCAATCGTTTGCAGGTTTCCCTGAACTCTGTCCCTATTAAGTTATTTACTCAAAATCTTTTATGTACGCAAGCGCAATATCGGGATCAAACTCCAGCGTAATGGTATAGCCCTCAATAAACACCTTTTTCTTTACGGTAACAATCTTACCCTTGCTTATATTTATAAAGATACCTTCGCCCATCATCATCACGCCGTCAACAGGAACTCCGGTATCATAGCCGTTCTCGAGATAGGTGATTGAAGTGATGAAACAGTTACTGTCATAACTTACTCTCACTCTGTGCTCCTCGAGACTTGTAACGTCTATCATTTTCCCATCCATGCAATAGCCGTTGCCGGGCATTCTCTTTGCCATTGCTGACATTTTCCATTTACCGCCTTCTTTAATAAAGGGAGAAATAAGATCAATAACTATTCCCAATTGATTGGTATGATACGTCACTCCACCGTCGGTAAATGTTCCTTTTCCAAGAGAGCCGTCACTCTGAGTAACAAATTTAAGCTGCATACCCTCACTACTGTCTGTCAAATAATAATACTTCATGAGCTTATCCAGCTCTTCCTGTGTAAGGGTATCAGGCATACTTATATCACTTATGCCTATGGCTTTATCAAGGGAGTTTCTGACAACCACCTGGCCGTCTTTGACCAGATATATTTTCTTGCCTATCTTTTCCAGACAGTAGGGGCTTGACAGACCAAAGCCTGTGTCACCGTCGCTCTCCACATAAATCTTAACCGCATCATTGTCAATTGATTCTGTATTCCCAGGGATATCACAAAGTCCCACTTCCGGAAGACCCTTACTGCCGATAACATAGTAAGTTGCTAATGAAGCGGCATCTTTGTTTGTGTGTATCAAGGCATTCTTTACCGCAATTCCTTCATACATATATTTAAAGCCGCTTATACTGCCGTCTTTATTGAAGACTCCTATAACAGGGCCTCTTCTATCGCTGTATCCTTGGAAACTGAGACTCATCCTGCCATTGCTGCCATAGTAATACCACTTGTTTCCGGTCTTTCTAATAACATTCTTCTCCGCCTTACGTGTCACAGGTGAGAAATAATAATATACTTTCTGACCGTCAACAGTGACCTCGGTTCTTCCTGTTGCCAAAGTACCGTCGGCCTTTCGATAAGATTCAAGCGATACCGAGCCGGTATTACGTACTTCAGATACAACTCTTCCCGCAGCTCCGGTTTGAATCGATCCGTCAGGGCCAAATCTATAGGTCTTTCCCTTAATGGTCATGTCACAGTTTCTTACCAGTGCACCTTTAGGAAAAAATGGTGTTGCAGTCTCGTTGAAATATAGCTTCTTGGAAGTCATGGAAAGCACAACATTGCCACTTCTGTCAGTAACTATATTTCCTCTGCCATCAGTAGCCGGCGCAAGCATAGTCTTCCATCCTGTCACAACGTTAAGAGACTTCTCATCAAAATAAAAATAATATCCATCACTGCTGTCAAACAGTTCCTCAAAAGCATCAAAATCAACACCATGATAGCACCTTCGCCATCCGCCTACAGCATATCCATCACTTCCAAAGTAATATCCTTTGCCGCCGTATACTACATAGGTATTTGCTGCTTCGTCCAATTCACCATCAATTACAAGATACTTCTTACCACTTTCGGTAAAAAATCCTGTATAGGGAGTGCCGTCCTTGCCTACAACTTTAATTCCGGAATCGCTTACTCTTTGGACCTTTCCGGTTACAATGTAGTATTCTGCCAGCTCTTCAGCAGTCTTTGGAGCACCACCCCGGTTGCAATAATATCGATTATTCTCTGTTCTCACAATATGATCTGAATCGGGAATTATCATATTGCCTGCCGCATCGAAAATGTACTTCTTTTTACCTATAGTCGTGACACCAGTTGCGATCACGCCGCTGCTGTCTTTTACATAGAAATATTTACCATGATCGTTTATGTAGAATCCGGGTGTATTTACAACCTTTCCATTCTTCACATAATATGTCTTTCCTGCAAAAATCGCATATCCGGTTTCTTCTACAATGTTTCCTGTTGGACCAAAATAATAAACATCACTGCCTATCTTTTGCGGACCTGTTACAGGACTTCCATTCTTGCCTATATACATACAGATGTTTATGCATTCCTCATCCTCATATATGGCTGTATTTTTCAGCATGGTCTTACACGTAGCATCAGTATAGAAGCTAACTCCACCCTGGGGTTTCTTTATATTTGTATTTCTGTAATACGGTGTGAAAACGCCCTTTTCTGTTTTATAGTAAAGGTCTTTAATTTCTGTTGCCTCTTCAAATGACACCACATCCCCTTGTGTGCTGAAAATATAAGTCTTTCCGCCTATAATATGGGGAACATCACTATACAGAATTCCGTCAGCTCCGGCATAATAGGTCTTTCCGTCATAGGTCATGAACTTATTCGTCATGACTACGCCGTTCTTATCTGAGCAGTATTTTTTATCATTAACAGCAAAAGTATTATTCAGAACTATAGTACCGGGAAGAGGCGCACCCTCAACATCCGATTTAGGATATGCATAATATATCTTGCCCTTTACAACAAAGAAGCCGCTCTGTGCCTTTTTCCCACCGTTTTTAGGATCATAGTAGTAGGCATATTTGGCATTCTTCGAAGAAGAAAGATATCCGTAATCCGCATCCAGATAAACAAATCCCGTCTGCCGAACTCCATCCTTAATATAGTAGTCATCAGAGCCAAAGGTAACAAATCCGGAGCCTCCAATGTAGAGGCCTTCTTCATTTACATATACATAGCCCTTTCCTCTGGGTACCCAGGCATTCTTAGCCATTGCCCCCGTCACGGGGTCAAAGTAATACTCAACGTTTCCATTAATGGGAGTAACCCATCCGGTGTTTAGTTCGCCGTCCTTATTCATGCAAATCAAAGGATCATTATCCATGATCACCTTATTTTCGGTGTTCTTGACTAACCTTCCGTCGTCCCGGAAAAAGTACAGCTTTTTACCTGCTTTGCTGATTCCGCTAACGCTCTTTTTAGTAGCAGGGTCAATGTAGTAGGTATCAACAGACATATCGACATCTATCTTACCTGAAGAGAGCAGGTTTTTCTCACTATCCACATTGACAAAGCCTGTGAGAATCTTGCCGTCTTTATATGCGGTCTTCTGATCAGCATTGTATCCGTTGACATTTACTGTAATGCTTACACTCTTCTCTTTAACAGGGGTAACATTACTCCATGAATTAAGAGTTGCTGTAATAATACACTGTCCCGCCTTATTGCCCATAAGAGGTATTTCTCTGGTCTTTCCCTCTTCATTAAATGTATCTCCGGTAGAATAGAGGGAAGCAACATCATTACTGCTGATATAATCTATTCCGGCATCTAATTCATGCAGCTTCTTATCTCCGGTGAATGTCACTGTAGTCGGTACATTGTGTTTTAAGGTGATTTTTGTCTTATCAGCTTTAAAAGTCTTGGCGATATATAGCTTATTGACAACGCCATCTACCACTACAGAGACTTTTCTTTCGATATCGGCAACACCCTCTACACTTACACTGATAGTTGCATTTCCTTCATTCAGTCCTGTAACCAGACCATTTTCGACTTTTACAACGTCTCCACCTTCTATTACTTTCCAGATCACTGCTCCATCAAAATCTACAGGATCCAATTCGGCATATAATTGCTGCGTAGCCCCTGCAGGCATAACTATCGGAGCATCTGATACATCGTTACCATATTTACCATAAACGGTCAGACTTTTAAGTGTGCTTTTAACAGGCACATATACTTCAGTCCATGCCGAACCCATATTGAGAGAATCAGCAAACATCTCAATAGTTCCATCTGGCAAATAGCTTACAGTATAATTTCCGGCAGCAAGATTTGTAAAAGTAAATCTTCCGTCTGCACCTGCCGATACGGTTTTTAATTCTTCATCGGAAAGATATTCCCCTATTACAGTCTTACTTCCCCTTGGATTTTCGGCAATAATGACAGATCCATTACTTAAGCTTTTATCTGAAGGTACAACTTCCACAATCTGCGGTGCTTCAGATACTGTCAGCTTAATGGCATTTGATGATTCCTTATACTTCTTGGGATTGGTGCTATCAGGATAAAATCTTGCAAACAATGTGTACTCTGCAGGCTTGAATGCTTCTTTCTTAAGCGAAATGCGTATATCCTCACTATTAAGGAAATGATTAATGTCTGCGAAGTTATCAATATCCCCCAGTATGGTTGTTCCAATCAGGGTAAGGTCCTTTTTATTATCCTGGCTATATGCATAAAGCTCTGCCTTACAGCCTGCCAATTCTTTCACGGTATTGAACGCAACTGAATTTCCTATGAATCCGATGGTATTATCATTGATGGAAGGCGCAGCAGCAACAAGCTCATCATCCTCTGCAGTTTCCTCCGGTACTTCCGCAGCTTCAGCAGCTTCTGCCCCTTCACCCTCAACAAGGGCTTCTTCCTCTGCAGTTTCTTCAGGTACCTCCTCTACAACCTCCTCATCCGTAACTTCTTCAGAAGCAGCGTCGGTTTCCTCTTCCTGCGCACCAGAAACAAGGGCTGACTCATCCTCAGATGCTGCATCCTCTTCATTACCTTCAGCTTCTGTAGCCTTAGGCTCAATAATATAAACTACATTTGCAGTGAAATACTCTTTTCCCTGAGCGGAAAGAGCACCGGCGTATACCAGAACTCGTGATCCTGCGGGAATCTCCGATAGCTCTTTTCCCTCGATAAGTTTGAAATCCTTATCGCTTGCGGGAAGCACAAGAGCGCTGAGATATTCGTCGTCATCCTCAGTTATGTCCTCGGACTTCGGGATGATAACGAACTTGTAAGATGTGGTAAAGCTAAACTCATCGGCTCCACCGTTTTGCAAAAGAACACCGTCAACAGAAAGAGTCGGTTTAAGCAGCTCATCAAGCTTTACGCCGGCCTCCTCCTCGGACAGTTCTTCAAAAAGACCTGCCTCAATTTTGGCAGTCTCAATTGTAAATACATATGACTCCTGAGAGGCGCTCTCATCAGAAAGCTCAGCCTCAAAGTCATCTCCCGTTGCAGACGCAGCGTCATCAGTTGTTTCCACGTCTGTTAAAACCGCATCATCAGTAGCCTCGGAGCCTCCTGCTTCTGTCTCAGTCTCAAGCGATTCCTGATATATTGCTTCATCGCTTACAGCATAGGACGGAACAGAGAAGCTAAGACTTCCTGCTGTCATGGCAATAACCATCAGCCAGGATAATACTCTTCTTTTCATCACACGCCTCCTTAATGTTAAAATAATATAAAATATATCTTAAAATCGTATAAACATTTTAACATAAGGAGGCGTATTTTCATACAAAATAGTATTAAATTTCATTAACTCATCTGAGCATGAATTTTCTTACCACAGTCAGACCGATCTTATAAGGAAGAGGGCGGATAACCTTGTCTGCTTCCTTGATCTTCTCCCGGATTGGAATGCTCTGAGGGCAGTGCTGCTCACACTTGCCACAGCCGATACACTGGGTGGCAAATGCCGGCTCTTTTCTGATTCCCACGCTCTGGGCGTACTCAAAACGAGCATTTCTCTTGCCATCAATGGCGGTCATATTGTAGCTTCTGAAAAGCGCAGGAATATCAACGCCCTTCGGGCACGGCATACAGTATCTGCAACCTGTGCAGCCAACAAGCTCGGTTTCCTTGATGATACCCTTGACCTGGTCAATGACCTTCATATCTTCATCTGTGAGGCATCCCGCCTCGGACTGTGATGCGATGCGGCAGTTCTCCTTAACCATCTCAATAGAATTCATTCCCGACAAGACACAGGTGACCTCAGGCTGATTCCAGAGCCACTTAAGTCCCAGTTCAGCCGGTGTGTATCCCGCAGGGTGATCGGCAATAAGCTTCTTGGCCTTTTCGGGCAAAAGACCTACCAGCTTTCCACCACGCAGCGGCTCCATGATAACTACGGGGACTCCTTTTTCAGCTGCTGCCTTAAGTCCCGTCACTCCCGCCTGAGTATGCTCATCCATGTAGTTGTACTGGATCTGGCAGAAATCCCAGTCATAGGCGTTAAGGATTCCGATAAAGTCATCGGTATTGCCGTGATAGGAAAATCCGATGTTGCGGATCTGTCCGGAGGCCTTCTTCTCTTTAATCCAATCCTCGATGCCCACGGCCAAGAGCTTATCCCACTGATTCATGGCTGTCATGTGATGCATGAGGTAATAATCAACGTGATCTGTGCGAAGGCGTCTGAGTTCCTCGTCAAAGTACTTGTCCAGTGCCGCCCGGTTGCTGATAAGATACTGGGGAAGCTTGGTTGCGATATTAACCTTGTCCCTGATCTTGTTGCGCTCAAGGATTTCTCCCAATGCAGCCTCACTTCCACTGTATACATATGCAGTATCAAAATAGTTGACTCCGGCATTGTAAGCTTCCATGATCTCTTTCTCCGCCTTGTCGATATCTATTCCGCGGACATTAGATGTAAAGCGCATGCAGCCGTATCCCAGAATCGAAATCTTCTCCCCTTTTCGGTCATTTCTGTATTGCATAGCTCTCTCCTTTTTCATAACTCAAAAACGCAGGTTTAGTGCTTCTATTGTAGTACATAATTAGATTGCGTGCAATATATCTGCTCCAAAAAATCCCCCACACTTTTCTTAAGCGCAGGGGATGATCTAAAGCATTTTTACTGAGTAAGTGCAATTCCCATGTTAGGTTCAAAATTTACAGTTGTGGTAATACCTTCAATACTTAGCTTCTTATTGCCGGTAACAAATTTGCCCTTATTGATATTTACAATAACCGTCCCGGTAGGAAGATATAGAACGTACACTCCGGTTACCGGAACTCCGGTATCATACTCTTTCGAGCCATCTTTCACGGCATAATTGATGGATGTGATCTTGCAGCTCTTATCCCAGCAAATATTGGCATAAGTATCCGGTCCGTCTCCGATAAAAGATTCCATTCTTACAACCATGCTGCAGTTCTTATCGGCAGGATTGGCATAGGGGTAATACCATGAACCGCTTCGCTTTATAAAAGGAGAAATACCCTCATAAGCCATGCCATATTTATTGGTATGAAGATCTCCCTTAAGGCCGTTAAGTGTTCCCGCTTTAATAGTCCCGGCTTTCAAAGTTCCATCACCGAAGGTAAACACCTGAAATCCAGCAGCTGCATCACCGGCCCAGGAATAGTATCTGTAAATATCATTTCTCTCATCCACAGAAAGCTTTGATATATCGAAAATTCTGTACATACTGTTTCCCGGCTGAACCACTGCGCCTTTAAGAACATAGTACTTGCCGTTTATCTTTCTCATGGAAACAGTGTCTGAAGCCAAGCCTTCGCAGTAACCGTCAGATTCAATAAACAGCTTGATGCCATTAAGCTTCGCGGCCTCCTCGCCCTTAAGATTATAAAGGCCAGTTACCGGAAGTCCGTTACTGCCTACTGCGTAGTACTTGCCGCCTGATATAATAATCGCGTTCTTAACATCAAATTTCTTGATACTGCCATCATTGTTGTAGGTTGCTGTTACCGGTACGGAACCTGCGTAAGTAGTTCCGGTAAATCCGGCGGTTGACACCGCTCCGTCTGCTCCAAAGAAGAACCACTTATTACCCACTTTTCTGAGAACATTCTTCTCAAGCTCATGAGTCCTTGGTGAGTAGTAGCTGTTATCTACTTTTCCGGACTTGTTTATAGCTTCATTCTGAACTGTACCGTCTTTTCCAAAGTGATATGTCTTACCCTTTATGGTCATGTCGCAATCTCTGACAAGGGCAAATTTGTCCATTGAATCTGTGGAAATTTCATTGAAATAAAGCTTTGATGCACTTCCCTGCCCTTTAATGTTTCCACTGCCGTCTATAGTCGGCACCGGAACAGTCTTCCAGCCTGAAACAGCAGCAAAGTTAGCAGGATCAAAGTAATAATATCCGTTAGATGCCACCTTAGTGAAACTATAGTTATTTATGTTCGTTATTGAAGTTCCTGCTGCAATCTTCTGCCATCCCCCCTTAAAATAACCATCTTTTCCAAGTAAATAGGTCTTTCCGGTGTGAACTATAAGTTCTTCCTCGAGTTCCTCCTCGCCAGCTCCGATCTGCCCGGCGCTGACCATACATTTTTTGCCGTCATAAGAGTAAATGCCGTTATAGGCACTTCCGTCCTTATTAACGACGTACATAACTCCGTCAGTGACAACATGCTGCAATTTGCCTGTTAACAGATAACACTTCTTGGCGTCCTCCAAGGTCTCAGGCTGCTTGTCGTAATTGCAGTAATACATATTATTGCCTGTAAGTATCCAGTGCGAACCCAAAGGCTCGCCAATATAACCACCTGAGGTGTTTCTCTTCGTACTTCCGTAGCAAAGGCTGCCTCTGTTACTATCAACTGTATTGTCATTGAAGTAATAGGTCTTGCCCTCAATTACAGTCTTGCCCTTAGCCAGTTCTCCCGAGGCATTCTTAATATAATACCAGCGCCCGGTCTTACCGGATTTATCGCCTGAAGAAGCAACATACCTGAATCCCGTCTGACCTGTAAGGACCAGTCCGGGCTTATTATTGTCTGCAAGCAGATAGTACTTTCCTTTATACTCCACAGCATCTTTTCCCTGCTCTACCCATCCATAACTATTAAAGTAATAGGTTTCGCTTCCTATCCTGGCAATACCGATAGTATAGTTTCCGTTCTTATCAAGATAAGACATCGGAGCAGGATCAGGGAATCCCGAATCATTTTCTGCATATAAGAAGCAGTTTGTAAGCTTCCTTGTACACTTCTCATCTGTATAAAAGGCGATACCGGAATCGGCCTTTTTAAGATTGGCAGTTCTTCCATATGCGGTCTTATATTCCCCGTTAGCCCGGTAATACAGCCCTGTCACTACTCCGACGCCGTCAGCGCCAACTATTGTCATGCATCCGTTAGCGTCAAATTTATAATACTTGCCGCCAATCACCATGTAGGTATCTCTTAAAGCTATACCGTTTTCATCAACATAGTATTTGTTGCTGCCAAGGGTAACTATCTTGTCCTTGATGATTGCTCCTGTTTTATCGGCGATCAATATCTCATTGCCGCACCAGAATGCTGTATTCATGGGAATACAGCCAACCGGAATAGTGGTCTTATTATTTGCCTCATCCAGCTTGCTTCCGCCGGTGTAATAATCTTTTCCCTTCAGCGTAAAGTGTCCTTCGGCAATATTTCCCTTTACCTTGGCATAAGGATCGCAGTACATAAGGTACTTAGCCTTGTTTGCTGCAACCTTCTTCCTGTCGGCGTTAACGTAAATGAATCCTGTCTGGATCACACCTTTGCTGAGAATATATTTTATACCGTCCTCAGGTGAATAGAATCCTTCATAGAGTTCGCCGTTATAGTCAAGATATACGTTGCTGCCTCCCTTAGGCACCCAGCTTTCGGTAACCTTGAACCCTGTCTCGGGATCAAAATAATACTCCTTGCCTGTTGCGGTAATTTTCCGCCAGCCTGTCTTAACCTCACCGGTCTTATCAATGCAATAATAATCCATCGCATATGTTTCGGGGTCTATATGATCCTTCTGACAGTTCCCGTTTCTGGTGGAATCCTTATCCAGCCTCTTATTGCTGAAAGAGTACATCCTGCCACCGATATGATAAAACCCGTTTTCAGCAATCGCTCCGCTCTCCGGATCAAAGTAGGCAGTGGAAGCAGCCTTCAGGTCAATCTTTCCTACAGACAGAATGTCATGAGTATTCTTATCTACGTTGACCCATCCCCTGATCTGCTCTCCGTCCTTGTATCCAGTTCCGCTGCTGTAATTAACACCGTCAGCAAATACCGTAAACTCAAGACTTGTGTTACCGGTAAAATTACTTTCCTGTATTTTTACAGTTACAGTGACCTTTCCGGGCTTTTTGTACTGAATTATATTTTCTGTGACACAGCTCTTTCCATCTTTAGACAAGGCAAAAACTGATGTCCCGCCCGAATAGAAGCTGGCAACGTTCGTATCCGACACTGTCCACTTAACTTTAGCGCCTTCAGCTGCTGCGTCTGCAACAAGCTTTACAGTCTTTTTATCATTGTATTTAAGCTTCAAAACCTTTGATACATCGGATTTAAAGGTTTTGATCTCGTGCTTTTCTGTCTCGCCTACAAGTTCCTCATCTTCTTCAACTTCAAGAAGTTCCTCGGAATCCTCAAGTGAAGCCTCATCCGCAGCTTCCTCCTCAGAGAGCTCATCTTCTGTCTCTGTGCTTTCGTCTTCCTCGGCGTCATCCTCCAAAGAATCCTCTGAGTCCAAAGAGCCTGCTTCTCCCGCCGAGATTTCCTCAGAAGCCTCGCCTGCATTCTCCTGCTCATCCTCCGGTACGGCTATATCCTCAGAAGCCTCGCCTGCCCCGGCACCGCTTCCTTCACCCGAAGCATCTTCGGCTGTCTCCTTGCCTTCATCGCCTGAAGCTTCCCCTAAAGCTTCCTCCGAATTATTATCGTTTTCTCCCTCTGCTTCACCTGACTCCGCATCCGAAGCTGTCTCTTTTCCCTGATCATCTTCATAAGCGCCGCTCTCATCCTCCCCGGGAAAAGAGCTGTCGTCCAAGCCTTCAGATGACTCAGCAGCAGCCTCGATCACCTGCCCCTCTTCCATGGCATATGCAGGAACAGCCGAAGTAAGCGTTCCCACCGTCAATGAAAGACAGAGAAGAGCTCCCCAAAACTTTCTCATTCTCATAACAAAAAATTTTCCTTCCTCCAAATAGTTTCCATAACACAACCTGTGTATTATACCTTACAAATGTGAAATTTTAGTGAAATAATTTTGCTTCAAAACGAAATAAAATATCACTCGTGTAGTAAATAAACGTCCATTTTATCGGCAAAACGCATATAGGTTGCGCAAAACCTATCATATATGTTAAAATTAATATTCGAGTCGGAGGGTTAATATGAGCAAAGAAACTAAGCCCAGAAAACACAGACATAAACGTCATTACACATTTATGGTGATTTCCGGAGATTCCGATGGCAGTACCAAGCGCCTTCACCTGGATCATTTCAGGACACAGGTTCTGGCCTACACAGCATTTATCATTGCACTTGCGATAATCTGCTACATCATTTATTCCGCCATCACCATCAGAAGTCTTAGAGCCGTAAACTCGGATCAAAAGGCACAGATCGAACAGCTGAAAACAGACAGCAGCACACTGGAAGCTTCCAACGATGAGCTGGAGACCAAGATACAACAGCTTTCCGCTGCGCTGAACCAGAGGCTTGAGGATGAACAGGTTTCTGCTGAAGAGGCCGAGAACATGGCTATTCCTTCGGGATTTCCTCTCACCGGCACAGCATCTATGACACCGGCCCTGGACGATCCCAACGAGACCAAGGTCACCCAGATTACCGAGGAGAATCAGGACACCGCCACAGGCAATCCTATAGTTCTGCTGGAGGCTGCAGCCGGCAACAGCGTTATAGCCGCAGGTTCCGGGACGATACAGACAGTTACCACCGATGTTAAGTTTGGAAATATGGTGACCATCGACCACGGGAACGGATATCTTTCCATATACAGGAATTCCGGAGATCCGCTGGTTACCGAAGGTTCTCAGATAGATAAGGGCGACATCATTTTTGTAATCACAGACGATAATAAAACGCTGGGCTATCAGATCCAGCAGGACGAACAGTATATCAACCCTGAAGATCTTACAGAGATCAACGGATGATGAACACAAATCGGAGGATAATCAAATGTTTGGATCAAGAAAAGAAACTACTGTAGATCCTACACTGGAACAGGTAGGAACCATCATCGGTCCCGGAGCTGTTATTGACGGACCTCTCACCACCAAGGACTCCACCAGGATCGACGGCACTGTTAAGGGCAATGTGACCATCAGCGGAGCACTTATCGTCGGTGGCGAAGGCAAGATCACCGGCACCGTTTCCTGCATGAACGCTTACATTGCAGGAGAGGTGACAGGTAATATCACAGCTCCCCAGGGTAAGGTTGAGATCAGCGATACCGGCAAGGTTATCGGCGACGTGGCCTGCAAGGGAATCATCATTGATGAGAATGCCGTATTCTCAGGCAAGTGTGATATGACCGGCGTTGAGAAGAGCTCTGCAGAGCTGGCAAAAGAGAGAGCGGCTTCCGACACCACTTCTTCGGAGGAAAAGAAAGAAGAAGAGAAAAAGGAAGACGACAAAAAAGACGGAAAAAAGAAAAACTGAAGCATTTGAATAAAGGATAAAAAAAGTGCCATCGGGAGTCGATCCCGTTGGCACTTTTAATTTTCGATACTGTAAAGATTACTGCATTCTGTTGAACACCAGCTCATAACCGTCATCACCGTAGTTCAGTGAACGGTTAACTCTGCTGATGGTGGCTGTGGATGCACCGGTCTTCTCTGCGATCTCAAGATATGTCTTCTTATCTCTCAGCATTGAAGCAACTTCAAATCTCTGAGAAAGTGATAACAGTTCATTGACTGTACAAAGATCCTCAAAAAAACTATAACACTCTTCTTTATTCTGAAGACAGAGAACTGCATCAAACAGGTGATCTACGGCATCAGTTCTGATCTTCTTGTTCATTTCCAAATTCCTCCAAACCATGTATGATTTTTATGTTAACAATATATCGTCAACATTACTTTTATGCTTAGATATTTTATCACGCTAAACTTGTAAAGTAAAGGGGCATAAGATATTAGCCCGAAAATATAAGAATTGCTTTACTTTTGCACACAATTATGATATCGTAAATGTGTTGTCATAGACAACATAACGATTATTTTTTATTTTTTGTGGAGGTATTACGATGAACAAAGGTACTGTTAAGTGGTTCAACAACCAGAAGGGTTACGGCTTCATCTCTGACGAGGCTGGCAATGATGTATTCGTACATTATTCAGGACTCAACATGGAAGGTTTCAAGTCTCTCGAAGAGGGCGCTTCCGTAGAGTATGATGTAATCCAGGGTGAAAAGGGACCTCAGGCCGTAAACGTAACCAAGCTTTGATTCACTGATTCGAAGCGATTTAATCAGCTACAAAGTGCCTTATTCTAAATAGATATATTTTGAATTCGCAAGATTGTAACAATGATTAATCAAAAGAGCCACTCGACTTAGTCGGGCGGCTCTTTTTGAGCTTTATAAGCATTTTTCTCTTCAGTTAAACCTCTTCATGCCTAAACGCATCTTACCTGCAGGCTGCCATTGCATCCTTCAGCTCCATGGAACCTCCGAAGATCCTAAGAGCACTGCCTACAGTTACATCAATCCTGTCTTTTCCCAGCTTCTTTAAAAGCTTTATGTCCTCAAGATCCTTAACGCCTCCCGCGTAGATGATGGGCAATCCCCCCCAGCTTGAAAGGATCCCGACTACATCCTCTTCTATTCCCTGCTGCCTTCCCTCCACATCTGCTGCGTGAACAAGAAATTCGTCGCAGTAACCGGAGAGTTCATCCAGGGTCTCTTCCGTAAGCTTAAGATCAGTGAATTTCTGCCAGCGATCGGTGACAACATAGTAGTCATCATCTTTTTTCTTACAGGAAAGATCCAGAACTATATGATCTCTGCCCACAGCCTTTACCAGTTTCTTAAGGTTTGTGCGATTTATCTTTCCGCCGGAAAAGACATAGCTTGTGACGATCACATGGGATGCCCCCGCCTCAAGATACTCTGCGGCATTGTCGGCATTTATTCCTCCACCTATCTGCATAAGTCCGGGAGTTGCCAAGAGGGCTGCCATACCCTGCTGCTTTGTAAGCTCATAATAAGGGCTGCCCGCCGGGTTAAGAAGAATGATATGTCCGCCGGAAAGGCCAAGTTCCCTGTACATTCGGGCATAGAAATCAGCGCCCCTCTCCGAAACGAAGTTTTCAGAAGCGCTGTCTCCTTTATCCTTGAGGCTACTGCCCACAATCTGTTTAACTTTTCCGTTGTGAATGTCAATGCAGGGTCTAAGTTTCATCTGTCTGCCCCTTAAGCAAGAACATCTGCCATGTCATACATTCCGGGCTTTTTGCCTGCAAGGAATCTTGCGGCTTCGATGGCGCCCTTTCCAAAAATTGCCCTTGAATAAGCTCTGTGGGAAATAGTCACCACCTCATCGTGTCCCGCAAAGATAACGTCATGGTCGCCCACAATGGTTCCGCCGCGGACTGCAGAAATTCCGATTTCTTTGACAGGGCGCTTCTCCCGGCGCTGACTCCTGTCGTAGACATAGTCGTATTTCTCTGTAAGAGAATCATTGATGGCATCTGCCAGAGCAATAGCCGTTCCCGAAGGAGAATCCAGCTTCTGGTTGTGATGCTTCTCCACTATCTCAATGTCAAATCCTGCCTCGGCAAAAAGAGGTGAAACCTCCCTAAGCACTTTAAGAAGCGCATTTATACCAACTGACATGTTGGCACTTCTAAGAACTGCGGTCTTTTTAGATGTCTCTTTTACCTTATCAAGCTGCTCCGGGGATAATCCTGTAGAACACAGCACCACCGGCAGTTCTTTGGCTGCACAGTAATCAAGAAGGCCATCCACAGCTGCGGCACTGGAGAAATCCACCACCACATCAGCCTTCACATCGCACTCGGCAAGGCTCCTGAACACGGGAAAATCATAGTTGCTTTCACCAAAAGCATCAACTCCCGCAACGATGGTCACATCCTCGTATTCCCTGCAGAGATCAACAATAACATGTCCCATACGGCCATTGCAGCCGTGCATGATCATATTTACCATTTTAAGTCTTTCCTTTCAAAGGTTTGTATCAATCGATAAGTCCGTACTTCTTCATCTCCTCGCGAAGCTTAGACTCGTTCTCCGGCTCCATCTGTGTAAGAGGAAGGCGAAGAGGACCGGCTTCGATTCCCATCATCTTGAGGGCACTCTTAACGGGAATGGGATTAACCTCAGAGAAAAGAGCCTTCACAAGAGGGAACGCTTCGAACTGAAGCTTACGGGCTGCAACATAGTCGCCCTCAAGGCACTTTGCGCAGATGTCGTGAGTCTTCCCGGGTGCAATATTTGCAAGAACAGAGATGACTCCAATACCGCCCACTGACATAATGGGCACGATCTGATCGTCGTCTCCGGAATAAAGATCGATGTCATCTCCCACAAGGCTCATCATCTTAATGGTCTGTGAGATGTTGCCTGTTGCATCCTTGATACCCTGAATGTTCTTGTGCTCTTTGGCAAGCTTAGCAACTGTCTCGGGAAGAAGGTTGCAGCCTGTTCTGCTGGGAATGTTGTAAAGGATGATCGGGATATTTATGGAATCGGCAACTGCGCTGAAGTGAGCTATAAGTCCGCCCTGAGTCGCTTTGTTGTAATAAGGAGTTACAACCAGCACTGCATCTGCGCCGTACTCCTCAGCCTCTTTGGAAAGCTTGATGGCGGTTGCTGTGCAGTTGGATCCTGTTCCTGCAATCACAGGTACTCTGTGTGCCACATGATCGATACAGAACTTAACCACTCTCATGTGCTCTTCTTCATCCATTGTGGCTGCTTCGCCGGTGGTTCCGCATACGATTATGGCATCAACGCCGCCGTCGATGGTGAAATCAATAAGTCTTGCGAACTCCTCGTAATTGACGTCGCCGTTGTCCTTGAATGGTGTTGCGATTGCAACTCCTGCTCCCTTAAAAATAGCCATTGTTTTCCTCCTTTGTATTGGCTGCAATCCGGGTATTGCTCAAAAGAAAAGGCTCAACAGATTAACTGATGAGCCGTCATACCTTGATAAATGTCCGGCACAAACACAGCCGGAACAAATATGATAGCGCCCCATCTTGCGATGACAGTCATATGGCTCTTAACCATATGCCCAAGTATCCGGTATACAGGTACCAAACCTTTCGGCGTATTTACCTTCCGTCCTGTTTCACCTGCGCCTGCCGCATCTGCAGAACTACTCATTAAATACGCAACCTCTATCTGAATCCTGTTTAGTTGTTTTAAATACTACACTACTCGTCAAGTCTCTGTCAATACACCAGCATTTTTTCCTATAAAGTAGTCACTTGGCCCCTATCTTTAGGGCAACCTGACATTTTATCAATTTTTAATTGAAGTATTAAAAAGCGCGTGTTATACTCTAAAAGTTTGAAGACAAGGTTAAATTAGTTTCTACGTATTATATGAGGTAAAAAGTTTATGAAGCAGACAAGAAATGATGTAAGGAACGTAGCAATCATCGCCCACGTTGATCACGGTAAGACAACACTGGTTGACGGACTTCTTCGTCAGAGCGGTATCTTCCGTGACGGCGCCGAGGTTGTAGAGCGTGTAATGGACTCAGGCGACATCGAGCGTGAGCGTGGAATTACCATCATGTCAAAAAATACAGCTATTTCATACAAGGACATCAAGATCAATATCATTGATACTCCCGGCCATGCAGATTTCGGCGGCGAGGTAGAGCGTGTCCTTAAGATGGTAAACGGCGTTATCCTCGTAGTTGATGCCTTCGAAGGCCCCATGCCTCAGACCAAGTTCGTTCTTGGAAAGGCAATGGATCTGGGACTTCCCGTTATTGTATGTATAAACAAGATTGACAGACCCGAGGCAAGACCCAACGAGGTTATCGACGAGGTTCTTGAGCTCCTTATGGATCTTGGTGCTGATGACAAGCAGCTTGACTGTCCTTTCGTATTTGCATCAGCCAAGGCAGGTACTTCATCTCTTTCACCCGATGAACAGGGTCCTGATATGAAGCCTCTTCTTGATACCATCATCAACTACATCCCCGCTCCTGTGGGAGATCCCGACAGCAGCACCCAGGTACTTATCAGCACCATCGACTACAACGAATATGTTGGACGTATCGGTGTAGGTAAAGTAGACAACGGAGTTGTTAAGGTAAACCAGGAGGTTGTGGTTGTTAACCACCATGATCCCGCCCGCCGTATCAAGACCAAAATCGGTAAGCTCTATGAGTATGACGGTCTTGGACGTGTTGAGGTTCAGGAAGCCAAGATTGGTTCTATCGTAGCCATCTCCGGTATCGAGGATCTTAAGATCGGTGACACCCTTTGCTCAGTTGACAATCAGGTAGCTATTCCTTTCCAGAAGATCTCTGAGCCCACTATTTCAATGAACTTCATCGTTAATGATTCACCTCTTGCAGGTCAGGAAGGTAAGTACGTTACTTCCCGTCACCTTCGTGACAGACTTTACAAGGAGCTTAATACAGACGTTTCCCTCCGGGTTGAGGATACTGATACAACAGAGACCTTCAAGGTTTCAGGTCGTGGTGAGCTTCACCTTTCAGTTCTTATCGAGACCATGCGTCGTGAGGGATTTGAGTTCGCTGTTTCCAAGGCCGAAGTTATCTATCACACAGATGAGCAGGGACACAAGCTTGAACCCATGGAGAAGTGCTACATCGATGTTCCCGATGAGTTCTCCGGCAGCGTAATCCAGAAGCTTGGCGAGAGAAAAGGTGAGCTTGTAAACATGGGAGCCGGAAACGGCGGTTACACCAGAATTGAGTTCCTTATTCCTTCAAGAGGACTTATCGGATATCGTGGCGAGTTCATGACAGATACCAAGGGTAACGGTATCATCAATACAATCTTCGACGGATATGCTCCTTACAAGGGAGATATGAACTACCGTAAGACCGGTTCCGTTATCGCTTTCGAGAGCGGTGAGGCTACAGCCTACGGTCTGTTCAATGCTCAGGACAGAGGACAGCTCTTCATCAAGCCCGGTGACAAGGTTTACTCAGGTATGGTAATCGGAACCAGCGGAAAGAGTGAGGATGTTGAGGTCAATGTCTGCAAGACCAAGCACCTGACCAACACCAGAACCTCCGCATCAGACGAAGCACTTCGTCTTGTTCCCCCCAAGATCATGTCCCTGGAGCAGTGCATCGAGTTCATCGACAATGACGAACTTCTTGAGGTAACACCTACAAGCCTTCGTATCAGAAAGAGGATCCTTGATCCCACTCTGAGAAAGAGGGCAGGGTTCAAGAAGTAAGATACAAATCAAGCCTTCAACATGCTTGTGTTCGTCAGCGCCACAGGTTTTCTAAAATTCAAAAAGCAGCAAATGCCTCATTTCGTGTTACTCATAGAAATCGGCATTTGCTGCTTTTTTCATTCTGAAAACCATCGCCTCGTCCGAGAACTGCGCATGGATGAAGGCATGATTCATAATTCATACTTCTTTATTGAATGTAATATCCCTTATCACCTTCAACAATCTCAATCTGACCTTCGGTCTTCTGGGTAAGACCGTCCTTGATCTTCCGGAGATCTGCATCTTTCACACAGATATCAAATTGAACATCGGCTTCGTATCTGGAATCCTGGATGGTGATGTCGTTCTGTCCAAGATAGTACTGGACATTGTTGATCATGTTGTAGCCAACCTTCAGGGTAAGGAGCTGTGAGTAAACCATCTCCCCTACTTCGGAAGCCGCAATGGCCGCCTGGGCGGCCTGGGTGTAGGCCCGCACAAGACCTCCGGTTCCCAGAAGTACACCGCCGAAGTATCTGGTGACAATGATCAGGATATTGGTGATGCCGGAGCCGTTTATCACCTCAAGGATGGGCTTACCTGCTGTACCGGAGGGCTCGCCGTTATCACTGCACTTGGTGGTCTCACTGTTCTCACCTATCACATAGGCATAGCAGTTGTGCCTGGCATCCCAGTATTTCTTGGATATCTCTGCAATCTTCTCCTCTGCGGCAGCTGCGCTGTCCACAAAGTAAGCTCCTCCGATGAATCGGGACTTCTTCTCAACGATCTCACCGACACCTTCCTGTTTAATTATCTTGTAGGATTCTCTTTTGCTCATAACAGTAATATTATCGGACCACAGGCGGCTAGTCAATCCGCATAGATAATGCCCTGATAAGGATTGCGGCATCCATGTTCCGCCATCTTACCTATTTCGTGCTATTTTCGGTCAGCAGACCAGCTTTACGCTACTGCCGGCAGCTCTGTCCTTGGTGACCACGATCTGCTTGTCAATCCTGTCCTTAAGGTCAGCCACATGGGAGATGATACCCACAAGCCTGTTGCCGTCGGATAGTCCGCACAGCGCCTTATATGCCTGATCCAGAGAATCGGGGTCCAAAGAGCCAAAGCCCTCGTCCACAAACATGGTGTCAATCCGTATGCCACCTGCCGATGACTGAACTTCCTCGGAAAGTCCAAGGGCCAGAGAAAGGGAAGCCATAAAGGATTCTCCTCCCGAAAGTGTCTTAACGCTTCTGCGGGAACCGTTGGCATGGTCGATGACCTCCAGTTCCAGACCGCTCTTGCTTCTGCTGTTGCTGGCTTCTTCCATGCGGTTTAACTCATACTGTCCTCCTGACATGGTCATAAGACGGATATTGGCTCTTCTTATGATCCTGTCAAAATATGTGGTCTGGATATAGGTCTCAAGAGTAACCTTGTCCTTACCGGTGAGCTTACCGGAAGCGGTATCGGTAAGGGCCTTGAGCCATGAGAGTCTGGTCTCGATCTCCGTAAGCTTAGCTGACTCTTTTTCAAGGTGCTTTTTGATCCTCTCGTTGGCGGTGATCCTTGAAACAAATACCTGACTTAAGTCTATGGTCTCCTTCTGAAGGATTGACAGCTCCTTGTGGCGCTGTTCATCTGCCTCTACATCTGTCACTTCGGAATTGGCTATTGTTTTTCCATGGCTTTCAATTGCTGCCCTTAATCCTGCTATCTTCTCATTTGCTGCCTTAAGAGCCTTATCGGCATTGTCGTAGACTTCCTGGAGCTTCGTAGCTTTGCCTTTAAGATCGTTCATCTTTGTGACTGCAGCATTTCTATTCTCAAACTTAAGCTGATCTCTCAAGGCCTCCAGCCTCCTGGTCTTCTCGGTGAGGGCAGATTCCAGAGCAGTATTCTTTTTGTTTAGTTCCTCTGTTTCCTTGTCCAGCTCCTTGAGGCTCTGCTGTGCATACTGAATGTCCTTCTCCAGCTGCCGCTTTCTATTTACCTTGGCTGTCAGGTCGGTGTATCTGTCACGGATCACCTCGACTTCGGCCTTGATGCTCTCTGCCTTCTTACCCGCAGCATCAAAAGCTTCATGCAGATCCTCTGTATCAAGCTGAGCTTTGGTCTTCTTCCTGAGTTCTTCCGCCTTGGTGTCCAGAGCCTTTGAAAGACCGCTCACATAATTCGATTCCTCATCCCTTGCAGCCCTTGCCTTATCCCTATGTTTCTTGGCAAGTTCAAGCTCCTGCTGCGTGGGCACCTTCTCTGATCGCTTTGCCGGTTCCGGGTGGTGAGTAGAGCCGCAGACCGGGCACTTCTCCCCCTCCTTAAGGCGATCAGCCAGAATCCCTGCCTGTCCGTCCATGTAGTTCTGCTCCATGACTTCATAGTCATGATCGATCTTCATGAATTCATCGCTTGTATTCTTATAGGACAGCTGCGCACTTCTAAGTCCAGCCTCATCCTTATTGTATATCTCAAGGTCCTGTATAAGCTCCTGCACAGCCTTGTAAGATTCCCCGGTCTTCTCGAACTCATTGGAAGCCTTCTCAAGCTCAACCTCTACGTTCTTTAAGGCTTCCTGCTCTTCCTCAAGCTTCCCGAGCTCTTCATTTCTTACTTCCCGGGACTCTAACAGATCTCCCAGTTCCTCTCTGCCCTCTTTAAGAGTCTTCTCAGAACCGGCTATTTCCTTGGCAAGAGCCTCGGCTTCGTCATAGTTATGAAGCTCTGCTCCGATGGTGGCCGACGCTTTCTCAAGTTCACTCTTCCCCTTAAGGTCATCCCTGGCTCTCTCAAAAGCCTTGGAAAGTTCCAGGGCTTTGGGCTCACTTTGGGCAAGCTCTTCCCTGGCCTTTTCCAGCTCCATCCTGGTCTTCTCAAGGGCCATTGCCGCGCCCAGTCTGTTATTGACCTGCTCCAGCTCTTCGCCTATTTTGGCCAGAGCCTCAACATTTTTCCTGTCAGAATCCCTGTCCTTGCCAATCAGTTTATCCAAAAGCTCTGCCACATCCGCAACAGGCATCTCTCCTGCTTTGGCCTTGTCTACATCTATAGACAGAACATCGTCCTTGTCGCACTGGATTCCTGATATATACTGGCTTATGGCCTTCTTGCCATCCTGGACCTCACCGTAGAGTTCCCTGTATTTCTGATCCAGTCTGTCCTGAAGCTTGAGAAAATATGAGGTCTTGAACAGTTCCCTGAAGATTTTGATCCTCTCGTCAGTTCCCGATAGAAGGAGCTTCAGAAAGTCTCCCTGAGCAAGCATGGCGATCTGAGAAAACTGGTCCTTGTTTACCCCCAGAAGTTCCTCCACAGCTCCGGTGACATCCGTCGTCCTGGTAACTATCCTGCCATCGGGATAATGCAGCTCAGCCCCGGCCTTCTCCTGGGTCAATCCATCGCCCCTTCTGGCCGGACGCATATAATCGGGATTCCTTCTTATGAGATACTCCTTTCCCTCATGGGCAAAGGTAAGTTCCACATATGTAGGTGTGGCCGGGTCCGCATACTTGGAGCGGAACATTCCCGAAGTCCTGTTCTCGCCGCTGGCCTCGCCAAAGAGCGCATAGCAAATAGCATCAAAAATAGTAGTCTTGCCTGCTCCGGTATCTCCGGTTATAAGGTAAAGTCCGCTGCTGCCCAACTCGCTCATGGGAAGGGTAACCTCACCTGCATAGGGACCAAATGCCGACATTTTAAGATTTAAAGGTCTCATAGTTTACACCTCCCACACAGATTCAATGCACCCGGCAACGAACTGCCTCTGCTCGTCGCTCATGGGCCGGTTGTTCTGTTTCTCATAGAATTCATCAAAAAGCTCCAACGGGCTCTTCCTCTCAACATCCTGAACTTCCTCAATAACCTGCTGACTCCGGGTTCTCTTATTGTCATAGGTAAGCTTCATAAGATTGGGATATATCACCCTGAGCTTAGCTGCCGCATCTATGACATCATTCTCATCTGTGAGAACCACATGGATGTAATCCTCAAGATTGGTGCCCTCATAGTTCTTCTTATTGGTGATCTCCTCGTAGGTTCCTCTGATCTCCCTAAGGTCACGCTTTGGTACCAGCGGGATCTCGCTGATCCTCACATCGCCCTTGGGTCCCATCTCAACCACTGTCACAGACTTTTTATGATCCTTCTCAGAGAAGGAGTACTTAAGAGGAGTTCCGCAATACCGCAGGGTATCTCTTCCTATCCTCTGCTTGCCATGAATATGCCCCAGCGCCACGTAGTCGAAGGCATCAAAAACAGAGGCGTCCACATTGTCAAGTCCGCCCACGGAAACCTCCTCTGACTCGCACCTTGCGGCTCCCGTCACAAACTGATGTGCCACAAGGATGTTACGAGCACTCTCATCCACCTGCATCTTCTCAACGGCAACACGGCAGGCATCGGTATAATCCCCGATCTCCTCATCCGGGAAAAGAGCTCTCATGATCACCGGCTTTATGAAAGGAAGAAGGTAGATATTAACAGGCCCATTGTCATCTTCCAGCGTGAAACATTCTGCCTTGCCGGAATAAACAGGAGACAGATGTATCCCCGCAAGATTGGCAAACTGCCCGTGATCGGCAAATCTTATGGCAGAATCGTGGTTGCCGCTTATGGCAAAGACCGGGACCTTCTTGTCCGCAAGACTTACAAGAAATTCATCCCACAGCTTCATTGCGTCCTCGCTGGGAACGGATTTGTCGTAAACATCCCCGGCGATGAGAATGCCATCAGGCTTCTGCTCATTAACTATGGTCAAGATCTCCTTCAGAATATATTTCTGATCTTCTATCATGGAAAATTCGTTGACTCTTTTCCCAAGGTGAAGATCCGATAAATGTAATAATTTCATGCTGTACCCTCCAAATGCGCCGCCCCGGGCGCTGTGCTGATTCTAATTATAACATTTTGGTGGGGTATAAAAAGGACTTATGCAGGCAGAAATGACTGATTATTCTGAAAGTTTGAACTTTGTGTGTTTAGATTGAAATGATTGATGAAAATTTATCAATCCTATGGTAAAATTTTGGAGTTGTCGACATGACAATATTTGTTATTCTGTCGGGCAGAATATGCGGCCCGACTATTTTTATACAGAGGGAAGAGTATGT
Organism: Butyrivibrio sp.; assembly: GCA_015056575.1. Classification (GTDB taxonomy): domain Bacteria; phylum Bacillota; class Clostridia; order Lachnospirales; family Lachnospiraceae; genus Butyrivibrio. The sequence goes on from SVGA01000005.1 coordinate 171,786, forward strand.
GGAAGAAAAATGTGAAAAGATTTTTTGCTGCGGTAATGGCGGCCACCATTATCGTTCAACAGACAAATGTATCCTTGGCCATGGAGGAGAACGCAGGCTTTGTATCTGCGGAGAATGACGCAAATTCCAAAAGCGATGCCTCCAAAGCAGAATCAGAAGATTCAGAAAAAGACGCTGCGCACGGGGAAAGCGCAGACGAAGAGGCCAAAGGAGGAGAATCAGTCTCCGATGAAGCTTCCAATGAAAGCACCGACAAAAAGAGCGATGAAACCGTGGATAATGATGCCAACGGCACAAACTCCGGCAATGAGAGTTCGGATAACGGCAGCTCTTTGGATGAAGATGCAGCTGAAACCGGTGATCCTTCAGATGAAGCGGAATCAGACAACTCCGACGATGAAAGCGATGGAGATGACACCGAATCTTCAGACGAGTCTGAGGGAAAAGAGACATCTGCCGGCGATGATGATCTTGTTGCCGATGATGCTAAAAGCGAGCTTCCTGAAGGCGTAAACGGAATGCCTGAGGGAACAGAGCTCTCAGACCTTCAGGAGGATCTTAAAAAGAGCGCTTCAAAAGACAGCTCTTTTGACCAATTTGAAGGGCTTACTGAGGGCGAAGACTATGTGAAGAATCAGGTTATAACCCTGGCTGATTCAAGGGAGGAAGCCGAAGCTGTAGCTTATGCATATGCAGGCGAACTCGAGAGCTACTCTTACGGAGTTGCTGTCATCAATCTTAAGGACAGCGAGGTTACTGTTTCCGATGCTTATTCATATGGTCTTAATGATGACTATGACCTGCCTTATGTAGAGCCCAACTATATTACCAACGAAGAGCCTTCAGGGCTGGTGGATTCTGTAAATGACTCCCAGCTCTTTAATGCTTCAGGCTCTGTTGCATCAGGAAACGGCTTTGTTGAGAGATGGTATACCGACAAGCTTCAGGATCCATTTCTTAATCCTTTGAATGCAAACTACCAGTGGCATCACGACATGATAAACACCTATTCCGCCTGGGGTGTGACCACAGGAAGCAAGAATGTCACCGTAGCAGTCATTGACACAGGTGTAAATACTGCTCACGAAGATCTTAAGGCTGCTTCAAACGGAGCCACCACTACTGCTACGCTCATTGCAAGCGGTGCAGAAGCCGGAGACACCCAGGGTCACGGTACCCATGTTGCCGGAATAATTGCAGGAAGACTTAACAATCAGATGGGTGCAGGCATAGCTCCCGGGGTTAATATCCTCGCTTTGAAAATTTCCAAAGGAAATACCATTTCTACCGACAGCATTCTCGCAGCTATCAACTATGCCGCAGGATGCGAGGTTGTGAACGACAAGGTTGTCTATAAAGGAAGAAGGGCAGATATTGCCAACTTAAGTCTTGGGGAGTCCATCTCAGGAACCCTCTATCAGACAGCTGTTGACCACGCCTACAAAGCTGGGGTCACTCTGGTTGTAGCCATGGGTAATGACAACGGTTCCAATCACATTAGTTATCCCGCAGCCTGCAATCACGTAATTGCAGTATGCTCAGTTGACCAGAGCGGAAGTCTTTCAAGCTTTTCAACCACCGGTTCCTGGGCAGATATTTCCGCTCCCGGAACACATATCTATTCAGCTTCAAACACCAATAACAGCGGCTATGTCTATAAGAACGGTACTTCCATGGCTGCTCCTGTAGTTACCGGAGCCTGCGCTCTTTACATGAGTGCAGTAGGTCATGTTGACCCCGATACCATGGAGAAGGTGATCAAATCCGCTGTATCAGGAAATGCAGGATCAGGTTCCGGCAAAGGAATCCTGGACCTTGCAAAGATCTTTGGCGGAGACACCGCAGCACCTTACATTGCGCTTAAAGCAAGCGATTCAAAGACACTTATCGGTGAAGCCGTAAGCGGCAGCTCCTCCACTGTTTCTTACGATGTGGCAAAGGACTCAAAGCTTACCTTTACGCCTCTTAACTTTGGAGGAAGCACCGAAGGCAACGCCAAGACAAAGATTGTTTATACTTCTGACGGCACAGCTCCTTCAGTATTTAACGGAGAGGTTTTAAACGGCACAGCCATCTCTCCTTCCTCAGCTGTGTCAGTAAACACACTGACCGGAACCATCACAGAAAAAACCAGGGTTACCGTAAAGGCAGCCGCAGTAACAGGCATGGGAGTAATGGGCAAGATCACAACTCTTACCTTTACCGTGAATCCCACTCTTACAGGTACAGGCTCTTCAGCCGGCAACCTGGAAATAAAGATTACCAACGCTCCAAAGGAGATTGTAGCCGGCAAATCTATAAAGCTCGAAGCTCAGGTCACAGCAGGCGGTAAGAGCGAAGGCATTTCACAGAAGGTAACCTGGAAGATCAGCTCTTACAAGGGCACAGATCTCTCCAAGTGCAAGATAAACGCTTCAAACGGAACACTTTCAACAGTTGCAGGCAAAACCGGAGAACTGGTTGTTTCCTGTTCTGCCGCAGGTTCAAGCAAGTCTGCCACAGCTACAATCAAGGTAAGCAGCGTATCACCTGTTAAGACACTTTCCGTAGCAACTGCTAACCCGGCACTTGGATTCAATTACAGCTCGACTCCTGCCACCGGCCAGACCACTGTCGTATATGTTTCAGCAATGACTGATAACGCAGGACATAACCTGCTTACAGATAATGCATTCAGCAATAAGACACTTCAGTGGATTTCATCCAATCCAAATGTGGTTACCGTAACAGGCACTGCCACTAAGGCTCTCAGCCTTAAGGACAAAACCGGAAAAGCCGTTTCAGCAAACGTTCCTGCTGTAAATATCAAGGCAGTAGGCGCCGGAACAGCTTCAATCACCTGCAAGGTCCTTGACGGTTCAGGAAAGTCAGCCAAGATAAACATCAAGGTTACAGCAGATCCGGCCAAAAAAGTTACTGCCATCGCTCTTTTCGAAGGCAGCACCGCTACTGCAGCAAAGAGTGTATTTTCAGGAGCAGGCTCTTTTTCCATAACTGCGAAGCAGACCTGTGCCGACAAGGGTTCAAACTATTTAAATCCTGTCTGGAGCACCAGCAACAGCAAGGTTGCTTCCATAGTAGCAAACGGAAATAAAGTGACAATCACTCCTGTTGCCAAGGGAACAGCAAACATCACCTGTGCCGCTACAGACGGATCAGGAAAAAAAGCTGTGCTTAAAGTAACCGTTCTTCAGGCCGTTACAAATATCACCGTTTCAGGCCAGAAGTACATTGCAGCCGGCACAAGCGCTAAATTTGCAGCAACTGTTCTTCCGGCAACAGCCAACAACAAGAAGATAACCTGGAGCTTTGCGGATGATGCTACAGCTAAGAAGCTGGCAGCCGAGGGTATTACAATAAATGCAGCAAACGGCACAGTCAGCGTAGCTAAGGGATGCGCTCACAGCGGAAAGATAACCGTTAAGGCAACCGCCACAGACGGCAAAGGATGCTCCGGCACATATACCTTTGAAGTTCGTGAGAAGACCACGAAGGTTACTGCAGCTGTTGATACAAAAGGAACAGCAAAGGGATACAATAACGCAAATATCAATTATTCAAATACACTTTCAACTACTGTGAAGGGAAGCTACCTTAACACCACCAGAATCGTTGCTTCATCGTTAAATGCAGAAGGCAAGGACAATAAGTCAGAATTAGTATTTAAGTCAAGCAACGAAAAGATTGCAAAGGTTCAGGCAGCCGGCAACAATACAGCGATCGTAACTGCTGTGGGCAATGGTACTGCCAATATCACAGCAACAGCCCAGGATGGATCCGGGAAGTCGGCAAGTGTCAAGATCACTGTTGTTCAGCTGGTTGAAAAAGTTGTTGTCACAGGTCAGCCCGTGGTGCCTGTTGGAAACAAAGCATCATTTAAGGCCGAGGTATATCCCGCGACATCCAGCAACAAAAAACTCAAGTGGGACGTTTATTACATCAACGTCAATATTAAAAAACAAATAAGCAGCGTAACCGTAAATTCAAACGGAGTAGTTACAGTTGCCCCCGATGCTCCTATCGGGAAATATGAAATCACCGCAACTCCTTTGGATACCGGAATTGTTCCGACTTCTTACGTCGCGACATCCTTTACAACAGTAAAGAATAAGGCAAATCATGTATCCATCAGATCGGTATCCTCCATGAGAAAAGACAGTGTTAATATTCCTGTTGAGAAAGGGGATCCACTTACCTTAGCGAAGATCATGTCATCATGCCGGCTTTACGACACCAATATTGAAGACCCTGACGGATTCAATGAAACAGAGACATTTCTTCAAGCTACTGCCTCAAACTCCAGTAAAGCAAACATTGAAAGGGAGGTCTGCCAAACTTTCCAATGGAGCAGCAGCAATCCAAAAGTTGCTACGGTAGAGGAAAGAACACTTCGTTATGACCATGGGTCAATGAAAGTTGCCGTGGTTAAGGGTGTTAAGCCGGGAACCGCCAATATCACCTGTACTGTTCCTGATGGTTCAGGCACAAAAGCCACTCTGAAAGTGACCGTCATCACTCCTGCTTCAGGCATTGAGGTGGTAGGAGCCAATAACCTAACTGAAGGCCCCGGTTCACCTTCCTATGATTATCTGGTAGGAGAAGGAGTAACCACTAATGTTAAGGGTGCCCTTGGAAGCGCCTACGGAAAGCCCACCGTTTCAGCTGTTGAATGGAGCTACGAACTGGGATTCATCCAGTTAAAAGACAAAAACTATTCATTTATCAGCATGAATAATAAGTATAGCAACACGGCTGCATCCTCACTTCCTGAATTCTGCCACAAGAACAAGTACTTCTTTACCATGTCAGGCAGCAAGTTGAAGGTTCAAAGTACTGCAGCCATAAACAAGGCCCTCGCAAACATCTACAAAAATTACGGCAGCAATTTTGATTTAAATGTCGTTCCTGCAGTAAGGGTTACAGCGAAGACAACAGACGGAACAGGCTATTCGTCATCCAAGGTATTTATGACTTCCAATCCCACAAAGTGGATCAAGGCATCATACCCTGATAAGGATGGTTCAGGATACAGCTACTATTCAGCATACAGGATTCCGTCCTACTTTATAACAAACAGCGCTTGTGCCTCTATCAGGCTGGAAACCAATCTGGATTCATTCTCAAGCGTCCCTCAGCAGGCTTTCAGCGTTACCAGTAGTAATCCCAAGGTGGCCACAGGTGTTGCTGAGTACTTCAATGCATTTAAGGACGGTGACAAGAATGTAGTTACGGTCTACCCCCACGCAAAGGGTACCACCAAGCTCACCATCACTGCCCTTGACGGCACCAACAAGAAAATCACCATAACGATTCAGGTTAACTGAGCATGATAAGGTATGATGCATAGTTGCAAGTCTATAGCATAATTACGAGTCTATCGCAAAAGGCTCCCCGAAAGATATCGGGGAGCCTTTTATTGATAATGGCGTACTAGTTGTGTTAGGGACACGATTTGTTCTTGTAGAGGCTGTGGTGACTGTAGTGGATGTGGAATCAATGATGGCTGTGGCGAATGTGGCAGCAATGGCGGCCGTGGTGGTAGCAGAAAAAAGCCTGTTTTTCCAAAAATGGTAATAATTTGGAAATTTAGCGGAAAAATGAGCATTTTTTTCCAAACCACCTCACTTATCGGCTATAATTCAAGTCAAATTACAGTGTTTTGGAAAAGAATCGCTACTCTAGTGAAAATATTTCCAAATCCCACCAGCGCAGATCTCATTACACGACTCCCACTGCCGCAAATCTCGTCATACGACTCCCGCCGCAGATCTCATCGCACGACTGACGCCGCCACAGATCTCATCACACGACTGACGCCGCCTCAAATCTCATCGCACGACTCCCACCGCCGCAGATCTCATCACACGGCTCACACACGAGATCCTGCTGCTGCCTTGATCGGTGGCAAAAGATCTTCCGGCACAAATAAACGTCCATACCCAACCCCAAGGTCGATGTCGGGTTTATTGCGGCCATGAAAGTCGGAGCCGCCGCTGATAAGAAGATCGTACTTTTCGGCAAGGGCCTTGATGCGGCGCTCGTCCCTTGGCTCGTAGGTTGAATAGATGGCTTCAATGCCAACAAGTCCTGCATCCTTAAGCCGCGCCACCAGCGCATCCAGCTTGGCCTCTCCCATCTTGTAGAGTATCGGATGAGCCAGGATAGGCACTCCGCCCGCCTTTTTCACGTAGTCGATGGCCTGCTCGGGAGATATCTTTTCCCTGGGAACGTAGTATGGGCAGTTGTCACCGATGTAGCGGTCAAAGACCTCAGCTCTGCTTTTTGCATACCCCTTCCTGATCATGAAGTCTGCGTAGTGTGCCCTGGTGAGCACTGCGCCGGGGTAAGCCTCGATCAATTCCTCGTAGCTCATGGGCAGCCCGGCTTCCTCTGTGAGCTTCTGGCACATCCTGATGTTTCTCTGGGTCCTCGAATCGATGAAAGACTGCAGTCCTGCCACGAATTCAGCGTTGTGATGGTCGATGTAAAGTCCCACAACATGCACATCCTTGCCCTCATTCACCGTGGAAAACTCAATCCCAGGGATGACCTCCATATCGGGGTAGCGCTCCGCCGCGTAGCTTATGGCTTCGTCAATGCCCTCTACAGTGTCATGATCCGTCAGGGCGATGGCCGCAAGGTCTTTTTCATGGGCATAATCCATGAGCTCGGACACCGTGTAGGTTCCGTCCGAGCAATTTGAATGGGTGTGAAGATCTATGGCTCTCAAGAATTGTCCTCCCTTATCAGAATATCCGCCCCACGCAGGAATGCAGTGCAGAGCAGAGCTTTGAAGCATCAACGCGCAGGAATACAGTCCAGCGCAGAAGCAACTGCGCGTGGTTTTCCAGTTTATACGCAAGAACCCCTCGGCATGGTTACCGAGGGGCTCATATATTTGGTCAAAAGAAATATTGAATGGAGCATACGGGACTTGAACCCGTGACCCCCACACTGCCAGTGTGATGCGCTCCCAACTGCGCTAATGCCCCGTGGGCGGCTTCACTCGCCGCCGTACCTTTATAGTGTAATGCTTTTTTTGATTTCTGACAATGAAAATTTGCCAAAACCTCAGGAAAGTTCCAAGGACCCTGAAATATAGCAATTAAATCCATGCTTTTTGCAATAGCTCTTTATCCGCATTATGAGGAGCGTGTCGGTGGTGTACTCCAGAAGGTAAATGTCCACGCCCCGGGCGGCGTATTTCTCAATGTACTCCGTAAAGTAGCTTCTATCCTCGGCTGTAGCGGTTTTGAATTTGCCGTCCTCCCAGTCGATTGCCGAAAATACCGATTCCTGGTTGATGCCGGTGATGACATCCCCGGGATCTCCGTATTTTTCAGTGTAGGCTTCCACGAAGTCGTTGCCGCCGTTAGCTATCACTTCTTTGCCAGTGGCCCGAAGCCCTTTCATGATGGCAGAAAGCCCCTCGAGCATCTCCTCGGTGGGATAATGGTAGTAAACATCACAGTTGTCCACGAAGAACCCGTCTATTCCTTTGGTCAAAAGAGCCGGTGCCAGCTCCTCCAGGATGAAATCCTGCCATCTGCTCTCTGAGACATCAACCCAGCGCTCATCTTCCCAGTGCTCGTAAACATCAAGGGTCAGATCCTCATACTCACTGTAGTAATCCCGGAAATTCTCAACGGAACCCACATTGATGTAAGTGAATACTCTGTGTCCCTTCGCCTTGAAATCTTCTATGTTTTCCTTGTCAAAGTACTGGGCGTCTATGACTACGGTCTCGTACCCGGAAAAGCGGTCCAGTTCTCCCTCTACGCTAAGGAAAACGCCGTACCTGCCGTCGTTGTAGGAGCAGGCAGTAAGGAGGAAAAGGAACAGTATTATCGTTGGGATGATGATGTGTTTTTTCATGGGTCAGTCTTTCTGTCGTTGTGGTTTAGTCCGTGTTATTACCATGGACCGTTCTTGGTGCCCTGGATGTCTATTGTGCCAACATGCGCAGGCTGGGTCCCGTTGTAGTTGCCGTACCATCCGTAGAAGTGGACGTTTTCAAATGTGATGTTGGTGGCGATTTTCTTATTGCTGCCTGCTACATGATGGTATGTATAGAATGTCCTGTATCTCCAGTTATCCCTGTCGGGAGTTGTAATAGTTGTATTCTTTATTGTAATGCCATCGCAGACGTAATACTCTTCTGGTCCGGTAGGTGACATTTTATACGCGTTTGGCTCTACACATATACCCGCCTGAGGCTGCGCACCTTTTGCATCATGAATATAGCATTCGTCTATTGTGGTATTGTCGGCCGTGATTATTGATATATTGTTTCTCCTGTTACCATAAATTTCGCAGCCCATGAAGGTTATATTGTTGCACACCTTATAATTAGTCCAACCCAGGTATGCTCCGTCGCCCCAGTTATTATATATCTTCATGCCTACAATACTCACATCATGCGATCCCAGGATCAGCACGCCATGAACTGCTTCCTGATGAGAAACAAGGTTTCCTCCGCCATCAAGCTGTCCACCTGAAATAACGATGTTACCTACATCGTTCAGTCCAATCATGCCAATATCACCACTGCCAACATTTTTTCCTGTAACTTTCAGAATGGTTTCATCTTCCATGAAAAGATTTGTATTACTCAAAATCTTAATGGAATGTCTGTCTTTGGCTGTTATATCATAAGTACCGGAAGGAATATAGACATTACATGGATTTGAAGCTGATGCTCCATAAGCCTTCGCCAAAGCACTATTAATAGCTGCAGTATCATCGTTTCCGTCATCCGGTATAGCATTATACGGAGCCTTGGTGACGTCTATATATTTCTCCGGGTCGTCAGGCTTTTCCGGTTTCTCAAATGTCCATTTTGCATAGAACACCTTATCTCCGTAGGAATGCAGAGGAATTGCAGGTGTGCCCACCGGAACGGAAAGATTTTTATCGGTATACCATCCCTGGAAAGCATAATTTGCCCTCTTTGGTATTCCACTCTCATCGCCTGTATATCTCAACTCCTGAATTTCATCCTCAAATGTATAGGACACGGGAGTCATAAGGGATACTCCATCATTATCTGTAAATTCCCGGGCGCCATCCATATATGTGATTTCAAAGGTAGTTACTGTCCATACTGCATAGAGCGTTACTATCTGACCACCCTCTTCAACTCCCAGCATTTCGGCAGTAACTGTGGGACACGGGTCTTCCTCTGTAACATCTATCAGCTTTGTATATGCGTCAGGATCATCAAGATTAAGATTCTTTTCTTTTGACCACCCTAACATGGTGTAATAATTGCTGGTAAACAGGCACTTCGACAATTTGTATGGCGTATTGTTCTTCAGCCCTGTCATATCCTTCATCACACCTGTCGCATATTCATTATTTTTATCAAATTTGATGCTGAATGATGAAGGTATCCACTTTGCATACAGAGTAATATCGCTGGAAAGGTCGGTGATAAACAGACCTGCTGCCTTTTTGCAGGCAGGATCCTTATACCAGCCTCCGAAAGCGCTCCAGGTTTCAGCAGGTCTATACGCTGTCGCCAGCACATATCCGCTCTCATGCATATCTCCATAAGATGATAGATATCCCGCATTGGTAGTATCAAGTGTTGCATCATCTGCATTAAGGACGTAGTTGATCGTATAACGTGTTGATCGCCACTTTGCGTAAAAGACCTGATTTCCTACGGTCCCCTTCTTGATAGCCGTAACTTTTTTCTTTAATCCCGCATCTGAGTACCAGCCATCAAATACAGCACCGACCCTGTAAGGCGTTATTAAGACAAAACTGTCACTTACGGTAAATTTAGTCGGAGCAAGTTCCTGCCCAAATGCCAGATCATCTATATTCTTGTAGGTAATACTGTATTCTTCTTTTACCCAAATGGCAAAAAGGGCTATATTGCTGCTATATCCGCCAAAGTCCGCTTTCAAAGCACAGTCCGGAAAAACTTCGGTGGGATACTGGTTATATTGGCCATCAAATACTGCTTTAGAATCCATTGACCATCCTGCAAATCTGTATCCCTTTAACTTAAATGTATTCTTTGAAAGCGCCTTTTCTGTGCCGTAAATCATCTTCTCAGCTTTCATTGATCCGGATGGATTCTGCGCTCCGTCAGGTTTATTTGAGTAAAAAGTTATCTTATATGACTTTCCATAGCTATCACGGGCATCCGTGCTTTCGCGATAATCCTCCCAGTCCTTCCATAGGGCATAAAGCTTTAGTCCATGATTGAACAGTTCCTGCTTATCTTTGCCATCAAGCTCATAATCTGCATCGTAACCAAAGAGCTCAGAATCCGCATAAACCGCCGTCTCAGCATCAGGATTAAAAGCCCATCCCACAAAGACCTTACCGTCATTTGAATACCGATTGACACTCAGCCTGAAACCGGCATCTGCATCACATACCGCCTGGTCAGGCATAACTCCGCCTGTAGCTCCGTTGCCGTCAAAACTGATCTTGAACTCCCACTTTGCATAAAGAGTTCTGTCTCCCATCTCCTTCTTGCCAATGGTCTTTACCTGTTTGGCAAAAGAGCTATCACTGCACCATCCTGCAAAGACATAATTTTCTCTTTCCGCATCAGGCAGTCCTGCAAGACCTGTGCCATAAGCATAGGTCGTTTTATATTCTTCGTTAACAGTAACAACGGTTGCGTCAACCACTCCACCGTTTGTAATGAAGTTAACGTCAAAATCATTCTTCCAGACAGCATAGAGGTCAATGGGGGCCGTTTGATAATCGGCAGTCCTTCCACTTGCGATAACCGTCTCATCCACTATTTCTTTATCCGCAAAATCTACAATACCGGCATCGGCGCGATCTTGACTCTTTGCCCATCCGGCAAACTGTATCTTGTTACTATGCTTAAACTTGTTAGGACTCAGAGCCTTTGCAACTCCATAGGAAAAAGTCTCAGTCGGCATGGTGCCTGAAATCTCATCTCCGCCATTCTTATTGAAGCGTATCACATATGTGTACGGAACCCATTTTGCATAAAGATTAAGATTTCCTGAAGTTCCCTTCTTTATAACGGAAATTCTGGTCTTGTAGCTCTCCTCTTTGTACCAGCCGCCAAACTGATATCCTGTAATCCATGTACTTCTACCGGGAGTAGGAAGCGTTATTGCCGCATCTCCTGTACTGTAAGAGAACGTATAAATATCATTTACATCATCATAGCCAAAGCTTTCATCTGCCCTTATTTCAGCATAAGCATCACCGGCAAAGAGATCATTCTTTTTAAGACCGCCGACATGACATGAAACAGTATATTTTTCCGGAATCCAGTTTGCATAAAGAACCAGTGTCTTTGTATTCAGGTTTCCGTTATTTGTTATCAGCTTCTTGTCCTGATAAGTCTGCCCGCCCGCATCTTTCCAGGTTGCAGCAGGATCAAGCCTGTAACCTGTTCTCTTAAACTTGTTGGCGGTAAGTGTTGCGGACGCATTTTGCGCTATACTCTGATTGCTCATTGATCCTGAAGTGGAACCATTTCCGTTAAAAATCACTGTGAGCTTTTCATTTACACCCTTCACTGCGATGGTGAAATTAACAGTCTTTTTTCCGCCATAATCACCTTTTCCTGAAATGGTAAGAGACGCTTTGCCCTTGGCATTATTGTTTGCATATCCGGTAATATCATAGTCATCTGAAGAGAGGATGACACCTGACATTTTCACCTCAATCTGATCATAGGAGGGTCTGCACTCTTTTCCCTGATAATACTGTGTATATACTCTGACAGAGGCCTTGCTTATATCTCCTGAGATGATGCGATATCTGCCACTTATCTCTCCGGTATATTTGCCTTTGCCGATAGCTGTAACTTCAATGACTGTTCCGACGGGAACTATATCTGTGCTCTGGACCTCAACCCCTGCATCGCGATTGATTCCGTTGACAAGCTTGGTCGATTCCGTGTACCTGTAGATAAATGCTTTCTCGTAATCTGTTCCGGCAGCAAGCTTCTTGCCGTCAGAATCGGTGATTGTGAAGGTTGTGGTATAGTTTCCGGGCTTGGCAGTATACAGTTTATCCGCAATGTTCATCGACAGGTGAGTGGGATGATCATCATCATATAACTTGCTGGCAACTATAGTAAAATCAAGACTTCTGCTGCCGGTGAAATTACCTTTGCCTTTGATCGTTACCTTGGGTGGTTTGGAGGTATTTCCCACAGCGCTGTTATTAGCATAGCTGACCGTATAATCTACTCCGGGCTTAAGTGTATAAGGGTCACCTTCGCTATACTTATAAGCAACAACAGTAACAGGCTTGGTGCCGCCCTTCGCATATGGGTATACTCCTTCGCTATATCCATCAGCTGCAATCAGACTGAATGTAATGTTTGAATCATTAATGTTTCTGGCGACAACTTTGAATGTCTTTTTTACAGAACCCGTAAAGCCATTTATACCTGTATATGTGGCTGCAATCGTGCCGGCATTGCTATTCCCGGATTTGTAATCCACCTTATAATGGATTCCCTCAATCAGGGAAGTTTCTCCATACATAAGAGCCTGCTTATGCTCAGTTCCGGGGCCTGCATATATCGCATCCTGAGGATTGCCATACTGCGCCTTTTTTATTTGAATGGCTCCGGTGATCTTATAGGTAACTTCCTTGGTTCCATAAAAGCTTCCTGTTCCCGTAGAAGTTATCACAGCCTTTCCTGTAAGGGTATTAAGATTGTTTTCATAGGTGAAGGTATAATCCGTTCCTTCCACCAAAGGTTCGTCTGATCCAAATCTTACTGTCAATGAGGGTCTGGGGTTCGGAACTTTATCCAAAGAATCTGCTGCCAGTATGCTTGCCTCATCAAGCACAGCCTCTGCTGTAACTGTGGCCTTGGACATGGCTGTTAAATCAGAAGTCAGAATATATTCCTGTACAGCAATCTCACCTGTAAAATTGCCTTTGCCCTTTACAGTGATGGGATATTTATTGTTATACTCATCTCCCTCAGGAGTTCCTACAAAATATGTAGCCCTGTAGTCAGCCGCTTTGGGGTTTGTGTAAGGATAATCAAGTGTAAAATCTGTATTATTCTTAAGTGTTACAGCGGCATTATCTCCCGCTTGATATATAATAACCGGAACTGACTTCTGAAGTTTTCCGGTGTAGGAAAGCACTACTTCATCGGGAATCGTAAATGCAGTGTCAGTTTTAGACAGCTCAATTGGAGTGATTGAGAAGTTCCTGGATAACTTACCGCTGTAGTTATTTTTGAAGGTTACAGTAATTGTGGCTGTTCCTGCATTCTTATTGTTCTTATAGGCAACAGAATAATTTGAGGAAGGTATCTCATTCTCTGCACTCTCTTCCCCATCGTAAATCTTTATTCCGGAAAAAGTTATTGCTGAACCTGTAAATGATTCTGAAATCGCAGTTTCTCCGTTATCGACGTCTTTCAGTTTTATCCATATTCCTTTTTCATCTTCTACATTTGTGACAAGAAGAACATCTTCCGGGTTCTCTTCAGGCTCTTCTTCCCCGGATCCCGCTCCGGCTTCATCTTCGACTGTTTCCTCAGGCTCTGCAGCTTCTGAAGTTTCACCGATAGAATCATCTGATGCGCCCTCAGTAGCCTCATCTGAAGCATCATCTGCCGCGTCTTCTGAGCCATCACCTAGGTTTTCGCTCGAACCGTCACCGGAACTCTCGGATGAGCCCATGACTCCGTCCCCGGGGTCCATTTCAGATGAACCCTTGACTCCGTCCCCGGGGTCCATTTCCGGGGGAGCGGAGAGCTTCCACACAGCATGGAGCTCGATGCCGTTATCCTCCGAAGAATCCAGGTCTTCTCTTGCAAGAATATCATCTATATTGGTTTCTTCCGTGATCTTGTTCACGCTAAGAAGCCCGGAAAGGTCCTCACTTTCGTACTTTTCCAGGTACCAGCACACAAAATCATAGTCATCCCTTACGGGTTTGGGGAGTTTGTCCAATGCGAGTGCATTATCGATGATCCCGTCACTGTCGGCGTCCACGAAGACTACAGCGTCCTCAAAGGTCTGCCCTTTGGTGACGTAGATTTTAAATTCATTTATTTCTTCTGCAGAAAAGTCTGCTGCCGGCTTAAGTCCCTCGACAGCAAGATCTGCATCCTCAATTTCCGAAGCATCTTCAAGCAGCGCAAGAAGCTCTTCCCTGTCAAAAGAGCCTTCTCCCGCAAGCAGGGTAAATTCTGTATTTTCAAGGTCTTCCGCGCCGGCAAGAAGTTCAGCGCCCTGTTCCGCGCCCTCTGATCCTGTACCCTTTAACACGGCATCAACATCTAAGTCTGCGGAAACATCACTGCCATCACCCTTCTGTGTATTTTCATCAAGGCCATCGCCGCCTTCACCTTCATCAGCACCATAATCGGCGCCGTCTCTGGAAGCTGACACAGCTTCACCGTTTCCGGTGCCGCCATCAGCGTCTGAGCTTCCGCCGTTATCATAACCGGCATGGTCGCCAAGCTCGCCGCCTGAATTTCCGTCGTTATCAAAACCGTTGTTGTTACCAAGCTCGCCGCCGATTTCCCCGGCAGAATCTATTGAAGCGGCGCTTTCGCCTGCGTCCTCGACAAAATCTTCCTGCCCGTTGCTTGCCAAAGCCCCAGAATCCTCTGCAGCCACAGTGTTTACCGGCACTGCAGTGACGGCCATCATAACCGCCAGAGCCTGCGCCAATACACGTTTTGATATAGTTCCGAATAAAATATTATGTCTCATGTGTCTCTCCCGAAAAAACAAAATTTGCCATATCTATTTGTATCGGCAGAGATCACCTTCTACTTTATTAAAAAAGCCTAAATTTAAGCAGCCATTACAGGACCACTTCCATGCCCACCTTCTGAGGTTTCATGCCCATTGCCTCATAGAACTTCATAGCTGTGGGATTGCAGCTCCATACGTTCAAGGTCACGTTGTAGTAATCATGCTCCTTGGCGAAACTGATCACATGGTCATAAAGAGACGTTCCAACATGCCCTCCTCTGGCCTTCTCATCAACGCAGATGTCGTCTATATAAAGAGTCTTGATATCAGTCAGAACGTGGTTCCCAATGATCTGCTTGGTCTCACAGAAGGCGTGTCCCAGCACCTTGTCATTTTCATCAACACATACAAAGATAGGATCTGTCTCTTTTCCCACCATGGTCTTAAGTTCATCGCCGCTGTACTTTGTGGCCGGACCGTTGAAAATGTCCGGTCGGCCGTTGTGGTGTACCATGTCCACCTGGACAAGAAGTTCAAGTATTGCCGGTATGTCTTTTTGCCCTGCCATTCTGACTGTATTCATAACTGCGCTCCTCCAAAAATATTTTTCTAATTATAGCACGGAAGAAGGTAATGGAGAGGTTTCTGTTAACTCCTTGCGTACTTTTTCCTGTTATTTGCATCAATGACCAGGATCGCGATCACAACAATGATCGCAAGCGCAAGGCCGATGCCGCACAGAATGAATATCCATATGAAGCTGAAAAGAGTAAACTCAAGATAAATGCCATCCATGTCCGGTGATAGCAGGTCCCACTCCAGGGATTTTCCGTCATCGGACACTTTTGTTGCATTGTGGTTGCTGGGCTTTACCGGCAGATTGATGTCCACCGTCAGGTACCCGCCGCTCATATCAAAGTAGCTCTTGTAGGCCTGAAGCTCCGACAACTCCCCGATCCCATCAAGGTCCCAGTCGATCACGTACTTAAGGCCATCCTTGGTTACCTTAAAGGAATTCATGTTTACCATATCGGTGTCGTTATCCTTAAGCGACTCCGCCAGCTCTTTTATCTCGACATCCTTCCTTATGAGCTTGTAGCCGGCAAAGTTCCCTTCGGAATAGGGCTCCACGGTCCACCCGTCATTCTCGAAGTTCTCCACAGTCTCTTCATCAAACATATCTCCGCCAAAGCCGTAGTCCTCCAGGGACATGGCTGCATAGATCATGGACACGTCAACCTTGCCGTTCTTCTTAACGTCAATTGATGCGTTGAACCTCACACATCCCGAAAGACACAGCATGCACACCAGGGCCATAACCACCGCGCGTACTTTCTTCATACTATCATTCCTCCAACTGAATTCCGTCAATAATCAAATGTGTCAAAGACAGTATAGCACCCACCTGCAGCACTCTGCATCCCCTAATTTCCGAGCCCAACATCAAAGCGGCCAAATGGGTCAATAAAGAATTTCCTATTAATCAAAAATGGACGCAGCCGTGGAGGCCGCGCCCTTAACTATTGTGGTTTCTGCAGGGATTACTTGAAGAGCTTTCTGCCTACAAAGATGCAGATGCATGCACCAACAACCGCTACGATAAGACTTGCGATCATGTTTGTTGTAGCAAAGCCAAAGAGCCCAAATACAAATCTTCCTACAAATCCGCCGCCTACACCAAGAAGAATGTTCTTGAGCATGCCTGACTTCTCTCCCATGAGATAGCTTGCGGCAAAACCTGCAATCGCACCAAGGATAAGTGAAAAAATAAAGCTTAACATCGTTATTTCCTCCATTCAGATACTTTTATTACACACGTCAAGAATTATACCATAAATAGTTTAGTTATAAAAAATTTATTTGCCACAGACTCTTTTCCCTCGTATAAATAAATATAAGAAATCACATACAGGAGGGTGATAGTTATGAACAATGATAAAATTGAAAAAGAACTTCTCGGCGAGGATACACTTAATACAGTACACGGAGGACTTGATCTTACACTGGGACTTCCCAATGCAACCAAAGATGACAGGGTAGTAAAAAACACATTGCAGACCGGCAAGAAGAAAAAGGCTTCAAACCTGCTTTTTAAAGAGGAAAGTGTTGTGGACATGAATCCCAGAAAATGCTGACGGATCATAGTAGGACGTATCCCTTACGGATGCGTCCTCTTTTTATTTTAGGAATACGCCGGATCATTTATGCGGTTTACTCACCACAATAAAGGACGCAGTCACCTCGGCTGCGTCCTTTTCATTCTCTGCACCTATCAAATTTGCAATCGCTCTTTTTCACATCAGTTTGCAATTGACAGCTCATCGGCAAACCTGATGAGCTCAGTCTCTATCCTCTTGTAATCCTCCTCGCTCATTGTGGATGGCTTTCCAAGGAACATCTCAACATATTTTTTTCTTGTATCATCAAAGATTTCAAAAATTTCACCCATAATATATACCTCCGTAAGATTCATATGTAGTTTTATACGAACATCAATTTTTTATGGCAAAAGAAATTTCGCAGACAATGACTGATTTTGGAAACCCACGCCAAAATATGCAAACAAAAAGCGACAAAATGTAATGAAATAATCAATGTTTAGAGTTATAATTTAGGAAACGTTTTTTGTAGGGGGAGAATTCATATGGGTATTTTTGATAGTCTTTTCAAAGGGAAGTCTATTGAAATCTGTGCGCCTGTAAAAGGTCAGGCAGTATCTATAACTAAAGTCAGTGATCCCACATTCGCTCAGGAAATGGTCGGAAAAGGAATTGCCATAGAGCCCTCAGAGGGTAAATTTTATGCGCCCTGTGACGGTCAGCTGGTAGCTCTTTTCCCTACAGGACATGCCTTCTGCATTCTAAGCGATGAGGGAGCTGAAGTTCTTGTTCACATTGGTATCGATACCGTTAAGCTCAAGGGTGAACATTTCACCATCCACGCCGCCCAGGGTACCACAGTCAAGAAGGGCGACCTCATCGTGGAGGCAGATCTTGAGAAGATCAAAGAGGCCGGGTATGAGATCATTACACCGGTCATCGTTTCAAATCCTACAAAGTTTTCCAAAATAGAAAAAAAGGATGGAGCAATCGCCGCCGGAGATCCGGTCATCCTTTTAGATAAATAATCATATACTCAAGGAGGAAAGTAGTATGATGAAGTATTTACAAAAGATCGGAAAAGCTTTAATGCTTCCGGTAGCCGTTCTTCCCGCTGCAGGTGTACTGTACGGTATCGGTTACTGGATCGATCCGACAGGTTGGGGCGCAAACAGTGTTATCGCGGCATTCCTTATCAAGGCTGCTTCTGCGATCATTGACCAGATCCCGATCCTGTTCGCAATCGGTGTTGCTGTAGGAACAGCAAAGGACCACGATGGAACAAGTGCTCTTGCAGGTCTTGTTTCATTCCTGATGATCACCACACTCTTAAGTTCGGGCGCCGTTGCCATGTACAGGGGTGTTGATGTATCCGAAGTTCCCGCAGCCTTTGGCAAGATCAGCAATGCCTTCATTGGTATCCTTGCCGGTGTTATCGGATCTACCTGCTATAACAGATTCAAAGACACCAAACTTCCCGACTGGCTTGCATTCTTCAGTGGTAAGAGATGCGTAGCCATCATCACAGCTGTATGCTCAGTTCTTGTTTCGGTAGTTCTCTACTTTGTATGGCCCCTTATCTTCGCAGCCCTTGTTGCATTCGGTAAGGCCATCCTCGGACTTGGCGCAGTCGGATCGGGTATCTATGCTATGCTCAACCGTGCGCTTATCCCTCTGGGACTGCACCACGCTCTCAACGCGGTATTCTGGTTTGATACAGCAAACATCAACGACCTTGGTCTTTTCTGGTCCGGTGCGGAAGGCGCGGTTAAGGGTGTTACAGGACAGTACATGACAGGATTCTTCCCCATCATGATGTTCGGTCTTCCCGCCGGCGCACTTGCTATGTATCACACAGCCAAGGATTCCAAGAAGAAAGCTGCCGCATCACTTCTTCTGGCAGGTTCACTGGCATCCTTCTTTACAGGTATCACAGAGCCCCTGGAGTTCGCATTCATGTTCATGGCTCCCGGCCTCTACCTTGTACACGCTGTTCTGACAGGCGTTTCAGCAGTTATCTGTACACTTCTTCCTCTGAGACTGGGCTTCAACTTCTCAGCAGGACTTGTAGACTACATACTGAGTTTCAAGGCTCCCATGGCAGTTAATCCTCTGCTCCTTATCCCTATCGGCCTTGTATTCGCAGCTATCTACTACTTCGTATTCCGTTTCGTCATCACCAAGTTTGACTTAAAGACACCCGGTCGTGAGGATGATGAAGAGGATGAGGTAAGCCTTGATCTTGCCAATGATAACTTCACAGCCATCGCACAGGCAGTTATCGCAGGCCTCGGCGGCAAGGAGAACATCAAGGAGTTCGACTACTGCGCAACCAGAGTTCGCTGCGAGGTAGGCGATTATACCAAGGTTGACGAGAAGGCCATCAAGAAAGCCGGCGTTCCCGGTGTTATCCGTCCTTCCAAGACATCAGTTCAGGTTATTGTAGGACCTAAGGTTCAGTTCGTATATGACGAGATGAAGAAGCTCCTTTGATAGCAATTCATCAAATTTAAGTCCCGGCAATCGAGCAGACTGTTCTTACTCGATTCTGCTTTCAGACGTCAAGAAAGCGTAAGCGGTTTGATATGATTCCCCTAAAGTAGACAATGGAAATATCCAAAGTCTCCTTTAGGGGGATTTTTTATGGCCAAGTATTCA
>SVGA01000032.1 GCA_015056575.1 Butyrivibrio sp.
GAAAGGCAGTGTAAGAGACTACCGTGCTGGTGGTAACATCAGTAGCCATGTAAACCCCATCCGAAGCAAGACCGAACAGAGAGCTATGAGCCGGCCCGGTTCGCTCTCAGGTGGGTCGCTTGAGGCTGTTGGTGACAGCAGTCCTAGATAGATGATCATTCACGACATAACCCGGCTTACAGTTCTGCTCCCAAAAAGAAAAAGACAGCGCCTTGGAATCTGGTTTCGCGATTCCCGGCGCTGTTTTTGTTGTATAAGTATTGGGTATTTGTATTAGGTAACAGGAGTGGATTGGTCAAAAATAATACCACGCCCGCTATATTAGGCTGTTTGGTATTACATTTCGACCTCTTTTACCAGTTTTAAGGGGTGTTTTGTAATCACATGAGACACATATGGTGGGTTTGGTATTATTTTTATAATACCAAATTCATCTATACAAGCCCTTGGTATTATTTTATTTAAAAAAGTCCCTAATAGCCTTTATAATCCCCTTAAAGAATCGGGCAATTCTTCTAAAGAACCCTGGCTTAGCGCTGCTTACTGGCTCGACATCATTTACTGACGGGGCGACTACGCCATCGTCATTTTCGGTAATTGCAGCTACGTTTTTCCCAGAAGCTCCTTCCGAGCTGTCAATTGCAGGTGGAGTCGAATTAGAAATCCCCCCGGTCTTATCAAAGTCAATCGATTCAGATGCAGGTTTTCCGATGTCAGTATTTTTAGATTCTTCCTTTACACCTTCAATCGACGTATTGTTCTGTACATCTGTTACGGTCTGAGTTTGTGCCGGAGCCTCAGCCGCCATCTCCGTTTCAGCCGCCATCTCCGCTTCAGCTTCCATCGGAGTTTCCGCTTCAAACTCTGCCTCCGCCGGCGCTTCTTCTGCCATCTCTGCTTCCGCTGCTGTCTCTGTCGCCATCGGTGCTTCAGACTCGTAAACTGCACTCTCGGAATCAGCCATGGGTACAGTTGTGGCACTTTCATTAGTCCGATGGTGCGGAATAACATTGAGGATGAGGAAAGTGCTCAAAACGAATACAAGAAGCCCTGCTGCCATGGGCACATACTTCCTGAATTCGAATCTGCGAATCTTATTAGAAGCATCTTCACTGCCCTCAGCACCAGAATCCGCTGTGTTCGTCTCGCCTGTCTTTAACTCTTTTTCTATATTTTGAAGGATCCTGGACTTCATCTCGTCCGTGACTTCAATTTTTTTCATAATATCCTGATACTTACTCAAAGTCGTAGGCCTCCTTCAATATTTCTTTTAACTTATCCCTGCCGCGCTTAAGGTCAGAGCGAACAGTGGACTCATTTCTCCCCAAAATCTTTGCTATCTCTAAAGTGCTGTATCCCTCCTGATAAAAAAGATGTATGACCTCCCGGTATTTCTCCGGAAGCTGCTTGACCGCATCCCAGACAAAAGCAAGGTCCTGTGCCTGTTCTCCAACCAGCTCCTCGGCAAGCTCATCGGTCTTTCGAAGCTCGTTGTACTTGATCTTGTTCTTCGATAGGTTCGCCGCCACGGTAAGAAGCCATGCCTTCTCGTGGTCTGCACTCTCAAATGCCGGCGCCTTCCTTATATACTGAATAAGGGTATCCTGAAGGATGTCCTCCGCATCGCTCATGTTGTGAAGATATATGTAAGCGGTGCGCAGGATGCTGTTCCCATAGTCATCAAGAACGAAAGCAGCCCTCGCGGCACGCTCAGCCTCTGCTGCTTTATCGGCTTCTGATTCAAGGGCTACAGATTCTGCATTATCGGCCCCTGCCTCGAATCCCAGTGCTTCTGCCACTTTTGCAGCAAATCCCACGATACCGGCTGGCAATCGCATGATAGCGGTATTGTGATAACGAAGGTACTTCGCGGCTTGCGCAATGCCCGCAGCTATCATGGTTATGGGATTTAGCCCTATATTATCATTTAAACGTAAGACAATCTCGCTCATCTAAATCTCCCGGGAAAAGAGCTGTCTTTTTTGCCCAGGTTCCCGGAAGATAGTATATCAGTATCAGCCTCTCTTTTCCACCATTCTGACAAGGTTGTAAAACTCATCCTTGTAGTCATCGGTGTTGTCCAGCTTCTTGTAAGCCTTCATGATGTCGCTGTAGGTGATGTCACCTGCGTAGTCGCTGCCTCCGATGAGCATTGCGAATTCCGATACAAGGCTTGCGAATGCAAGGTTCTCTCCTGCATCCTCATTGAAGAATTCCGAATCAACCACGTAGGTAAGAAGCTTTGACTCATCCTCATCGGGCTCCTTGTAGCGGATCTTGATCGTTGCATATTCGTCGCTGTCGCTGCCGGAAACGGTCTGATATTTGAGGTCGATTGCCGATCTGCTGCCTGCGGGAATGATCTCGTAAAGTGCAACAACAGTGTGGCCTGCCCCCATTTCGCCGCCATCCTTGGCATCATTGTTAAAGTCCGTTGCATCCATCTGCCTGTTCTCATAACCGATGAGCCTGTAGCCGTTGACTGTTGCGGGATTGAACTCAACCTGGAACTTAACGTCCTTGGCAACCGTAACAAGGGTTGAGCTCATCTCGTCCACAAGAACCTTTCCTGCCTCTGTCATGGAATCGATGTAGGAATAGTTGCCGTTACCGCAATCTGCCAGTCTCTCAAGCTTGTCGTCCTTGTAGTTTCCCGTTCCAAAGCCAAGAACTGAGAGGTAAATGCCGCTGTCTTTTTTCTCCCTGATGAAATCCTCAAGGTCGTCGGGGTCGGAAATGCCCACGTTAAGGTCACCGTCTGTAGCCATTATGACTCTGTTGTTGCCACCATCGATAAAGTTCTCGGCAGCAATCTCATAGGCCATCTGCATGCCCTTTTCTCCCGCCGTTGAGCCGCCTGCGGAGAGTCTGCTTATGGCGTTTTTGATGGCTCGCTTGTTGTTCATGCTTTCGCCTTCAAGGATCACCTCCTCCTTGCTGGCATAGGTCACTATGGAAACCGTGCCATCGCCCGGAAGATTGTCCACCAGTTCTTTGAATGCTTTCTGTAAAAGAGGCAGCTTATTCTCGGAAGTCATTGACCCTGATACGTCGATAAGGAAAACAAGATTGCTCTTTGGCATATCGCCGTCAAACCGATCTTCCGCCTTGAGACCAACGAACATGAGCTGGTGATCCTTGTTCCAGGGGCAGGTTGAAACTTCTGTGGTAACACCGAATTTTTCGCCTCTTTTTGGGGAATTGAGGTCATAGGAAAAATAATTGATGAATTCCTCGGGACGAACCGCTTCAGGATCGATGCTGTCTGCGCCGTAGCCGCTCTCTATCATCCTGCGGACATTGGCGTAGGATGCTGTGTCCACATCAGCCGCAAAGGTTGAAAGTGGCTGCACCTGAGATAGAAAGAATCCGTTCTCCTCGGGCTTGTCGTAGGATTCGGTATTATAGGGAGCGGGGCAATATGAATCGTCCCGGTAATCTTCATAGATATAGCAGCCTTCCGCTGTTGCGGCGGTGTTTTTATTAGATGAGAAGAACCCTGTAACTGCGTCAGCAGCTGATGTGCGGGCCGCTTCCTGAGGCGCCATGGGGGCTGCTTCGGTGGGATACTCTGCTTCAGCGGAATACTCTGCCTCAGCAGAATAGTCAGCTTCGGCGGAATAGTCTGCCTCGGCGGGATACTCTGCCTCGGCGCCTGAATCATAAGTGGTGGTCTCTGTTGATGTAGTTGTAGTTGGTGTTGTTGTAGTTGTGGGCGCAGCGCCTCCACAACCTGCCAGTGATGAAGCCATGATAGCGGCTCCTGTTAAGATTGATACATACCTTAAATGCTTTTTCATAATTTTTCCCTCCGTTTATACAGCTTGTTTTTTGCTGTTCTACACTGTATACAACCGAGGGAAGGGATATGTTGCAAAGTTTTGAAAATTTTTTGGCAGGACTTAAGCCAATGAGGTCGGACCGGTCTGCTGCTTTGGAAAATTTTTCACAGTTTTAGCTAATCTTTTCCAAAACAGCCTAAAATAGCCCGATATCGAGATAAAAATGAATGGATTTGAAATAGATAAAGCAATTCTCTTCTTTTTTTTCCAAAAACTTTTGAATTTTGGAAAAAGTGAGCTCACTGCTCTCCCAGCAAAAAGGCACATCGCTAATATTGCTGAGGTACCGTCTTGAAACAGCAGATGCAGTTTCACACCTAAATCAGCTGCAGTTTCGCGCCTAAAGCAGCTACAGTTTCACATCTTAAATCAGCTGCAGTTTCACACCTTAAAGCAGCTGCCGCCCACGAACTCCCTGCAGATGGAGTTTTTCGGGAGAAAAGAGCTGTCTACACTTACGAAGTAATCGAGGAACTTGAGAAGTCTCTTGGCTTCGTAGTATTCGGGTTCGTCCTTGCCGATATTGAAAAGAAGCGGCTCTGCGTACTGCTTGATGACTGCAAGCTCGTAGATCTGGGCGGAGTTGAACATCTCATCGGCCTCCTCCTGGAAGGGGAAGATGTTGGCTTCCTCGCCGGCTCGTACGGAGCCCCACATGCTGATGGTCTTCTTGGCTGAGGCGCCGCGGGTTCTGGCGTCTCTCACCATTCTTCGAAGGAGTCTTCCGTCTGTGGTGGCGATCCTGTTATGGTCGTCGATACTAAGAGTTGTAAGACAGCTTATATATATCTTGAACTTGGACTCGGAAGGAAGAGCATAACTCATCTTCTCATTGAGCCCGTGGATACCCTCTATTACGAGGACATCGTTCTGTCCCAGCTGCATGAAGTTTCCGTTCATCTCTCGCTTTCCGGTTATAAAGTTGAACTCCGGAAGCTCGACTCTCTCTCCGTTAAGAAGCCTCTTCATATCCTTGTTGAACTGCTCGACGTCAAGAGCTTCAAGACACTCAAAGTTATAACTTCCGTCCTCATTAAGAGGAGTGTCCTCTCTGTTGACGAAGTAATTATCAAGACTTATGGGGTGAGGCACAAGGCCGTAGGTGCGAAGCTGGATGGAAAGCCTGTTGGCAAAACTTGTCTTACCTGAAGAGCTGGGGCCTGCAATCATAACGAACTTTACATCAATTCTCTTAAAAATATGACGGGCGATGTCCGCGATCCTGCTCTCCTGCAGTGCTTCCTGCACCAGTATCATCTCATTGATCCTGCCCTCGCAGATCATATTGTTAAGGTCACCCACGTTGGAGATTCCCATCATGCTTCCCCAGTCACTGGCAAGCATCATGGTCTCGAAAAGCTTCTCCCTGGGCTCGGACACAACGAGCTGCTCCGGAGCCTTTCTTGTAGGAAGCGTCAGCATTATACCACCGTGATACTTATCGATCCTGAACTGCTCGATATAAGAGGTATTGGGAAGCATATAGCCGTAGAAATAATCGTAGAGGTCTCCCAATTTGTAGATATTTATCTCTGAACTTCTGCGGTATTTAAGAAGAGCCACCTTGTCGGTCATGCCCTGCTTTTTGAATATCTCTATGGCTTCATCCAGAGGATAGACCTTCTTGGTAATGGGAAGAGCCTCGTCCACCAGTTCCCTGAATCTTACCGAGAACTTCTCAACCAGCTCATCCGTCACCTCAACACCGTGAAGTGTGCAGAAATAGCCGTTGCCAATGGTGAACTCAACCTTTATCTTGGACTGATTCTTGTTTCCAACCACGTCCCTTACAGCCTTGATAAGTATCATCACCGCTGTCCTGGCCATGGTCTTGTGGCCGATGTTGTCCGCAAAGGTGATAAAAGACAGAGTTCCGTCCTTCTTAACGGTCTTCATCAGTTCCCTGATCTTGCCATTATAGATGACCGCAGCGATCCTGTGGGGATAATCTTTCTGGTATTCCTTGGCGATCTCCTCGAAAGTAGTCGCCTTCTCATATTCTTTATCTACTCCGTTAATAGTAACTATGGGCATATGATTTCCTCGCTTTACGGAAAAGTTGTCAAAACATTTTTAGAAGAAGGTCGATATCCTCAGCTTCCTGTCTTACTTCATTGTACCTGTCACTATGACTTTGCTTATCGAGGCTCTTCATTATAGAGCCGCAAACCTCTCTCCCATGCAAAAGAAACTGCTCAAGAAGCGGGTCTTTCTTTAAAATATTGATCTCACCGTAGCGGTTGCAGATTCTAAGAAGATCTGCAGGATCCGTAACGCCGATCGCTTTTGATATCCCGTCAGCCATTGTGATGCCGTTTTCGTCAGATATCCTGTCGATGTCAAAAGAATCATCATCCTCCGGAGCCTCTGTGATGCCGACCGGTGATCCTTCATCTCCAAAGGCCTTACAGCTCTTGGCTGCCGGGATCTTAACTTTGATCGGAAAGTAATACTTGCCGTCCTCAAATACAATCCTCTCATCAACTACGATAAAGCCGTTGTCCCTGAGGAACTGCCTGAACTCGTATATATCTGACTGGGGCTGAAGAACGGCATACCTTATCCCAAGCTCCGAAAGAGACTTCTTCTCAAGGATACTTATCATAAGCTTGCCGCCCATGCCTGCAATTACCAGAGCATCTGCCTCTTTGGGATTAAGCTTTTCAAGTCCGTTAGAGAGCCTTGTCTCAACACTGTCTGACAGACCAAAAGACTCCACATTTCCCTTGGCCATAGCCAGCGGGCCGCTTCGAACATCCATGGCAATGGCGCTTTTGGCAATGCTGCTCTGTACCAGGTAAACAGATACATAGCCATGGTCACAGCCAACGTCCGCAACGCACCTATAGGTTTGTGGAAAATCATGGTCCCCGGCTTCCTTACCGGTCTTTAGACAATCATTGCCTTTAGCATTCTCCGCAAGCCTCGGATCGTCACACGACTTGCTGCCAAATAGCCTAAGCGCAAAGGGAAGTTCTCCAAGCATCCCTGCCACGGTAAGGAGCCTTGTCGACATCTTCTCTGCTACGCCGGCCCGGGGATCCATCCGGGACATTCTCTCCGCTGCGCCGCTATTTTCATTTTTCTCTGTCATCATATCAGTCAAGGTAATCCTTGAGCTTGCGGCTGCGGCTGGGATGACGAAGCTTTCTCAAAGCCTTGGCCTCAATCTGACGGATACGCTCACGGGTTACATTGAACTCCTTGCCTACTTCCTCAAGGGTCCTTGCTCTTCCGTCATCAAGACCGAATCTGAGTCTGAGCACCTTCTGCTCACGCTCTGTGAGAGTATCAAGAACCTCAACCAGCTGTTCCTTAAGGAGTGTAAAGGCTGCCGCATCTGCAGGAACGGGCACGTTGTCATCCTGGATGAAATCACCAAGATGTGAATCTTCCTCTTCACCGATAGGTGTTTCAAGGGATACGGGCTCCTGGGAGATCTTAAGGATCTCGCGCACACGCTCAACAGGCAGGTTCATCTCCTTAGCAACTTCCTCGGGAAGGGGCTCACGTCCCAGTTCCTGAAGGAGCTGACGGCTCACACGAATGAGCTTGTTGATGGTCTCAACCATATGTACAGGGATACGGATCGTTCTTGCCTGGTCGGCAATGGCTCTTGTGATGGCCTGTCTGATCCACCATGTTGCGTAGGTGGAGAACTTGAAGCCCTTTCTGAAATCGAACTTCTCAACAGCCTTGATAAGTCCCAGGTTTCCTTCCTGGATAAGGTCAAGGAAGAGCATTCCCCTTCCCACATATCTCTTTGCGATACTTACAACAAGACGAAGGTTTGCCTCTGCAAGGCGCTTCTTGGCCTCATCTCCTGCATAGATGGCCATATTCAGCTCTTTCTTCTCAGCCTCTGTAAGCTTGTTCTTGCCCTCGTCCTCTGCCAGCTTCTTCTCGGCATCAATACCGGCTTCCATCGCCTGAGCAAGGTCGATCTCCTGCTCTGCGGTAAGAAGCGGAACCTTACCGATCTCCTTGAGGTACATTCTTACGGGATCCTCAATGCTGATTCCATCGGGTACGGAAAGGTCGATATTCTCCATATCAACCTCATCCTCCTCGGAAAGTACCATATCGTCATCATCAGGAATATCATCATCTGTATCGGATACTCTAAGTACATCGATACCGCTGTTCTCAATAACCTCAAGAACACCGTCCAGCTGCTCTTCGTTAAGGTTCAAATCTGCAAAGAAATCACTGATCTCAGTGTATTCAAGCATGTTTTTCTTTTTCTTGGCAAGAGCGAGAATATCCTTAAGCTTCTGGCTTACAAGCTCCTGAGTTGCCTCATCGACCTCTCCTGAATTCTCTGCGTCTTTGGCCTTGGAAGCAGTATCCGCAGCAGCCTTCCTGGAAGCTTTCTTTGCCTTTGGAGCTGCTTCTTCCGAAGCTTCAACCTTCTTGGTCTTCTTTGGAGCCTTAACCTCCTCAGCCTCCGCAGCCTTAGCCGCAACAGTTTTCTTTGCAGTCTCCTTCTTAGCCGCAGGCTTTGCTGTCTCCTTTGCAGTTTCCTTCTTGGCTGCAGTTGCCTTCTTAGCAGTCTCTTTTGCCTCTTCCTTGGCAGGCTTGGTCTCCTTCTTAGCAGTCTCCTTCTTGGCAGGAGCCTTGGCAGCTTTGGCAGCTGTCTCCTTCTTGGCGGGCTCTTTCTTGGCTGCAGTCTTTGCAGCAGTAGCCTTTGTCTTCTTCTCTGTCTCTTTTGCTGTATCCTTCTTAGTTGCCATGTTTTTTCATTCCTTTACTATAGATTTTTTCATAATCAGTCGTCGGGAGAAATCGGCGCATGGGCCAGATTCTCAAGTTCCTTTTTGCCCTGAATCGTCTTCATCAGATATTCGGGATCGTCAGGCTTAAGTGTCTTCTTGAGGCGCTCATAGCCGGCCTGTCTGACACCGTAGATAATGTCATGAAAAGCCTTCCTTCTCTGCTCCGGAGTTTCGATATCCACCAGATTGGTATTGAACATTTCGGCCACCTGCCGATGTTCCTCTTCATCCTCGAATTTGTCCAGAACAGCTGCCGGAGAAAAGCTTCCGCTCTCCATTCCGGAAAAGAGCTCTCTTGCAACGCTTCTGTATAGATCATCTGAGAAATCCTCAGGCGTTACCCATTTTTTGACCTTGGAAAAGATCTGTGGCTCATCCGTAAGCCAGGTGAGGAGGAGCCGTTCATTCTTCCTTACACTGTCTTCGGGATCTTTCTTTGGCTGAATGCCGGACAAGGGCCTTGTAGCCGGCTTTATAAGGCCTCCCATGGAAGCATATTCTGCCACCTGCCTCTTGAGGTTCTCCAAAGGGATGTTGTACCTTGCGGCAGTAGCCTCAATGTAGCTGTCTCTCTCGAAGGCATCCTGTATCTCACTGAGCTTTCGGGCAAGGCCTCTGTAGAACTCAGTCTTGGACTCGGGATCGGACATGTCATGCCTTGATTCCATGATCCTTGCCTCAAAAAAGAAGGGTCTTTCAGCGTTTCTGATGCGCTTCTCAAATTCCTCTTTGCCCAGATTCTTGATGAATTCATCCGGGTCCTTGTGGGGGCGAAGATCCAGGACCTTACATTTAAGGTCGACTTCCTTGAGGTTCTCTATTCCCCTGAGGGCCGCCTTGGTTCCGGGCTCATCGCTGTCGTAGGCAAGAATGACTTCGCTTGTATAGCGCTTAAGTATCATGGCCTGCTCAGAGGTAAATGCCGTTCCGAGAGAAGCAACAGCCATATCGTAGCCTGCCTGGTGCATGGCGATAACATCCATGTAGCCCTCGCAAAGTATCATGTACCCTGCCTTGGAATTCTTGGCTATGTTCAGTCCAAAGAGATTCCTTCTCTTGTTGAAGATCATAGTCTCGGGAGAATTAAGGTACTTGGGTTCTCCTGTTCCCATGACTCTGCCGCCGAATCCTATGACCTTCTGGGAAGCGTCCTGTATTGGGAATATGACTCTGTTCCAGAACTTGTCATGGGTTCCCCTCTTATCATCGTGGGAGGCAAGCCCCGCCTCAATGATGAGCGAATCCGAATAGCCCTTGGACTTGAGATATTGTACAAGCTCATCGGAACTCATGGAGGCAAATCCCAGACCAAAACGCTTCATGGTCTCATCCGTCAGCTGCCTTCCCTTGAAATACTCCATTCCCTTGGCACCTTTCCGGCTCCGCAGGTTGTGGTAGTAATAAGTTGCTGCTTCTTTATTTATTTCAAAAAGTAACTGTCTTTTGTTTCTGTCTTCCCGAGCTGCCGCGGAATTATCCTCCTCCGGGAGCTGAATGCCCGCTCTTTCTGCAAGAGCCTGAACTGCCTCAGGGAAAGTCAGGTTGTCATATTGCATAAGGAAGGTGAACACGTTACCTCCCGCCCCGCAGCCAAAGCAATGAAACATCTGCTTGGATTGGGATACGGAGAAGGACCCGGACTTCTCGTTGTGGAAGGGACAAAGTCCAAAGTAGTTGGCACCCTTTTTCTCAAGGTGCACGTACTGCCCCACAACATCCAGGATGTCATTCCGTGATCGCACTTCTTCTATAATGTCATCCGAATAGCGCAATTTCTTTTCCCCATTTCGTTGTTAGTTAATGAATGTGTAGTTCTCCTCCGTTACAAAACTGTCCAGGACCGTGGTATATAGACCTCCTCAAATACCGCCACCGCGTATCTGTCGGTCATGGAGCTCACGTAATCGCACACGATCCGCTCCTTCGTGGCCTCTCCCCTATCCATAAATTCCTTAAGATAATCGGGAAGGCTGTCCACATGATCCAGATAGTAGCCGTAGAGGATCTTGATCATCTCCTCAACCTTGCCCTCCTGGCCCTTGGCTATAGGATTGGTGTAAACCCTCTCAAACATGAAGGAACGAAGCTTGTGGAAAGCATCGTATACCTCGTCGGACATTCTGATATCGTCTTTATCCATGCTGGTTGCGATTATGTCATGGATAAAGGTGTCGAGCCACTCTCCGTTGGTATGTCCTATGACCCTGGAAAGATCCTCGGGGACATCCTTCTCCGTGATGATACCGCCTCTGATGGCGTCATCCATGTCGTGGTGCATGTAGGCGATCTTGTCGGAAAGCCTTACCACCTTCCCCTCAAGGGTTCCCGGTGTGAGATTCATCTCATGATTCAAAATTCCGTCCCTTACCTCCCAGGTAAGATTCAGCCCACGGCCGTAGTTCTCCAGCTTCTCAACGATCCTGCGGCTCTGCTCATTGTGCCTGAATCCATCGGGACACACGGCGTTAAGAGCCCTCTCTCCGGCATGGCCAAAGGGTGTGTGGCCAAGATCGTGACCCAGTGCAATAGCCTCAGCCAGATCCTCATTCAGCAAAAGAGCCTTCGCTATGGTCCTGGCGTTCTGGGAAACCTCCAGGGTATGAGTCATACGTGTCCTGTAATGATCGCCGTCAGGGGACAAAAAGACCTGGGTCTTGTCCTTGAGCCTTCTGAAGGATTTGGAATAAAGTATCCTGTCCCTGTCTCTCTGGAAACAAGGCCTTATGTCGCAAGCCTCTTCTTCTTTTTCTCTTCCCCTGGAATTCATGCTGAGAGTAGCATGTTTACTTAAGATTCTGGTTTCTCTCTCTTCGAGTTGTTCGCGTATTTTCAATAGTCGTCTTCTTTCTTAAAGTTGAGGCTAAATCAGACACAAACTCGAAAATGTAAACATTTTCTCGTTCGTGTAGCTCGCCATATAATCACAAGTGCACGGCTCTGCTTTAGCACGCAGAAAAGTCCCACATCTAAGTTATTCGACGTGGGACTTCAAAATCCTTTTTTTATTTTCTGTTTTTGTAAAAAATCACAAGGACCACATGTCTATCCTGGTCTCGTACTGGTCGTTGATCCACTTAATGGCTGCCGCAAAGCCCTCCTCGGAGATCTCGAAATTCTCACTGGTCATCAGCGCCTTGTCTGTGGCTGCGTATGAATAGGGCTCCGGCCATACGGTCGCCATAAGTGTTGCGGGCTTCCTGTCCTCGGGCTTGACGAAAACCACGTTCTCAAGGGGTTCTCTCGCC
Source organism: Butyrivibrio sp. (assembly GCA_015056575.1). Lineage (GTDB taxonomy): Bacteria > Bacillota > Clostridia > Lachnospirales > Lachnospiraceae > Butyrivibrio. The sequence continues at coordinate 11,863 of SVGA01000032.1, forward strand.
AGTCTGTAGCGCATTCCTTTGTGGCTCCCGAAGTACGCCTCTCCGTATTCATAGTGCTTGAGATTAAAAAAACTTGAAGGTTCTATTTCCATAAAAAACTGTTCGCTTTACCTGAATTTATTGAAAAAACTTGCCATGGGACCGACGGTATCCTTAAGATCCGCTATAGCCTCGTTTAGGCCTTCGAAATCCACATTGGACATATTATCGACGGCATCCGAAAGCGGAACCGCATTGTCCTCGATGACCTTATTAACATTCTGGCTTGTATTTGTAACGTCCGAAACCATAACATCTATCTCGTGAAGAGAATCGATGGCAACCTGAGCAACTTCACTGACATTCTGAATGGCAACTACAGCCTTGGGAATTACGTTAACTCCAATGATTATCAGTGCTAAAACAAGAACCAGCAGAGCAGATGAACTGACTCTCTGCCATATAAGTTCCTTCCTGGTCATGTCCCTGATCTCCGTAAGCATCTCAACTACTTCATGATCGCCTGCCGGCTGTGCAGCCACCTCTTCGGCAACAGCAACAGCATCGTTATTATTTAAATCCATAACTTATCTCCGTGAAACTACACTCCGTTATCAGAGACATTATACACTATTTTTTCAATTTTTAAACATCAAAATTGATACTTTATTTCATTTACATTTCAGCCGGATCAGCCGCAACTTTTTCCCTGTTCCATACTTTCCGGGCAAAAAAGGCATATATGACCGATATGATGAAGACGACTGCCTCTGTGACTAGCTCGGCATGTGCTGTTCCGGATCTGAAGACAATGACTGTTACGCCATCAGCCAGTGCGTGAAGCAGTATGGCAACAGGGTATAGGATGGTTTTGCCGTTTTTGACTGCGAACCACACCAGGACCGACAGGGAAAGATGGAGGATCACACCGGATACTCTCTCAAACATTCCAAGCAAAAATATGGAGGGTGCGATCGCTGCTATGGAATCGATCTGTGTCTGCAGGGCAGCGGCGGACTCGGCGGGTGCATTTGCCATTAAGGAGGAAGCCATGCCGGTGTTGGCCATAACCGCAAGATAGATGTTACCGATCATGGTAATACCAAGGACCACCAGTACTTCAAAGCCACCGTGGCCGGCACCGTACATCAGGGCATTGATATCTTTTCCCCTGTACTTCCTCATAACTGTCTTAAAGGCAACAAACCGTCCGGTCTCCTCGAAAAGTCCGGCCATAATGCCGCCGTAGAGAGCATAGAGGACTACGTTGTTGACGATCACGCTTCCGGCGGGAGACATATTAAGAACCACCTGGTGAACCAAAGACTCAATGATGAAGGCGAAAATAAGCATCACAGCACATCCGACAAAGAATGGCGGGATGTCGGCGCCTTTTTTCCTGTAATAGATAAAGAGTCCTATGGGCAGCAGAATGGAAAAAATCAGCGCCAAAGTCATCATTGCTATGGATAACGAACTTACTGTCTGTGTCATATTCTTCTCCTTCGGGATTTCTTTTCCCGGTTATTTAATGTCAAATTCCGGCGGTTCATCCAGAGTCTGCGAAACATATTTGCCGTCCTTTTTCCTCTGCTTGACACATTCCGTCAGCAGGTATTCGATCTGTCCGTTCACTGAGCGGAAGTCATCCTCTGCCCAGGCAGCGATGGCATTGTATAACTTCTCGTTCAAGCGAAGGGGAACCTGTTTCTTCTCTGCCATCAGTAAAGACTTCCCGAATTAACTATGGGCTGTGCGTCGTGGTTGCCGCAAAGGACTACGAGGAGGTTTGATACCATGGCTGCCTTGCGCTCCTCATCCAGCTGCACCAGCTCTTTTTCATTAAGACGCTCAAGGGCCAGTTCTACCATGCCTACGGCGCCGTCAACAATAAGCTTTCTTGCATCAACAACTGCTGCTGCCTGCTGTCTCTGGAGCATTGCTGCTGCGATCTCCGGAGCATAGGCGAGATATGTGATCCTTGCATCAACGATTTCGATGCCTGCGTCAGTAACCTTGTTCTGGATCTCTTCCATGATGCGGTTTGCCACCACCTCTGTTGAGCCGCGAAGGCTGCCGTCATCGGCCTGGCCGTCCCCTGTGGTGTCAACATTCTCGGTTACGTCATAGGGATAGAGCTTAACTACGTTTCTTACAGCTGTATCGCACTGGAGAGAAAGATATTCCTTGTAGTTGTCTACAGCGAACACTGCCTTTGCGGTATCTGTGACCTTCCACATAACTGCAACCGCGATCTCCACGGGATTACCCAGGATATCGTTGACCTTCTGCCTGCTGTTGCTGAGGGTCATGACCTTGAGGGAAATCTTCCTGCTCTTCATGGAAGAAGTATCAATGGCTACGTTGGCTCCGCCTGTTAAAGCTGCTGATAACTTGCCCTTGCCGCTGTCTGTGATGTCTCCGCTCTGTCCAAGCTTGGTGTCTGCCGCAGGATTGACCGAGATGCAGAAGGGATTTACAAAGAAGAATCCGTCACCTTTTAAGGTTCCCACATATTTGCCAAAGAGTGTAAGTACAAGGGCTTCGCCGGGCTTAAGGACCTTAAGTCCAAGGTAGAGTACCCAGCCTACGCACAGATAGATAATTGCAGCTATGAAGATAATCGTTCCCACAAGGCCGTCTGTGGATCCTCCCCATATAAGAAGTGCTATAGCAACAAGGTAGGATACCGTGATCAGCACCAGCGCTGCCATTCCGTTCCTGTGTCCGCGTATTTCTTTTTCCTGGATATTTTCATTCATGACTGTTTACCTCCGTCTCGTGTCTATAAAACTGTTTCGCTTATCTATTTGATATCATTATGATATCATGTTGGTATAAAATGTCAATATTCTATTTTGGCGAATCAAAGTTTGGTAATTTGCCAAAGACAATGGGGACGGCTCTCTTTTACTCTATATAAAAAGTCACCGGAGACGTTTCACTTAACTAATGAAACATTCCGGTGACTTGCCTTTAGCTGCCACTTACGATCAGCTGTTCTGTTTCGATGCCCTGCTGCCTTTTTGCCTTTTGTCCAGGTACATGGCATCGTCAGCTTCCTTTATCAGCTTTTCAATATCAAGATCATCCTCGATCAGCGCCATGGCGCTTCCCACACTGGCGGTTATCTCATACTCTTTTTCCAAGACATCTTTTCTCCTTGAAAGATAGCATGCTATGCGGTCTCTGAAGGTATCCGAGGAAAGATATATCGGCTTATCCGTGATCATTGCGCAGGCAAACTCGTCACCTCCGTACCTGGCGCTTATGCCGTTCCTTGAGGCCACGTGGCGGATCGCTTCGGCCATACACTGGATCGCAAAGTCTCCGTCGGAGTGACCGTAATCATCGTTTATATGCTTAAGTCCGTCCATATCTATGGAAAAGACCGTGAGGTACATGCCTCTGCTTGGTGCCATGGTAATGATGCGGTCAAGCTCATTGAAGAATCCGCGCCTGTTAAAGATCCCTGTCAGGTAATCCTTAAGGGATGCCTCCGCGATCTCCCTATGCATCTTGATGAGATTCTTGTTGGCCGCAACTATGCTGATGGCGGAAGAGATGAACATTCCGAACTCTTCGCACCTTCTCACATCCCTGTCGTTGGTATTCTCCGCTCCTTCCACCATATATCCAAAGATACGATTGCCGGAGTGAAGAAGTTTTACGATCATAACGTATATATTGCTGTTTTCTACAAGGCTCTTGAAATCCGGAAGAAAAACCCCCTCGTCATAGGGCTGTCCTATTCCGGAGGCAGTTCCGTCCCTGTAGCAGAAAAAAGGTGTGTATTTACCGGGACCAAGATCCTCTATTTCATCCCGAAGGAGATCCGAATACACTGCAGCAAACTGGAAATCTCTTTTCCACAGCCAAAGGGTCTCTTCAATGGATCTGGAAAGCTCCGTGAGATTTTCAAGGACCGCCGCCTGTGAAAACAGGGAATTCACGCTGGTAACCGCCCAGTTAACATCGTCGTAATACTCCGAGAGATTCCTGATGTTCTCAGATGAAAGTGTATCCCAGGACCTGTTACAGCCACATGACTCCCTGAGTTTCAAGAGGAAATCAACCTTCTCGCTTCCCTCTGCCATGGGTTTTTCCTCATTGGCCTTTATCATTTCAATAACCCGAACAGCTTCCTTCTTATAGTCCGGCTCTACAGTTGATATAGAGGGCATCTTGAAAAGACATTTCCTCACCCCGTCAAACCCTGTAACAATAACATCCTCCGGCACCTTGTACCCGAGTCTTTGGAGTTCGTCGCTAACGGCGATGGCCATGTTGTCATTGGCGCATACTATGGCCTCCGGCACATCACCATCCTCCAGAAACTGTCTGGTTGCTGCTCTCGCGGGCCTGTCCCAGAAATCCCCGTAGCCGATTCTTTTCTCCTCAACGGGAATGTCATTCTCTTTAAGAACCTGCCTGTAGGAATCTATCCTGTCCTCGGAGAAGTGGTCACCCTTAAGGCCGGCCATCATATTGATCTTGCGGCATTTGTGCACCTCTATCACGTGCCTTACCATATCCGCAAATCCGTTTTTGTATCTCATGGAAATATTGAGGCAGCCTTCTGTAGTGCGCTCCATGGCAATAAGCGGAATGCCCTTTTCTCTTGCCAGATTTCTGAAGGCCTCTATAAGATAGTCATTCTTAATGAACTCAAGATGCATGATTATTGCCTTAAGGTCAAGAAAACCAGCCATCTGAATCAGTTTCATCTCGCAGTTGTTCCTGTCCTGATCACTGAAAGTGGTCTCGGAAAAGCCGAAGACGATCATCAGATAGCCGTTTTTTCTGCACTCCTCTTCCATGGCATGAATGAAGTAGCAGTTTTTTTCTTCATCGATCATTCCGCCCATAAAGGCAATGAGTTTTCTGGAACAGTTCATATGCAGCACCCGAATATGAATCCCTTTGTTCTAGCATACTACAGTGAAAGCCATAATAATATTGAATAAAATGAATTTTAATACTTATTTTAGACAATTTCCGGAAAGTCAAAATGTGCCCCCCGATGCCTCAATATTTGATAAAATGGAAGTAAGATTTAGTTTTAATCTACTTTTATTATCCCGGAGGATCATTGATTTGAGTAAAAGAGATAGCGTTTTTGACCAGCGTCTTGCCAAATATGAAGATGAGCTTAAGTGGCTCTACAATGAGCTTTACTATAACGACGAGCAGGCATACAGATATTTTTTGTCCATGCTAAGAGAGTTTTATGACAAAAGAAGCAGTGCACTAAAAAAATGGGATGCCGAAAAAGAGGCAGATCCCGACTGGTACAAGGGTGGAGATCTTCTTGGCATGCTGATGTACACCAACTGCTTTGGCGGCACCTTGAAGGGTGTCGAAGAACACCTTGACTATATTGAGGAGGCCGGAGTGAACTATCTTCATCTCATGCCTCTTTTGGAAAGTCCCAAGGAGCGCAGTGACGGAGGCTACGCCGTATCTGATTTCAGGACTGTACAGCCTCAGCTCGGTACCATGAAGGACCTTTCTCATCTTTCCGCAAAATGCCGCGAGCGAGGCATCAGCCTGTGTCTCGACTTTGTAATGAATCACACCAGCGAGGATCACGAGTGGGCAAAGCGCGCCAGAAGAGGCGAAAAGGAATTCCAGGACAGATACTTCTTCTTTGATGACTGGAACGAGCCCAATGACTATGAGGAGACAGTTCCACAGGTATTTCCTCAGACAGCTCCGGGAAACTTCACCTGGTGCAGCGAAGCAGGCAAGGTTGTAATGACCACCTTCTATTCATATCAGTGGGATCTGAACTACAGAAATCCCACGGTCTTCAATGACATGACCGCAAACATGCTCTATCTGTGCAATCAGGGCGTCGGAATAATAAGGCTTGATGCGGTTCCTTACATCTGGAAGACCCTTGGAACCAGCTGCCGCAATCTTCCCCAGGTTCACACACTGGTAAGAATGATGCATATAGCAGCGAAGATCGTCTGCCCGGGCACTCTTTTTCTGGGAGAGGTCGTTATGGAGCCCTCCAAGGTTGTTCCCTACTTCGGAACCCTGGAAAAGCCCGAATGTCAGATGCTCTACAACGTCACCACCATGGCCAGCACCTGGCACACGGTTGCGGTAAAGGATGTCAGACTCCTAAAGCACCAGATGGGGATTCTTTTCTCCCTGCCAAAGCAGTATATATTCCTTAATTACCTTCGCTGCCACGATGATATCGGATGGGGCCTTGACTACGATTTTCTGAGGCAGTTCGGGGTCCGTCAGGTGGAACACAAGAAATACCTGAATTCCTACCTTACCGGCTCCATGTATGAGTCCTCCTCAAGGGGAGAGCTCTACAACGATGATCCGGCCCTGGGAGATGCCAGACTTTGCGGGACCACCGCTTCCCTGTGCGGCATTGAGGCAGCTGAGTACGAGCAGGATATGAATAAGCAGGCCTGGTCTATTAAGCTTGATATCATGCTGCATGCTTTTCTTCTGACCCAGAGCGGGATCCCGGTTCTCTACAGCGGCGACGAAATAGGTCAGCTCAATGATTACAGCTACCATAACGATCCGGTGAAGGCCGGGGACAGCAGGTATCTTCACAGAGGAGACTTTGACTGGGACAGCGCAGCCAAAAGGAAGAAAAAAGGTACCCGGCAGCAACAGCTCTTTTCCGCAATTAAGAAGCTCACCAAAATACGCAGAGAGCACAGGGTGTTTAACAGCGCAGCAGACGCCTGGATCATAGAGACCTACAACGACCATGTCCTTGGTATCGGCAGATACTACGAGGGCGAGAAATTCATAGGCCTTTTCAACTTCGGTGATTATGATGAGCTTGCCCATATCAATGAGGAGGGCAATTACAAGAATCTCATGACCAGAAGGCTGTTTACCGCCAAGAATGTGACGGTTCCGGCCCACGGCTTCCTGTGGCTTGCCTATAACATGGATTAAGACTCGAGCTCTTTTGAAGAGAGCTTTTATCTGAACCTGCCGCCGCGATGAAACGAGGCGGCTGTATCCGGCTCTCAAAACGGTGACTAACGAAAAGGGACGGCTGTGTTTGGATTTCTCTAATGAAAAGGGACGGTTCTATTTGGATTTCTCGAATGAAATGGGACGGTTCTGCCGGCTTTTCTCGAATAAAATAGGGACGGTTCTGCTGGCTTTTCTCGAATAAAAAAGGGACGGTTCTGCTGGCTTTTCTCGAATAAAAATGGGACGGTTCTGCTGGCTCGCGCAAAGTCAAACAGGATCGTCCCCTTTGTTTTTCTATTGTTTATGCGCCTTAGTGGTGGCAGCCGCCGTGCCCACAGGACTCTCCCTCACCGTGGGCATGGTCGTGATGATCACAGTTTGCTTCACTGCCGGCTTCCAGCGTTCCTGCGATAAAAGCTTCAACTGCCTCATCTGCGTTTCCGCTTACGCCTGCGTAAAGCTTAATGCCGGCTTCCTGAAGTGCTCTCTGGGCACCGCCGCCGATCCCGCCGCAGATAAGGGCATCAGCATTTGCCAGGTTAAGGATTCCCGCCAGGGCACCGCACCCCTCACCGTTGGTTCCAAGGATCCTTGAATCAACCACTTTTCCCTCTTCTATGTCATAGACCTTGAACTGCTCTGTCCTTCCGAAATGGCCGAAAATATTGCCGTTGTCATAAGTTACTGCTACTCTCATTATTCTGTCTCCTTTTTCATTTGCATAAATTTGTAGATGGCTTCCCGATCTGTCAATTTCAATATTACCCCCCGTGATCCTAAGACGCTTGCCCTCAACCACAGCACTGACCAGCTTTTTCCTGGCGTTCTCGTACATAGCTGTAACGGTGGTCCTTGCAACTCCCATCCTTGAAGCGCATTCCTCCTGGTTAAAGCCCTCATGGTCCAGAAGACGCATCGTCTCAAACTCATCAAGAGACATCTCTATATTCTCTAAATTCTCGCCCTCCGCATCTTCGGGGATAAAGCTGTAGTAATCTGGGAAACTGCGTATTTTCCTAAGTTTTGGGGTTCTTGACATGGTTACCTCCGTATAAGGGAATTGCTGGTTATGGCCTAAATCCGGGTGAAAGCCGCCCCTTTAGTGAACCTATGGCCCGGGGTGAAGTCTCCCCTTTAGTGAGCCTATGGCCCGGGTGAAGTCGCCCCTTCAGTGAGTCTGTGGTCCTGGGGCGGAAATGTAGCCAAGATGAAATGGTGCCTTGGCGATATCGTAGCCTTGGCGATATCGTAGCCTTGGTGATATCGTGACCTTGGCGATATCGTGACCTTGGTGATATCGTGGCCTTGGCGATATCGTGGCCTTGGTGATATCGTGGCCTTGGTGATATCGTGGCCTTGGTGAAATTGACATATGTCAGATATAATATAGCCACTTTTCTGACATATGTCAATATTGGTTACTTAAGCCTTCTATTTATTGTAATATGGTAAATCTGATTTCATATTTCTTTTGCTGAGTAATATGCGCAGGGCAAACAGGATGATTATTATAAATACCAGGATAGATTTAGATCATGAAGAGAACACTTCCACCGCAAAGGGCTTTTTTTCATTTTTGCGGTGGATGAATTTTTGCCACTTCTCCTTCTTTTTCCTACACAAATGGCTATATTCACCTACTGTGTTGGAACTCATTTTTCGCTAATCCGGTATTTTTCCCACACATCAGGCAATATCTGGAAAATGCGTTGGATAAAAACTATAAAAATAGCTTTCATCCTTCATCCAAGCCCTACTCATACCTGACTTTTTGATACTTGTGTAGGAATTAGACCAAGAACAAATCAATTTTTTACCTATACAATTAGTGATATTCAATGGTTGCGTAGGACCCAATCAGAAGTCAGACCAATTATCATCCTATACAATCGATGTTATTCAATAGTTGCGTAGGACCCAATCAGAAGTCAAGCCAATTCTCATTGTCCTGCCCCCGATATAACTTCATTTCGGGCATATATCATGCCAAACAGAAACTCATCCTTCAATAAAAAAATGCCCTTAGAAGCTAAAAGGCTTCATAAAGGCATATTTCATGAAAATGGCTCACTTTTGCCGAACATTTCCCGAACTTTTCCAAGCAGCCATCAAGTCTCACTTCTTCAAACTTCCATCAAGTCTCACTTCTTCAAGCTTCCTTCAAGTCTCACTTTTTCAGTCCGCATTTCAGGTCTCACTTTTCCGGGCTCACAACATATCCACCCTTCCACTTCTGCTTTCGGTGAACTATCTTGATTTCAACAACAAAGCAGGTTTCCTGTTTCTTCTAGCTTTTCTTGTGAGTTCTTCTATCTCTGCCGTTCTTCTGATAATACCTGGCTTTTGCTTGATACATCTCATCATCGGCCTTCTTCTCCAGGTCGCGGACATCAAGGCCACTGTTCTCGGCGTATGACACATATCCGATGGAAACAGACAGCTTATCCGAGTATTTGCCATGCCAGTTTTCAATCTGTGACTCAATATCCCTGCACACCGTCTCCGGGGCCTCAGTATGAAGGATGGCAGCAAATTCATCTCCGCCGATTCTGTAAACTTTACCCTTGTTTCCGACAGCCAGTAAAAGACAGTCCGCAGCTCCCTTGATCAGCTCATCGCCGGCAACATGGCCTATGGTGTCATTTACTTTCTTAAGGCCGTTCACATCCGCGGATAATATCACAAAATCTTTTTCCAGCTCCTTTCCTACATATCCGGAAAGGTCCTCCTCGTAACTTCGGCGGTTAAAGAGCCTTGTAAGTTCATCGGTCATGGCAATTCTAAGAAGCCTCTCCTCTTTCTGCTTCTCTTCATCTACATTTCGCGTGGTAAATACAACTCTGAGAGGAACGCCGTTGTCGTCCACTTCTACCGGAATGTACTGGGCGCGAAACCACCCGTCCGTCACGTTTATGAAGTCCTCACTTAAGAGTTTTTTGCCACGGAGTCTTTCCTTTACCGTGGTGATATTAGTAAATTCAATAAAACTCTTCAACTGATCCGGCATCACGCCGACTCTGAGGTCCTGGGTCATAACGGTATGAGTCTGGTTGCCAAAATCAATGTAGTGTTTAGTTTGTTCCTTGTCCCTCATGGACATCTCAGTTTTCTCGTTATAATCAATTAGATTAACCTTGTCATAAATGTCTAAGAAAGCCTGGAGGATATTTATCTTATCCTGCAGCTCTGAGTCTTTGGCTTTCGCGAGCTCAACTCTTGCCTCGGAAGCCTTTCGTAGTGAATGATAGCGCATTCCCATGCCAATAAAGCTCACAAGCACGAGGATTGAGTAATTAGTGGGATTTATGCCTGCTGCCCCATCAATGGAATTCAGCATAAGATAAAGAAAAAAATAGATGACAAAAATCAGAACAGTGCTGAGCCACGGCTTAAGGATAATAAAGATCACCATCAATATCTCCACCGCATAGAAAGTCAGCATCTGACCGTCCCGCTGATAGTGGCGATAAGAAGACCACATGGCCCAACCGGACATCAGCATCCAATAGGCGGCATTAAGAAAAGCCACACTATAATGGTTTAGCTTCTCCTTTTTAAGCATCGATCTTGTGACAAGAAATCCGCAAAGACATGACAATATGCAAAAAAGCACACTGACAACACTGATCAATTCATCACTTCCTATGCTCTTCCTTGTCAGAATAAAATAAGCCAAAGTCAGAGTTTCAAAGATTGCAACAACTCCGGAGATATTCTCAATATTCTTGGTACTGGTCCGATCCATGAGACTTCTGACATCATTATCAACCACCGGGCAAAAGAATTCTTTTATCATGCAGTATTCCCTATCACCTACCTAGACAGACTCTTGATCAACCGACCGATCAACGGTTTGAAAAGCATTTATCTTCTTAATTATAACCAATTTGTTTTCTAAAGCCAATCTCGGACAGGCCTGAGTCTACGGTCTTAATAAATTATTTAGAATTATCATTTTAAATATCAGAGTTCCCTGCAACGGATATGGGGGAAGGTTTCAAAGAAGTCTATCATCATCGGCAGAGCTTTGCAGATGGCTTTCGATCTACGATAAGAATGTGCCCCTAAGATGTCTCACTTATAGGTGATATGATCCTTTATTATCATTCATGAGTAATCATATAGTGTACGATCAGTGCGCATCTTCTTGCTGCCTCTTTTTCAAATTCGGGATAATCCATGTGCGCGGAACCATCAGCTTTATCGGAAATTGCCCTGATGATCACAAAGGGCACACCGTTCTGATAGCATATCTGTGCTATTGCTCCGCCTTCCATTTCACAGCACAGGCCTCCAAACTCAGATACTATCCTGCTTTTCTGCTCATCAGATGAAATGAACTGATCGCCTGAGCATACTCTTCCCTCAAAAGCATGAACTTCCGGAGCACTCTGCTTTATGGCATCGACTGCGCTTTGACGCATGGCATCATCTGCCGGAATGGAAGCAGATCCTAAACCATCAAGTTCTCCCTTGGCGTATCCTATCGGAGTCAAGTCAAAATCATGCTGTACCGCATCAGTTGAAACCACAAAATCTCCGATATCTATTGATGCATCCAGAGATCCCGCTACACCTGTGTTTATCACCCTGTCCGCTCCAAACTCATTTATAAGAAGCTGCGCACAGGCTCCTGCGTTAACCTTACCGATTCCGCATTTAACAACTACTACCTCTGCGCCATCCAGCGTGCCCTCGCAGAACTCCATGCCTGCGATATTGGTGATCCTGGCATTTTTAACTTCCTGCTTCAGGGCATCAACTTCCTCATCCATAGCGCCAATGATCCCTGTCTTAACTGTTGTATCGCTTTTTTGCCCACATCCCGAGAACAGGACGGTGGATAGTAACATAATGACAAGGGATGTAATAAATAATCTTTTTGTTTTCAAATATGGTTACCTCAACTTTACTTTTAATTAATATAATTATACACTCTATTTCGTAAATGAGGACGTTTCTCTTTGTCTCTATAAAGAACCGGATGCCTGCTCTGATTCCAGGCAATTTGTTCTTCATCTGTTAAATTATTCTTCATTTTTCTGCCATAACTGATTCTTCTATGATTTATACCGGCAAGTTTATCCCACTTATCTTAGATGGAAGTGCTACGCTCTCACTCAGCTAAGGTTGTGAACAGCTTTTAAATGCATCTTCATAACGGCGATGCCTCTTATGTCGGTATCGTATCTGAAATTGCAGTAGTTACAATAGAGTCTATTATCCTTCACAGTTGTCCAATGTGAAATAGACTTTATAAATTGTTGTTCAATTAATCCCACACCACCTTTGACTTCTTCCAGTTCGTTTTCATTCAACCGGTCTTCCTTGAACATTTCGTCTTTCGTTTTGTTTTCTTTCATCTTGTTCTCTTCCATAGCGTCACCTCCGCATAATCTCCTAGAGTTTTTATCGACAAATCCAATAATATGCTTAATATTTTATACGTATCAGGGAAAAAAATGGCAGTCATGAGGGCGACTCTTTTGACTGCCGATTACCGGAAATGCCCCGGCATCGATATTCTTCTTCCGTGTAAACAGCACAGACATTAGGGAAAAGATCTTTTCTGTCATGGAACCAGTTCGCTGCTGTTTACTTTAGCTCCGGGATTTATCACCCACGCCTCATACCAGGGGCCCCATTCATCCTCAGGAAAGGGAATGGTGCCACCCCACTTAGCGTTATAAGACATGGTTTCTTCCCAATGTTTGTTTTCGCATATCGCATATGTCTGCCCATCAAGTTTTTCTACTGAAAACCATTTGCTCATGGAGTCACCTTGTCTACAGTTTTAGCACCATATAGATATCATCACTGTACGAACCATCGTCATATTTATTAGCGTTTGGCATCCTGCCGCATTCTTTAAAGCCAAGGCCCTCATACAGATGATAAGCCCTGTCGTTGCCGCCTACAACTGTCAACTCAGCCTGTTCATAGCCACAATCTTTTATCTTTTGTATCAATCTTTCAAGCATCAGTCTTCCCAGACCAAAACCTGTGTACTTTTGGAAAAGAGCTATCCCTATATCTGCTCTGTGCTTAGCTCTTCTACTGCTCCCTCTGCTGGTAAAAGAGCAGTTTCCTGCATATACACCATCTACAAAAGCCAGCATCACCATTGAATCCTCAGCCTCATTATGATGCCTGATGAATTTGATCTCATCTTCTGTAGTATACTTGACCTCATCCGGGTTAACCAAAAGAAAGTTTGTCTCTCCGGTTACTGTTTTCAAATAGTCAATAAGCATATCTGCTTCATCTTCGCGCGCGCTTCTAAGTACAATATTTCTTTCACCCAATGTATATTTTTCTTCATCAAAAATCATGTATCTCTCCTCCAAAAGCTGTCATAATAGTCACAGTTTACTCATCCATAGCTAAACTCACTGCTTAAAAAGACTTGTTACGGTGTTCATGATGGTCTTATTATCAAGAATTGACCCTATAATATCCGTAAGCTGAGCCTTTTCTCCTTTCAGAAGAGCCATTGCAGCTTTCTTGGTGTCTGCATCAGCCGCTCTGTATAATTCCAGAAGCTTTTTCTCCGCGGCAGTGACCTTTACACTTGTCCCTGTTGAAGCAGCTTTCTTTGAACTTGTACCAGTTTTCTTGCTGCTACTTGTCTTCTTAGCCGCTGATGCGCCTTTCTTTGTAGTTGCTTTAGCCTTTGTAGTTGTTGTTTTCTTTGTGTCTGCTTTTGTCGTTGCCATGACGTCCTCCTTATTCGCAAATGCTATTTACCGAAGTCATATCTCTTGATCTCACAGTTCTTTATCCCACAGGAAGAGAATTCCTCATTATCCATCTCCCTGAAGTATGACTCAACCATCCTGGTGATACCATTATGTGCTACGAGAATAACTATCTCGTCCCCATTTTTTATGTCGTCAATTAGATTGTATATCCTCTGTGCAAGCTGAAGCATTGACTCTCCTGTTTGGAATCGGCTCGCCATATCTTTCTTTGCCTCATGAAACTCTGCACCATCCCTTGGAGTCGATTCCCAAATGCCAAAGTTCTGTTCTTTGAGTCTCGGTTCTATCTCCATTGGGATGCCCGTGATCTCAGATATATGCCTTGCAGTCTCCGAGGCCCTTACAAGAGGCGATGACAGTATTTTATCTGCTTTTATGCCTTCTTCAAGAATCTTTTTTCCAGTCTCTATTGCCTGTTCATGCCCTCTTTGTGTAAGTTCAATGTCAGTGGCCCCACATATCTTGTTTTCAACATTCCAAACTGTCTCTCCATGTCTTATGAAATAAAAATGGTCCATCTATCTTCTCCTGCGCCTTCTTTTCTTTTTAAAATTACCGGCTTTTGAAGCCTTTTCTACCATCAGCTCAAGCTTCTTTTTAGGATCTGTTTCAGCTTCGATCGCTTTTTGCAGCTCCCCTTTCCGGTATTCCCGTAGTGTCTCGTTTACTGTATTGTAATCCCTCTCAAAGAGGATGCTACTGATAAGAGCGCTCAGTTCTTCCTCAGATATCCTGTCAGGGATGCGTGATAAGATCTTCTCTATGACAAAGTCCTTGCTCTTGTCCTTGTACTTTGGCATGTCCATCTTTGTCTGTATCTCAAATAGCTCCGGTCTCCAGAGGAGGGAGAGTTTTCTTTTCATATCTCTCTTTGGATTATCCCTGGCAGCTCTTAGCATATAGAAGTCAAGGCCCTCTCCGGTGTCCTCAACTGTGATTATCCCCCAGTACTGCGGTACATGTTCTTCCACATGGAGTGCATGGCTGGATCCGACAACTATGATATTCCTGTCATAGTATTTATCATAGTCCTTTATCTGAGATGTGAGCCTGACATACGTGTCTTTATCGCTCTTTATCTCTATCCCGGTAAGACCTGACTCTGTAACTATGACTATGTCTGCCCGGGATCTCCCCATTGTCTTTTCTTCCAGGATACGGATCTTGCCAAAAGAATCTTCCAAGAACTCAAAAAGGGGCTCCCTTATATCCCTGTCGTGAAGGTCACTTGCCAATGTCTTTCTCCATTCTTCGCATTTTTCATCTATATATCTATATCTATATATATCTATATATGACGGACAGATAACCTCCCTATGATTAATCCTAACTCTATCTAAGGTAGGATTAAATATCTTTGTGAAATAGTAAGTTCTATATCTTTGCAAATGTAACTTCTAGTTTTAGAGATTATTAATCGAAGTTAATTTTTCATTTAACGGATATATATATGATTATACTTCACATTTGTTTCACAACTCATTAAGTTTGTTTTAAGGATAAAAGACTATCATGATCATATCAGGAAGAACAAAACACCTTTCTGAACCCCCTCATAAGAACATAACTTTTTCATAACACATGGGCTGTGCCATATTGTTCACAGCCCTCCTCCCTAAGTCCCAGCCACCATACGGTGGCTTTTATATATTTGTTTCCGTCATAAATCTTTTCCAGTTATTTAATACACATTTTAGAATATTTAGTATAGAATCTACTTAAATGATACAAGATGTTGTGTTTTATATGGGTTATACAGGGAGGTAGCCTATGAATATTGATGTTTTGTCACTGAGAACAAACATGAACGCAGCTGTTAACAACATCGAGCCTTCCACTAAGGACATGACGAGGAGATATACAGGCAGTTCCATCCTCGCGTCAATCTCATTTTCAGATATGTTTGAAGATGCCCTTAGAAATGAACTCTTAAAAGAAAGCTGATGGTCATCTGAACGCGAAAGCGGACACGGAGGATATGCCATTGCAGAAAGATACCCTTAAAACATGCTGCGGAAAGCCTGCTCCCAGAACATTTGATGCGCTGTACATAAATGGCCATTACAAGGATCCAAGAGCAGTAAATGCGCGGATCAAGAGCATCATATCAGCTTCGCTGGTAGTCGCTGCGGTTGCAGTGCCGGTGCTGTTTACACATTAAAAGAACTTTCCGGGAGACATTCCCGCCATTTTAAAAGCCCTGGGTACGTATATCATGACATATACATACTCAGGGCGCCTCCATTTTTTATAGTCTTTTATTTCTTTTTCTTACTTTGTTTCTACTGACACGTCAGCTCCTGTGATGTTTATGTTCTTATTGACTTTCGCATCATAGGTTCCGGCTCTCATGATCTCTGTAAAGTCAACGCCTGTCGCCTCTGACATGGTATCAAAGACCTGTTTCATTACTATGGGCATGTTACCTGAAATCTGTGATGCACCACCAGCGCCGTCTCCTGTGCCGTAGATGTTGATCTTGTCGATCTGTGAAAGAGGTTTTGCAATCTCGGCAGCCATCTGAGGCATGATCTTGATCATCATCTCAGCCATAGCAGCGCCGTTGTACTTCTTATAAGCCTCAGCCTTCTTTTCCATTGCTTCAGCCTCTGCAAGACCTTTTGCCTTGATGGCCTCAGCTTCAGCACGACCCTTTGCAGCAATACCAGCGGCCTCGGCATCATATTTTGCTTTGATACCGGCAGCTTCCTGCTCTGCAGCATACTTTTGGGCTTCTGCCTGAGCCTTTTTAGCATCAGCTTCTCGCTCCTGCTCATACTTGGCAGCTTCAGCCTTCTTCTGACGCTGTACAAGCTCTGCTTCCGCTTTCTTTTCTGCCTGATATTTCTCGGCATCGGCCTTCTTCTCAATCTCAGCAGCAAGTTCCTGCTGTTTTACCAGTACCTCTTTCTGCTTAAGTTCTGCTTCCCTCTCAGCCTTTGCAATCTGAGCATTTACTGTTGCAGCCTGAATGGTCTTCTGCTGTTCCTGCTCCTGGATCTGATAAGCAGCATCTGCAATAGCACCCGCTGTATCAGCCTCTCTCTTAAGCTCAGCCTGTTTGATGGCAAGGGCATTGTTCTTTTCGGCAATCTCAGTCTGTGCAAGGACTCTTGCATCATTGGCAGCCTTATCGGCTTCCGCCTGGGCGATTGCTACATCCCTGTCTGCCTGAGCCTTGGCAATAGCAGCATCTTTTTTGATCTTAGCGGTATTATCCATACCAAGGTCACTTATAAGGCCGTTCTCATCAGTAACATTCTGGATGTTACAGGAAAGGATCTCGATACCGAGCTTGTTCATATCCTTTGAAGCTTTTTCCATAACCTGATCCGAGAAGCTGTCTCTGTCAGTGTTTATGGTCTTAAGTGCAAGTGTACCGATGATCTCACGCATGTTACCCTGCAGGGAATCCTGAAGGTCCATGGTGATCTGCTCAGGATCCTTGTTAAGGAAGTTCTTGGCAGCCAGCTGTATGGACTCTGTGCCTGTTCCAATTCTTACCTTAGCAACAGCATCAACGTTTACATTAATAAAATCGTTTGTAGGCACAGACTGTTCTGTCTTTATATCAACAGTCATCTGTCCAAGATAGAGCTTATCTACCCTCTCAAAAAACGGGATTTTAACTCCTGCACGTCCTATCAGGATTCTTGGGTTCTTCCTGATACCGGATATGATATAAGCTCTGTCCGGAGGTGCCTTTACATAACCTGTTGCTATTACAAGAACAACAATTGCAATAAGCGCAAATAATAAGATGATTGATAGTGTCATACTCTCCTCTCTTTCTGGGAACACTGTCCCTAAACCCCTGCGATGATCTATATAAAAAGACCTTTACCGCAAGTATTTTTGTTGCGATAAAAGTCTTGCAGTCTAACTTGATACGGAAGATAAATAATCTTCGGCTGACGGTTTCAAGTGCGCCTTGGCGCTCCGCTACTCCCTTTTATCTGTATCTGTTTGTTGTTTATGGTTAAAGTATATTGGGTTTTACAAATGAAATAAATAACTACTATGGAAAAATAAATGGCTTAATTTGCTGCTTTAGAAGATTCATCATATTGGACTGTGCTTTATGAACATAAGAACAATTCTACGCATGGAAACTTTTTGCGCTGGTATGGTTTCCTTCAAGATGAAGAATTCATCGCAACTTTGATTTTCCAACGGTCAGAAAAGGCAGCGGTAACTTTTTCACTGTTTGTGATTATGGTTGCATTCCAAAGCTTAGCTATGCCACTGAATACGTTTATGATCTATGACAAGCAGAAGGATCATCATGACCGGGACTATATTTGTGCAGATCCCAGCAAAGAACAGCTCATTCTTTAATGCCCCTTGTGGGAATATAGTATTGAGGTAAGCAAATACCGATGCGCCCAGCGACAACATACATGAGATCACCAGCATTGCAATGTCCACGACTTTATATACCTTATTCTCTGCAATCTGGAAGTATCCGCTTGCTTTTTTATGCAGTTGAAATAGCATTACTGATCCCACCACAGCAACAGCAAGTCCCAAAAGGTAAAATAACGGATTTATCATTAAAACATTCTGCGGTATAGGAAGTGGAAATAATACTATGATTGTCTCGCCAGCTTTTTTCACGTCCTGATAACAGATCCAGGCGCTTGCATAAGCTAAAAGCACAACAGCTGCATAATGAAGTAATGCTATAAGAATGCCCACCCAGAATTTATAGCTTACTTTTTCATCTATCACTTTTTCCATAACAATAGTTCCTATCAATGTCCTCTTAAGTCAAATTCTGATGCAAGTCCCAAGTAACTGCCCTGTCAAATTCTATTGTACATATACCATATATTCATAGCACTATACAGTACCCCGGCATTCTAAAAATTCAATTCAAACCACTCATCACCAGAACTCTTGAATCCAATTGATTTGAACATTTTTTGACTTTGTTTATTGAATGAATATATGTTGGCCCGAACTTTAGTCATTCCTTTTTTCTTTGCTGATATGATCATATCGTTAACACAGCGTCTTCCTATATGCCTATTCTGATACTCTTTACATACAACAATGGCAATCTCACCATTATCTCTAAGTGAAACGTCTCCAACCAATACTCCATTGTATTCGATGTAGTAGCAATCACCGTGGGTACAGAGATAGTCATACATACTATGCAAAAGCTCCAAATCATATGGCTCATCCCTATTATCAACTTGCTTACATACATCCAAATCCTGATACCAGGCAAGTGATACCTCATCATTTCTGTAGTAAGGAACTAGCCTTATCTCATTATCCACATATCTTTCTGACATCTTTAGCAGTCTAAGTACACGAAGTTCCCTTTTTATCATTACTTCATCAAAAAAGACATCACTTTTATAAATGTCATTTGCCTCTATCGCTATATCTATATCAACAACTCTGAGAACAAATTCCGCACCTTGTTCATAAGCGTCCAGTTCCTGATCTACCAGTTCAGCCTCCACATCGCAGAAGTAGTAGTAGTTCTCCTGCTCGAAAATGGTATCCTCAGCCTTGTCGCTCTTTTGCCTACGAAGTACACTTCCAAATTCCCGAATACTTCCTGGAATCACGACCATTCCGACTTCCTCTCGAACTTCGCGGATCAAAGCTTCTTTTTTATCTTCATCATCATGTATTCCGCCTCCGGGAAATTTATAGTATTTTTCCCGTTTGCTATATACAAGAGCTATCTTGTCACCCTTGATAATGATAGCTCTGGCTGATGGCCTTCGAAAAACAGAATCCGT
>SVGA01000006.1 GCA_015056575.1 Butyrivibrio sp.
TCTTCAATTTCCCCGTTCCGATAAATGGTAGGAATGTTAGAGAATTGTCCTTGGAAAATGAAACAATACTCGAAACTGTGGTATTGATGTCAAAATATAAAAGGAACTTGGGGCTATGAAGAGAAAATCAATATTAGTTTTAATTGTACTGGCGATACTGGTAGCGATAGCGGGATTTTTCATAATCAGTCATTTCCCGAAAGGTGATGAAGCCGGGAAGGAATCTAACAACTCTGCCACCCCTGTCACAGATGCCACATACAAATATACTGAATATGCATCAATGAGTCCTGAAGAGATAGTCGCGAGTCTGTCGCCTGAACAGAAAGCGGCGCAGATGGTAATGCCTGCCATATATAATGTCAGTGTAAAGCAAATGAAAGACAACGATTACGGCAGTATTCTCTCCCAGGCTGACCACGTGGATGCTGCAACCTGGCGGAGTATCGTGGACGAATATCAGAATGCAGCACTTGAATCGGATGCCGGGATACCTTTTATCTACGGGCAAGATGACGTTCACGGTGTGAATTACTGTCTGAACGCGGTGTATTTTCCCCATAACATCGGACAGGGCGCAGCCAATGATGAAGAGCTTGCGTATCAGGTCGGACTGATCACAGCTGACGAAGCAAAGCTCTGCCATATGTTATGGAATTACTCTCCGTGCATTGCGCAGTCTGTGGATCCACGCTGGGGAAGAACTTATGAATCCTATGGTTCGGATCTCGAAACGATCACAAAGCTCAGTACTGCTTATGTTAAAGGCTTGATTGACGGAGGGCTGGTTGCCTGCGCAAAACATTACCTGGCAGATGGTAATGTGGAATATGGCACAGGCGAAAAAGGAGACCTTGATATGCTCATCGACCGTGGAGATGCAAGACTTAGTGACGATGAGATAAATGAACTTCTAAAGGTATATCAGGCACAGATCGATGCCGGCGTACAGACCATCATGATCAGCCATTCATCCTTAAACGGGGTGAAGATGCACGAAAACAAAGAGTACATTATGAAGCTGAAAAATGAGATGGGATTTGAAGGCTTCATCGCAAGCGACTGGGAATCCATACAGCATATTTCGGGTTCATCCTACAAAGATCAAGTCATCACAAGCATTAATGCAGGGATCGACATGCTTATGGAGATCCAAAGATACGATGAGGTAATAAAGATCATCACAGATGCCATAAAGAGCGGTGAGATCAGCGAAGAACGCGTAAATGATGCTGTAAGAAGAATCATCAAAGTCAAGAAAGAGGCAGGATTATTCGATGATCCTTTCCTTGAAAAGACTGTGACAAAGCAGAAGGATACCGGTTCTTTGGAATACAGACAAGTTGCGGAAAAACTGGTGGAAGAAAGCCTAGTCCTTCTTAAGAATGATTCAGAGACCCTTCCGCTAAAGAGCGGCGTGAAGGTTTATATAACGGGACCTGCAGCAGATGATGCATCAGCACAGTGCGGCGGCTGGACTATCGCATGGAGCGGTTATTCTGAGAAAAAAATTGGTGGCGTAACAACCGTACAGGATGCTTTCGAAAGTTATGCTGATGATTACGGCATTGAGATCATTACCGATAAAAATAAAGCCGGGGATGCCGATGTGGTACTGCTTTGTGTGGGCGAGAAGACCTATGCGGAGTGGGAAGGAGACACTGCTGACCTGGAGCTTTGCGGTGCTCTTGGCCTTTCTGAAAACAGAAATGCCATCGACGAAGCAAGGAAACTTGGTAAACCTACAGTTGTCTGTATTGTTGCAGGCAGAAACGTTATCATTGATCCTGAAGACTTTGATGAATGGGACAGTGTTGTTATGTGTTATCTGCCGGGCTCGGAAGGAAAAGGAATTTCTGATGTGTTGTGTGGATGCGCGGATTTTAAAGGAAAGCTTCCATCCCCGTGGTACGGCAGTATAGACCAGATTGGCAGCGATGAAAATTTCCTGGAATACGGGTACGGCCTTTCATACGGAAGCGGCTTCCAACCGAAGGAGGAGCCCGAAAGAGTCTCGGATTAATAATAATACCGGAACAGATGCAGCTGAGGCATTGAAGAAATCAGTACAATGGTAAGAGGAGGCGGAATGGAAAAAGATATTTTGCACAGTAAATTGTATGACCTTCAGGACCTTAAGTATCGTGATATGCAGATAAAGATAATTCCCAACATAGATCCCGAGTCGATCATTGGTGTGAGAACTCCTCAGCTTAGGGCTGTGGCGAAAGAAATGTTGAAAGCGGGAGACTATAAGGACTTTCTGAAGGAATTACCTCATAAGTATTTTGAAGAAAACCAGCTGCAGGCTTTTATCATCTCAGGAATAAAAGACATGAAGGAATGCATGGAGGAACTGGAGAAGTTCCTTCCCTATGTAGATAACTGGGCCACATGCGACCAGATGTCTCCGAAGATTTTTAAGAAGCACAGAAAAGAGCTTCTGACCCATATAAAAGAGTGGATCAGGTCTGATGAGCCCTATACCATAAGATTCGGTGTGGGGATGCTGATGGAACATTTCCTGGAGGAGGACTATGAGCCCGTATATCCCGAAATGGTGGCGAAGCTCAGAAGTGAAGAATACTACGTAAATATGATGATCGCGTGGTATTTTGCCACTGCCATCGCCAAGCAGTATGAAAGCGTTCTGCCCTTTATAGAGAATAAAAGGCTTGATGACTGGACTCATAACAAAACTATTCAGAAAAGTGTGGAGAGTTACAGGATCACAGACGAGCAGAAAAAATATTTGAAATCGCTGAAAGTGTCACGGTAATTGTACTTATCATATTTAAAGGGGGTTACAAATGGCCATCGCAGACAGATTTCTCGAAGATGCCAGAATAGGAATACAGGTGGAGGTTGTCGCAGGACCCAAGGAGATAACCGGCGAGATCGTTGCCCTTGATAAGGAAACGGTCAGTATCCACAGAAAGGATAACCGCACATCCACCCTTCTTATATCTTCAATTTCATACTACGAGATCATAGAGGATGAGAAGCCGGCAGAGCCTGCGTTGGGAAAAGAGCCATCGAAGGAGCCCTCGGTAAAAACAGAGCCGGAGCCGGCGGCAAAAGCAGAGCCGGTGCAGCAGGCAGCGGCGGCAACCGCAGTTTCAGGAAACACGCCTCCCCAATCCTTATTCGAGAAGCAGCTTTCGGGAGTTTTTGCGCCATCAGATGAGGTGTATAAACTGTGCCTTAGTGCGGTTGATGACCTTAAGTATCGCGATGCGATCAAGGTTCTTTCCGACGCACTTCCCGATATGCAGGATAAAAAGGCAGAGTGCGAGGCGCTTATACAGTTCCTTACTGAGGCAGCAGAGCGTGCTGAAGAAGAACGCATTGTCAATGACGGCACGGATCTGTACAAGGGGATAATCATTTCCAAGGCGGAGATGGATCCGGACAAAGCATCCTATTACCTTAGAAGAGCGGTCGAAAAGGGCGGTCCCAGGCTTAAGACAGCCATCTACCGCTCCCTTGTTGTGTATTTTAAGGCGGGAGATGTGGAAAAAGCTGCCGATGTGGCAGAGGAACTTATAGAAAGAACAAGGCAGGTGGTTCCCGAGGAGGACCAGACCATCATCTGGAAAACCATGCTGAATCTGTTTTCTGCAACAGGAAGACAAAAGATTTATGAAAAAACTCTTTTTGACCTGATACATGCTTCTCAAAGTCATATAGTTGCCTGCATAAATGCAACCCTCAAATTTGTTGCTCCGCTTGAGGATGAAGGCGATCCTGAAACAGCCATGGAGGTATACAGGACTATTCTTGATATCAAAGAGGTTCAGGAGTCCGAAGAACTTCTGACGCAGATATTTGCCCGTCTGGTACTCTTTTTACACAAGACGGATCAAGGAAAGTCAGTAAAAGAGCTGGCAGCTCCATTCCTTTCTACGGAGGAAGCAAGAAGGGCCTATAACCTGACAATTGAACCGGTGCTTGAGAAGCTTCTTGAGACGGGGGATGTTTCAGTTTGCGAGATTGACCCGGACGAACTGGTTTCGGAGGACAGCACTGCCGGTGATGAGAAGAACAGGCTTAGAAGGGCACAGATTGAACAAAGGTATGAGGAAAAGTTTAAAAGCTTCAGGGAGAACAAGGACTCTGCCGGGGCCCGCAAATGGATCGCAGATCTTGTGAAAAGTGCTCCGGACAATCGAGCCATTGAAGCAATCGCAGTAAGAGCCGAACTCTATACTGCCCAGCTCAAATCCTATGCCTACAGCAAAGCTGAAGTGAGTCCGGCTTATCTGAAAGCCATGTCCTCATGGCTTGATAACGGCGACCTGGAGGACGCGGAAGGCTTCTTTATGGAGGATGCTGTGTCGGAATCCACATCCAAAGGAATGTCAATCCTGGCATATATAGATATGCTGGCAGTGGAGCATGGCTTCGAAGCTGCGGAGAAGCATTTTAATGAATTGGGGCAGGAGATACGCCTGTGTGACAGGAGTATCAGAACTGCATTTCATGAGAAGAAATATCGCTTTGCTGCATTGATCGACCACAACGATATTGCTCTGGAAGCATTAAATGCACTGCGAAATCTGTATTACAACAAATCAAAGCTGGGCTCTGTTGCCTTTCGCGCCGGAGACTGCTATTTGAAAAAGAGCAACTGGAAACAGGCTTTATCCCAGTTTGAGAAGGCTACGGAAAATGGCTATTCGCCCACAAGCTGTGAGAAAAAGATCCATCTTTGCAGAATCAAACTGGGAGAGATAGCAGATGATACAGCTCAGAAAGATTCGGCAGTCGATACGGTGATCGCGACCGATAAGGGTATCAACATGGATGTAGTGCGAAGCCGCATCGAGGAACTTTTTGCTGCAATTAACTATTCTGAAGCCGATCGTTACATTAACCAGCTTAAGATAGAGTATCCTGACAACGAAGAACTGCGGGATCTTCAGGATGAGACCTCTGCCGCACTTCAAAGATACAATTTGCTGGGCCAGACTCTTCCCAAGGGAAAAGATAATCAGGGCTTCGCGCTTAGAGCCTGGCGAATCGAGAATAACAGTGAAAAAGCAAAACGCTTCTTCCTTTCGGAGATAGAAAGCAAGGGGCCTAAGTGGTATGCCTGCCTGATGGACTATGCCGAGATGGTAATGCATGTAAGCGGTGCGCAGGAGGCCGTAAAGGAACTCAGATCCTATGAATCCTGGCTTTCCTTTGTTCCGGACAACGATCACTCAGGCTACTATGAAAAGCTCTTTTTACTTCAGAAAAAAGCAGATGACAAGGAGGGAATGATCGATTCCCTTCAAAAACTTCTGAAGTTTTACAGCCGCGCAAAAAATCAGAAAAAAGTGATCTATACCAATGCACGTATCGGTCAGACCTACTATGCCATGAAGCAATATGAGCAGGCCATAGAGGCAATGATGGAAATACCTGCAGAGAGCAGGACCAATGCCAATTACACCTACATCGTCATGTCCTATGCAAATCTGGGAGATGAGAGCAGGATAGAGAGCTTCTTAAACGGGCTGGTTGAAGCAGATCCTTCCAATCAGGAGATGGTCAGCAGTCTGCGGGAGCAGGTAAAAGAGCAGGTGGCTATACTCTCGTCCTATAAAGCAGATTCGGGGATCACAGAGGAGTTTCAGGATGGCGATGGAGATCCTGAAGCTGCCGAGTCCTACATGATCAGCATAAATACTCCCTTTGATGACTATTTCCTTGAGAAGTATTCCGGAAATCCTGTGGGACTGTCAGCCCTTGAGGTCGAGCAGAAGGACTACACGGAGAAGGACGTGCGTAGGGTTCGTGAAGGCATCCAGAAGGAGAGTACCCAGGGAGGCAAAGCGGGACGTTACGGTACACTGGCTGTACTGGAGCATGAGCTTAACGGAGAGAGTAGCCAGTATTACAAGAACCTTCGTATGTGCGCGCTTCATGCCAGCCTTGATTATCTTGGAAAGAGCATGTATGAGAGTGCCCTTGCCTGTCGTATATACAAGATGGAGATCCAGAAGAACGTAACCACCGGCAAAGACGATAACGAGCGTATCCGTGATGCGGAGATCTATCTTGAGAGTCTTACAGGAAAGAGAGGAAGCCGTATTCAGGACGATTCTGACGAGGCAGCACACAGGCAGTTCATTCTGGATCTTATGAACCGTGCTCTGGAGGGCGAGACAACCGGCGATCCGGAACGGGGACTTATGAAGATGGCTCTTTTGATAGATAAGAGCGATCTGATAAAGGATCTGATCCGTTCCATGGAGAGGGAAAAGAGACAGTATCTGATCGGGAAGATAATGGGAATGATCGCTCCTGACAGAGAGACCGCTGACTGCGAAACATTTTTTGAATGTATCAGGGAAACCATCTCAATTCAGGAAAACCGTCTTCGCATGTTCTCCAACAGGATCAAGAACAGTAAAGTGTTTAAGGAAGAGCACTTAAACGAGATCCGTGATTTCAAGGAGTGTATCATAGTCTTTGACACGGACCAGATTTACCTTAATGCGCTTATATCGGCCTATGAGCACGGAATTGAGCTGAATGTCTATAATGACTATGAGAGTATCATGGCTGTGACCGGTACCGTTGAGAAGCAGCTTGCGGACATTCAGAATCAGCTCATGAGCGCCCCTACCTACTTTGGAGTCAATTTCCTGGAGGATATCATCAATAACCTTCTGGAGGTTTTAAGAGAACGAGCAAACACGGTAAGGGAAGAGCTTCAGCCTGACATCACCATAAATGTGGCCATCACCGATATCCCCGTCATCGATGAGAGACAGAATATAGATGTTACCGTCTACAACAAGGAAAATGCGGCCAACGCCAGGGACATCAGATTGTCCATCCTGGATGCCCGAGGAAACCTGCTGATGGAGGAGCAGACCGTGGCTTCCTACATGCGTGCCGGTAGGGAGCAGGGCATTTCAAGAGAGTGCTCCATTCCAACCCAGGGAGAGTTGTATACCATAACAATTCAGGTATCCTACATGACTCCTGCAGGTAACAGGTGCGTTAAGACCAGCGATTTCTCCATATCCACCGGTGAAGATGAGTTCCAGGATATAACCAACCCCTACTACGCCGGCGATGCCATTGATGTTAAGGACAGAAACGTCTTTGTTGGAAGAGACAGTCTCCTGGACAGCATTTCCAGTGCCCTTTGCGATGACAGAAGCAGCTGCGAGATCATTTATGGTCAAAAGAGATGCGGAAAGAGCTCAATTGCCAATTTCCTGGAGGAGCGCCTGAAAGACAGGTTCATGATCATAAAGTTCTCCATCGGAGCCGCAAGGACACCTCAGTCCATATACAGAAATGTAAAGGATAAGCTCATCGATATGGTTGAGGACTTAAGCGAGCAGCCCGGCAGCGGAATCGGTGAGGATATGATCGATTATCTGGATGATATTTCCATCGCCGATGATGAGGAGTTTGTATCCTTCATGCGAGTGGTAAGACGCAAACTCTGCCGTCCTCTGGGAAAAGAGCTGCTTATAATGATAGACGAGTTCACGCACCTGTATCGTCTTGTTGATGACAACAGGCCTATGGTTCTGGCATTTATGGACACCTGGAAAAAGATCATGGAGGAGAAGCTGTTCAAGGCTCTTCTCATCGGCCAGGATACCATGCCAAACTTTATCCGGGAATTCCAGAACCAGTTCCGTGTAACCCAGCCAAGGCGTGTGGATATGCTGGATGACGAGAGCGCCAAGCAGCTTATTGTGGATCCCATAAGGCTTCCCGACGGAAGATCCCGCTATGTGGAGGGCAGCGAACAGCTTATAGCTGATTGGTTCCACGGACAGCCCTATTATATTCAGCTCTATTGCCGCCGGATGGTCGATCAGATGAATGTGGATCATAGAGTTCTGGTATCAAAGGCTTTGGCTGAAAAGGTTAAGCAGGCTATGCTTGAGGAAGAGAACGAGGATCTGTTTGACAACCTTATCAGTAAGGGTGATGAATCCGGTACGGAGCGTGAGTGCTTTGATATTCTCAAGCAGATAGCATCCCTTTCCAAGAACAGCGAATGGGCATCGATTAAAGATATTGAGATTGAGGGCAAGGAGGAACTTATTCAGGATCTGATCAACCGTGCGGTTATTGTTAAGCATGGGGATAAGTGCAGGATACTGATATCCTTCTTCAAAGAATGGCTCAATCTTCAGTGACAGGAGGCAAGATGAACAATCCATATGCAGACAGCGGAAGCATTATCTCAACCGACCGCTATATCGTAAGAACGGAGACAGAGAGGACTGTTGAATCAAGACTTATAGGGAATGACGCCTACGGCTCGGTAGGTGTTGTAGGCATGCAGCGCATGGGTAAATCCTCCCTTGCTCATAATGTACTTATCAGCAAAAAAGATGAACTTTTGAAAAATCACGTAATGGTCATCTCCATGTCCATGTATGATTATCGGACTCCACAGGCTTTTTTCACAAGTATGGTAGAGAAGACCTTTGATATCCTTGAGGATAGCGGAGAGGTTTCAAGTAAGATCGAAAGACGTTTTAACAGAGCTATGGAAGCATCGGTGATAGAGACCGGCGGAGAGAGGATCCGTGCCTTTTTCGAGGCTGTGGTTTCGGATCTGAAATACCGTGTCATTTGCGTGGTAGATGAATTTGATTATGTTAAGAAGCTGTTTGAAGCCTATCCCGAGGGTTTCTTTGTGCTAAGAGAGCTGGCTTATCAGCCCCAGAATAAGATTGGATTTCTTTTCCTTTCAAGGAGACTTATGGCAGAGCTGGAGGAGGGGTTCGGATACGATGTTTCCAACTTCAGCGGCATCATGTTCGACTGCTATCTTACACCTTACAACGAAAAAGAGCAGGAGCAGTATTTTAAGATCCTGAAAAGCGCCGGAGTTCCCGTGACGGACAAGGTAATAGAGGACTACAAAGAAATCACGGGAAATATGCCGTACTGGATGGATATGCTCTCCATGCACTATGTGGACAGCTATGCCGCCGGTGATGAAAAAGACCTCTATAAGATTTTCGACGAAAATGAAGACACCTTTTATAAGGAGTTTGGCCGAATGTTTGAGCTACTCAAGGAGCAGGATCTTTTGAATGCTCTTTATCAGGTGATCCTCGGACCTATCGGCGACGATGCAACGCCTCAGAATATAAAGCGCCTTGAGAATTACGGAATAATCCAAGAGACCGATGGCGGGTATGAAACCATATCCAGGTACTTCCGCCGCTACCTTGTGATGAAGGAGCAGACCGTGGAGTTTTATCCTTTGTGGAACAGGACCGAGAAACTCCTTAGAACTGTTGGTGCTAAAATGCTAAAAAAAGAATACGGTGAAAACTGGGAAGAGAAGATAAAAAATAAGCATGTAAAGCCCGACGATTCTCCCAGGGGACACGGCTCCCACATGACTGTGGGCGACCATATTCTGTCGGCTGAAAACCGCGTTGAGGACATGAAGAGAAAGACCGCCATCTATGATGTGGATCCTGCGGCGATAAACCTATTAAACGGCACTACCACGGGAGGTCTTGCTGAGATCATTCTCGCGGAATATGATCTGTGCTTCAAGGACGTATTCAACATGAAGCGGGGAGAGTTCCAGAAGATCATCAATTCCATTACATCTGCAAGAAACCCCTATGACCACAACAATGATGACATTATTCGCAATGAGGTTAAGGAGAAAACCATAGCGAATTGTCGGACGCTTTGCCGTCTTATCGAGGCAAAGCTTGATCTGAAATGATATCAGGGACCGGATTTTCGCAATCCGGTCCCTATTTATTAATGAATTCTAAATAAAGGATAAATTCTTCTGTAAACACAACATATGGTACAAAACCTGTGCTATAGTGGGGGACTGAAAGTAATGTAGAGCTTTCTAATGTATAACATGAGGAGAAAAGATATGAAAAAGAGGACATTCACAAAATTTGTTGCCGGTTGTGGAGCTGCAGTGCTTCTTATGGGAACTGTAGCAGGTTGCGGTAAAACTGCAGAGGTTCCCGAGGCTGCAGAAGCTGCCCAGAGCACACAGGAAACTGCTGAAACTGCTGAGACCGCTGTCGAGGAAGAGAAAGTTGAAGCAACCGATTCAGTTGCGCAGGCACCATACTTTAAGAAGGGTGTTTACGTAAACTACCCCGAGGGGGCAACTGTAAGAGACTATTTCTACGTGTTCTATGACGAGGGAGCAGGCTACACAGAGGATGCCAACACAGGAACAGGTCTTCCCTTTGCCTGTGAGCAGGAAGACGGCAAGGTAAGCTTCAGCTTCGGAGGAGAAGACGGGATCAATGATGTGTTCACTGTAACATCCACAGAGAACGGAATCATCACAGGATCTTTTGAAGATGGACAGGAGCTTCACTTCGAACTTAAGGAAGACGCCGATCCCGATAACTTCGACGCCATGAAATATGCATATCCCAGCACTGAGGAAGTTTATGAGGATGCTAACGGCTGGAAAGTAAAATATAACTCAGAGCTGTTCGAGGTTAATCATTCAGATAACATTGTTACCTTTGTATACACAGGTGAGTCAGCAGGAACCAACATGATCACAGCAACCTATGATGTTGACATGAAGGCCAAGGAAGCTGTTGACAAGGTGGCTGATTCCTGGGAATCAGATAATGTTACAAAGACTGAGGGAGTATTCCCCGGCACAGAGGATGTGGACGCATACTATGCGGTTCTTCCCCCTTCAGAAGAGGGTTCAGGCCTCTATGAGACAGTAATCGCAAGAGATTACATGGACGGATACCTTATGTTCGAGCTTACAGGTCACAACAGCGGAGACGAGGCTCTGGACATGGAAGTAAGTGATGCTCTTGCAATGATCATCGATTCCATCCAGTTCCCTTACGAGCAATAAAAACCAGAACTTTTTACCGGCCCCGGAATAAATCCCGGGGTCGTTTTTTATCCCCGGCGATTGTGCATTCCGTTCAAAATCCTTGTATACTATATAGAGAGACCGGGATAACTCGATAAGAATCATTCCTGAAGGGTAGAAAAAATGAAGGGATCCAATGATGCAAAAAAGACCGGCCGCTGCGTGATCTTCGGCGGAGCGGATATCGGCAATTATGAATATATTAAAGGGATACTGACAAAGGATGATTTCCTTGTTTTCTGCGACAGCGGCTTAAAACACATGTCGCCCCTTGGACTTAAGCCTGACCTTATTATCGGAGATTTTGATTCCCATGATAATCCCCACCTTGATATCGAGACCATTGTTCTTCCCTGCGAGAAGGACGACACGGACACGGTATTTGCCGTAAAGGAAACGGTAAAGCGGGGCTTTGAGGACTTCCTGCTTCTGGGAGTTGTCGGCGCAAGGCTTGACCACACCCTGGGCAACGTGTACATCCCGGTGTATTTAAACAGCCTTGGGAAAAGAGCTGTCATAATAGATGACTATTCCGAAATGGAGCTTGTTACTCCCCGCTTTCCTGCAAGTATAGACGAAGGCTTCGCTTTTTTTTCCCTGATAAATATTTCCGGTGTTGCAAAAGGGATAACCATCACAGGAGCTAAATATCCGCTGATAGATGCCGAAATAAAAAGCGAGTATCAGTACGGCGTAAGCAACGAGGTCCTTCCGGGGCAGACGGCGAAGGTTTCAATAAATGAAGGAAGTCTGCTTCTTATAAAGATCCGAAGACAATAACAGGCAGGAGGTCTGACCATGATCACATTCATAGCGTCAATAATCATTCTGTTAATAGGTTACATTTTTTACAGCAGGCTTACGGAAGCTGTTTTCCACCCCCATGGATGGAAGACACCGGCCATGGAGCACAGCGACGGAGTGGATATAGTGCCCATGAAAACCTGGAAAGCATTTTTGATCCAACTCCTTAATATTGCGGGAACGGGACCTATTTTCGGTGCTCTTATGGGCGCATGCTTTGGACCGGTGGTATTTTTGTGGATCGTCTTCGGTGCAATCCTCGGTGGTGCGGTTCACGACTATATGTGCGGCATGATCTCGGCTAAAAACGACGGCGCATCCATAGCTGCCCTGTCCGGATTGTACATTGGCAAGGGCGCCATGTACCTGATGCGGATCTTCTCTGTCCTTTTGCTGCTCCTTACGGGCACGGTGTTTGTCACCAGCCCGGCAGCCCTCATCGACACCCTGACCGGCGGAAAGCTTGGATCCATCTTCTGGATCGTAGTCATTCTCATTTACTATGTTCTCGCAACCCTTCTTCCCATCGATAAGATAATCGGAAGACTCTATCCCATATTCGGAGTGGTCCTCATTGTCATGGCACTTAGCATATCCGGGGCAATGCTGATCCTTCCCCAGTACCGGATTCCGGAGCTGGTTTTTGAAAATCTTCATCCGGAGAACCTTCCGGTATTCCCTTTCATGTTCATAACCGTGGCCTGCGGCGCCATTTCCGGCTTTCACGCCACCCAGTCCCCGATAGTTGCAAAGTGTATCATGAGTGTTAAGGACGGACGAAAGGTCTTTTACGGTGCCATGATCGCTGAATCCGTCATCGCACTGGTGTGGGCGGCAGCAGGCATGACCTTCTACGGAAACACTGCTTTGCTGCAGCAGGGGCTGACATCCATTGGCCAGTCGGGTGTTGTTTACACCATAAGCAAGACAATGCTGGGACAGGTTGGGGGAATCCTTGCCATCATCGGTGTTGTGGTATGTCCCATAACTTCCGGGGATACCGCCTTCAGAAGTGCCCGCCTTATTCTGGCCGAGTGGACAGGGCTTGAACAGAAGAGCTTTGGGAAAAGACTCATCATAACCCTTCCCCTTCTGACAGCGGGAGCTTTCCTGACACAGCTGGATTTCAATGTTCTGTGGAGATACTTTTCCTGGAGCAATCAGACCCTGGCTATGATCGCCCTCTGGGTTGCCACGGTTTATCTTATAAAGAGTGAAAGAACCCGCCTGGGTTCCCTGATAACTGCGCTTCCCGCATCTTTCATGACTGCGGTCATCACCACCTATATCATTATGGCTGATGAGGGCTTCAGGCTTCCGGGATACGTTGCCTATCCGATTGGCATCACGGCATCTTTGATTCTGTTTGTGCTGTATCTCATCACCTGTATCATTCAGCGAAAGAACGAGAAAAAGTGAGGAATACCCCCGAAAAACTGTTGCATATCCAAGGCTCCCTGGAGTACTATATCAAAATGAAAATACTTAAGGGGAGATATAAGGTATGAAAGAGTTTTTAAAACGCAAGGACATTGAGATTTCTTTAAAGAGATACGGAATCGATGCGCTGGGGGCTATGGCCCAGGGACTTTTCTGTTCCCTGCTCATCGGAACCATCATCAATACTGTCGGGACACAGTTTAAGATCCCGTTTCTTATGCAGTCGGTGGCTACCATCGCAGGCACCGAATATACTGTCGGCGGTCTGGCAACAGCCATGAGCGGCCCTGCTATGGCAGTGGCAATAGGCTATGCTCTTAAGTGTCCGCCACTGGTTCTTTTTTCAATGATAACAGTCGGATTTGCCGCTAACGCTCTTGGCGGAGCAGGAGGTCCTCTGGCAGTTCTGTTTGTGGCAATCATCGCCTCGGAATTCGGAAAGGCGGTTTCCAAAGAAACTAAAGTTGATATTCTGGTAACGCCGCTGGTTACCATAGCTGTTGGTGTATTCTTCTCATGGCTCATCGCACCGCCTCTGGGAAGAGCCGCAATGGCAGTGGGTAATGTTATCATGTGGGCTACTGAGCTTCAGCCATTCCTTATGGGAATATTGGTTTCTGTACTTGTTGGTATGGCGCTTACCCTTCCTATCTCTTCAGCGGCCATCTGTGCAGCCCTTGGACTTACGGGACTTGCCGGCGGAGCTGCGGTTGCGGGATGCTGTGCACAGATGGTAGGCTTTGCAGTCATCTCATTTAAGGAGAATAAGTGGGGCGGCCTTGTTTCGCAGGGCATCGGAACCTCCATGCTTCAGATGGGTAACATCATCAAGAATCCCAGGGTTTGGATCGCACCTACACTGGCTTCAGCGATCACAGGCCCCATCGCTACCTGCATTTTCCGCCTTCAGATGAACGGAGCTCCTGTTTCTTCCGGAATGGGAACCTGCGGACTTGTGGGACAGATCGGTGTTTACACCGGCTGGGTTAACGATGTTGCAAACGGCGCGAAGGCCGGGATCACAGGCTTTGACTGGCTGGGATTGGTTCTTATTTCCTTTGTTCTTCCTGCTGTGCTTTCATTTATCATTCATCAGGTTGTGGTGAAGCTCGGATGGGTCAAAGAGGGAGATCTTAAGTTGTAATTTTGAGTTCACAGGGACAGAATATGTTTGATTCATTTGTAGTGACCGGTATCATATGCATAGTTATTATGGCGACCATTCTTATCGCAGCTTTGTTTCACTATCTTCGAAACCGGGGCGATAAGGAGCTTCCCATGGATGAAATGGAGGGTCATGACTTTGAGTATTACTGCGCGGATATTCTTACTGCCAACGGGTTTCTTGATGTGGAGGTCACCAAGGGCAGCGGAGATTTCGGCGCAGATATCCTTGCGGAGAAGGACGGCATAACCTACGCCATTCAGTGCAAGTGTTACGACAAGCCCATCGGTGTCAAGGCTGTGCAGGAGGTCTATGCCGGCAGGGACTACTACGACAGGATGGTGGGCGTTGTAATGACCAATCAGTATTTCACCCAGCCTGCGGTTGAACTTGCCCGGAAGCTGAACATCATGCTCTGGGACAGGGGGTATGTTGACAGTATGGATACAGTAGAGGATTCCAATGATCATAAAGATAGAAGACGATTTTGATCTTGCTAAGATAGCAGACAGCGGACAGTGTTTCCGCTTCAATAAGTGTGAAGGGGGCTACAGTGTGGCTGCCGGCAGTCGCCATGTTCTGGTAAAAGAGCTGGGTGATGACCGCTACGATTTTGGCTGCAAGGAGGCTGAGTTTGAGGATTTCTGGCGGGAGTACTTTGATCTTGGAACAAGCTATCGGGATATCAGGAAGAGGATAGATAAGAAGAGAGATGAGTATCTTTACAATGCCTCCACTTATGGAAAAGGCATCAGGATCCTTAAGCAGGACCCCTGGGAGATGCTGATCTCTTTTATCATTTCCCAAAGGAAAAACATCCCGGCCATAAAGGCTTCCATCGAGAAGCTTTGCGCCCTTTCGGGGGAGAAAATTGCCGAAGATACTGAAGGGAGATCCATATACTCTTTTCCCGCTCCGGATAAACTGGCGGCTCTGTCAATGGAGGAGCTTGCCGGCTGCAGCCTTGGCTACAGAGACAAATATGTGCATCGGGCGGCACTGGATGTGGCTTCCGGCGCGGTGGACCTGGAGGCTTTTAGGAGCCTAGATGATGGCGCACTCATGGAGGAACTTCTAAAGCTCTTTGGCGTCGGAGTAAAGGTGGCCAACTGCGAGATCCTGTTCGGCTATCACAGGCTGGACGCTTTTCCCAAGGATGTATGGATCAACAGAGTCTTGGAGCAGCGGTATCCGGAAGGCTTTTTGTTCGATGAGTATGCACCCTATAACGGTGTCATGCAGCAGTATCTGTTCTTCTATTCCAGGATGGAGGGAATGTAACAGGCCTGCCGGAGGTTTGTGTCCCGGTGAGTGAAATTTGTACATATACAAGTTTTTAAAATTGTTCATTATGTTAATTGACGTTAGGTTCTGCAGGATTTATGATGAATTCGCACGGGTGGCGAATCATGGCCTGCAGAGCCTTTTTTATTGCAGTAGCCGGAAATCCACCGCAAACAAGTACAACTATTATGGATCAATACAACTTTGGTAAATAACAGTGGCAAAATATCAGAAGATAATTGACTGGATAACTGAATGCATAGATGAGGGGACCCTTAGACCGGGAGAGAAACTGCCCTCTGAGAACGAACTCTGTGACAGATTTGGGCTCAGCAGACAGACTGTGAGGCATGCGATCGCCAAGCTGGCTGAGGACGGGCTTTTGGAGAGTCGAAGAGGCAGCGGAACCTACCTGGTTGACCAGCGGGCCGAGGAAGGTGAGAGGAATGTTATTGCCGTGGTCACCACCTATGTGGATGACTACATTTTTCCCAGCACCATAAGAGGCATAGAGAGTACTTTAAGTGACAAGGGCTATTCCATGCAGCTTTCTTTTTCCGACAACACCGTGGGCAAGGAGAGACAGATTCTTACGGATCTTCTTGGCCGGGGCGACATAGCCGGTCTCATTATGGAGCCGGTAAAGAGTGCCCTTCCCAATCCCAACATGGAACTGTACAGGAAGCTGCGGGACCGGAATGTGAAGATCCTTTTTATCAACAGCTTCTATCCGGAGCTGGACATGCCCCACGTTTCCCTAAACGATGCCGAGTGTGCCTACAGGGCGGTGAAAGCGCTTATAAATCAGGGGCACAGGGACATCGGATGTGTCCTTAAGCTGGACGACGGCCAGGGAAGAGAGAGGTACAGAGGGTACCTTAGGGCCATAACCGAGGCAGGAGTGCCATTCTCCTACGACCATGTGAACTGGATCGACACCATAGATATCAGGAACGGCAAAGATGCCTTTATCAAGGCCGGGGAGAGACTGAAGGGCTGCAGCGCTGTTTTCTGCTACAACGATCAGGTGGCAGGCATGCTTATGGAAGTTCTTATGGATGCAGGAGTGAAAATCCCGCAGCAGATGTCGATCGTAGCCATGGATGATTCGGATATCGCCAGAATGGGCGTGGGGGGAGTGACCATTTCTTCAATACCGCACCCCAAGGCGGAGCTTGGCAAAAGAGCTGCTCAGAACATGATAAGGATGATCCACAGCGGGCAGATCGCATTCAGTGCGACCTACGAGTTCAAGGAGGATGTGATCCTTCGGGATTCGGTAAGACAGTTCGAATGACTTCGCCAAATATGGCGTTGGAATAAATAAACTATAAATGGGGATTGCTGCCCGGCAGCAGAAGGAGACTATTATGGGTGATGCAAAAAAAGCTATAGCAGAAGGAAAGACATTACTGGGTATTGAGTTTGGTTCCACCAGGATCAAGGCTGTCCTGACAGACTATGACTACAATCCTATCGCGTCCGGCTCACACGGCTGGGAGAACCGTCTGGACAACGGAATCTGGACTTATACTCTTGATGACATCTGGGGAGGACTTCAGGACTGCTACAGGAATCTTGCGGCAGACGTTGAGAAGCAGTACGGAGAGAAGCTAAAGACGGTAGGAGCCATGGGCTTTTCAGCCATGATGCATGGATATATGGCATTTAACGGTAAGGAGCTTCTTGTTCCTTTCAGAACCTGGAGAAATACCATTACTGAAGAGGCTTCCGAGAAGCTCACAGATCTGTTTGGATATCACATTCCTCAGAGATGGAGCATTGCTCACCTCTATCAGGCAATACTTAACGGTGAGGAGCACGTCGGCAGGATTGATTTCTTTACAACCCTGGCAGGCTATATTCACTGGCAGCTTACAGGGGAGAAGGTTCTGGGCGTCGGCGATGCATCCGGAATGTTTCCCATCGATTCTTCAACCTGTGACTATAATCAAAAGATGCTGGATCAATTTGATGAGCTTATTGCCGACAAGAACCTTGGCTGGAAGATAAGGGATATTATTCCGAAGTCCCTTCCCGCAGGAGCAGCCGCAGGTAGGCTTACCGAAGAGGGAGCAGGAAAGCTGGATCCCACAGGAACGCTCAAGGCCGGGATCCCCGTATGTCCTCCCGAGGGTGATGCAGGAACCGGCATGGTTGCCACAAACTCCGTAGGAGTAAGAACAGGTAACATCTCCGCAGGAACATCGGTATTCTCCATGGTTGTCCTGGAACACAGCCTCTCAAAGGCATATCCCGAGCTGGATCTTGTGACCACACCTTCAGGTGAGGAAGTTGCCATGGTTCACTGCAACAACTGTACTTCCGACCTGAACGCATGGGTAGGTCTCTTTAGAGAGTTTGCATCTGCCATCGGCAAGGAAGTTGACGACGATACTCTTTACGGAACCCTCTATCGCAAGGCCATGGAGGGAGACGCAGACTGCGGCGGACTTCTTGCCTATAACTATTTTTCGGGTGAGTCCATCACAGGCTTCAATGAGGGAAGACCTCTCTTTGTAAGAAGACCTGATGACAGGTTCAACCTTTCCAACTTCATGAGAACACACCTCTATACTTCTCTCGGAGCCCTCAAGGCAGGTAACGATATCCTTATGAAGGAAGAGAATGTAAAGGCAGATTTCTTCTTTGGCCAGGGTGGATTTTTCAAGGTTCGCGGCGTTGGCGACAGAGTAATGGCAGCGGCACTTAACACACCTATCAAGCTTATGGAGACAGCAGGAGAAGGCGGCCCTTGGGGACAGGCTATCCTTGCGGGATTTATGGTTCAGAAGTCTGAGGGAGAACCCCTTGAGAAGTACCTTAATGAGAAGGTATTTGTCGGCGGCAAGGTTGAGACCTGCGAACCTGACAGCGCTGATGTTGCCGGCTTCGATGATTTCATGAAGGATTACAATGCAGGCCTTGCAATAGAGAGAACTGCGGTAGATGTTTTAAAGTGATGAAATAATAGCAATAATTACGGAGCATTGTTATGATGCTCCGTAATACAATTATGGATGGAGAATTACAGATTATGTTAGAAGAACTCAAGAAAAAAGTTTACGAAGCCAATATCCTACTCCCAAAATACGGGCTGGTTACCTTTACCTGGGGCAATGTAAGCGAGATCGACAGACAGAGCGGTCTGTTTGTTATCAAGCCAAGTGGCGTGGATTATGATACAATGACACCGGACGATATGGTTGTTATGGACCTTAACGGCAACAAGGTGGAGGGAAAACTTAATCCCTCATCAGATACCCCGACTCATGTTGAAATCTACAAAGCCTTTAAGGAAGTGGGCGGAGTGGTCCATACCCATTCTTCATACGCAACAAGCTGGGCTCAGGCAGGAAGGAGCATCCCCTGTTACGGAACAACCCATGCGGATTACTTCTACGGTGATATCCCCTGCGTAAGGTGCCTTAATAAGGACGAGATCGAGTCGGCCTACGAGGAGAATACGGGACATCTTATCGTGAACGAATTTAACCGCCTGGGAAAAGATCCGGTTGCAGTTCCCGCAGTTTTGTGTAAAAATCACGGTGTGTTCACCTGGGGCAAGGATGCTCATGAGGCAGTTCACAATGCTGTTGTGGCAGAAGAAGTTGCCAAGATGGCTTACAGATGCGAAGTGATCAATCCCGAGGTTAAGCCCGCTCCCCAGGAGCTGCAGGACAAGCACTACTACCGTAAGCACGGCGCAAATGCGTATTATGGTCAGCGATCCGAAGGCTGAACGACGTTTTTTATTTAAGGAGGAAATATGGAGAACTTAGAATTGCAGAAAATTGCAAACGAAGTCCGCAAGGGCATTGTTACAGCGGTTCATGCGGCAAAGGCCGGACATCCCGGCGGATCCTTATCGGCAGCAGATATCTTCACATATCTGTACTTTGAGGAGATGAATGTTGATCCCAAGGATCCTAAGAATCCCGACAGAGACCGTTTTGTTCTTTCAAAGGGACACACAGCACCGGGCCTTTACTCAGTAATGGCACAGAAGGGCTACTTCCCTGTCGAGGAGCTCACTACACTTCGTAAGCTGGGATCAAGACTTCAGGGTCACCCCAGTATGCAGTACCTTCCGGGCCTTGATATGAGCAGCGGCTCACTTGGACAGGGCATCTCTGTTGCCTGCGGAATGGCTCTTTCTGCAAAGCTTGATAATAAAGATTACAGAACCTACACTCTTCTTGGTGATGGTGAGATCGAAGAGGGCCAGGTATGGGAGGCAGCCATGTTTGCAGGCTTCCGCAAGCTGGATAACCTTGTTGTGATCGTGGACAACAACGGCCTTCAGATCGACGGACCTATCGATCAGGTATGTTCACCTTATCCTATCGACAAGAAATTTGAGGCATTCAACTTCCATGTTATCAATATCGATGCCCATGATTTCGATGCCATCAGAGCAGCCTTCAAGGAGGCCAGGCAGACTAAGGGCCAGCCTACGGCCATCATCGCGCACTCCCTTAAGGGTAAGGGCGTTTCCTTCATGGAAGGCCAGGTTGCATGGCACGGCGTAGCACCTAATGATGAGGAATACGCAATCGCTATGGCAGATCTTGAGAAGATCGGGAAAGAGTTGGAAGGCTGAGAAGGAGGTTGAAGCATGAGTGAAGTTAAGAAGATAGCTACAAGAGACAGCTATGGAAAAGAACTTATAGAGCTTGCCAAGGTCAATGACAAGGTTGTAGTCCTTGATGCTGATCTGGCAGCAGCAACAAGAACCGGATGGTTCAAGAAGGAATTCCCGGATCGCCATATTGACTGCGGTATCGCAGAGTGCAATATGATGGGTATTGCAGCAGGTCTTGCAACAACAGGCAAGATTCCGTTTGTCAGCACCTTTGCAATGTTCGCCACAGGCCGTGCCTTTGAGCAGGTTCGCAATTCCATCGGATACCCCCACCTCAATGTTAAGATAGGCGGAACCCACGCAGGTATCACCGTAGGTGAGGACGGAGCCAGCCACCAGTGCAACGAGGACATCGCACTTATGCGCACCATTCCCGGAATGGTTGTTATGTGTCCCGCAGACGATATCGAGGCAAGAGCCTGTGTAAGAGCAGCAGCTGAGCACGAGGGCCCTGTTTATATCAGATTCGGCCGTGCAGCCTGCCCTGTAGTTAACGACAGACCCGATTATAAATTTGAAATCGGAAAAGGTACTGTACTTAGAGAGGGTACTGATGTTAGTATTATTGCAACAGGTATCGGCGTTGGAGCAGCACTTGAGGCAGCTGAGAAGCTTGCTGCAGACGGCATCAGCGCTGAGGTTGTAAATATCTGCACCATCAAACCCATCGACAGAGAGGTTGTAGTTGCAACAGCAAAGAAGACCGGTAAGGTTGTTACCGTTGAGGAGCATTCCGTTATCGGTGGTCTCGGAAGTGCTGTATGTGATGTCCTTTCCGAGGAGTGCCCTACAGTTGTTAAGAAGATCGGTATGCAGGATAAGTTCGGCGAGTCCGGCTCTGCAGCAGAGCTGGTTAAGAAGTACGGACTTGATGGTGACGGAGTATACTCATCAGTAAAGGAATTTTTAGGTTAATGAATATTTTAAGTCCTTCAATTTTAGCAGCGGATTTTAAAAACCTGGGTCAGCAGATCGCCGACGTGGATGCGGCGGGTGCACCCTACCTTCATGTAGATGTTATGGATGGCACGTTTGTGCCATCCATTTCCTTTGGAATGCCGGTGATAAAAAGCATCCGAAATGCATCTGACATGGTGTTTGATGTTCATCTCATGATCGTGGACCCCATAAGATATATCTCGGAATTTGTTGAGAGCGGAGCAGACATCATCACCTTCCATCTTGAGGCGGCAGAGGATCCGCAGGCAGTAATAGACAAGATCCATAGCTTCGGCAAAAAGGCCGGAATCTCCATCAAGCCCGGTACGGCAGTAGAAGCGCTTGAACCTTATCTTGATAAGGTTGATATGATCCTGGTGATGACTGTTGAGCCCGGCTTTGGCGGGCAGCCGTTTATCGAGGCAACCTATGACAAGATTAAGGCCACAAGAAAGATGTTAAATGACAGAGGTCTCGATACGGATGTACAGGTTGACGGAGGTATCACCAAAGACAATATACAGAAGGTCATCGCAGCCGGCGCCAACGTTATTGTGGCGGGCTCCTCGGTTTTCAGAGGTGATGCCGGGGAAAATGCAAAAGAACTTATAAAACTCATGGAAGCCTAAGCTTCCATGAGTTTTTTTCTGTAAGCCACAGGAGTGCAGCCAAAGGTTTCATTGAACATTTTCCTAAAAAGCTTGTAATTGGTAAAACCGTGCTTTTCCAGTATGTCCTTCAAAGGAAGATCCGTCTCCGCCAGATCTTTTCTTATCTTGGCAAGTCTGAGGTCATTTAAGTACCTGGTATAGGTGATCCCCATCTGCTTTTTGAAAAAGTGGCAGAAGTATTCCTTCTGGAAGCATGCCACGGAAGCGATCTCATCAAGGCTTATCTGGGATGCGTAATTATTGTCCAGATAATCCAGGATATTCTGGATCCTTCCGAAGGTCTTGGTCTCCTTCCTGTTGTCGGCATCGTTTACTTCCTCGGAGAAGTTATGATAGATCTGGAACATAAACTCAAAAAGAAGGGAATTAAATCGCAGTATTTCTCCCTCCGGCTTGACCTCAAAAACAACCTGCATCTGTTTTATTATCTCTATAAGCTGCAGGACCTTGGTCCTTACGATCGGGTTCTTGCTCCGGCAGTCCAGCTCAAATCTCCTGGAAGCCAGGTTGGGGATATAGCGCTCCAAAAGAGGGTAGGGAAGCTGAATGAGAACCGCCTTGTTGCCGTTTAAGGACTTGGTGGAATGTGGGATTGCTGAATCCACAAGAAAAACATCTCCGGGAAGAAGCTCCGTGGTGCTTCCGTTTACGGTAATGTCAACCTCCCCCTCAAGTATGTACATAACCTCAATGGCAGAGTGCCAGTGAGTCGCCACATAGGAGCTGGAGTCATCAAAGACCCAGAAAAAGATATCAAGACCGTCTGTTATTCTGTCGTTTTCATGCCTTAAAAAGGCCTGATCTCTAAGTTCATAGCTCTTTTCCATAATGGAGTCATTCTATTACATTCAAATTAAAAAAGCAATATTGACCTATCATAAAACAAGTATGCCCCTATTATCTCCCTACCCCCGATGTTAAGATAAATCCGTTTCGTGAGCCACAATACGGGGAAAGAACGTGGTAAAAAACTAAAGCAAAGGGAGGAATAACAAAGGTATGAGTATGAAAACGAAACATATGTCACTGTTGAAACGCAGTTTTGCCCTTGTAATGTCAGCTGTGCTTGCACTGGGTACACCGGGAATTCCTGCTATGGCAACGGAGGGAGATGGGATGCAAGGATCATCGGCTTTTATCAAAGCAGACGGTAAGAACCTGCGAACCGACTATGGCCGGGGAGACATCATTAACCTTCGGGGAACCAACGCGGGCGGTTACCTTCTTCAGGAATTCTGGATGACACCTTCGGGCGAATCCTCAGCAGTGTATGATCAGTCCACGATCCTTTCAAATCTCACAGAGAGATTCGGAGAGGAAGGGGCAAAAGAGCTGGTGGACACCTGGGAGAGTGCCTACTGGCAGGAAGAGGACTTTGCAAACTGCAAGGCCATGGGAATGAACACTATCCGTCTTCCGTTCTGGTGGAGAAACCTGGTGGACGAAAACGGAAATTATTACGGCTATGACGATGGAGCATCAGACCCTTACGCTGCAGCCTTTGAGAGGATTGACTGGTTTGTGGACATGTGCTCCAAGTACGGTCTCTATGTGGTCCTTGATATGCACGGAGCTCCCGGTTCTCAGAACGGAAGCGACCATTCAGGTAAAGACGGCAAGGATTCAAAAGAAGCTGCTTCAGAGTTTTTCTTCGGGGACAATGCCGGAGCAAATCAGGAGCTTTATTACAGCTTATGGAGAGTGATCGCCGCAAGATACAACGGCAATGCCACAGTTGCGGGGTATGATCTTCTCAATGAGCCCTATTGCACATACCGTTATAATTCTTCAAAGTCAGCGGATGAGCTCCATACTATCCTCTGGGATATCTATGACAAGGCCTATGATGTTATAAGGCAGGAAGATCCCGACCATGTGGTTATCATGGAAGCTACCTGGAATCCTGAGGATCTTCCCGATCCCGTCGACTACGGCTGGGAAAACGTGATGTATGAGTATCATAACTATCTCTACGATGATTATGACAATGTAGGCGGCGGCCAGATCGTGAACATGGAGAATAAGACCAATGCCATTGGAAACGCAGATTACAACGTACCCAGCTACATGGGCGAGTTTAACTATTTCAACAGCATCGAAGCCTGGGACGAGGGTCTTGGACTCCTTACAGAGCTTGGTATCAACTGGACCTCATGGACCTACAAGACAATAACAGGCTACGGTAACTGGGGACTGTACCATCATCCCGAGTATATGGACAAGGGTCTTGACATATCCACGGCAGAATTTGATGAGATAAAAGAGCTGTGGGCAGATTCCGCAACTTCTGTCGGAAGCGCAAATACAGAACTTATCAACGTTGTGAGCAAGTGGTGCAATGCCGAAACCTTCGAGAATACGACAGAACCTGTTACGGCAGAGCCCGTAAGTGATTTCCTTAGCGGCTGGCAGAAGCTCGAGACAGAGGATGAGAATGTATGCACCATCACCGGCGGAAAGATAGAGGAGCAGAATTTCTATTCCGGCGGCAAAGCTGCAGGAAACATGAACAATCCCGAGGTTACTGCGGAGAATGTGGCCAAGGACTGGTCAAACATCAACTACCTGACCTTTACCGTTAAGGCTCTGGATAAGGGAACATACCCTATCGTTATGCACTATAACGGCGATGACGATAAGGAAATCCTTGTGAAGGCAGGGGACAACGAAGCTCAGCTTGTTTCTGTACCCAGGCTTTCAGGCGGAGCATGGGACAAGATGCACGATGTTGTGGTTTATGTGGATCTTGAAAAGGGTGAGAATACCGTTAAGATCTCAGGTGCTTTGGGAAGCGGCTGGATGAATATCGATTATATTGCTGCCACAAGGCATTTTGTGACCCTTAGAGAAGACGGAGCCTTAAGACTTGAGGGCGAGTTCTTCTACACAAATGCGGGATTGGAGGGACAGTCCTTCTTCTCTGCAGGTTATGCGGTTGGAAACCTCAATACCCATGTTGCCTTTGATGAGATCGCAGAAGACTGGTCCAACATGAAGTATGTTGATTTCGTTATCTTTGCTCAGAAGGCCGGTGACTACCGCCTGACCTGGCATTGGAACGGAAACGGACAGGACGGAATGACTGCGGT
Source organism: Butyrivibrio sp. (assembly GCA_015056575.1). Classification (GTDB taxonomy): domain Bacteria; phylum Bacillota; class Clostridia; order Lachnospirales; family Lachnospiraceae; genus Butyrivibrio. The sequence goes on from SVGA01000006.1 coordinate 24,914, forward strand.
ATACAAACTAAATGGCGGTGAGAACACAGCCATAAATCTGGACAACGCAGGTGCTCCATGGAATTCCATGAACAGCTCGATGCTCGATATCCACCTCGAGGAGGGATTCAACGAGTTTAAGCTTTCAGGCACCATCATTGACCAGGATGACTGGGCAAATATTGACTGCATCGACGTTATAAGCGCCGAGGAGATAGAAGCACCCGACGGATATCCCGAGCCTGTAAGCGGCTTTGTAAGAGTAAAGGGAGATGCTGTCTCTTTTGACGAGAGTACAGTAAACGTAGAGGTAGAAGCTAAATATGCAGGTCAGTACAGGTACTTTGCCGGTTACATGAAGGATGGCGAGGAGCCCGCCTTCAGAACCGTATTCGGAACAGCGGACCTGGCAGAAGGTACAAACACAGTTACATTTGCCAATGAGGCATCTGAAGGAGAGCAGGTTGTATTTCTGGATCTTGCGGCTGTGCCCGTAACAGTTATCGAAGATACGGGGGCAGAGAGATATGAGGCAGAGGATCACAGTGTTAGATCTGCAAACAATCCTCCCGCCGAGCATCAGGATTTCTACTCCGGGCGCTCCGAGGCGAACGGCGTAGGCGGAATGGGCGCTACAGTATCCGCCTTCACTGTTGGTGATGACATCATCGCCAAGAAACTGAACTACACAGACTACAGTATTTTTGCGGCCAAGGCCGGAAATTATAAGATCACTGTTGCTGCAAACGGCGCAGGAAGTGACATGAGCGCAGTTTACCAGCTTGAGGGACAGCCCAGTGTTTCTTTCGAACTTCCCAACAGCGGTCAGGAGTGGAACCACATGATCTATGCAGACATCGAGGTTGAGCTTAAGGAAGGCTACAACAGACTGATCCTGGGCGGAACCTGGAACGGCGACTGGCTCAACTATGACTACATCGATGTTGTTTCCACAGATACACAGACAGAAGATCCACAGGATCCTCAGAATCCCGAAGATCCTGAAGACCCGGAAGATCCTCATGATCCCGGCGAGACTATAGAGCCCACAGATCCTACAGATCCCGACAATCCGGCACAGCCCGAGAATCCTCAGGATCCGGATGAGCCCGGGCATGATGACCCGCATACACCTTATACACCGGTAACACCCGTGACAATCGTGAAGGTTATCGTAAGGGCAGTGACAAGGGTTATCAGGTGGATATTCAGTCTGTTCCCTTGATAGGGATCTATAAAATAAAAACGTTTTAGTAGATTCAACAGAATTTTTACGTGTCGCTTTGTGCATTGCTTACAAAAATGTCGCTGACGTATTGCAAGCAATTGCACAAAGTGCTAGACTACGAACATCAGAACAATAAAAACGTTTTTATTCAAGTTTTACAAAGCATTTTGGGAGGTTCCTATGAGGAATAAATGGATATCGGGGATCAGTGCTGTATGCCTCATCCTTGCTCTCCCGTTTTTCAACTGGATCAAGGTCGTCAATCTGGTAGCTCTGTTTTCAAAGATAGGAGTCACCAAGGACATGGCGAAGGATCTGCTTACAGGATACAACCTGTACAACCTTCTCTCCTTTGTCCAGTACGCGAATCAGGGAGTTTTGGGACTGTTCGCAATGGTCCTGCTGATACTTACAGCCGCAGCCATCTACTTCAATGTGGCATTTATAATTCGCAGTCTTTTCGGAATCAATAAGGGCAAGGGAGAGCTTTCCCTACTGGCTGCAGCCAAATGCGCATTCCTGTTTGAATTTCTGACAGCGGCAGCAACAATTGCATTTGTGATCTTCTCAAATGCCAAATTTAAAATGACGGGCTTTCTTCCCGGAGTGGTGGTTTATATAGAGCTGGCGATCTCTGTAGCCGCATACATCTACATCAAGATCCTGGAGAAGAAGGAAAGAGACAAATACAGAGAGCATGGCCTTTGGGTCGAGCTCAAGAGGAACTGGGTACTGTTCGTTATGCTGATACCGACATTCGTGTATTTCATGATCAACAACTACCTCCCCATGCTTGGTGTGTATTTTGCTTTTACGTCATTCAATTTCAGAGACGGTCTCTGGTCAAGCCCTTTTACCGGATTCAAGAACTTTGAATTCCTGATCAAGGCAGATCTGTTTAGACTAACCAAGAACACGGTTCTTTACAACGTTGTTTTCATCGGTATAGGCAATATCCTTCAGATCTTTTTTGCCATACTGGTCAGCCGTGTAACGGTGAAGTGGTTCAAGAAGACTTCACAGACGCTGATGTTCATGCCTTACTTCGTATCCTTCGTTATCCTGAAGGTTATCGTGTACAACGTATTTGAATATCAGTACGGTCTTATAAACAACCTGATAACACAGATGGGAGGAGAAAGGATCGACTTCTACAACAATCCTTCCTACTGGCCGTTCCTGATCACCTTCTTCTATCTCTGGAAGAATATAGGATACGGAATGGTAGTATATCTGGCCACCATCATGGGCATAGACAACGAGATCTATGAGGCGGCAAGAGTGGACGGAGCCAACGAGCTTCAGCAGATATGGTACATCACACTGCCCCACATTAAGCCCACCTTCATAATCCTTCTGCTCTACGCTCTTGGAAGTATCATGAAGGGCCAGTTCGAACTGTTCTATCAGCTTATCGGAAACAACGGTGTTTTGTTCAACGCAACGGATATTTTTGACACCTATGTTTACAGAATTACAATGACACAGCCATTGTCCATCGGACTTGGAACGGCAGCGGGTCTCTATCAGTCACTGTTCGGCTTCCTGATCATCGTTCTTGTAAACTACATCGTTAAAAAGAGAAATCCGGAATACGCATTATTCTAAAGAAAGGAGCACAAAGATGGCAAGAGATCTGGATTACGAACCTTCTGCCCCCAAGACTATCAAGAAGTCCACAGGCACGAAAGTTTTTGAGGCCATTGCATATACTCTCCTGGTACTTGGATCGATCGTATGCGTGCTGCCTTTCATAATAATCGTTTCCGGTTCCTTTACGGACAACGCAACAATCCTTACACAGGGTTATTCATTGCTCCCGAGAGACTTCACACTGTCTGCCTATCAGACCATCTTCAAGTCTCCAAAGGATATCCTTCAGGCCTACAAGATGACACTGTACTACACGGTAGTGGGAACCGGCCTCGGGCTTATGATGATAACCCTCACAGGTTATGTTATTTCAAGAAAAGAGTTTAAGTACAGAAATACTGTATCATTCCTTATCTATTTCACAAGTATCTTTGGAGGAGGAATGATCCCCTGGTACCTGATGTATGCCAATGTTCTCGGCCTTAAGGGCTCAACCCTGGCGATCTGGTTCCCGGCGCTGATGAGTCCCTTCCTGGTAATCCTTATGAGAACCTTCATTGTCGGCGCCGTGCCCGACGCTATCACAGAGTCCGCCAAGATCGACGGAGCGGGACATTTCACGATCTTCTTCAGGATCGTCCTTCCGGTATTAAAGCCCGGACTTGCTACGGTAGGTCTTTTCCTGGCTCTGGGTTACTGGAACGACTGGTACAGATCCTCAATGTTCAGTACCAATTCATCCACCTGGCAGCTTCAGTTCTACCTGTATGACCTTCTTAATGCCACAACAGCCATGAAGCAGATGGCAAGTAACGTAAGCATGAAGACGGCTGATCTGCCCACTGAGTCGGTTAAGCTGGCCATGGCAGTAGTGGCTACGGGTCCTGTACTTTTGTTCTATCCCTTCGTTCAGAGATTCTTCGTTTCAGGAATCACTGTCGGAGCGGTAAAAGGCTGAGAGAACCTGGCGAGGTATTTTCGAGCCTGGTTCGAACGTGTTCTGGACAACGCGCAGCGTTGGAGCAGAACTTCCTTGTTAAAAATGGTAAATAAAAGATTTTCATATCACAAAGGAGGCAAAATATGAAAAAGAAAGTTTTAAGCGCATTGTTATCAATGGCAATGGTTGCCGGCGTGATCACAGGTTGCGGCGGTGCCGGCACACAGTCAGCAGCTGATCAGCTGGAGGCTGAGGGTGTTGAGGAGATTCCTGTAGCTGAGACTCAGGAAGAGACCACTGAGGCCGAGGCTCCCGCAGAAGAGGCAAAAGAGCTGGATCTTTCCCAGCAGGTTGACCTTGTATTCTACGTAATGGGTGATGCACCCCAGGATGAAGAGCTTGTTGAGGCAGCCCTCAACGAGAAGCTCCTTGAGAAATGCAACGCAACTGTTGACATGCAGTTCTCAACATGGACAGATTTCCAGCAGAAGTATGCTAACGAGATCACAGCTCAGAGCGCAGATCTTATCTACATCGCAAACTGGCTCAACTATGGTCAGCTTGCAAGCAGCGGCGCTTTCGAAGAGCTTGATGAGATGCTTGATACTGTAGCTCCCGATCTTAAGGCACTTGTAGGCGATGCAAACCTCAATATGTGCAAGGTTGGCGGCAAGATCTACGCAGTTCCCAATACATGGGCTGAGTATGTATGTAACGGTGTAAAGTACAGAGAAGACCTTCGTGCAAAGTACGATCTTCCGGTTCCCGATTCACTTGAGAACCTTGAGGCATATCTTCTTGGTATCAAGGAGAACGATCCCAGCCAGGGACTTCTTACAGTGACAACAGAAGAGAGCCAGGGACTTAAGACCGGTTTCGATGCAGCATGGGCACTTAACTTCAAGTATAACTGGGTTGCCAACAACGGTCTTGACTACGGTCTTGCAGCAAATTATGACACACCTGCGGATGTTTATGATTACTGGTATTCAGATGACTTCGTAGATGACATGAAGCTCATGAAGAAGTGGGCAGACGAAGGATTCTGGTCAAAGAGTGCACTTTCCGATACAAACAATTCAGATGCTTACAAGAACGGCCTTTGCGTAGCAGAAGTTGCCGGACAGAACCCCAACAAGCAGATCACAGCTATCGCTGATTTTGAGAATGCAGGACAGGGTTGGGAGTCAGGCTATGTAGCATATGGTGAGACCAACGGTGTTATCTATCCCGGACATGCAACACAGAACGGAACAGCTATCGTAAGAGGCTGCAAGGATCCCGAGAGAGCACTTCTTGTACTTCAGGCTATGCTCTGCGATGAGGAGATCAACTCCATCGTTCAGTACGGTATCAAGGGAACACACTATGACGTAGCAGACGGCATCTACAAGAACCTTCAGGAAGAAGCTGGTGAGACAGCAACATTCCCTTATGAGGGATTCAACACATGGAACCTTCGTAACGGCGATACAAAGCTTCCTCAGAAGACAGACGTTAAGCTTCAGGAGATGTTCGATAAGTATGCAGCTCTTGGCGAAAAGACAAAGTTCCCTAACGTAAACATCTATGACGGATTCTCAGAGAACTATGATTCTTACAGCGCTGAGAGATCAGCAGTCAGCAACGTAATGAGACAGTACCTTGCTCCTCTTGAGGCAGGTCTTGTTGATGACGTTGACGCAGCAGTAGAAGAGTTCAGAGACAAGATGAAAGAGGCAGGAATCGACAAGTGCCGTGAAGAGTACACCAAGCAGTGGATCGCATACTGCGAGGAGTATGACTACAAGTAATCTTTCAGCACTCCTCTTAATCTCATTTTAGTGTGATATAATGGCAGAGGGTAAAAACGATTTTGCCCTCTGCCTGTAATAAGGATTATGCAGACAATATGGGAAAAGGGGTATCAGTCTTGTCTAAGGAAAACAACAAAAAGATAACTATAAAAGATGTGGCAAAAGAAGCGGGAGTTTCAATTTCTACTGTGTCTAATGCCCTCAATAACGTGAACGTTCTTCACCCCGACACCAAGGAAAGAGTTCTCGAGGTGGCGAGAAGACTTAACTATACCCCGAATCTTAACGGAAGGAACTTAAAGGCTCAGGCCACAGGAGTTCTCGGACTGTTTCTTGGGGCGATAAGAGGTCCCTACTACGGTGAACTTTCCGATGCGGTGAACCGTGCCTGTCAGGAAGGCGGATATGAGCTGGAAATATTCTTGAGTTCCGATCCCTCCCATATCCTTGCCAATATCATGGGGCACAGAGTGGACGGTGCCATCATCCTTAACTCCGCGATCGGACCGGAGCAGGAACAGATACTTAAGAACCAGGGAATTCCCACAGTTTACATCGACCGTATTCTGGTTGGGGAGCGGTCCTCCAGCGTGGTGTTTGATTCCCATAGCGGCGGAGAACAGGCTGCCAAGTTCCTGCTGGAACTGGGGCACAAGAAGTTTATGTATATTGAAGGTGTATCTGACAACTACGACAGTATCGAGCGTAAGAAAGGCTTCTTTGAGGTCCTGAAACGCGCCGGTATAACCGTGGATAAAGACTACATTTTAAAAGGTGAATTTGAGAGGGTGAATGCCTACAACGCTGTAAGAGATTTCCTGGAATCGGGAAAGCCATTGCCTGATGCCGTTTTTGCGGCGAACGACTTAAGTGCCATAGGTGTGCTTGAGGCTTTCAGGGACGGAGGCGTCAAAGTTCCCGAGCAGGTAAGCGTTATGGGCTGCGATGATATAGAGACCACAAGACTTGTGAGTCCATCCTGTACCACCATCAGAACCTTTTTTGAAAAACAGGGCATCATAGCAGTAGAACAGCTTATCCGTATGATCAAGGGTGATCCCGGAGAGCTTATAACATTGAATGGAAGGATAATCCCGCGCGATTCAACAATAGCAAAGGATTGATATGAAAAATATAAAAGTAACGCAGACCAATCTTGCCAAAGGCCAGTTCTGGAGTGAGAGCAGTGCTCTGGATGCAGGCCCTGCAGGCGAGATGAAGCTTGTGGCGGTTTATCCTGAAGAACAGGAGACAACCATCAGAGGCTTCGGAGGTGCATTTACGGAGGCTGCGGCCCACACCTATTGCACCCTTGGTGAGGATAAGAGAAAAGAGCTTATCACAGATCTTTTTGGAGATGATGGCCTTCGCTACAACATTGGCCGCATCCACATGAACAGCTGCGATTTTGCTCTGGGCAATTACACATATATAGAAGAAGGCGATGAGAGCCTTGAAACCTTCGATATTGCCCATGATGAAAAAGAGATCATTCCCATGATCAAGGCTGCCGAAAAAGAGCTGGGCAGACAGCCGGTTCTTATTATGGCGCCATGGTCACCTCCTGCCTTTATGAAGACCAACGGCGAGATGAACCACGGCGGAGAGCTAAAGAGCGAGTACAGAAAGCTTTGGGCGGAGTATTTCGTTAAGTTCATTCAGGAGTACAAAAAGCGGGGTATAGATATTTCTTTTACCTCGGTCCAGAACGAGCCCAATGCCACACAGACCTGGGATTCCTGCAGATACAATGCGGAGCAGGAAGGTGAGTTTGCTGTGGAATACCTGGGACCGGCACTGGAGAATGCAGGAATGCTGGGCGATGTTGGCATCCTTGTGTGGGATCACAACAAGGAGATCGCCTACAACAGATTCAGCCAGATAATGGCCAGGGAGGGCGCTGACAAGTACATCTTCGGATGCGCCGTGCACTGGTATACAGGAGATCACTTTGAAAATCTTCGTCTTATAAAGAAGCATTTCCCTTCAAAAGAGGTTTTCTTTACCGAGGGGTGTGTTGAGTATTCAAGATTTTCCGGGGAAGGTGATCTTCATAATGCCGAGATGTATGCCCATCAGATGCTTGGTAATTTAAAGGGCGGAATCACCGCTATATTTGACTGGAATCTGATCGTTGATTATCAGGGCGGCCCCAACCATGTGGGCAATTACTGTGATGCGCCGATAAAAGCCAACGAAGCCGGTGATGATTACGAAAAGAAGCTTTCATACTATTATATCGGCCATTTCTCAAGGTACGTCAAAGAGGGGGCCAGGCTCATCGTAACATCCGGTTATTCAGATAAAATTGAAAGTGTTGCCTTCCTCAATCCCGATGGAGAGAGGGTGGTTGTTCTGCTCAGCAGAGCAGAGGAGGACATGCCTGTTGTTTTGGCTGAGGGTGAGTTCTCTGTGAAGCTCATTGTTTCTGCACATTCCATTATGACGGTGACCTATTCTGCTTGATTGCTTTAATCTGTCAAAGCAAGGATTTCATTGACAAACAGGGGCTTATCACTTACACTTTTGTCGTGTAATTAGCAAGGAGTACCCATGTGTAATTCACGTGGGTATTTTTTTGCGGAAAAATCATTTTTTTAAGACCTTATTCAGATAAGGCAGGAGGATTATTATTATGAAGAGGATTTTAGCAACGATGCTTGCAAGCGTTTCATGTGTTGCAATGCTTGCAGGATGCGGAAGTTCAGCATCAACCGAAACTGCTACAGAGACAGCAGAGACTGTTGTTGAGCAGGCAGCAGAAGAGACAGCCGAAGCTGTAGCAGAGCCCGCAGGCCCTGTACAGATTGACAAGCTTACAATCGGTTTCGTACCTTCACGTGACCCCGATGAGATCGTTACAGCTACTGAGCCCCTTAAGGAGCTACTTACAACTGAGCTTGCAGGTCTCGGATACGAGGTTGGCGAAGTTGATATCACTGTTGGTACCAGCTACGAGGCAGTAGGTGAGGGACTTTCAGCAGGAACTATTGATGTTGGTCTTATCCCCGGCGGTACATATGTGCTTTACGAAGACGGATGTGATGTTATCCTTACAGCTACAAGAGACGGCCTTTCAATCGAGAGCCCTGACGCTAAGACATGGAATGACAACAAGCCCACTGAGCCCACTGAGGATCAGGTTACTTTCTATCGCGGACTTATCATCGCAGGACCTTCAGAGGCAGGCCAGGCTATCGCAGCTAAGGTTAACAACGGCGAGGAGATCACATGGGAGGACCTCGATGGTCTTAACTGGAGTGTTATGAACTCTTCATCTTCAGCAGGATATATCTATCCTTCACTCTGGCTCCAGTCTAACTATGAGAAGCACATCACAGACCTTACACATGCTGTACAGGCTGACTCTTACGGTAATGCCTTCGCAAGACTTGCATCGGGCCAGATCGACGTTCTTTGCTGCTATGCAGATGCAAGACGTGACAACGAGGAGAAGTGGACAACCGAGTTTGGCAGAACAGATTCTATCTGGGATGAGACAAACGTTATCGGTGTTACAGACGGTATCTACAACGATACTATCAGCGTAAGCAAGACATCTGCAGTTATGGACGATGCTTTCAAGGCTGCCATCACACAGGCATTCATCAACATCGGAAACACAGATGCAGGTAAGGAAGTTATCTCTATCTACAACCACAACGGATACGTTGAGGCTAAGCCAGAGGACTACGAGTCAGAGAGAGCTGCTCAGGAACTCATTAAGAGCATGCAGTGATCGGCGATAGTTTTTTGAGTAAATAAACAGCAGTTTGGTTTTAAAAGTTATTGAGGGGGTGCAATAATCATTTCGTCTTACGCAGGTCGTAGATTTTGGTCGGTACCTGGTGAGGTTATTTCGAACCTGTTACCGCCGCCCAGAATCTTCGAACGCAAGCGTGTTGATAAGGCGAAAGGTTTTGCGTCCCCTGATTTATATTTTAGGAGAAAACCCATGATCAAGTTTGAAAATGTCGGAAAAGTATATCCCAACGGTTTTGAGGGCTTAAAGCATGTTGACCTCACAATTGAGCAGGGAGAATTTGTTGCTATCATCGGTCTGTCCGGAGCCGGAAAGTCTACACTTATTCGTACCATCAACAGGATGCACGATGTCACCAGCGGAAAGCTCACCGTGGATGATGTTGATGTTATGAGCCTGTCGGGCAAACAGCTTCGTAGGTTCAGAAGGAAGATAGGAATGATCTTCCAGTCATTCAACCTGATCACAAGAACCACAGTAATCAAAAACGTTCTGACAGCTTTTGTACCGGATATGCCCTGGTACAGATCTGCTTTCGGAATTTATACCAGGGAAGAGAAGATCAAGGCCCTTGAGTGTCTTGATAAGGTGGGTATCCTTGATAAGGCTTTTGTTCGTGCAGACCAGCTTTCCGGCGGTCAGCAGCAGAGAGTCGCTCTTGCAAGAACCCTTGCCCAGAGCCCTCAGATCATACTTGCGGATGAGCCTGTAGCCGCTCTTGACCCTGTAACCGCCAATCAGGTTATGGGTGATTTCAAGAGGATCAACGAGGACATGAACATCTCTATCCTTATCAATATCCACCACATCGACCTGGCTCTTAAGTATGCAACAAGAGTTGTTGGTATCAGAGAGGGTGAGATCGTATTTGACGGCCCTGCTTCAGGAGCAACCCAGGAGGTCCTTGACAGGATCTACAACGGAAAGGTTGACCGCGACGGCAATATCCGGGAAGAGGGGTGATCGAGGTGAAGTTAGGATTATACGATAAGATATTCAAACCGAGGGAATATGTCCTTCCCAACGGCAAAAAAGCTTACAAGAAAGCCTCAAGAGCTCCGATCTACGTTATACTGATCCTTGCCATGAGTGCTCTTTCCGTCAAGATCACAGGCTTTGATATGAAGATCCTGGTTTCCCGTATAGGACAGTTCTTTGTTATTCTGGGTGAGATGTTCCCGCCCAAAACAAGCGTAATGCCTGTTGTATGGACACCTCTTTTCGACACCATCAAGATGTCTCTTTTGGGATCCGTAGTCGGCGCACTTTTATCGGTGCCCTTTGCAATGCTTGCCAGCACCAATGTGTGTCCCAGTAAAGTGATTGTTTCCATTGTCAGAGTAATGTTCTCTCTGATCAGAACACTGCCCACCATTGTCATCGCGCTGGTGGCTACACTGGTCTTTGGACTTGGAACTCTTGCAGGAACTGTGGCCATAGCCGTTTTCTCTTTTGGCTATATCGGCAAACTTACATATGAAGAGATCGAGACTGTTGATATGGGAGCCTTCGAGGCCATGCAGGCCATGGGCGCCACAAGGTCGCAGGCTTTCATCTCCGCAATAATACCTCAGGTACTGCCTTTTTACCTTTCAAACTGCCTTTTCAACTTCGAAGGCAACGTTAGATATGCAGCAGTTCTTGGTTACGTAGGCGCCGGCGGTATCGGTCTTATACTTAATGAGAAGATAAGCTGGAGAGAGTATCCCAGCGTAGGAATGATCCTTATTGCACTTTTCATTACGGTATTTATCATCGAGACTGTCAGCCGTACACTTCGCAAGAAGCTTGTCTGACGGGAGGTAGTGTATGAATCAGAGAATTCAAGCAGCATATGAGAAAAGACCCAAGGATTGGGTGTATAATTTAATAACGGCACTTGTTGTGGTAGGACTCCTTGTGTGGAGCGGAAGTGCCGTTGAGACCAGCGGTTCTACCCAGGATGGTGGACAGATCGCCCTCAACGTCCTCTCGGGAATATTCCATCCGGATCTGGAGTTCCTCTTCGATTTTTCAACCAAGGGTGTTCCTTACCTGATGCTGGAGACCATCTGTATCGCATTTCTCGGAACCATTGTGGGAGCTATCATTTCGATCCCCCTGGCTTTCATCTCCGCATCAAACTTAACACCCAAGCCCATTGCCTTTGCAGGCAGGATCCTTATTATGATGGCCCGTACCATTCCGGCCTTCGTTTACGGTCTTATGTTCATCCGTGTGACAGGCCCCGGCGCTTTCGCAGGTCTTTTGACAATGGGCGTATGCTCCATCGGTATGATCAGCAAGATGTACATTGAAGCCATCGAGGATCTGGACACCAAGGTGGTGGAGTCACTGGATGCCGCAGGATGCAACACCTGGCAGAAGATCAGATACGGAATTCTTCCTCAGCTGATGCCAAACTTCGCATCCACAGCAATTTACAGATTCGATATCAATTTGAGAGATGCAACAATTCTCGGTATGGTAGGCGCCGGCGGTTTCGGTGCACCCCTTATCTTCGCAATGAATTCCTACAGATGGAATGAGGCGGGAGCACTGCTGGCAGGACTTATTGTTCTGATCCTCATCATCGAATACATCTCCACAAGGATCAGAGTTAAACTTACAAGAGGATAATTAAATGCGTATAATTTTTACCACAGATACACATGGACATTTGTATCCCATAGACTATGCACTCAATGGCCCCGATAATACGGGGCTATTTTGTGTTGCTGGACAGATTGAAAAGGACGATGACACTCTTGTTCTCGACGGCGGCGACACCCTCCAGGGGACGCCGCTCATTTCCTACTATCTGAGCCACCGGGATATGTATGATTTTAACCCCATGGCAGAGGGCTTCAATGCTATGGGCCTTGATTACTACACTTTGGGAAACCACGATTTCAACTTTGGTTATGATGCCATACTGGACTACGTGTCTTCGATGAAAGCCACTCTCATCAGCTGCAACGTAGAGGACAGGAGAGGAGCCCTCGGCATCAAAAAGAGCGTGATACACACCATGAAGGACGGCACAAGAGTGGGAATTACCGCTGCCGTTACCGGATTTGTAAATATCTGGGAAAAGAAAGAGAATCTTACCGAGCTGGTTGTGACAGATCCGGTGGAAGCACTGCGAAAAGAGCTGGATAATCTCCGGGATAAGTGCGATCTCAAGGTCTGCATCTATCACGGCGGTTTTGAGGAGGACCTTAAGACCGGCAAAAGACTTTCCGAGACCCTCGAGAATCAGGCCTGCCAGATCTGCAAAGAGCTGGACTTTGACATAATACTTACAGGCCATCAGCATATTGCCATAGAGAGCGTTGACATCGCCGGAACCCACGGAGTACAGCCTCCGGATAAAGCCGGGATTTATGCCGAGGTTGTGGCAGAAGGCAGCGAGGGCGCCTGGAACGTCACTTCAAAGCTTGTTCCCGTAAAGGGAGTGAGCGAGAGGGCAAAAGAGATAATGGCTGCCCACAGCTTTATGGATCAGATGACCATAGACCTGGAGAAGTGGCTGGATGAGCCCATCGGACAGATCTGGGCAGAGATTCCCGTCGAGCAGAAGCTTGATATTGCCCTGAACGGCAGCAAGGTTGCGGACCTGTTCAATGAGGCGCAGCTTAAGTTTGCAAATACCGATTTCTCCTGCACATCACTTTCCAACGATCCCCTTGGTCTTCACAAGGGCACAACCATCAGGGACGTACTTGGGATCTACAAGTTCTCCAATACAATGGAGGTCAAGAGTGTCACTAAGGCGGTGCTCAAGCAGGCTCTGGAGAGATGCGCGGAGTATTTTGATTATGATCCCGAAACCGGAAATGTGGCTATCTCAAACGCGTTCCTGCAGCCAAAGGTTGAACATTACAACTATGACTTTTTTGCAAATCTCTGGTATGAGTTCGACCTGACAAAACCTGTAGGGGAGAGGGTGGTTGTACTTAAAAAGCTGGACGGAAGTGAGCTTGAGGATGACAAAGAGTACACCCTTGTTGCCAGCAACTACAGAGCAACCGGAACAGGCGGATATGAATGTATAGGAAAGAGCCCCACAATCAGGACTTACTCCGAAGAAATGCCTGATATTCTCATAGATTACATCAGGCAAAACAGCCCGGTTTCCGAGCCTCACAACAGTCGTATGGCTGTGCGTTTTTGATGATAAACTGATACTGCGATGCCCTGAAATGCTGTAGATATTTGACTTTTACGGTTAGGGATAGCATACTATATATTGAGTATTTATCGGAAAAAGAAGGATTGTTATGTATAAGAGATTAGACAGAAACGAGATGTGCTGGTGTGGAAGCGGCAAGAAATACAAGAGCTGCCACGCTGCATTTGATGACAAAATAATACAGTATGAGCATCAGGGAATTCTGGTGCCCAGCAGGAAACTCCTTAAGACTGAGAAGGATATTGAGGGGATCAAGAAAAGCGCTGTTATCAACATGGCGGTGCTGGACGAAGTCGGAGATAAGATCAGGGCAGGCATGTCCACCCAGGAGATCGACGATATTGTAAACGATGTCACCACCAAGATGGGCGGAATCCCCGCAGATCTGGGGTACCAGGGATTTCCCAAGAGCGTGTGCACGTCTATTAACGAAGAGGTATGCCACGGTATCCCTTCCAAAGACATCATCCTCAAAGAGGGCGATATCATAAACGTTGACTGTTCAACCATCCTGGATGGCTATTTTTCGGATTCATCACGAATGTTTTGCATCGGCGAGGTTTCTCCCGAAAAGAAACGCCTTGTCGATGTGACCCGGGAGTGTATGGAAGCAGGGATCAAGGCCGTTATTCCATGGGCACAGATCGGAGATATGGGACACGCCGTTCATCAGCATGCGCTGGATAACGGCTACACCGTTGTCAAGGAGATCGGTGGCCACGGCTGCGGCAATGAATTCCATGAGGAACCCTATGTAAGCCATGTAAGCAAGCCCGGAACAGGAATGCTGATGGTGCCCGGTATGGTATTCACCATCGAGCCCATGGTAAATATGGGAACCGACGAGATATTTATTGATGAAGAAAATGACTGGACTGTGTATACCGCAGACCTTAAGCCCTCCGCACAGTGGGAGGTAGAGGTTCTGGTTACAGAGACCGGATGCGAAATCTTGTGTCACTAAAGGCACATATATCAGGAAGGATCTTACGGCAATGCAGAATAAAGGTAAATATTACATTACAACAGCTATAGCGTACACTTCAGGCAAGCCTCATATCGGAAACAGCTATGAGATCGTGTTGGCAGATGCTATCGCAAGATATAAGAGAAGAGACGGCTTTGATGTTCATTTTCAGACAGGCTCCGATGAGCACGGACAGAAGATTGAAACCAGAGCCATTGAGGCAGGATGCGCAAGCCCCAAGGAGTTTGTAGACCAGGTTTCAGACACCATTAAGGGACTTTGGAACCTCATGGACACATCCTACGACAGATTTATCAGAACCACCGATGAAGATCATGTTAAGCAGGTTCAGAAGATATTCAAGAAGTTTTACGATCAGGGAGATATCTACAAGGGCTCTTACAAGGGAATGTACTGTACAGAGTGTGAGGCCTTCTACACAGAGTCTCAGCTTGTTGACGGAAAGTGCCCTGAGTGCGGTGGCCCCGTTCATCCCGCCGAGGAAGAGGCTTACTTCTTCAAGATGAGCAAATATGCAGACAGGCTCATAGAGCACATCAATACTCACCCTGACTTTATCCAGCCCGTATCCCGCAAGAACGAGATGATGAACAATTTCCTTCTTCCCGGACTTCAGGATCTGTGCGTTTCCAGGACCTCTTTTAAATGGGGAATTCCTGTCGACTTTGATGACAAACACGTTGTATACGTATGGCTTGATGCCCTTACAAACTACATCACCGGTATCGGATATGATGCGGATGGCAACAGCAGCGAAGAATACAAGAAGTGGTGGCCTGCAGACCTTCACCTTATCGGTAAGGATATCATCCGCTTCCATACAATTTACTGGCCCATCTTCCTGATGGCCCTTGGGGAGCCCCTTCCCAAGCAGGTATTCGGACATCCCTGGCTTCTGCAGGGCGGCGAGAAGATGAGTAAGAGCAAGGGTAACGTTATCTATGCCGACGACCTTGTAAGTCTCTTTGGGGTTGATCCAGTGAGATATTTCGTTCTTCATGAAATGCCTTTTGATAACGACGGCGTGATCACCTGGGAACTTCTTGTGGAGCGCTTTAATTCAGACCTTGCCAATACTCTGGGCAACCTTGTAAACAGGACCATCGCCATGAGCAACAAGTATCTTGGGGGTGTGGTAGCAGATACCGGGGTAAAAGAGCCGGTGGATGACGACCTTAAGGCTGTGGCATGCGCATGCTACGACAAGGTAGAAGCCAAGATGAACGAGCTCAGAGTAGCTGATGCTCTGACCGAGATATTCACACTCTTTAAGAGATGCAACAAATACATTGATGAGACCGAGCCCTGGATCCTTGGCAAGGATGAGAGCAAGAAGGACAGGCTTTCAACAGTTCTTTACAATCTGGTGGAGGCTATTTCCATCGGTGCAGCTCTCCTTGATCCTTTCATGCCCGAGACCGCAGAGAAGATCAAAGAGCAGCTTTCCGCTCCCGACAGAGATTTTGATCAGCTGGGAGAGTTCGGCCTTGTAAAGAACGGAACAAAGGTGACTGAGAATCCCGAGATGCTCTTTGCAAGAAAGGATCTTAAGGATGTTCTTGAGAAGGCAGCGGAGATCACCAAAAAGCAGAAGGCAGATTTCGAGGAATCTCAGAGAATCGCAGCCATAAATCTTGCAAAGGCAGGACTTGCACCTGCTCCCGCTCCGGAGGCTAAGGCTGAGGATGAGGGCAGCAAGGCAGAGATAGACATTCCTGCTAAGGATGAGATCTCTTTTGACGACTTCGGAGCTATGCAGTTCCAGGTTGGTGAGATCATTAAGTGTGAAGCTGTTGAGAAATCCAAGAAGCTTCTGTGCTCACAGGTAAAAATAGGAAGTCAGGTCAAGCAGATCGTGTCCGGCATCAGAAAGTACTACTCACCTGAGGAGATGGTTGGTAAGAAGGTAATGGTTCTTGTGAACTTAAAGCCCGCCAAGCTTGCCGGCGTATTGTCCGAAGGAATGCTGCTCTGCGCAGAGGATGCCGAGGGTAACCTTTCACTCATGGTTCCCGAAAAAGATATGCCGGCAGGAGCCGAGATCTGTTGATAATAAGTGGACCAAAGCGAAGCAATATGTAGTATTATATATATATACATCATTCTTATGGGAGGGATTTCCAAATGGTACGCAAAGAGGAACTGACTTACAAATCAAGAGACAGACAGACAATGCTTCATGCTATTAGGTGGATTCCTGAAGGTGAGCCTGTTGCAATTCTGCAGATCATTCACGGAATGCAGGAGTACATCGATCGCTTCGATGAATTTGCTAACTTCCTGGCTGAGAAAGGTATCATCGTTATCGGTAACGATCATTTGGGACACGGCGGTTCGGTAGGAGAGAAGGGTACCTATGGTTATTTCTGCAAAAACGATCCGGCCACGGTTCTTGTAAGAGACGCTCACAGACTTAAGAAGATGACACAGGAAGAGTATCCCGGAATTCCCTGCTTCATTCTTGGACACAGTTTCGGCTCTTTTGTGGCAAGAGAATACATAACAAGATACGGCACAGGTATTAAGGGCGCCATCATTCAGGGAACAGCCTTTATGCCCGGTGGCACTGTTAAGAGCCTCGGCGGACTTGTTAGCTTCCTTTCCGTTCTCATGGGAGAGAAGTATCGCTCAAACATGGTCAACAATATGGCGTTTAAGAATTACACCAAGAAGATTGACAACCCCAGGACACCCTTCGACTGGCTTTCACACAATGAGGCCAGCATTGACAAATATATTGCCGATCCCGCCTGCAACTTTGTCTTTACCTTAAACGGCTTCAAGACAATGGCCGAGCTTCTTAAGAGAGTTCAGGACACAGACAAGATGGAGGATATCCCCAAGGATCTCCACATTCTTATCACAGCAGGAAAGGAAGATCCTGTAGGCAACTACGGAGAGGGACCTGAAAAGCTCTACAACATTTACAAGAATGATCTTCAGATCAAGGATGTTGAACTCAAACTTTACGACGGACTTCGTCATGAGCTTCAGCAGGAGATTGGCAGGGAGAAGGTTTATGATGACCAGTATGAGTGGATCAGGAAAGTGATTGAAAGTGCAGCCAAGAATTGACACTTCAAAAATAATGGTAAGGTGTGCTTACCATTCTGACTGGGACGGGGCGATGAAGCTTGCGTGGGAAACCTTCGTAAGATTTAACGCCCCTGACTATTCTCAGGAGGGAATAGATAATTTCCGCAAGTTCATTACCGATGATATGTTGCGGAAGATGTTTGTGGCCGGACATTATCAGCTCTTTGTGGCTGTGGATGGAGACAGATATGTGGGTATGCTTTCTTTGCGTGAAAAGAAGCATATCTCTCTTTTGTTTGTGGACGGGGATTATCATCTCTACGGGGTGGCCACGGCTCTTTTACGGTATGTGAGCGAATATGCCCTGGCTGAGGAAGGTGTGGATGTTCTGACGGTAAACGCGGCGCCTTACGCAACAGGGTTTTACCACAAAAGGGGATTTCGTGATACAGCTTCGGAGACTATCACCGACGGAATAAGGTATTATCCGATGGAGCTTGAATTAAAAAGACAGTAATAGTAATACAAGGAGTTTTGTTGAATTATGGGAAGAATTTTCGATCTGGACAGCCCGCTTATGAGGGGACTTACCAAAATGGCAGATATAATGTGGATCAACGTACTTACGCTGGTCTTCGCTCTGCCGCTTCTGGTGGAACAGTTTTTTATGCTGGGGCCGATACTGATGGGAGAGCAGGAGTTTGCCTTTAACTACGTTCTGTACGCCTGGCTCTTTGGCATCATTGCATCAATTCCTCTTGGACCTGCTCTCACGGGAATGCATTTTGTGCTTCTTAAGATTGTAAGGGACGAGGAGAGCTATGTTACAAAGACCTTTTTCAAGTCCTTTAAGGAGAATTTTGTGCAGGGAATGATCCTCATGATCATCGTGTTCGCGGCAGGGGGAGTACTGCTGATGGACTACCTTATCATGAAGGGGAATGCAGTGGTTTATAAGTACATCCTCTTTGCGGTGTCACTTATTTTATACATGGCATCGCTGTACGTTTTCCCTCTGCTTGCCAAATTTGTGAACACAATTCCGGGAACCATCAAGAATTCGTTCCTCATGGCTATACTGGCACTTCCAAAGACCATTGCCATGGGGATCGTGACACTTCTTCCCTTTGTTTTGTATTACCTTTTGGATTACAAAGTCGTACCTATCCTGTTCCTTTTTGGCTTTGCCGGACCCGGATATTTGTGCGCATTTTTATACAGCGAGACTTTCAAGAAATTTGAACCCAAGGATGCTGAGCTTTCCGAAGAGGAAGAGCTCGACAATGCCATAAAGAAGATCGACGAAGAAGATCAGTGAGGTAAGCATGAAGAGATCACATTTAAGGTGGTTTTTTCCATTGGTTATCTGTGCTATTGCAGTGGCTGTTGCTATCGTGACGTATCTGAATGCAATACACGATGAACTCGTTCAGGCAAAAGAGACGCAGATTGCCCTTGAAGTCGGGAATGAGCTCAGAAAAATAGATGTGGATATCAGCAACTCCACATCTGTTGTCTATGCAACAGGCAATATCATGAGCAGTTTCAGGATGGACGATAACAGAAACCGGCTGGTAAATATGCTGGAGTACATTCTTGAGGAGAGCTCTGTCAATTATGCTGTTATATGTGATCAGAACGGCAAAGGCTTTGATATGAATAACAAAGACGTGGATATCAGTAAGGAGAGCTACTTTGCAGAGCTGTCCGCTGACTATGCCAGCGGAGGAGCCGGAATGGTGATGCCAGGAGATGCCCAGAGCTCAATTGCGGAGATCATGATCGTGTACAGCACCAAGTTTTCCGGACAGGCAAGAGGCTATCTTATTGCGTATCTTCCGGTCAAAGCCATCAACGAGAGACTGTTTAGAGAGAAATATCTGGCAGATGGTCAGGCGATCATAACTCTTACAGGAGATATCGTATGCTCCAGAGGATTTGAGATGCTCCCATCCGGCTCAGGCTCCATCTGGGATAAGCTTCCTTCTTCACTTTCCAAAGATACGGTCAAACTTGCAATTTCCCAAAAGAATGTAATAATGACTGAGGTTCCCGAATACGGTCATGTCATAATTGTGCCCCTGCAGTCGGCCAACGGCGGCAGTATTGTGCTTATCAGCAAAGAGCAGATGGACATCATGGTGGGAAAGAACATGGAGCCGGGATATAGATTTTGCGCGGCCATGGTGCTGATCTCCCTGGTGTTTGTCATTCTGGTGCTACTTGCAAACCTTATAGCTGAAACCATACAAAGGGCAGCCGAAAAAAAAGAATCCGCAGAGCATGAGACGGATATAATAACAGGTCTTCTGACAGGAGAAGAGACAATTAAGGAAATTGACAGTTATGTGACTGGAGGAACGGATCTTAAGGGCATGCTGTTTGTTATTGGGACAAACATAACAAGAGACAGGATTGGCGAGGGTGGTTCTGCGCAGGTCAATGACCAGCTTCGTGAATTTGCCAGACAACTGAAATCGGGATTCAGATCCACAGACGTTATCGGAAGAACCGGTGACAGTGAATTTACGGTGTTCCTTAAGGGGATCGGCGATGAGAAGGATGTGAGAAAGCAGTGCGATGAGATGCAGCTTTTCCTCCACGATGCCACTTCCGCCAGTGAGGCGAATGATCTTGAAGTCAATGCGGGAGCGGTTCTTTTCCCCAACGGTGGCAAAAATGCCAGAGATCTGATAGATTCCGGAAGACGTGCGCTTACAAGAGCGCGCCAGCAGGGGACTGGGCGACTATCATTTTAAAGTGTTTTTGCAATGGGCAATTTGCACAGTGATATTTTGGAATATTCGTCAACATTATGATTACCCACATTAGTCGGAGGATTTCTTGTCAGATTGGCTAATGAATAATAAAATCTTTGTGAAAATAGTGAATAGTCAATAAACAGGCAAATGTCTATACTTTATCTTAGCGTGTAGATATATTCACTTATTTTAGGAGGAATGATTGGTATGGCAAGTTTATCACTTGAGCATGTAACAAAAGTTTATCCCAACGGTTTCGAGGCTGTTAAGGATTTCAACCTTGAGATCCAGGATAAAGAATTCATTATTTTCGTAGGACCTTCAGGATGTGGAAAGTCAACAACACTTCGTATGATCGCAGGACTTGAGGATATCTCTTCAGGAACACTTAAGATCGGCGACAGAGTTGTTAACGACGTAGAGCCTAAGGACAGAGATATCGCGATGGTATTCCAGAACTACGCTCTGTATCCTCACATGACTGTTTATGATAACATGGCTTTCGGACTTAAGCTTAGAAAAGTTCCTAAGAATGAGATCGATACAATGGTTAGAAACGCTGCTAAGATCCTTGATCTTGAGAAGCTCCTTGATCGTAAGCCTAAGGCTCTTTCCGGTGGACAGAGACAGCGTGTAGCTATGGGACGTGCTATCGTACGTAATCCTAAGGTATTCCTTATGGATGAGCCTCTTTCAAACCTTGATGCTAAGCTCCGTGTTCAGATGAGAACAGAGATTGCTAAGCTTCACCAGAGACTGGGCACAACCATCATCTACGTTACACATGACCAGACAGAGGCTATGACTCTTGGTACCAGAATCGTTGTTATGAAGGACGGTGTTGTTCAGCAGGTTGACACACCTCAGAACCTCTATGACAAGCCCGGCAACCTCTTCGTTGCAGGATTCATGGGATCACCTCAGATGAACTTCCTTGATGCTGAAGTTGTAGTTGATGGTGACAAGGCTAGCCTCAAGATTGCTAATCAGCTCATCGAGCTTCCTCCTGCAAAGGCTAAGAAGCTTATCGATGGCGGTTATGCCGGAAAGATTGTTACATTCGGTATCCGTCCTGAGGATGTTGATGATTCCGAGATGGTTGTTAACACATCCAAGGCTGTATTCGAGTCAACAATCAATGTATACGAGCTTCTTGGTGCAGAAGTTTATCTGTACTTCGATCTCGCTGAGTTCCCTATCACAGCAAGAGTTGATTCTCGTACAACAGCAAGACCCGGCGATAAGGTTAAGTTTGCATTCGATGTTGAGAAGATCCACGTATTCGACAAAGAGACAGAGCAGACAATCACAAACTAAAAAAGTAATCTGTTCCGGCGAAGCTTTGGCCGGGAGCAGAACTTCATTAGCGAAGGTTTTACGGAGCTGCGCACAATCGCGCAGCTCCTTTTTTTGTGTTATGATATAAGTGTTGAAGTATGTCATATTTCCAGGAAAGGGGCAGGGTATGATATCCGCGCAGACGATCAAAAGCAGCATAGAAGAGTTGGGTACTATTACGAAGGTTGAACTTTGCGTTATGGACCTTAGTGGAGAGGTGATAGCCGGTAACAGTGAGAAGGATTTTCTCGATATCTCGATAATTACAAGTTTTGCCAATTCACCGGTGGATTCCCAGGTTATCGGGGATGTTCATCTGTTTAAAGTAATGGATGACGGAGAGCCTATGTATGTGCTTCTTGCCAAGGGCGACAGTGAACACGCATATATGGTCGGCAAGATCGGAGTCAGCCAGCTTCAGAATCTTATAGTGGCTTATAAGGAGAGGTTTGACAGGAATAACTTCTTTCAGAATCTTCTTTTGGATAACATGCTTCTTATTGATGTTTATAACAGGGCCAAGAAGCTTAAGATCGAGGTCAATGCGCCAAGAGTGATCATCCTGATCGAAACCAGAAATGCAGTTGATAACTCAGCTCAGGAGTTGCTTTCAAGCATGTACGGAAATCACTCCGGAGACTTTGTTACTGCTGTTGACGAGAACAGCGTCATTCTTATAAAGACTCTGTCAAAAGGCCAGTCCTATGAGGAAGTGGGGCATATAGCCGAAACCATCGTGGATATGATGAACACAGAGGCGATGCTGAATGTTCGGGTTGCCTATGGCATGGTGGCAGATGATCTTAAGGACCTTAGCAAGTCCTATAAGGAAGCCAAGATGGCATTGGAGGTAGGCAAGATATTCTACGCTGAGAAGCTGGTAAATGCCTATAATACCCTGGGTATAGGAAGACTTATCTATCAGCTGCCCGAGAGTCTTTGCAGGATCTTTATAGATGAGATTTTTGGCGGCAAGGAAGTGCCTGATAATCTGGATGAGGAGACACTCAACACGATCAGCAAATTCTTTGAGAACAATCTGAATGTATCGGAGACCTCAAGACAGCTCTTTGTCCACAGAAATACACTTGTTTACAGGATTGAGAAGCTGGAAAAGAGCTCCGGACTGGATGTAAGAAAATTCGATGATGCCCTCACCTTCAAGATTGCGCTGATGGTCATCAATTACATGAAATACCTTGAGGGGAAAAAATAAAAACACGACCCTGTGAAAGATGCATGTACGTTTGCTTTCGGAAAAGAACAGGCAACCTTACAACACATGGAAGGTTCTACTTAGTGCTGCTTCGTTCCCGACCTGACACGGTTCGCAGATTTCCATTGCATAAGACCCACTCTCACACAAAAGGACTGCTACATGCACCCATCACAGAGCCGCTATATAAATATAGCAGATACACATGAAAAAAGAAAGTAAAAAAATATTACCTGCGACAGGTAAAGGTTCAAAGAGATCTCTTTCCCCTGAGGAGGAGATGGACATAAAGTATATGAGGGCGGCATTGGCCCAGGCCAGGAAAGCATATAAGCTCGGAGAGGTTCCCATCGGCTGTGTAATTGTCTATGAGGACAAGATCATAGGCCGCGGCTATAACAGGCGAAATACAGACAAGACCCCCCTTGCTCATGCAGAGATAACGGCCATCAAAAAGGCCGGTAAATTCATGAAGGATTGGAGACTTGAAGGGTGTAAATTGTATGTAACACTGGAGCCATGTCAGATGTGCGCCGGAGCCATTGTACAGGCCAGGATTCCGGAGGTTATCATGGCAGCGGAGAATCCCAAGGCCGGATGCGCCGGATCTGTAATGGATATACTGAATAACCCCGATTTCAACCACCAGGTTTTGGTAAAAAAAGGCATCCTTCAAAATGAATGCAGTCAGATGCTGAAGAACTTTTTCGTGGAGCTCAGGATCAGAAATAAGGCCGAGAAGGAGCAGAAAGGAGGAAGCATTGAATAAGAGAATAATTGCGGTGATCCTTTCCCTTACTATGCTTCTTACTACAGTTTCCTGCGCAGAGGAGCGCCCGCTTGCAGGCCCGATAAATCCTCATGTCGAGGATGTTGTGGATCGCACAAAGACGCCTACTGTCATCACCTATCTTACCATCGGCGACAAACCTCACAATGGTCAGACTGAGAAGGCCATTGAGGAGTTGAACCGTCTTCTGGAAAAACGCTTAAATGCGCATCTTGATATTTATTATGTTGGCTGGAATGATTATCTTCGCAATTATGACACAATACTGTCTTCCGAGGATGCAGATATAGACCTTATAGGAACCAGTGCGGACTGGCTTGAAGCCTGGCCCAATATCCTGCAGGGCAACTTTCTTCCTCTTTCCGAGGATATGCTAAGAGACTATTGCAGTATCACCTACACCAATGTCAGCCCACGGCAGTGGGAGAACTGCAAATATGAAGGCAATATCTACCTGATACCCGAGAACGAATACAGTCAGTGGACCAACCACGGTTTTATCTACAGAAAAGATATAGCTAATGAAGCCGGACTTAAAGAGATAGCTTCTTTTGACAACCTGGATACATACTTTGAAACGGTGGTACAAAAGCACCCGGAGATGATACCCTGGGACAGAGGAACTGACGGGTCCATCCTGTCAGAAGGGTATCTTATGTCTGCCTCAAGATATGTCCCCATATCAGAACTTACTGCTTATGGCGCCTGGGGGCAGGATATGACTAATCCCGGAAAGATAATATCTCCATACTATAAGGGTTCGGAGTTTGTGGATTTTGCCAAACTCATGAAGAAATGGAACCGCATGGGAGTATGGAGAAGTGACGTGGCAGATTCCGGCGAGAATGAGGAGGAGTTTTATCGGGGGGAATCTTCGGCTATTCAGCATCACACAGAGAAGTATTATACATCTGTACAACCCACGATGGCCGTTCGTCAACCCGGCATCAGTCTTGGCTTCTTCTGGTTCGGAAGAGAGAGCGGGAATATTGTCCGTCTGAGCAACATTCACGGGGCTATGGCGGTATCTTCAAGGTCTAAGAATCCTGAACTTGCACTTCTTGTCTATGATATGATCCGCAATGACACTACTTGCTACAGGCTTATGCGGTACGGAATAGAAGGGGAGCAGTATCAGATGGCAGAGAACGGAATGATGGAGAGACCCAGCGGCTACAATGAGGAACAGGACAGCATTACCACAAACTTCTGGTGGGGTAGACGTGATGAGCTGGAGATCCCCGATGCATCCTATGACTGGGATGCTTACTATGAGCTGGTAGATGATTATGAACACCTGGCTATCACATATCCCTTTGACGGAGTGCCGTTTTCCACACCGGATATAAACAGTGAAGTCAGAGTTATTGAGGATATATTCGATAAATACATCCCTCAGATATCCTCCGGGCAGTACGAGGGAACACCTGAGGATAAGGTAAAGGAGTTCAGAGAGGAGCTTAAGAAAGCGGGATTTGAAAGGATCACAGGACACCTTCAGAGAATTCTCGACAATCACTGATAATTGATATGACATTTTTTGCAGGGCTATTAAAAAAGAACAAAATGATAAGTCTGGCATGCACATTGCTGCTTGGAGGAAGCGTCGCTGGCTGCGGCGCTTCTTCTGCTGAATTACCCACGGATGTATCCGATATGGTTTCCCCTGTTGCTCCGGCCGGGGCTGAGTACGAGGAACCTGTTCAGATTCCGGGTACATTGGTGGACCAGGTGGGATATAAAGCTTCTTCAGAAAAGGCTGTGGTATTCAGAGGAGAGAATCTAAGTGATACCTTCTCCATATATGACTGTGAGTCGAATGAGGCGGTGTACACCGGACAGATCCTTAAGTCTGTATACAATGAGGAATTGGGAGAGTATGACAGTATAGGGTATTTCAATGACTTTGCGGATGAGGGGAGGTATTACATCTTTTCGGATGAACTTGGACAATCCTACTCTTTTTCCGTGGGAGAGGATGTATACGGAGAACTCTTTGATGAAGCCTGCAAAAAGTATTACATAAACAGGTGCGGCCTGGCTCTGTCAGGGAACTACGCAGGGGAAAATGCTCACAGCGCATGTCATACAACTGCAGCTCACCTCCAGGAAGATCCTTCTGTAGAACTTGACGTAACAGGAGGCTGGCACATGGATGAGCAGGCCGGTAAGGACGCTGCCCTGGGATGCCGAATTGCCGAAGACCTTATAATGGCCTATGAGATGAATGGATCGGCCTTCAGTGACGAAAGTGGGATTCCTGAAAGCGGCAATGAGATCCCTGACATTCTGGATGAAGTAAGATACGAGGTGGAATGGCTCCTTAAAATGCAGGATGTGAGGACCGGAGGTGTGTACGGCGCGGCTGTTACCAGTGCGGCACAGGGGGCGGATCTTTTTGCGGCACCCGTTATTGTGACTCCGGTGTCCATGGATGCCACCATCAGCTTTGCATCTATGATGGCAAGATTCAGTTATTTCTATCAGCAGTATGACGGTGAGTTTGCCACCACCTGTCTTAAGGCTGCGGACAGAGCCTGGAGCTGTTTTTTGAACAACCAGAAGATAATGGACAACACAGCTTCCTTTAAGGCAGCAGCTCAGCTTTACAGAGCAACAGGTTCATCCTCCTATCACAATGTTCTTGCCGAGTTCTTTGCCAGGAGCGATTTTAAGGAGCTGTTTGAGAATGATGAGAATATTTTCCTTGGGTCAGTGACTTATCTTTCCATCAGTCAGCAGGTGGACGTACAGACCTGCACAGTTCTCATGAAGTATCTGATGAAAAAGTCAGAGGCCATAGCCCAGGCTGCTTCCAGGTCTACGTATCTTGTGACGGATGCCGCCGCAAAAGAGGGCTTTGGCAAAATGCTGCAGGACATGAGATGCCTTACCATAACAGATCATATCATCTATAACCATGAATACACCACCATAATTGAGAACCATGCCCACTACTTTATGGGGATGAATCCACGGGCGGTGAATTTTGTGACGGATGATACTGAGAGAAGCTACAAGGATGCTTCCCTTGGGGGTATTATGAACGATCCCGAGGAGGATGCTCTCCTTATCTTTATGCTGAGTTTGCTGGAGAAGTGAGAGCATTTTTTTCCTAGCTGTAGTCATCTTTAAGAATTTGCAACGGATAGTATCCGGTGTTAATATGGATGGGTCATGAAAGCGAATATAAACGGATTAAATATCAATTACATAGATGAAGGTCAGGGCACGATGCTGGTTCTGCTTCATGGCTGGGGCTCAAATATAGAGCTCTTTTCCGGACTGGTGAAGTTTGCAAAGCAGAAGTACCATGTGGTTGCCATGGACATGCCGGGGTTCGGCAAGAGCGATGAGCCTGTGGAACCAATGAACGTTGATGATTACGTAAGCTTCGTTCTGGATTTTATAAAACAGCTTTATCCCGATGAGAAGGAGATCATTTTCCTTGGGCACTCCATGGGAGGCAGAGTCATCATCAAACTCACTTCCGGGCTCCATGAAGGCAGGATAAAGGCAGGCTTTACAGTGCCCAAGATTATCCTCACGGATGCGGCGGGAGTTCCTCCTGTAAGGACCGCTGCCCAGAGTAAGCGCACAAAGAGATACAAGTTCTACAAGAATCTCCTTACAAAGACCGGAATTTCCAAGGCATTTCCGGGAGCTTTGGATGCACTTCAGAAGAAGTTCGGAAGCGCAGATTATGCAGCAGCTTCTCCCGTGATGAGGGCAAGCCTTGTGAAGGTGGTAAACGAGGACCTTACGCCTTATATGCCTTCCGTGACCATGCCGGCTCTTTTGATATGGGGAGATCAGGATACGGCCACTCCGCTGTCTGACGGACAGAAGATGGAGGAGCTGATGCCTGAGGCAGGCCTTGCGGTAATAAATGGCGCAGGCCACTATTCTTTCCTTGACAACGTATATCTTTACAACAAGATCCTGGGAAGCTTCCTGGGGATCAGCATCTGAGGTAGATAAACATGTTTTTTGCGTCCACACTTATAATGATTATTCCCGTACTGTGTTTCGCCTTTCTGGCGCTTCGTTACTACACCCACATGCTGCAGCTATCAAGCTATCAGTTCCAGGGTTATTTCAGGTTTCTTCGGAGCATCCCGTTAAGACTCTGTGCCCATGTGGCAATTCTGGTGCTTTCTGTAGCGGTGGCTTTCGGGCGTAACGTAATAGGCGCAGGCCCCGGACTTTTTATCCTGCTTCTGGTACTGGGTATTTACATAGCGCTGATCATTGCGTATCTCCCAAGACCCGCCAAGAAAAAATTTGTGGTAACCGACAGGGTAAAGAGACTGATCGTAACTTATGTTGTCATTACTCTTCTGGTATTCGGACTTACCATGATCATTTCATCTGCGGTTACAAAGGGTGACAACACTTCGGTGGTGGTTGCCGAGATGGTGGCCTGTGCCGTATACGTGGCAGTCCTTCCGCTTCTTACAGCCCTGGCAAATCTCATCAACAAGCCCATTGAGAACAGGATAAACAGATACTATATAGACGATGCGGTGAGGATACTCAGGGAGCATGAAGGACTACGCATCATAGGGATCACGGGAAGCTTCGGTAAGACCAGCGTTAAGTATTATCTGAACACTCTTTTGTCCGAGGGCTTCAGAGTTCTTATGACACCGGAGAGCTATAATACCCCCATGGGAATAGTAAGGACCATAAGAGAGCACATGCAGCCCACTCACGAGATATTCATCTGCGAAATGGGTGCCCGTCATCTCCACGACATCAAGGAGATCACGGACATTGTTCATCCCGATGACGGAATCCTTACATCTATCGGATATCAGCACCTTGAGACCTTTCACTCCCTTGAGAATATCATCAGTACCAAGTATGAGCTTTTGGATGCGGTCGATGAAAAAGAAAAGTCTGAAGGGGGCAAGGTTCCCGGCAAACACCTTAAGTTTGTAAACGGTGACAATGAGATCATCCGGGAGAATATGAAGTATCCCGATGCAATAACCTACGGCCTTAACGAGGGCAATGATTACAGGGCTACAGATATCACGGTAATCGGTGCGGGCACTGCATTTACCGTTACTTCTCCCGCCGGAGAGAGCGCCGAGTACACCACCAAGCTGGTGGGAAGGCACAATGTTGAGAATATTGTCGGAGCCATTGCGGCGGCCAACAGCCTGGGAATTCCCATGACCAAGCTTAAGATGGCAGTCAGGCGCCTTCAGAGTGTTCCTCACAGACTTGAGCTTACTAAGCACGGCAATGTTGCGATCCTTGACGATGCTTACAATTCAAATCCCAACGGAGCCAAAGTGGCCCTTGAGACGCTGGCTCTTTTTACTGACAGTGTGAAGATCCTGGTGACACCCGGTATGGTGGAGCTGGGGGCAAAAGAGGATGAGTATAACCGGGAGTTTGGTGCTCAGGCAGCAGCTGTGTGCGATTACATCATCCTTGTGGGAGAGAAGAACAGCACATCAATTAAGATGGGGGCTCTTGGTGCGGGCTTTGACACCGAGAGGATTTTTGTGAAGAGCACCTTTAACGAGGCATCCGCTCTTATGTATGAGCTTGACGCAGGCAGAGAAAAGGTTATACTTTTGGAGAACGATCTGCCTGATAACTATAAGTGATTTTATGAAAGAAGGAAGAATATGAAGCTGAAGGTTGCGGTATTATTTGGCGGCAAGAGTACGGAGCATGAGATCTCCATTATCTCTGCCATCCAGGCTATTGGATATATCAACACTGACAAATACGAGGTCATTCCGGTATATATCAGTAAGAACTACGACTATTATGTAGGAGAGGATGTGGGTAAGATTGAAGAGTACACCCATATTCCCGAGCTTTTAAAGAAGAGCACCAGAGTCATCTGGGTCAAGGACGGGGACAAGGTATCTCTGGTCCGCTACCCCATGAAGAAGTTCGGCAACAATGTGATCACCACAGTGGATGTGGCTTTCCCCATTGTTCACGGAACAAACGTTGAGGACGGAACTCTGCAGGGTTTCCTTACAACACTGGGACTTCCCGTTGTGGGCTGCGACGTTCTTTCATCTGCCGTTGGCATGAACAAGTATGTTATGAAGACTGTTCTCAAGGACAACAACATTCCTGTTCTTGACTGTAAGTGCTATACCTGGAAGGATTATGAGGACGTGGATGGGCTTGTTGCCAAGATCGAGGCTGAATTCACATACCCCGTTATTGTAAAGCCTCTTAATCTCGGTTCCAGCATCGGTATCAAGAAGGCATCAAACAAAGAGGAGCTTTTGGAGGCTCTTGATCTTGGCTTTGAATTTTCAAGAAAGATACTGGTTGAGCGTGCCATCTCCCAGCTTAAAGAGATCAACTGTTCCGTTCTCGGAGACTACGAGAGCGCTGAGGCTTCCGAGTGTGAAGAGCCTGTTAACTCTGACGATATCTTAAGCTTTGAGGACAAGTACATCGGCGGAGCCAAGGGAGGCACAAAGGGCGCCAAGACCGGAGGCAGCAAGGGCATGGCTTCTCTTAAGAGGAAGATTCCCGCTGATATCTCCTCCGAGATGAGAGACAAGATAAGAAAGATGGCTGTAGACGCCTTCATCTGCCTTGGCTGCAGCGGCGTTTCCCGTATCGATTTCATGATAGATATGGCTACAAACGAGGTATATCTCAATGAGATCAATACTATTCCCGGTTCCCTTTCCTTCTATCTGTGGGAGCCTCTGGGAATGAAGTATGAGCACCTTTTAGACAACATGATACAGCTGGCTCTTAAGGCAGACAGAGAGAACCACAAGGTAGTATATTCCTTCGACACCAACGTTCTTGAGGGAGTTCACCTTGGGGGCGGCTCAAAGGGCAGTAAGATGTGATAATAAAGAAACCTCTTTCCAAAGGCGATGTGCCAATGGGAAGAGGTTTTGTTTGTGTAGTATTCAAGGTGACTAGTCGCCTGCCTTTGGGCGGGCAGGGGCAGCGTAAGGTCAGATCTTAAGATGCTCGTTTCTTACGTAAGTTTCCTCGATGATCTTCCTGACGTACTGGTCGATGTTCTTCTGGTCTTCTTTATCCAGGTCTTTTATCCTGATGGGCTCACAGTACTCGATCACCACCGTAGTCTTTTTTACCCAGGGCATGTGATTCTCGAAGCAGTCCCTGGTGTGGTTTACAACAACGGGAACAATGGGACAGTTCGCCTTCTGGGCGATCTTGAAGCTGCCTTTGTGGAATTCACCAAGTGGCTTGTCGGTCTTGTTCCTGGTGCCCTCGGGATAGATGAAGATTGAGATGCCGCTTTTTACCTTCTCGATGGCGGTAAGCACCATCTCAAGGCCCTTTCGGATATCGGATCTGTCAAGGAAAAGACAGTCCAGATAAACCATCCAGAAGCTGATAACCGGAAGCTTCATGGATTCCTGCTTGGCTATGTAGCCTGTGCGTCCGGGAACTCTGGGGTATGTCACTACAATGTCGAAGATGCTGCGGTGGTTGCTCACATACAGAACCGCTTCGTCCTTGGGAACGTTCTCTTCACCTATGACAACCCGTCTAATTCCGCCGATGAACAATATCACGTTGAAGGCCCAGCTTACGATGGCCAGAGAAGCCTTTCTTGCCCCGGGATCATCGAACTTGTGCATAATGAAAAGAACCAGCTGCATGGGCAGACTTACAATAAGAAATATCACAAGAAATATAAAAATCAGTAAAGTACGTATCATTTATTCCCTGCCTCTTTTCGGTTTTGAAAAATTTCTTATATATTTTCTCACGAGTGGGGCAAAAATGGAATAGCCAATAGGTTATAATAGTTAGCAGAACAATTACGGGAGGAGCCTATGCTGCTTATAAGAGGTGGATATCTGATGGACCCGGCTTCGGGGACAGAGGGTAAAAGAGACATCGTAATCCGGGACGGGAGAGTTGAAGCCATACTCAGTCCCGGTGTGGAAACCAGGATCACCAATGCGGACAGGGTCATCAATGCAGAGGATATGATAGTAGCCCCGGGCCTTGTAGACTGTCACGTTCATTTCAGAGATCCCGGCTTTACCTATAAGGAAGATATTTATACCGGTGCCATGGCTGCCAAGAGAGGCGGCTTTACCACGGTGGTCATGATGGGCAACACCAATCCCCACATGGATGATCCAAAGACTATCAGCGAGGCTGTGAAGAAGGGAATGGATACCGGCATAAACGTCCTTTGCTGCGGCAATGTTACTAAGGGCATGCAGGGAAAAGAAATAGTGGATATGGATGCCCTGATAAACGCAGGAGCGGTTCTTTTCACCGACGACGGTGTTCCGGTCATGGATGAAGAGCTGATGAAAGAGGCTCTCAACAAGGCAAGAAAGCGAGGGATGGTCATAAGCCTTCACGAGGAGGACCCGAAGTTCATTTCCGATAACGGAATAAATGCCGGTGCTGTTGCAGAAAAGCTTGGGATCAAGGGATCCCCCAGGAATGCAGAGATATCCATGGTGGAAAGAGATATAAGGCTTGCGGAGGAGACCGGAGGCGCCATAGTTGTACAGCACATCAGCGCCGCAGAGTCCGTTGAGCTTATAAGACAGGCCAGAAAGAACTGGGTCAGGGTCTTTGCTGAGGCTACGCCCCATCACTTTACTTTGACAGAGGAGGCTGTTTTGGAGCATGGAAGCCTTGCCAAGATGAACCCGCCGCTAAGGCTTGAATCCGACAGACAGGCCATAATAGAGGGCATCAAGGACGGAACCATTGAGATGATAGCGACGGACCACGCCCCCCATTCCGCAGAGGAGAAGGAGCGGGAGCTCATCAAGGCACCCAGCGGGATAACAGGTCTTGAGACATCCCTTGCCCTTGGGATCAGGGAACTGGTAAATCCCGGGTATATCAGCCTGATGACTCTTCTTGAGAGGATGACCTGCGGCCCCGCCGATGTGTACGGCCTTGACGCGGGGCACCTGTGGGAAGGGGACAGAGCGGATATGGTGATCTTTAATCCAAAGGAAGAATGGGTCTTTGGAAGCAGTGTTTCCAAGGCTTCCAACACACCTTTCCTTGGGCAGAAGTTTCCCGGAAAGATACACTTCACCATCTGTAACGGCGAGATAGTGTACAGCTCAAAAAGCTGAGTTTTTTACTGAATAAGTACCCGCATATATGCGGACTTTATGATACATATAAAAGGGAGAGCATCGGATGAAGAAAAAGACAGAAGCGATAGTTAAAAGCCAGAGGATCCTTGCGGAGGGGATCTACGACCTGTGGCTTGAGACGGATCTTGCAAAGGATGCAAAGCCGGGGCAGTTTGTGGGAGTATACCCGGTGGGGAAGGCAACTCTTTTGCCAAGACCCATCAGTATCTGCGAGGTGGATGCTGCAATGACAGCCATAAGACTGGTATACAGAGTTGTGGGAAGCGGAACAGCAGAGTTCACCCTGTATCAGCCCGGGGATAACATGACTATCCTTGGTGTTCTTGGAAACGGGTTCCCTCTTGGGGAAGCAGCCGGGAAAAGAGTTGTTGTCATGGGCGGTGGTATAGGGGTTCCGCCACTTCTTGAGACGGCGAAGAGACTTTCCGGGATGACGGGAAAAGAGGCACCAAAGTCAGTTGCCGCAGTCATGGGCTACCGGGATGCACAGACTTTTTTGTCCGGGGAATTTGAAAAGGTTTCAGAGCTTCATATTGCATCTGAGGACGGAAGCGTCGGAACAAAGGGAAATGTCCTTGATGCAATGAAGCAGGAGGATATTCAGGCGGATGTGATCTTTGCCTGCGGGCCGATGCCTATGCTAAAGGCCATAAAGTCTTTTGCCGGGGAGAAGGGAATAAAGGCCTATCTGTCTCTGGAGGAGAGGATGGCCTGTGGAGTGGGAGCCTGCCTTGGGTGTGTTTGCAAGACCACAAAGACAGATGAACACTCCCATGTAAAGAACGCCAGGATCTGCACTGAGGGACCGGTGTTTGATGCAGATGACCTTGACCTTTAACTTAGAGAATAGCGGAGGAAAAGCCTTGAATACAGCAGTTGAGATAGCAGGAGTACATTTTAAGAATCCGGTTATGACAGCATCCGGAACCTTCGGATCGGGAATGGAATACTCGGATTTTGTGGATTTAAACAGACTGGGAGCTGTGGTTACAAAGGGTGTTGCCAATGTGCCATGGGAGGGAAACCCCACCCCGAGAGTTGCGGAGGTTTACGGCGGAATGCTGAATGCCATCGGTCTTCAGAACCCCGGAATAGATGTCTTTATAGAGAGAGACCTGGAGTTTTTGAAAAAATATGACACCAAGGTCATAGTCAATGTCTGCGGTAAGAGCGTAAATGACTATCTGGATGTGGTGGAAAGACTTTCGGATGAGGCGGTGGATATGCTGGAGATCAATGTTTCCTGCCCCAACGTCAAGGAGGGAGCCATTGCCTTTGGGCAGAAGGTGTCAGCTCTTTTTGACATAACCGGTGAGATCAAGAAAGTAGCAAAGCAGCCGGTGATCATGAAGCTTAGCCCCAATGTGACCAGCATTTCAGAGATGGCGAAAGCTGCCGAGGCAGCAGGTGCAGATGCCATATCACTTATTAATACGATAACGGGAATGAAGATAGATATCCATAAGCGGAAGTTTGCACTGGCCAATAAGACCGGCGGCCTTTCAGGCCCTGCCATTAAGCCCGTTGCGGTGCGTATGGTCTATGAAGCTTCCCATGCGGTAAGTATTCCGGTTATCGGAATGGGCGGTATAGCCTGCGCGGAGGATGCCATCGAATTTATCATGGCCGGAGCGACTGCGGTGGCTGTAGGCGCCATGAATTTCCACGATCCCTACACAACGATAAACGTCATCGAGGGAATAGAAGGCTATATGAAACAGTATGGAGTTCAGGATATAAACGAACTTCGGGGAATCGTATAAGATTTGAATGAGATGGGAATATTTGAAAAAGAGGATGTACTTTTTAGGGTACATCCTCTTCTTTCGTTACTAGCAACGGTTGCGGTCTTAGGCTTCTGTTGAAGTGCCTGTCAGCTCGTCAAAGCCTTTCATTACGGCACTGAAGGTCTGCTTTGAGATCTCGGGAAGCTCTCTGCCCCAGGTCTTCTCAGCCTGCGCATAGCCTTTTTCGAAAGCGGCGCGCATCTTCTCCAGTTTTTCGGGATCGTCCCCTGCCAGAGCTTTTGCAAAGTCCAGGATTCTCTCTGAGGTCTGCTTAACGCCCCAGTATCCGTTCTCGGAAATATCCTCCTGTGCCTGCGCCTTGGTCGCTGCGTCTACTGTAAAATCACCTTTTGCCAGGAACTTCCATATGGAATCATCATCACTGTTAGCCATACCATATGCTTTAACCTGTTTGCCCATCATCTTGTGAACGATGTCAACAAGCTGTTGCTGACGCATTGCGTCATCGGCTTTGAGCTGTTGGATGATCTTCTTCCTGTCCGCTTCCTTGGCAGAAACCTTAGACGACTTGTCAGAGGTTTCTTCAGATTTTTCGTACACAGCAGCGGCTTCCGCTTTTACCTTTACCTCAGATTCCTTCTTCTTGTCTTCGACAGGAGCGGTGATCGTTGAAGTATAGGTGGTTGCGATGTTGTTAGTAACCTCGGTAACTCCGTTTACGCCCATATAGAACTCCTTTTCCGCACAGGTTAACTAAAGTTGGACCGCGCTTGAAACGAAACTATAGTGTACCTAATCTGTTTGTCGGCTGATTTTCAAAAAACTTTAGAGGTAAATATAAATATTTTTCATTTTTTTAGGACTTTTTTTCTTGTAATGATCACGTATGGGTGAGAAGATGTTAATTGGAAAAAAGACAGAAGTGGAGCGGGTTCTAGAGATGGAAGCAACCAGAAAGGCTTACGCCAAGATAAATCTGGGACTTGATGTGACCGGAAAGCGTGACGACGGCTATCATCTTGTTCGGATGATAATGCAGAACACAGATATTTACGATACTCTGACCTTTAAAAGCAACGACACCGGGGAGATAAACCTTAGCTGTTCCAGGGAGGGCATTCCCACGGACGAAAGGAATCTCATATGTAAGGTGGCATTGCAGCTTAAGGAGCATTATGGCGTAACTGCCGGTGCAGACATATATCTTGAGAAGGTTATCCCTGCGGCAGCAGGCATGGCCGGTGGCAGCACCGACGGGGCGGCAGCCTATTATGCTTTGAATGAACTGTGGGACCTTGGCATGAGCCGGGACGACATGTGCAGACTGGCGGTTAAGCTCGGAGCCGATATCCCCTACTGCATAGTGGGAGGCACAGCTCTTTCGGAGGGCATAGGTGAGATCCTCACCCCGTTAAAAGACCTTCCGGACTGCGCCATAGTCATCGCAAAGCCCAAAATAGATGTGTCAACGGCCTGGGTCTACAGGGAATTGGACAACAGCACTGATATTGTACATCCCGATATTGACGGCATAAGAAAGGCTATAGAAGCCGGGGATATAAAAGGCATGTGTGCGCTTATAGACAATGTGCTTGAGCCTGTCACCACAAGGCAGCATGCAGTCATTAAGGATATAGAGAAGATTCTTTTGGACAATGGGGCAATCGGGGCATACATGACAGGAAGCGGCCCCACGGTATTTGGCATTTACGAGGATGATAAAAAGGCCCAAGAAGGAATGGAAGCCGTTAGAAAGAGTGGGCTTGCCCCGGAACTCTTTTTAACAAGACCGATAAACCCCAACTTGTGAGAGAAGGTGGCCTATGAACAGAAACGTAGAGGTTAACGTAACCGGAATACACGCCCGTGAGGGCGAGCCTACAGAAAAAGTGGAGTCGACACACCTTGGATGCTTTAAGCTCCTTTCAGACGGAAGTCGTGTGGTTGAGTATGATTCGGATATGGCCTCCGGACACGAGAGCATGAAGGTTCATAACAGGGTTATGATAGCCCCGAAAGGCGACACCATGGAGATAGTACGCGTGGGCGCCACCAGTTCAAGGCTGGCCTTTGGCGACAATATGGAGTATGACACGGACTATGTGACACCCTACGGATCCATGAAGATGAAGGTTCGCACCAACAGCTTTGACTTTAATATGGGTATAAATGAGGATGAGATGAAGGTGGTGGCGGAGTACGATCTGGAAATCGACGGTCAGGTCATCTCAAGCTCAATGGTGGTTTTGGACATAAAAAATACGGAGGCAGGATGACCTGTCTCCGTTTCTCTCGTTATTAAGTTATTTGATCGATTT
Organism: Butyrivibrio sp.; assembly: GCA_015056575.1. Taxonomy (GTDB): domain Bacteria; phylum Bacillota; class Clostridia; order Lachnospirales; family Lachnospiraceae; genus Butyrivibrio. The sequence continues at coordinate 61,705 of SVGA01000006.1, forward strand.
AGCACCGGCTTTTTCCTGGGCCTTCTCGACAAGGTTCTTGAAGAAGCCCTTTTTCTTTTCCTGAACAGGAGCTTTGCCGCGAAGTCCCTTAACCTCTGTTACATAGATGCCGCTTACAGAAGCCTTGACCTCTTTCTTGACCGGAACGGAATCGAAGATCTTTTCGTCGCAGATAAGGCTCATAACTCTGTTTCCAACTCTTACCTTGAGGATAGGAAGTTTGGAACCACGAAGGAGCTTGGGTGTCTGATCGATCACCGCCTGTGGAAGACCGGCTTCCTTGAGTTTCATGCGCTTCTTGTCAATGATCAGCATGGTAACGGTCTGCTTCATCGCATCCAGCTGTTCCTGCTGCTCCGCCTGCTTCTTCTGAGCTCTTTTGCCGAAGAAATAAAGAGCAACAGCGGCGGCGGCCAGAACAACGGCTACCACGATCAAAGTAATAAGTACCGGGTTCATAGAAAAAAATACCTCCAAAAAATCTCTTGTACCACTTAAGTGGTAACAACCTATTTTAGCATTGTTTACCTTGTTAAGCAATAAAATACTTTAATAAGAAGGAAGAGTGTGGTAGTATAAAAAATATTGTTTAGAAGGAGTATTATTATGAAAAAGAATTTTACGCTATTTGTTGCATTGGTTTCGGCAGCAGCTCTTCTTACAGCGTGCGGAGATAAGGCAAGTGAAAACAGCAGTGAGGAGGCTTCGGCTGCAGCTACAGAGGCAGCAGACACAGGAGCTGCCGCTCAGACAGAAGGTGATGTGGATCTTTCAACACTTGAGACACAGACTCTTTTGGACACAGATCTGGATACCTGTCTTACTCTTGGTGAGTACAAGGGTGTTACTGCTGAGGTTGCCCCAGTGGAGATCACCGACGAGGACGTTGAGAACCAGCTTGCGAGCCTGTATGCTCAGGATCCCCTGATGACTGATGTTACCGGCAGAGCAGTTGAGAGCGGCGATACAGTCAATATCGATTATGTCGGAAAATATGCCGATACTCAGGAGGCTTTCCAGGGCGGAACAGCGCAGGGGGCTTCACTTACCATCGGTTCACACAGCTACATCGACGGCTTTGAGGACGGACTTATCGGTGTTAATATCGGTGATACGGTTGACCTCAATCTTACCTTCCCGGAGGACTACGGCGCAGCCGATCTTGCAGGCAAGGATGTTGTCTTTACGGTAACGGTCAACGGAATCCAGACCTCAGAACCGGAGCCTTCCGATGAATGGGTTGCTTCCAGGAAACTTGAAGGAGTTACGGATCTTGAGGGATTTAAGGCACATCTTAAGGAACAGCTTACACAGGATGCGCTGTCCGCAAGAGATGATACTATCCAGAATACTGTTCTCGAGACCGTTATGAATAACACCACATTCAATGAGGTTCCCGAGAAGCTCTATAACAGATATTACAAGCAGCAGTATGAAGCCATCAATTACTATACACAGCTCTATGCAACTTCTACAGGCACACAGCTTACTTCAGACGAGTTTGTTACAATGACAATGCAGAACAACGGAATTGCAGGCACAGCAGAGGATTACATCAATAATATGGTGGATCAGACCACCAAGCAGTTCATGATGCTTCAGGCCATTGCTGACAAGGAGGGCATTGAGGTAACCGACGAGGACATTGATGAGTATCTGCATAACGCCTATGACAATGCAGCTACTACAGCATACAGCTCTTTTGAAGAATACAAGGATTCCCTTGAAATGGAAATCTACAGAGAGGGCCTTATGAGCCAGAAGGTTGTGGATTTCCTCACAGAAAACGCAAATGTGGTTGAGACCAACTAATACATAACAGGAGGGGTGTTTCATGGAACTTACAGATATCAAGGCTCTTTTTACCAAACCGGAAGAATTTGCGGGACAGACAGTAACAGTGGGAGGCTGGATCAGAAACATAAGAGATTCAAAGACTATCGGTTTCATTGTGCTCAATGACGGTACTTTCTTTAAACCTCTGCAGGTTGTATATACCGATGCTCTGGACAACTTCACAGCCATCAGCAAGCTGAACGTCGGAGCAGCAATTATCGCCACAGGTAAGATCGTTGCGACACCTGAGGCTAAACAGCCCTTCGAGATGCAGGCTGACAAGATCGAGATTGAGGGACCTTCAACAGAGGATTATCCCCTTCAGCCCAAGAGACACAGCCTTGAGTTTTTGAGGACTCTCCCGCATCTTCGTGCAAGGACCAACACCTTTGAGGCCGTATTCAGAGTAAGAAGCGTTGCGGCATTTGCCATCCACTCTTTCTTCCAGGAGAGAGGCTTCGTATATGTACATACACCTCTTATCACAGGCAGCGACTGTGAGGGTGCAGGCGAGATGTTCCAGGTAACCACCATGGACCTTGGCAACGTTCCAAGGACTGAGGACGGTGAAGTTGATTACTCCAAGGATTTCTTCGGAAAGCCGGTTAACCTTACAGTAAGCGGACAGCTCAACGTTGAGACCTATGCCTTCGCATTCAAGAACGTTTACACCTTCGGACCTACTTTCAGGGCAGAGAACTCAAACACCACAAGACATGCTGCTGAGTTCTGGATGATCGAGCCCGAGATGTGCTTTGCGGATCTTAAGGATGACTGTGACACGGCAGAGGCTATGCTCAAGTATGTTATAAGGTATGTTCTGGAGCATTGCCCTGAGGAGATGGAGTTCTTTAACCAGTTCGTGGACAAGGGACTTATCGAGAGACTTGAGAATGTGGCCGGCAGTGAGTTTGGCCGTATCTCTTATACGGAGGCGGTTGAGATCCTGGAGAAGCACAACGATAAATTTGATTACAAGGTAAGCTGGGGCGCAGACCTTCAGACTGAGCACGAGAGATACCTCACAGAGGAAGTGTTCAAGAAGCCTGTATTCGTAACAGATTATCCCAAGGAGATCAAGGCCTTTTACATGAAGCTCAACGAGGATGGCAAGACTGTGGCAGCAGCAGACTGTCTGGTTCCCGGAATCGGTGAGATCGTAGGCGGAAGCCAGAGAGAGGATGACCTTGAGAAGCTTGAGAAGCGCATGGATGAGCTGGGACTCAAGAAGGAAGATTACAAATTCTATCTTGACCTTCGTAAATACGGAAGCGTTCGCCATTCAGGATTTGGCCTGGGATTTGAGAGATGCGTGATGTACCTCACAGGTATGAGCAACATCAGAGATGTTGAGTCATTCCCCAGAACTGTTGGAAACTGCGAACTGTAATGTTATACTAGATATAGTAGTTCGAAAGAACTATAAATACTAACTATTGTCTGATTAAAAGCAAGGGGGTATTGGTATGAAAAGATTTTATTCTGTCGTAGCCGTAATACTTTCCCTTGCTTTTTTTGCGCTTACTCCCGTTTCTGCCTATGCCACTACCAGCGAGGAACTCAAAGAGAACCAGAAGAAGCTGGAGCAGGAGGAGAAAGAGCTGGAGAAGCAGAAGAAAGATGCAGAGAACCAGAAGAAGGACAGTCAGAACAAGTTAAATGAGGCTCAGGGAAGGATCGGAGATGCCGCCGAGGGCCTGGATGAGACCCAGGGTGCCATAGATACCACCAATGCCGAGATTGTCGGGCTGATGACGGATATCGAGCTTATCAAAGAGGACATCGCCGATAAGGCCGTTAAGATAGAGGAGACCAACGCTGAATACGAAGAGGCCAAAGCCCAGGAGGAGACCCTTTACGGTGCCATGGTTTCCAGAGTCAAGTTCATGTACGAGAAAGGGAACCTGACTTATGTACAGCTTCTTTTGACCGCAACCAGCTACGCCGAGGCTCTTAACAAAGCCCAGTACGTTGAGGAGCTCTACGAATACGACCGCATCAAGCTGGCTGAGTTCGTGGCAGCCAAGGAAGCGGCCGAGGCTCTTGGGCAGCAGCTTGAGGAAGAGAAGGCTGAGCTTGAGGCTTCAGAGTATGAACTTGAAGAGGAGCAGGCATACATGGAGCAGCTCCTTGCTCAATACAAGGCAGAGTATGAGGATTACGAAGTGAAACTTGCCAAGGCCAAGCAGGATGCAGCGGTTTACACGGCGCAGGTTAAGAGTCAGCAGGCCAGCATAGCCACACTTCAGAAACAAATAGAATCCAAACAAAAGGAGATTGATGCCACCAAGAAGGCTGCGGATGCAGCTGCCCAGGCGGAAAGAGATGCATCTTCTGCCGCTGAAGGCGGAAATGGTGGCGGATCGTCAGGTGACTCATCGGGCGGATCCGGCGGCTCGGGAAGCTCAGGCGGAGGATCCTCCAAGAGCTACACACCCGCAGGTATAGCCACAGGAAGCAATATTGCAAACTACGCCTGCCAGTTTGTTGGTAACCCTTATGTTCCCGGAGGAACCAGCCTTACCAACGGCGCCGACTGCTCGGGATTTGTTATGTCGGTTTACAAGGCATTCGGAATCTCTGTTCCCAGAACTTCCTGGGCTCAGGGTTCCTATGGAAGAGAGGTATCCTACGCTGATGCTCAGCCCGGAGATGTTATCTACTACGGAGGCCACGTGGGAATCTATATAGGCGGTGGACGTATTGTTCATGCCAGCACCCAGAAGACCGGAATCAAGTACAGTCCGGCCACCTACAGATCAATTATTTCCGTCAGGAGATTTTTGTAGGAATTATGCTGAATTTGTGCTAAGGTATCAGAAAAGATTTTTATTTGATCAGGAGGAAGCATGGCTTCAGAAGAAAAGGTCATAGTTATTGACTTCGGAGGGCAGTACAACCAGCTGGTTGCCCGAAGAGTCAGAGAATGTAACGTTTACTGCGAGATCTATTCCTATCGCACGCCCATTGAGCAGATCAAAGAGATGGCTCCAAAGGGCATCATACTTACGGGAGGACCCAATTCCTGCTATGAAGAGGGGGCACCGTCTTATACCGGGGAGCTCTTTAAGCTGGGAATCCCGGTACTGGGGCTCTGCTATGGCGCTCAGCTTATGATGCATCTTTTGGGGGGCAAGGTTGAGAAGGCTCCTGTTCGAGAGTACGGCAAGACAAGGACCTATATTGATGGTTCGAGAGACAAGCTGTTTGCGGGGATCGATGATGAGACCGTTGTCTGGATGAGCCATTTTGACTACATCAGCAAGGCTGCTCCGGGATTTGATATTGTAGCTCACACCGATGACTGCCCTGTTGCAGCGGCAGCCTGGGAAGAGAAGAAGCTCTATGCGATCCAGTTCCATCCTGAGGTTCTTCATACTGTTAAGGGTAAAGAGATCTTGCATAACTTTGTCCGTAGCATCTGTAAGACCGAAGGTACCTGGAGGATGGACTCCTTTGTAGAGAATACTGTTGCTGATATAAGACAGAAGGTAGGGGACGGTAAGGTTCTTTTGGCCCTTTCCGGCGGCGTGGATTCATCAGTCCTTGCGGCACTTCTTGCCAAGGCAATCGGCAAGCAGCTCACCTGCGTATTTGTAGACCACGGCCTTCTTAGAAAGAACGAAGGGGATGAAGTAGAGAGTGTATTCGGAGAAGGCGGCAAGTTCGATGTGAACTTCATCCGTGTGAATGCAGCTCAGAGATATTACGCCAAGCTCAAAGGGGTGGAAGAGCCCGAGCGCAAGCGTAAGATAATCGGCGAAGAATTCATTCGTGTATTTGAGGAAGAGGCCAAGAAGATCGGCAAGGTAGACTTCCTTGCCCAGGGCACCATCTATCCCGATGTTGTTGAATCCGGCCTTGGCGGTGAGTCCGTTGTTATCAAGTCACACCACAACGTTGGCGGACTTCCCGACTATGTTGATTTTAAGGAGATCATTGAGCCCTTGAGGCTTCTTTTCAAGGATGAGGTCAGAAAGGCCGGACTTGAGCTTGGGCTTCCCGAGTATCTTGTATTTCGTCAGCCCTTCCCCGGCCCCGGCCTTGGAATTCGTATCATAGGCGAGGTTACTGAGGAGAAGGTACGCATCGTCCAGGATGCGGATTATATATATCGTACAGAGCTGGCTGCAGCCGGTCTTGAGAAACTTCCCGACCAGTACTTTGCAGCGCTTTCCAACATGCGCTCTGTTGGCGTTATGGGCGACGAGAGAACCTACGACTATGCAGTGGTGCTCCGCGCCGTTGAGACCGTAGACTTCATGACAGCCGAGGCCTCCGAGATTCCCTTCGAAGTTCTGCAGAAGGTCATGAGCCGCATCATCAACGAGGTCAAGGGCGTCAACCGCGTAATGTACGATCTCACGAGTAAGCCTCCGGGAACGGTGGAACTGGAGTGATAACGAGCCAGGCACTAGAAATTCATATGGAAAAACCACGAAGTGGTTTTAGTAGATAACGAAGAACCGGTCTGGATGCTTGCATTCAAGACCGGTTCTTTGTTATCTACGGAGAATCCCGTAGGGATTTCCATATGAATTTTCGAAGTATCTAGCGACAACAGACGCTTATAGAAATCGCTGCTTTTTAGCGATTTCTATAAGAGGAGTGATATATTTGTGATGTCTCGTTCATCCAGTATAGATAACGCTAATAGATTGCAGGTAATCCATGTGATTGCCTGCATCTTTATTATTGGGAAATAATGTCGTGCCAAATAAAAGCAATACGTTGACAACGTATACATGCTGCTTTATACTTTAATAAAGTATAGAAATGTTTCGGAGGTGAAGATATGGATATTTCAGAAAGAATAAAGGAATTACGAAAGAAAACGGGATTATCGCAAAGTAAGTTTTCTACAAAATTTGGAATTCCTGTAAGAACTCTTCAGCAGTGGGAACAGGGAATAAGCGCCCCTCCGGATTACGTGGTCAGAATGATGGGGTATATTATGCTACTTGAGGAAAAAGGACAAATGAAAGGTGAAGAACCGATTGGGGGAGAATATGCAGATGACAAATGATAAAGTCCAGTTGTTTGAAGACCAGCCGATTAGGACGGCATGGGCTCCGGATGAGGAAGAATGGTATTTTTCGATTGTGGATGTGGTTGGCGTGCTGACTGAGCAACCGGATATTGATGGTGCAAGGAATTATTGGAAAGTACTGAAAAACAGGCTTAAAGAAGAAGGAAGTCAGTTGGTTACAAATTGTAACCAACTGAAAATGAGATCGCCGAAGGATGGAAAAAGATATAATACTGACGTAGCCAACACCGAGCAGTTGCTTCGCCTGATTCAATCAATCCCATCAAAAAAGGCAGAACCTTTCAAAATGTGGCTGGCTCAGGTAGGTCGCGAACGAATAGAGGAAGTAATTGACCCAGAGTTGACTATAGAGAGGGCTCTTGAGACCTATGCAAAAAAAGGTTATTCGCGAGAATGGATAAATCAGCGCCTGCAGGCTATTCAGGTACGTAAAGAACTTACAGACGAGTGGGACAAACGTGGTGTAAAGAAAGGTGTAGAATATGCAATCCTGACAGATGAGATAACGAAAGCCTGGTCCGGAATGACAACAAGGCAGTATAAAAATCATAAAGGATTGAAAAAGGAAAACCTTAGGGATAATATGTCCACATTGGAGCTGGTGCTTAATATGTTGGCTGAAGCCACCACTACAGAAATTTCTAAGCAAAGGCACCCGGAATCCTTTGAAGAAAACCGAATGGTTGCTATTGAAGGTGGAGAAGCCGCGGGAGAAGCACGATTGGCGGTGGAAAAGAGAACCGGAATACCTGTAATCACGAATAAAAATGCAGCCCGATTGCAAGATTTAGTTACAGGACTCATTGAAACTATAAATGACAATAGCGATGATCAAGAAGGGGAATGAATAAACTAAGAAGGTGCTATTATTGCATTGGGAGGATTGTTGCTGTGCCGGTTGACTTCATCTGATGATTTCTGCATTTGAAGTCATGATGATAAACGCTTACAGTTGACTCAATATCCAACAATGCGCTCTGCGGTCATATCAAATCAGGCTGCCGATTGACCCATAAGCTGAAATGTTTCATTTGAAGTCAACAAGACACAGCTTACATAGTTGACCCAGATGGAACCATTGTGATATTGAGTCAAAGAAGATCTCCAAATGAGTTGACTCAGATAGTGAAAACTATGATATGGATCAATCTTCCTTCCGCATAAAGAAGCTTCCTGCTATGAATTAAACTGGAAATCGACGGTTAAGCAAGGGGCCATCGAAGGGAATTGAAATGAGTGTTGTGAAACAAAGTGTTTGCAACCCTTTTTCTTACCTGACTCCCTTTGAACTGCACTTTTCCATTGCGAATCTTGATTGGTACAGAAATCATCCGGATGATTATGGAAGGATACATTAAAGGGTGGGAAATCGCCTTCAAGATAAAAGAGGACTTTGAAGAGCGTATGGGATGCTCAATATACGATGTCCTTCCGGATATTGGAAAAACCACACTTCTAACCCCAAAGCCATGGAAACCACCGGTTAAGCAAAAATAGACAGTTAATTTAAATAATTGTGTTGACAAATCCCATCAATTAGCATAATGTAATAATTACTTGTGATAAAGCAAACTAAGAAAGGAGGTAAGAACAATGTTAAAGACTAGAAATCATAAGGCAGTGAATAAGGAAATTGTGGTTACCTCGCAGGAGTTTGCTCAATAACTGGATTTATCTTGAAGCAATCAGGCGTGGTATCCGCATGGAGACCACGCTATTTTTATGGCTATTTTCAGCGGTAGGGTCTTCGGGCTCTACCGCTGTTTTTTATTAAGGATGTGATAATTATGAAAAAGTATTTGATCAGAAACTGGTGGAGATACACCATCGGCGGAATATCGCTTATATGCAGCACAGCAATCGACGTACTGCTTCCCTTCGTAACTCTTTCCATGGTGGACGATGTTATCGTGGGGAGAAACATGGACATATTCAGAAGAGATATTATTCTGTTTGTGGCAGCAGGCCTGGGAAGAGCGTTCTTCCAGTTCGTAAAAGAGTTCCTTTGTGACATGTCAGGATGCCGCGTGGCATCGGGCCTCAGAAAAGATATGATGAAGCATATCTTTTCGCTTCACAAGGGGTATTTTGATAAGACCAACACCGGAGAACTCATGGCAAGAGTCAAGGACGACGCCGGAGCAGTCTGGGATCTGACAGGATTTGTCGGAATGCTGCTGACAGAGGCAACGGTTTACTTCATCGGTGTAGTTATCTGCATGGTAAGGCTTAACTGGAAGCTCAGTATTGTGCCTCTGGCATTTATGCCGCTTCTTGCATATGTGGCACTTCATCTTGAAAAGACACTTGGTAAGGACTACGACGATATAAGCGAGAGAAATGCAGCTCTTACCAAGGTAGTTGAAGAGAACATCTCAGGTGTAAGGACAGTTAAGGCTTTTTCGGCAGAAGGCACCGAGATGAAGAAGTTCGATGAAAAGAACCGTGACTATGCCGAGGCTAACAAGAAATTCGCCAAAGATCTTGCTGACAGCGATCCTCTCATCGGTCTTATCCCAAAGGTAATGCAGGTGGCTGTGGTTGCAATTGGCGGATACGCGGCTATAAAAGGAAGCATAACCTACGGAACACTTGTGGCATTCGTGTCATATTCAATCAACATCGTATGGCCTATTGAGAACCTTGGATGGATGCTGTCTCTGGTTTCCCAGGGCCTTGCAGGATACAAGAAGATTTCCAAGGTCCTTGGCACAAAGCCTGATATAACCGATCCTTCGGGAAAAGAGCTGTCGGATGCAGTCAGTGCTCCGGGGCAGATAAGTTTTGAGAATGTAAGCTTTGCAATCGAGGATAAGCCCATCTTAGAGGATGTGTCTTTTACCATAGAAAAGGGAAAGACACTGGGTATCATGGGAGCAACGGGTGCGGGAAAGAGTACCATAGTCAATCTTCTTGAGAGATTCTATGACGTTACGGACGGATGCATACGCATCGAGGGAAAAGACATTAAGGAGATGCCTTTGTCTGCTGTAAGGGCCTTCTCATCAGTGGTGACCCAGGATGTATTTCTTTTCTCCGATACCATAACAGAGAATGTCAGACTTGGATTCAAGGATACCATGGATGAAATGACAGTTAGAAATGCCATAAAGAGCGCCCACGCCAAGGACTTCGTTGAGAAAATAACCGACAGTTACGAGGCAGTTATCGGAGAGAGGGGAATCGGGCTTTCCGGTGGGCAGAAGCAGAGGCTTTCAATTGCGAGAGCCCTTGCCAAGAAGGCGGATCTTCTGGTGCTTGATGACTCTACATCTGCGCTGGATATGGAGACGGAAGCTGCAATACAGCAGGAACTTTTAAAGAAAAAAGACATGAGTAAGATCATCATCGGTCATCGTATATCTTCGGTTAAGGATGCAGATGAGATCATAGTTTTGGAAAACGGAAGAGTAAAGGAGAGAGGAACTCACGCTGAGCTTATTGGAAAGAGGGGACTGTACTACAGCACCTACGAAGCTCAGTACGGAGACTATCGAAATGCTCTTGCAGTAAATGAGTAAGGAGGTGCATATATGGCTATTAACAGCACCAGAGAGGATGAAGATTTAAAGGAGAGTCTTAAGCTTGACGTCTTAAAAAGACTCCTTAAGAATCTTCTGGAATATAAAGGGAAAATTGTACTGGTAACGGGGCTGATCCTGGTCACCGTTGCCATTCAGACCACTTATCCTCTGCTGATTGAGAAAGTAATTGATGATGAGATCATAGATAAGAATACAAAGGGACTATTTATGATGGGGGGCTTTATGATAGTGCTTGCCTTTGTAAACTACGCTGCCACCAGGATCTGGAGGCGCATCATGGCAGTCATTTCCAACGACATGATCATGAACATCAGAAGAAGGCTCTATGTTCATATCCAGGAGCTTGGGGTAGACTTTTTTGACCAGAGACCATCTGGTAAGATTCTGGCAAGGATCACGGGAGATATCAATGCGCTGAAAGATGTGCTCTCAAGTACTGTTACAACCCTGGCGCCTGAGGCCATAAGCCTTGTGGTGATACTTGCTATTATGATCGTAAAGAGTCCTGTTCTCTCACTGTCCGCAGCGGTTGCTGTTCCGATAATCATGCTTGGACTTTATTTCTGCGAGATCCTGGCTCACAAGAGATGGCAGATCTTGAAAAAGAAAGATTCCAACATGACAGCGTACATCCACGAGGGCATTGAGGGGGTATCCGTTATCCAAAGCTTCAATGCTCAGGAGGAATCTTCGAAGGAATTCGACGGACTTGTTAATGAGGTTATAAAGGCCTTTAGGAATGCAGTTGTGATCACAGATACCTACAGTCCTACGATTGAGATTGCGGGAGGACTAGGAACTGCTACGTTGTATTACCTTGCAGTGACAAAGCTTAATGTCATGCCGGAGTCTATAGGTACGCTTTCAGCATTTGTTCTCTATCTTGGCATGTTCTTTAGTCCTATAAGGGATCTTGCCAGTTACTACAATAAGCTGATAACCAACCTGTCATCAGCTGAAAGAGTATATGAGATCATGGACATGGATCCGCTTGTTAAGGATGGTGAGAAGGCGATTGATCTTCCCGGGATTGAGGGAAATGTCGAGTTTGACCATGTGACCTTCGCTTATCCCGATGAGCCTGATGTGGACATTCTCCACAATGTAAGCTTTAAGGCTAAAAAGGGAGAGACCATAGCTCTAGTTGGACCTACAGGTGCAGGTAAGACTACCATCGTGAGTCTTATCAGCAGATTCTACAACACAAAAAGCGGAAGAGTACTGGTGGACGGATATGATATCAGCAAGGTTACAATACAGTCGCTTAGAAATCAGCTTGGAATCATGACTCAGGACAACTATCTCTTTTCCGGAACCATCAGGGATAACATCAAGTATGGAAGACCGGATGCCTCGGATGAAGAGATGCTGGAGGTGTCAAAGGCTGTACATGCTCACGATTTCATCTCACAGATGGAGAAGGGGTATGACACTGTGATAACCGAGCGTGGAGGCGGATTGTCAAACGGACAGAGACAGCTTATTGCTTTTGCGAGAACTCTTTTGACAGATCCCAAGATCCTCATACTGGATGAGGCTACAGCGAGTATCGACACAAGGACGGAGATACTGGTTCAGCAGGGTATAGAGGAGCTTCTTAAAAAGAGAACGTCATTCGTTGTTGCACACAGGTTATCTACCATCAAAAATGCAGACAAGATATTCGTTATTGATGATGGCGGAATCCTTGAGTGGGGCGACCATGAGAGCCTGATGGCAAGAAGGGGAGCGTACTACGAGCTCTACTCTGCGCAGTTCGTCAGCGCGTCGTAGCAAAACCTGTCTAAGAGAACTGGTCGGGAGACGTATCTTAAAAGTGTTATAATATTTACTGTCTGAAGTTTTACCAACATTGGCCTATAGAAATTGAGAATACAGATCATTAAAAAGCGTAAGGAAATACTTTCATGATATTAAATACCGGACAGCGTACGGATATTCCGGCGTTTTATCCAATATGGCTGGCGAACAGGCTTAAGGAGGGATTTGTGTGCGTGAGAAACCCCTTTAACCCTGTTCAGGTCAGCAGATACAGATTAAATCCTGAGGTGGTGGATATCATTGGATTTTGCTCCAAGAATCCATCACCGTTTTTCCCATACATGAAACTTCTTGAGGGCTATGGGCAGTTCTGGTACGTCACCATAACACCCTATGGCAAGGATATCGAGCCTGCTGTTCCTGATAAGCACAAGATACTTGAGGACTTTAAGATTCTTTCAGAGATGGTGGGCAAAGAGCGCATCGGCTGGAGATACGACCCGATCCTTGTAAATGACAGATATACGAAGGAGTACCACCTTAGGGCTTTTGAGCAGATGGCAGCAGAGCTTGATGGTTACACCAATATTGTTGTGATCAGCTTCATCGATCTGTACGAGAAGGTGAAGAGGAATTTTCCGGAGATAGCTTCCGTCACCCGGGAGGACAAGCACTTCCTGGGAAAAGAAATAGTGGCTATAGCGAAGACTCATGGAATGATCGTAAAACCTTGCGGAGAGGGCGAGTTTCTTTCGCAGTATGGCGCTGACTGCTCAGGATGCATGACGGTTAAGGACTACGAGAAAGCCCTTGGGAAAAGACTCATCGTCCCTAATAAGAAACCTGCAAGAAAAGAGTGCGCCTGCTATCTGTCGGGAGATATCGGCGCCTACGACAGCTGCGGGCATCTGTGCAGATACTGTTATGCCAACAATGATGTTGAGGCAGTAAGAAGGAACATGAAGGCACACGATCCGGATTCCCCCTTCCTTATAGGCAATTACACTCCGGATGACGAAATAAATGATGTGGAACAGAAGTCCTGGATCGACCGCCAGATAAGTCTTTTTGATTCGTTCTGATAAATTATGGTGTAAAATAGAATAAATACACACTTTTATTCGTGTAAATGAACTATGTAATTCCACAGGAGGGAAGAAATGGGAAAAGATACAGAGAAGGACTTATCAGACAGCAAGCTGCTGACAGGGCTGTTTTTCAGGCTCTTGCCCTATCAGGTCCTGCTGATAGTCATCAATGCGGTAAACGGTATTGTCGATGGCCTCTACGCCAGTAATGCCATAGGCAAGACTGCCATGAGTGCATTGGGACTGTATGCTCCCTTCAATCACTTCCTGTATGCGGCCAGCATGCTTCTGGTAGGTGGATCCCAGATCCTGTACGGCAGGTATGTTGCAAGAGACAGAGAGGCTGTACACAGTATCTTTACCCTGGACCTTGTGATCTCAACCATCATAGCTGTAGCTACATCACTTCTTATGACAATAGGCGCGCTAACCGGCGCAACCAAGCTTATGGTGAATGTTGAGCCCGACCTTACCATGTTCAATCATTACCTGCTGGGACAGGCCATTGGCATTCCCGCCCTGGTACTGGGTCAACAGCTCTTTTCCTTCCTGTCTCTGGAAAATCAGACAAAGCGCACAATGGTGGCCAGTATATCCTGTTTTGTGGTCAACGTTATCCTGAACCATCTTTTCGTAGTGATAATTCCCTGGGGAACCTTCGGACTGGGCCTTAGCTCATCAATTGCCACCTGGATATTCCTTTTGATCCAGGCTCAGTATTACTTTGCAGGCAAGTCAGAGTGGAGATTCTCTATTAAAGCAGCTAAGTGGAGCGATATTCCCGATATGTTCCGGCTGGGAGTATCGGGAGCAATTTCGAGATTCCTTGAGATGTTCCGCTGCTTTATCGTAAACTACCTGATCATTACCTACGTGGGCACCGTGGGTCTTTCGGCCTTTGCGGCCTCCAACAACGTGCTGGCGGTATTCTGGGCATTCCCTTTCGGAATGGTGGCGGTTTGCCGAATGCTCTTTTCCATAAGTGTAGGAGAGAAGGACTGCAGGTCACTGGTGGACGCTCTGAGAGTGTGTCTTACAAAGGGAAATCTTCTGATGTGCGTTATAGTGGCTTTCCTGGTGCTCTGTGCAAAGCCCCTTACAATGCTGTTCTACCATGATCCCATGGATCCCGTTTTTGATATGACGGTAATGGGATTCAGGCTTCTTCCTCTTTGCATGTTCCCTGCCATGGTGAGCCTTAATTTCTGCTGCTATGCACAGACCATCGAGAGAAAAAAGCTGTCTATTATACTTCCCATCATCGACGGAATGGTGGGTGTTGTTGCCTGCAGTTTAGTGCTGATCCCGCTGATGAAGATGAACGGCCTTTATATCTCAAATATTCTTAACGGCGTTATCTGCTGCGCTGTTATATTCTTCTCGGCCTGGGGAGGACTTAAGCGCATCCCCAAGAACCTTGAGGATCTGATGCTTATTCCCGAGGACTTCGGTGCAAGGCCCGATGAGAGGCTTGATATCACCGTAAGGCAGATGGATGAGGTTACAAGCATTTCCCAGCAGATCGTGGACTTCTGCAAGGTCAGGGGAATTGACAAGAGAAGAGCGTATTTTGCAGGGCTCTGCATGGAGGAAATGGCAGGAAACGTGGTCAACCACGGCTTTAATGATAAAAAATCTCATTCCATTGACATCCGTGTGGTACATAGTGATGAGGACGTGATTCTCAGGATAAGGGACAACTGCAGGGAGTTTAATCCTACGGACCGGTCAAAGGTTAATGATAACCATGAGGACGGCAGGAACATAGGAATCAGGATGGTCTATAAGATAGCCCGGGAGGTGAATTATCAGAATCTCCTCGGCCTTAATGTGCTGACCATAAAGATATAAAGACAATCTTATAGTTGGTGATATAATAGAATATGTAGTACGTTAAATCGACAGTGTTCATATAGGTAATTGTGCATGAAGAGACTCAGCCGCACAACTAAATATATGATATTTATCTGCACTGCTCTGGTTTTGTTTAACCTGGCTTTTGGTTTCATGCTGACTAGAACCTCCGGAGAAGCCATGAGAGAGCAGATCAACGCCCGTATGCTGGATATCTCCAATACTGCCGCTTCTATGCTGGATGGTGATGATCTGGCAAAGATAACTGTTAACGATCTTGGCTCCCCTGAGTATCAGAGAGTTTTTACCACTCTTTCCTATTTCCAGAATAACATGCAGCTTGCGTATATATACTGCATAATGCAGGTGGATGAAAAGGAATTTGTCTTCGGAGTGGATCCCACCATTGAAGATCCCGGAGAGTTCGGCTCTCCCATTGTATATACCGATGCGCTCTATAATGCCAGCAAGGGCAAAGCCGGAGTTGATCAGGTTCCATACGAGGATGGATGGGGCGAATTCTACAGTTCCTATTCTCCGGTGTTTGATTCCGAGGGAAACGTGGCCGGAATAGTGGCTGCTGATTTTGACGCGGAATGGTATCAGGAACAGATAAAACATCTTGTCAGAATAACCGGTGGATTCAGCGTGCTTGCTATTCTGGTCAGTATTGTTCTTACGGTGATCATTGCCAGCCACTTCAGAAAGAACTTCATGAATCTCTTTGGCAAGATGAATGAGCTGTCCCTTGGGATCGAGACTCTGGTCCATGAGGTAATGCCCGAAGCCGAAACTGACAATTATACATCCCTGTCTTCCATTGAAAGCAAGAAAGGCATAAGGGATGAAGTCGAGCTTATGGGCGAAAAGATAAATGTCATGCAGGAGAGGCTTGCCGGATATATTGATGTTATCCGCTCCAGTGCATATGTTGACGGGCTTACGGGGCTTAACAACAGGACATCTTACGGGGAATATATTCAAATCCTTGATAATAAAATCCGGGATAAAAAAGACCTGACATTTTCAGTTGTCGTATTTGATATAAACCAGCTGAAGCTCGTAAATGACAATTATGGCCATGAGACGGGGGATAAGCTTATCGTGGATATTTCCGGGCTTATCCGAAAGATCTTCGACGGCCACAGAATATATCGCATTGGGGGAGATGAGTTTGTCTGTATCCTTGATGAAGCCGACCCTTCCGACAAAATCCGGAAACTTAAGGGATTGATAGAAATCAAAAGCCTGGAATCTTCGGTGCTGCACGACCCTTCCGTTGAGATAGGGGTTTCCATAGGAGGCGCTTCTTACGATCCTGAAACCGACAAGGTTTACACAGACGTATTCAACAAGGCTGATGCCGCCATGTATGCGGACAAGCGCTTGTTTTATGAGACTCACGAGGACAGAAGAAAGAAAAGAAGATGAAGGAATATTCTTCTTGCAGGCTGTGCCCGAGAAACTGCGGCATAGACAGGAACAACACAACAGGTTATTGCAGGGAAAAGAGCTCTCTCCACGTGGCGAGGGCTTCTTTGCATATGTGGGAAGAACCCTGCATTTCGGGAAGCAGAGGCTCCGGCACCGTGTTTTTTTCCGGCTGCAACATGGGCTGCGTTTTTTGCCAGAACAAAAAGATCAGCCGGGGTGAAATCGGAAAGACGATCACGGCTAAGAGGCTTGTTGAGATCTTTTTTGAACTTGAGGAGCAGGGCGCCAACAACATTAACCTGGTGACGGGAGATATGTTCATCCCAACAATAGCTAAGGCAGTAGAGGGTGCCAGAATTCAGGGACTTAAGATACCTGTTCTTTTTAACACATCATCTTACCTGAATGTGGACAGCATCAAGATGCTTGAGGGGCTTATAGACATCTATCTTCCGGACTTTAAGTATATCCGGGAAGAAGACGCCGTAAGATACAGCAATGCCCCGGGCTATGTGGAGGCGGCAAAAGTGGCGATAGCGGAAATGGTGAGGCAGCAGCCCCGGTGCGAGTTTACCCGGGAAAAGAGCTGTGAAGGAAGAGATGACGCTGTGTATGAAGAGGGGCAAAACCTTATAACAAGGGGCGTTGTAGTGCGTCACCTTCTTATGCCGGGGATGCTGATCCAGAGTAAGCTTATTGTGAAGTATCTGCATGAACGCTATGGTGATGATATCTACCTTAGTTTGATGAGCCAGTTCACACCAAACGGTGAGCTGTCCGAATATCCTGAGATCAACAGGAAAGTCACGGGCAGTGAGTATGAGAGCCTTGTCACATACGCACAGAATATCGGTGTTGTAAACGGCTTTGTTCAGGAAGGGGAGGCTGCAAGCGAGAGCTTTATACCACAGTTCGACCTTAGGGGAGTATAGGCGGTTTTGGCTATAGGAGCGGCGTGTAAGCTGCTGATCGGCAATGAAAGGCAGTGTTCAGCACGGGCTTTTGGACTTGAAAATACGCTCTCAATATAAGAAAATATAAGATGTAGATACGGGCTTTAGCTGTATCTTTTTCAAGGAATAAGGAGGGTTATAAATGGATTATCAGTCAAGATATGATGAATGGCTACAAAAGCTTCCTGAGGGAGATCCCCTTAAGGCAGAGCTTATTGCGATTGCGGATGATGAGAAAGATAAGGAGGAGAGGTTCTATCAGGATCTGTCCTTTGGTACTGCGGGACTTCGCGGCAAGGTAGGCGCCGGAACAAACCGCATGAATTTCCTTACGGTTGGCAAGGCTTCTCAGGGTGTTGCCGATTACATCGTTTCAAAGGGACAGGCAGCAATGGACGCAGGCGTTGTCATTGCCCATGATCCCAGACATTTTTCAAGAGAGTTTTCAGAGCTGGCAGCAGGCATTTTTGCGGCAAACGGCATCAAGGTTTATACCTTCCCCAGCCTTCGCCCCACACCTGAGCTGGCTTTCATGATAAGACGTCTTCATACCGTGTCAGGTATAAATATCACGGCTTCCCATAATCCCAAGGATTACAACGGATACAAGGCCTATTGGGATGATGGTTGCCAGGTTTCCGCCGAGGTTGCCGACGGCATGACAGAGTGCATCAATGCTGTTGATATCTGGACGGGAATTAAGAAGTCAGACTATGAAGAGGGCGTTAAGTCCGGCAAGATCACAGTTCTTGGAGAGGAATATGACAGAGAGTATCTGGACAAGATCGAGAGCCTTGCGATCCATGAGGGCGACGATCTGGATCTTTCGATCCCTCTGGTTTACACACCTCTTAACGGATGCGGATCCATTCCCTTCAGACAAATGCTCACCGACAGAGGCTTCACCAACTGGAAGATCGTTCCCGAGCAGGAGAATCCCGATCCCGATTTCACAACTGTAGGATATCCCAACCCCGAGGATCCCAAGGCCTTTGCACTTTCAGAGAAGTACGGAAGAGAGTTTGGCGCTGAACTTTTGATGGCTACAGATCCCGACTCCGACAGATTTGCCATTGAGATCAGAGATGACAACGGCAACTATATTCCTCTTAACGGCAACCAGACAGGCTATCTTCTGGTCAACTACGTGCTTGAGGGCCGCAAGACTGCAGGCACACTGCCCCCTAAGGGCGCAATGGTCAAGTCCATTGTTACATCAACACTTTCAACAATTATCGCCAAGGCATACGGCGTTGAGATGTTTGAGACCCTGACAGGCTTCAAGAACATCTGCGGCAAGATCCCATACCTTCACGAGAACGGATATCAGTATCTGTTCGGTTATGAGGAGTCCGTTGGCTACGCGGTTTGCGAGGATATAAGAGACAAGGACGGTATCTCAGCGGGTATGCTTGTTGCCGAGGCAGCAGCATACTACCGCAAGCAGGGTAAGACTCTTTGGGATGTCCTCAATGAGATATACGCCAAGTACGGCGCTTTTGCCGAGGATGAACCCAACATTGTTCTTGAGGGAATCCCCGGAGCACAGCGCATCCAGCGCATGATGAAGTTCTACAGGGAGAACCTCCCCACAGAAGTTGCCGGAGCCAAGGTTGAAAAGGTTATCGACTACATAAACGGCTACGAGGATATTCCTCCTCAGAATGCTATCAGAATGTTCCTGGACAATGGCTCCTGGTTTGCTATAAGGCCCAGCGGCACCGAGCCCAAGATCAAATTCTATTTCTATTCAAACCAGCAGTCCCGGGAAGAGGCACTGAAGGTCAACGCCGACATCAAGAAGGCGACCCTTGACCTTATCAATTCTGTGGAATAAAAAACATCGATTGGAGAAACAGCAATGAGCGAGCATACACATACCTATACGCACGAGCATGAACATGGTCATGACGGTCATGACCACGAACACGAGCATACACATACATACACACATGATCATGCAGACGGGGATAAGCCTCATGACCATGAGGACCATCCTCACGAGGGACACGAGCACCATCACCACCACGATCATCCAACACCTGAGACCAAGGATCAGATGATCGCCCTTCTGGACTACATGTACAAGCACAACTCCAGCCATGAGGATGAGCTGTCAAAGCTTGTCGGCAAGCTTGGCGAACAGGGCTTTGAACCTCAGGCACAGAAGGTATCTGAGGCAAAAGAGCTGTTTGCAAAAGGAAACGCTGCTCTCAAAGCGGCATTGGAAGGACTTAAGTGATGAAAAGAACTATTGCAAAACTCTTAACGGGATTCATGATAATGACCGCTGCTTTTTCATTGCTGATGGGCTGTCAGAATGCTGCAGGTATTTCTGCAGACAAGGGAACCGGGGCTCAGTCAGAGAGCAGCTACGTGGAGGGCAAGGAACTGCTGTGCATTGTAAATACCAGAGAAGAGGCTGAGGCTATCGCCAAGCAGTATGGCATAACCCTGGTGGAATTCTCCTACGGAGTTGCCACCTTCCATACCGATGACAATCCCAATGACGTTATTGCAATGGGAATCAAGCTTGGTTACCCTGAGCTTTCCCTGAACGGAACAGTACATGCATATTAAGGAGTTAAAATTATGTGTCTTTCAACAGCATACAGGGAGTCCAATCCCGAAGAAGTATTAATGGAATATGTCAGCGCCATCAACATTGACGGCGAAGAGATCACCCTCACCAATCTCATGGGAGAGCGCAAGACCTTTAAGGGCAGCCTCAAATTTGCAGACCTTACAGGAGCTGTCATCAGGATCGACTGCTGACGCCTGACGCCCACGCCCACCAAAAAGGACCGCCACACCGAAGTGTGACGGTCCTCGTTTTTTCTTAAGCTTCGAAATCTGCTTCTACACTTTCTTTCATGGAGTAAGGCATTGCAGTTGCATCTTTTCTCTCCATGTTGTCAAAGCGTTTGATCATCATGGGTTCCCAGATGTAGTACAGGAATTTTCCATCCAGATCCCAGTAGAATACTGCGAAGAGGATACCGTAGATCAGTGCTGCGATTCCTAAAATTTTAAAAAATACTTTGCCGATAGTTTTCATAATATACCTCCGTATTACCAGCTCATAGAGTCATCGAAATCAAGAAGTGAAGGATCAAGTGGCTCCTCACGCATTACGGTGAACATGTAATCATTTATGATATCGCGGATCTCCGCTCTGGATACGGTTCTCTTATCGGGAAGAGCATGAGGAACCCAGATGGCGTGAATGTTACGCTTACGGAATTCATCCTCGAATACGCCGTGGATACCCTGCATTCCCTTACACTGAAGCTGATCGTACATGATGACCATGTCGCAGTTGAATCTCTCCATGTAATCAAACAGGGAAAGAATATGCTCGTGACCGCCGACAGCCATTGCACGCATGGGTGCCTTCTCATTGAACCAGGAAAGATCCTCAAGAGCGTGCTCATAAGTGTCTGTTCTAAGGTACTGATCAAACATAAGTGAATCCATGTTGATGACGCAGTTGATGCCCCAGCAGTTGTAAGCCCATGTGCACCAGTTGGAATAGTAAAGAGGTGCGCAGCTCCATGCGATGGCACGGTGTCTTGTCTTGGGGAATGTCACAATCTTGTTCTTGACTGTCTTGTTCATGATGCGTCTTACATGCTCATCCATCTCATGCCAGATGGGCCTGTCGCCATCCTGTGAGTAGTAGATCCTGTAAAGGGCCTGAGCAACACCGTTGATAGGATAGTAGGGAGTGTTGGCTGCAACGTCCCACTTCTCCCACTCAAACTCGGTGAGCTTATTGAAGCTCTGAGCATGTTTAACATACTGATCCCAATCCATCTTGATGCCGAAGTTCTCTTCTACGAACTTCCATGCACCCTCGATCTCCTTCTGGCAGTGTTTCTGAACAAGGGGATCGTCGTATCTCATGGGCTGAGGCATTGCGTAAAGAGGGCGGTTCAAAAACCAGTCCTGAAGAACGGAAGTAGCAACGGATCCGTCGCAGGCCTCGTTGGTTGTAAGCATTACAGGGCTGTAATCAGGGTAATCGTCCTGAACGAACAGTCCGTACTCAGCCTGGCACATAGGGCATGGATCTGCGGGAAGGCCGATAGACTGAGCTGCATCGATATAGTTAAGAACAGTGTGGTTGTTTACATGTACTGAAACGAAGTAAGGGATCATCTCAAGAGCTACGTCATCCAGCTGATCTCTCCATCCGTAAAAGATATTGCCGCTGAGTGTCTCGTTGTGGGCAATTGTCTTTTTCCAGGTCTCGTTCTCCTCGCCGCCGTTGAGCTTCTTGTCGGCTTCGAACATTCTCATGAACTGTCTGATGGTCTCACTTACCATTCCGCGGTAGTGCCAGGCTGAAGCCTTCATGGCTTCGCCTCTTGTACCTTCAAGTCCTCTGTCAAACCAGTGCATAACTGTCAGATAGGTCTGACCCATCCAGCGGTATCTCATGGTTCCCTTGGCGAAGGTTACAACGCCCTTGGGCCCGTGGCCGTACTTCATGATATCGGAAACCATGTGAGCGTAGTTGTAAAGCCAGATCATGTTGAAGTAATACATGGTATCCTTGACTCCACGCCACTCACGGTGCTTGTAAAGGCCTGTGTTTCCAACATAGAGATCTCCGAGGCGCCTCTCTTCGTGGGGCTTGCCGTTCCAGAAATCACTGGCCATCTTCTTGATGTCTTTGGGTTTGTTTGCTTCTTCAGGGCTCTTTTCCACGACGAAGAGTTCGCGGTATTTGGCTTTAATATCACTTAAACTGATTTTCATTATGCCCGGCCCTCCTTCTGTATATTTTTGAGCTCAATGCTCTCAACGAACGCCTGGAATCTGGTTCTGAGCTGACCTACAGCGTTATTGACATATTCCTTCTCGATAGAGCATACGGGATATCCGAAGTCTCTCGGGAGGATCAGGGTATCGATCGTACGCTCATAGCTCCAGTACTCGCAGAACTTCATCTGTGAAATGATGATTCCGTCAGCCTTGTACTCCTTGGCTACATTTGCCAGGTACTGTTTGCGCTCACGCATGATGTGCTGATCCATGAAACGAGGGCACTGGCTGTTCTCAAGGTAGTGGCGTGCGATGGCGCGCAGGGGTGTCTCACCCTCTTTTACCACGATTTCATCTCTTCCCGGAAGGGAACCATAGCAGTAACGGTCTGCCACAACTAGGGCACCGCACTCCTCGATCAGCTTGATGAAATCCGGATCGTCTTCTTCGGAACCGGTGAGAACCACCTTAACCTTGTAGGTCTTGGTTGCATCGGGCTTCCTGGTCTTGAGCTGCTCGGCAATGTCCTTAAGTTTATCGATGATAAGGTACTTGGGACAAACAAGAGTACACAATTGAATAACAGAGAACTCCCATCCTGTGATGGTGGGCTCGTCCAGCTTACGATAGCTGCCGATCTCCTGAATAAGACGGCATACTTCGTTGTGCTCTTCAATAGCCTTCAAAAGAGCTTCGTCGCTGGTGTCAATTCCGAAGTGCTCCTTGAGTTTGTCAAGAACGTGGAAACGAAGCTGTTCTTCATAATGCTCAATGGAGTTTTCATTCTTTTTGAATGGTACATCAGTGAACTCGCAGAAGAAATCAGGATTCTTGATGACATCCATAAGCTGTAAATGTTCCTGGAATCTGCAGGTAACAGTACAGGTTTCTGTTGCCATCTGGGCATCAAGGAAGTTGAATCCTCCCTCAAGAGCTCTTTCAAAAAGACAACGTCCGTACATGCAGGTACGGTTGGTCATGTAGTAGGTAGCCATGTCAGGCGATCCGCTACGAGGTGCGCGAAGACGTACAGAAAAACAGCCCGGGAGGTCAAGCAGCACTTCAGGCATGAAGTTACATGTGTAGCCGAGAGCGCGCTTACCGTCGGCTTTCGCCTGACGAACCAGCGGGTTGTTAGCTTCCTGCAAAAGGTCTTCGAGCTCAAAGATGTGCACGAGATCTTTCATAGTAATCCCCCTAAATTTGTGTAGTGTTTCGGTATTTCTTTGCACAAAATCTGCTCATAAGAATACAAGTATATGATAGCATATATCGACGTGATTGTTTAGAAAATTTTTATAATTTCACTTGTGAAAGTGTAGCAAATTTAATATAGTAATTATAGGGGATTTAGTTCGATTTTCTTTATGAGGAGTGATATGTCAAGAAATACTGTAGTCATTGCTTTAGCCGGAAAGGGCGGAGTCGGTAAGACTTCTCTTTCCGCTGCTTTTGTCAGACTCCTTACGGAAAAGAGACCTGACGCCAAGATCCTCGCTATTGATGCGGATCCGGCGGTAGGTCTTTCTGTTGCGTTAGGGGTAGATGTAGGAGAGACCTTAGATCAGATAAGGAAGAGAGTTGCCGAGGATGTTACCGGCAAACTCAAGGACACTCAGGACATTCTCGCTGAGGCCAAGTTCAGGCTCTATGAGGCCATGGAGGAGCAGCACGGTTTTGCTTTCCTTGCCATAGGACGGCCCGAGGCCGCAGGATGCTATTGCGCCATCAATACCTATCTGAAGCAGGTCATTGAGATGCTTGTGGACGACTTCGATTACGTGGTTATCGACGGAGAGGCCGGTATCGAGCAGATCAACAGAAGAGTTCTTGAAAAGGTCACACATCTTGTATGTGTTTCGGACCAGAGTCAGAAAGGGCTTCGTATCATAGAGACCATCCGTCAGGTGGCTGATGAGCTGGTTATGTATGAAGAGGCCGGTCTTGTGGTGAACAGGGCTCCGCTTCCCGAGAGGATAACCCAGAAGGAAATCGGAGGCGTTCCCGTTGTTTCCGTTATTCCTCAGGATGATGCCATGACCGAGAATGATATTGAAGGGAAGAATGTATTTGAACTTCCCGAAGATTCAGGAATCTTAAAGGGCGCGAGGACAGCCCTTGAAAATTTAAAAATACTATAAAAAAGCTATGGAAAGGAGGTAGCCGTGCAGGATTTAAAACATCTGATCACCTTTGAAAAGCTTTTGGATGAAGCCGCCAATGACCTGGTTAAAGAGGCTCAGGCGGAAGGCAGGTATGCCATCGGATATACATGCTACCACATGCCGGAAGTACTGCTTAACGTAGACAACTGTTTTTCAACCCGCATGCGCGCACCGCGAACAGGTTCAATAGACATTGCAACTTATTATATGTCTAACTACACCTGCGAATTTGCCAGAGCACTTCTGGAGAGAGGAATTGAGGGAGGTTACGGTTATCTGGACGGAGTTGCCGGAGTGGATGCATGCTCAGCCATGAACCGCTGCTATGAGCACCTTGAAGTGCTGGGCTGTAACAACAAGCCTCACTTCTTTGTAACTCACACGGATGTGCCTTATAAGGTAGAGAGCTACAACGTAGACCAGGTAGCAACTCAGATGAGGCTTCGTCTTTTGGACGTTATGCATGAGAAGCTTGGAACCGACGTTTCAGATGAAGCCATCCGCAAGGCAGTGGAGGAGCACAACAAGCTCTGCCGCGTAATTACAGAGATCGGAAACTTAAGGAAGATGGATAATCCTCCCATCACCGGATATGAGTTCCACGTGATCTGTCTTGTGAGCTACACATGCCCTACATTCAAGATACTTCCTCTTTTGGAGGATACTCTCGAAGAGATCAAAAAGAGAAAGGTCGATCCCAAGCCCTGGTTCAGAGCAAGGGTTGCCGTTGTGGGTTCGGAGATAGACGATCTGAACTTCACAAGACTTCTTGAGGAATCAGGTGCCATGGTAGTAGCCGACAGGTACTGCTACGGCTCTTTCCCGGGAAGAGAAGAGATCGTACTCAATGACGATGAGGATATCGTTAAGCAGATCGCCCGTCACTACATGATGACTTCCGAGTGCCCAAGATACATGGCAGAAGAGAAGATTCAGCAGAGGCGTGACACAGCCGATCGTCTGGCAAAAGAGTTTAATGCCGACGGTATCATCTTCGAACAGATGAAGTACTGCGACTTCTGGGCATTTGAAAGACCTCTGGCAAGCCACATCCTCACAGAGGAGTACGGCTGGCCCACACTTTCAATCGACCGCTCATACAATGTTTATAATTCGGGACAGCTCAGGACCCGCTTCCAGGCCTTTGTTGAGGCCCTTGAGATCAAGCGGATCAGGAAGGAGGCCTCTGTATGAAGTATATAGATCCCAAGAACTTCCGGCTCAAGGATCAGATAAACTGGAAGGCCCAGGCAGAGAACATGAAGGAGATCGCCGGAATCGTAGGCGACCTCATCAAGGAAACAGACTGGAAGGACGTTGCCAAGTCTATGGGACAGGATGCAAAGGGATTTACCAAGCGTCTTAAACATGAGGCAAACCTTCTTAAGAACATGAGCCCCGAGGAGTTCAAGGACTTCATGATCAACGGGGAGAAGCAGCTGGGCAAGCTCTATGCCAACGGCAAGATGGCCACTGTAAGACGTGAGTGGAGAGGCATCAAGGACACCGGCTATGACTTCTACGAATGGGCCAGAATGTGGGGAATGCTTCTTGGAACCTTCTCCAAGGATCTTGTTCCCGCTATGATGGGTGCGGTTCATTACAGATGGATGGTTTCATACTTCTGCTGTCACTCCTTCATGGACAAGAACACACTTGGACTTAGAGGCCGAGCCCTTCAGATGCACCACGAGCTCATCTACGCAATCTTCAGATATGTTGCGGAGAACCTGGTTCTCCTTATGAAGGCGGACGAGAAGGTCGGCAACTGCAAGGAGCTTTCCAAGAAGATCGTTCTCTTTGATGAGATGACAATGTCACAGATCATGGCAGGTTTCCCTGATCTTATCGGAATACCTTATCAGCTTATGCCGGTATTTCTTTTGTCCGAGATCGATCAGCTGGCATGCATGCCGTATATTGACGCAATTGAGTCCTACGGACTTCCCTCCGACACCTGCCCCGTTCCTTCATCAGAATGCGGTGCGGTAGTCGTGGATGCGCTTCCTCACATGGGAGCATGTTTCATTTCCAGCTCAATGCCCTGTGACGGATCTGTTATGGCATCATCCTATACAAGCCGCAGATTCAAGGATCTGCCCACTTACCACCTGGCATTCCCGGTTCGTTATGAAGACGAATCCATCATGGATGCAGCGGTAAAAGATATAAGAGGATGCATCAGGTTTATCGAGGAAAATACAGGTGCAAAGTGGAACTGGGACGCTTACTTCTCAGCAATGAAGCGTTTCAATACCGAGACCAAGTACGAGCTTCAGAAGTGGGAGATCAACCAGACTCCTTACCCGCAGCTCATCGGACCTTGCTACGAACTGTTCCGTAAGTGGAACTACGAGATGGACGGCGGACTCGATCCCAGGATCATCTCCACATTCCAGAAGGTTGATAAGCTCATGCTCAAGGCTTACGAGAACAGGGATGAGGCATGGCGCGGCAAGATGAAGTACAGAGCCATCGTATGGTCTATCCCGGCACACTACTACGCTAACTTCTCCAACTGGATGGCTAACTGCTGGGGAGTAGATATACTGGTTGAGATGGAATCACTGAATTTCACAAAGCCTCTTGAGACAGAGAATAAGGACGAGGCTCTCAAGGATCTTGCAAGACTTTACGAGCGTATGGTTATGAGACGTCACACTAACGGCGGATACGATCATGTGGTAACCGAGCTCTGGAGACAGTGTGAGGCATGGAATGTAGACTTTGTTCTTATGTATCAGCACGTATCCTGCAAGAACATGGCTACTGTTCAGGGACTTTTTGAGGATCAGGCAAGAGAAAGAGGTATAAAGCTTCTTTGGTGCAGCCATGATCTGATGGATCCCAGAACCGTTTCAAGAAAAGACATGAGGGCTGAGGTCAACGAGTTCATGAGAACCGTTATGAAGGCCGAGCCTGTAGACCCTTCGCTGGTGGATTTCGAAGACGACACCACGTGGTGATACACGGATGAAGGATTGCGAGAGCGAAGCGGAGCAATCTTTGTAGTATAGATAACTAAAAATTTTAAAATGAGTTTTAGGAGGATTTACAAAATGAAGTACTTTGGCGGATGTGATGTGGGATCAACCTATACAAAGGCTGTGATCATAGACGAAACCGGAAAAATGGTAGCCAACACAACAATCAAGAGCAAGATCATTGCAGAAGAGTCAGCCAAGATGGCTATGAACGAGGTTGTAGGACAGGTTTCAGACCTCTCTTCAGCCAAGGATCTGGAGTACCTTATCGGTACAGGTTACGGACGTAACAAGGTTCCTTTTGCTGACGAGAATATCTCTGAGATTTCCTGCCACGCTATGGGCGTACATGTAACCAACCCTTCAGTTAAGGCTATCATCGATATCGGCGGACAGGACGTTAAGGGTATCTCCATCGACACAGACGGAACAGTTAAGAACTTTGCCATGAACGACAAGTGTGCTGCCGGAACAGGACGTTTCTTCGAGGCTATGGCAAGATCATTCGAGATGAGCCTTGAGCAGTTCTCAAACCTTTCACTTTCAGCTAAGAACGTTATTCCTATCACAGCTCAGTGTACAGTATTTGCTGAGTCTGAGGTTATCACACTCGTTGGTGAAGGAAAGCCCATGGACGAGATTGCAGCAGGTATCGAGATGGCTGTTGCCAAGAGATGCTTCGTAATGTCCAAGAAGGCAGGCGCTACAGATTCCATCACACTTACAGGCGGATGCGCTAAGAATGCCGGACTTAAAGCTGCTATCGAGCAGGTACTTAAGCTCAAGGTTGTAGACCTCAGCACAGATCCTCAGCTTATGGGAGCTCTGGGTGCAGCTGAGTACGCAAGACAGAAAGGCCTTGCAAAATAATCAGTGCATGAAAGGACCTATTTGAGATGAGCAAAACATTCAAGATCATTTTCAAAATTTGTAAGATCCTTATTATCGTTACAGGGATATTGTTCGTGATTTATTTCTGGAATCTCGATCAGAAGCTTATGGCCTGGCTCTATACCCAGGTAAATAAGATCTTCGACCGCAAGAAAGCAGATGTAAGATTCTGATCAAGAGGTATTGGAAATGAAATTGTACGACAACATTATTGACGCCACTATGGAGGCTCTGAAGGAGGCACCTGTAAATAAGATGCCTTATGCCCCCGGCAACGCCTGGAAGTGTCTTTCCGAGAGCGAATTCATCATGCAAAGAGACGCAGGCCTTGAACTGGGAGGCGCAGGAGAGCCCTCTGTTAACTACACTATGGTCACCACTTCAGACAGCATCACCGAGGACGAAGTCCTTATCGTGGGAAAAGATATACCGGCAATAACCGGAAGTACTGCTTTTGCCAGAATTGTGATGCTTAAGACCTCTGACCTTGGAGAGGACCGGGATCAGGAGAAGGCTTTCCAGGCCATCCGAAATCTTGAGTTCGTAAGATACCATGTTTTTCCTGAAGGATATATGGTAAGGGTTTCTTCCCAGAGCAATCAGGAGCAGGTGCGTATCAGCTCCGAAGCCCTCAGGAAGAAGATTGACTTTGCAAAGGTCGGTTCCGCTTATATCTCCAAGTACAAGGAAGTAAGCCAGGTGGAGAAGGTGCGCGTCATTTTTATCACTGACAAAAAGATCGTTGAGAGTCTTCAGGGAAATGCCGACAAGGTCGACAAGATCACAAGAACTCTCACCCATATTTTGGACGGAATGCCCACTGACTGCGGACACTGTAGCATGAAAGCCGTATGTGACGAAGTAGAGGGCATGAAGGAATTGCATCTTGGAAAAAAGAAACCAGGAAAGGAATAACCATGAAGCAGGAATATGAATCACTCTTCACCCCGTGGAAAATCGGGAATCTGGAAATAAAGAATCGTATTGTCCTTGCCCCTATGGGCGGAACCTGCATCTTTGGCTGGATGGAGCCCGGCGGAAGCCACTTCGACAAGGAAGCTGCAAGACTCCTTCTTAAGATTGCCAAGCACGATTGCGGACTTATTATCCCCGGCATTGCTCCCGTTAAGGATATGCTGGGCGGAAAGTGGCTCTATCAGAACAAGCGCAAGTTCAAAGAGCTTGCTGAGTTCATGGATGAGATCCATGCTACAGGAGCTAAGATGTTTATTCAGATGACCGCCGGATTCGGAAGGTCTTTTGCCCTGACAGCTCCTCTTGCAATGCTTGCAAAGAACAAGGCTCTCAACACACTGGCTAAGCCTTATATCGATGCTGAGTACCTTACAGCGGCACCTTCAATTCTTCCTAACAGATGGGCTGATGATGTTACAACCCGTGCCATTACAGAAAAAGAGATCAAGGATATCATCTATGCTTTCGGCGAGACCGCAAGGCTCTGCAAGGAAGCTGGCGTTGACGGCGTAGAAGTTCACGCTGTTCACGAGGGATACCTCCTTGACCAGTTCACACTTAAATACACCAATCACAGAACCGACGAGTACGGCGGATCCTTTGAGAACCGCTATCGCTTCGCTGCTGAGATTGTAAAAGAGATCAAGGATAAGTGCGGCGACGACTTCCCAGTTTCTCTTCGTTATTCCGTAAGATCAATGACCAAGGCCTTCCAGTACGGCGCTATGCCCGGTGAGGACTTTGAGGAGATCGGTAGAGATATGGAGGAGTCCGAGAAGGCTGCTAAGTTCCTTCAGGATGCCGGTTACGATATGCTTAACTGCGATAACGGAACCTATGATGCCTGGTATTGGGCTCATCCCCCGCAGTACATGCCTCAGAACTGTAACCTCGAGGATGTTGAGCACATCAAGAAGTTTGTTGACATTCCCGTTGTCTGCGCCGGTAAGATGGAGCCCGCTGTTGGTGCAGCTTCCATCAAGAAGGGCGGCATAGACGCTATGGCTGTAGGCCGTCAGTTCCTGGCAGATCCCAAGTGGGTTGCCAAGCTGGAGAGAGGTATGGAGAATGAGATTCGTCCTTGCATCTGCTGTCACGCAGCATGCTTTAACCTCACCAAGCACAACGGAACAGCTAACGACCAGGATCTTTCCGAGTCAGCCGGAATGTGCAAATGCGCAGTTAACCCTCGCAGCATGCAGTCCAAGAAATATAAGGTTGTTCCCACCGAGAATCCCAAGAAGGTTGCCATCATCGGCGGTGGTATCGGTGGTATGGAAGCAGCAAGAATCCTTGCTCTCCGTGGACATGATCCTGAGATCTATGAGAAGACTTCAGAGCTTGGCGGCGTATTCATAGCTGCAGCAGCTCCTGAGTTCAAAGAGAAGGATAAACAGCTTATCGCATGGCAGAAGCATCAGCTTCAGAAGCTGGGCGTTAAGATCCACTTCAATTACGAGGTTAAACCCGACAGCCTTCCTCAGGCAGATGAGTACATCATTGCTACAGGTGCTGAGGCCAACAGGATTCCGATCCCCGGCGCAGCAGACTATGCAATGGATGCTACAGATTACCTCCTTGGCAAAAAAGAAGTTGGCAAGGATGTAGTCATCATCGGCGGAGGTCTTACAGGTTGTGAGATTGCTCTTGATCTCTTCAGAAAGGGCAAGAACCCTCAGATCGTTGAGATGAAGGATGACCTTATTGCAGTTAAGAATATGTGTCTGGCTAACACCAGCTACCTTCGTGACTGCTTCAAGACCAACGAAGTTCCTGTATACCTTAAGGCAAGGGTTAACGCTATCACCGAGAACTCTGTTGAGATCGGTACCGGCGACGGAAGAACGGTTACTCTTCCCGCTGACAGCGTGATCATGTCTGTAGGCTATCATCCCATTCCTCTTATCCAGGCAGCCAAGAACGTACACCTCCTTGGCGACTGCGCGAAGGTAGGAAATGTTCGTTCCGCAATCTGGGGCGCATGGGATATCGCAATGAAGATCTGATGTAATAAAATATAGTCCAATTCTCCGGTGGCTTTACGCAAAACACACATTTTTTGCTCATGTTGCCCCAATCACTTCGATGAGCCCAAGGCATCCATCGCTACGTGCAGAGGCACTTGCGATGAATTGGTCTCATCTACGTGGGGCAAAAAATCGCAAAATATTGTGTGCCTTTGCTACCGCCACAGGAGAATTGGACTTTTTTATTGAAACTGAAAAGTGTGTTATGTGGGAAGTATTGTGAGGGAAAATGTCATGAAGAAAAGTATTAAAAGGTTACTTTGTATTATTCTGTCTTTGTTGCTGATCAATATTAGCCCTTATGGGGGGATTAGGGTTGAAGCAGCATATCCCGGAAATGCCCCTAATGTTCAATCCAAGATGCGAAGCGTTTGCGATTCACTCATTGGCAACAATTTTCCATATACATACGAGTTCGGAGGGCAGACAAGGGCATGGGGATGCCATGCCTTTGTTATGCACATTTCAGATAGAGTGTTTGGTTGCAGTAGGTTTTCTAATAGTTCTGTAGTGTATAAAAGACCAGACCAAACTAACTTTGATAATCTGGAAAACTATGTAAAATCAAATGTAAGACCGGGGGATATTTTAAGATTTGATGGCGGAAAACAGCATAGTGTTATATTGTATAGCATTGACAGTAGTACAGTGACATACTATGAATCTCAAGGACTTAGTGAGAGCCAGAATAAAGTCCTTAAGACTACAAGGACATATAATGACCTTAAGAATTCGTTTAAGAATCAAGGTTCAACTTGTTACTATATTTATCAGGTAAGGGATGATATTTATAACGCAGTTCAAGGTGTTCAGATAGATACAACAGCACCTACTATTTCAGATGTCAAAATACAAAATGTCAACTCAGAGGGATATGATGTCTCGTGTTTGGCAACTGACAATGTGAAAGTAAGTAGAGTTACTTTTCCAACTTGGACAGATAAAAATGGACAGGATGATTTGATTTGGCATGAGGGAACACCAGCAGGTAATGGTAAGTGGTACTGCACTATCAAAACTATAAATCATAATAATGAAGGAGGACTATATCACACTCATATATATGCATATGATGAGGCTGGGAATAATGATGTTTATGGAGTTGATGTAACAGTACCAATTTACGTTACTGGCGTAAGTTTGGATAAGTCCAGCGTAACGCTTAAGGAGAAAGAGACGACTACTCTGACTGCAACAGTATCTCCTTCGGATGCAACCAACAAGGGAGTTACCTGGTCCAGCAGTAATACGGGTGTTGCAACAGTATCAAGCAGCGGAGTTGTAACAGGTGTAAAAGCCGGTACAGCGACTATTACCGCAAGGACAAATGATGGCGGAAAGACAGCAAACTGCACTGTTAAGGTAGAGACAAATAATATATCGGTCACCGGAGTCAGTATTAATCCTACCAGTGTAACTATCAAGGAAGATGCAACGACAACTCTGACTGCAACAGTATCACCTTCCAATGCAACCAACAAGGCAGTTACCTGGTCCAGCAGTAATACGGGTGTTGCAACAGTATCAAGCAGCGGAGTTGTAACAGGAGTAAAAGCCGGCAGCGCGACTATTACCGTAAAGACAAATGATGGCGGAAAAACGGCAAGCTGCACAGTTAATGTCGATGCAAAAAGGATTCCGGTAACAGGAGTCAGTCTTCATACCACATCTTTGATTTTAAGATTTGGAGCTCCTTTGACTCAGTCCATTTTAGAGGCCACTGTTACTCCATCTGATGCTACAAACAAGAATCTGATATGGAAGAGTAGTAATCCTGATGTTGCAGAAGTAAATGCTATGCTGTCGCGATTTGGAAGGCTCACTCCCCAAAGCCCGGGAACAACTACTATTACAGTTACAACAGAAGACGGAGGGAAGACTGCGTCCTGTATAGTTACAGTACCGATAGAATACACGGTTACATTTGATTCTCAGGGAGGATCAGATGTTGAGCCGGTAGATCATCTGCTCTCCGGAGAGAAAATATCCGAGCCTGCTGCTCCAACAAGAACAGGTTATGATTTTGCCGGATGGTATAAAGAAAAAGAATGTATCAATGCATGGAATTTTGCTAGTGATACAGTTTCTTCCTCAATAACTCTTTTCGCCAAGTGGATAGAAAAAGAATATACCATTAGCTTTGACGTTAATGGTGGTGTTAAGGCGCCGTCAGATAAGACAGGTATTCTGTATACAGAAAAGATTGGTGAAGTATCGGATGCAAGCCCTGAAAGATTTAAGGAATTTGTAGAGTGGAACACCAAAGCTGATGGCAGCGGAATGGCAGTTGCGGGATCCACAAGTCCTATGGATATTATCAGCCTTAGGGAAGGCAATTATACGATTGCGGGCACAACCATCACATTATATGCGATCTATAGGGATATCGTCCCGGACGAGGATGAGGTAACGGTAACCTTTAATACAAACGGCGGATCTACTGTTTGGCCACAGGTTGTAAAGAAAGGGAAAACAGCAAATGAGCCGGAAGATCCCGTTAAAGAGAAATACTCTTTTGCAGGATGGTATGCAGATGAGAAGCTTTTAATTCCCTTCGATTTCTCACAGCCTATTCAGTCGGATATCACTGTATATGCTAAATGGGTTGATATCTATACGGTAAAGATCATGGACGGAGACGAAGTGCTTGACTCTGTTCAGGTTCCGTATGGGCAGACCGTTCCTCAGCCCGCCGATCCGGTTAAGAAGGGCCATACTTTTGGCGGATGGTATTCTGACCCGGAATTTAATACAAGGTTTGATTTCTCAGCGAAGTTACAGGGCCCTGCAACTGTTTATGCAAAGCTTACGCCTGTTACATTTACTTTGAAATTTGATGCAAATGGCGGAACAGGCAGCATGCCTGATCAGGTGGTTACATATGGATCCGGAGTTGCGCTGAATACAAATGCATTCAGGAAAAACGGCAGATCTTTCCAAATGTGGGCAACTAAGAAAATCGCAGACAACAATGATGATCCTGTGCTCAATAATGTTGATACATTCTGGGACGGATACCCCAACATCAGTACGTATTGCGATACTGATGGTAAGGTTGTAACACTGTACGCAGTATGGAGATCAAGTTCTGAAAATGTATTATTGCATTACACCGATGCCGGCAGTGCGTATCAGGATACTGAAATATCTGCATATTATGACAGAAAATTTGATGAAACATACGATGAGTATCTTAAGCCCTCATATCCCGGAAAATACTTCGAGGGCTGGTATACATCCCGCAGCGGTGGAAGCAAGGTAGACCTGACAAAGGCATATGACGGCAGCTTTACAGAACTGTACGCTCGTTGGTCTGATATCGAATACAAGGTTACATATCATTCCAATTTGGGCACAGACAATACGGTTACCAGATATTATTATGCAAGCAGCGCCAATACAGTGCCAATTGAGTTTGATTCTATTTTCACCGGGTTGAATCTGTCAGCCGAAACCAGAGCGCGTTTGGCGGGATGGTATTCAAGCAGTAATGCGCAATTCAGTGAAGAAGAACTTACATCAAAGCACATTATCGAAACAGACTATCTGAAAAATGGCAGTAAGTCTAAATCGGTTAGCCTAGACATTTATGCCAGCTGGAATCCTGCCTACTCATATAAGGTTGTATTTGTGGCAGATGATTCAGACGAGGATTTGGGATCTACAGGAAAATACTCAGTTGGACCGATCCCCACTTACGGATATGGTTATGTAGACAGTTTGGCAGTTGATGAGGTGCTGTATCTTACAGGTGATGAGTTTGTAAGCAGAACCAGAAAGCTTACCGGATGGACCTATAGTGTTAATGGTGGCGCTCAGAAGAGTATCGGAGTAAAAGCCACTCTTAAGAATCTTGGAACCAAGTCCGGAGATGTTGTTGTATTAAGGGCTAAATGGTCTTCAAAAGAAACTGAATACAAGCTGAACCTTGTGACCAATGGCGGAAAAGTCAAATCCGGTATTCTTAAGAGTAAGTACAAATATAGCGATGAACCTTCCTATGATCTTCCGGAGATGGAGAAGACCGGATATGTTTTTAAAGGATGGTATCTGAACAATTACAATAATCAGACGAATGTCTCTGTATATGATGGATACAGATTCGAGAAGGTCGGTAAAGACGCAAATGTTCCTTATGCTCCGGAAAACGGAAAGTTTGGAGATTTAACGCTTTATGCTGTCTTTGAGAAAACCACATACAGCGTCAGATTTAATTTCAATGGCGGATCAGTGAGCAATATAGGAGAAGACACATATAACTTCACCTATGATGATTCATATTACTTTAATGATGTTACATACAGTAAGCCGGGCTATAAGTTCAAGTACTGGGAATACTTAGATGACTCAGGAAATAAGAAGACAATAGCAGCTAATGGAGCTATCAGGAATATCAGCGCTACCGGAAGAAAAGATATTGAGATCAGTGCTGTTTGGGAACCCCTTAGCTATACGATTTCTTATTCCGCTGGTTCCGGCGCATCTATGCCC
Source organism: Butyrivibrio sp. (assembly GCA_015056575.1). Classification (GTDB taxonomy): domain Bacteria; phylum Bacillota; class Clostridia; order Lachnospirales; family Lachnospiraceae; genus Butyrivibrio. Next base: position 97,529 of record SVGA01000006.1, read on the forward strand.
AAGAGCGCTCCAAAGAAATATAAAGCAGGCGAGAATACTGCTCTTTATGAGCCTTCAAGAACCGGATATACCTTCACCGGATGGACCCTTACCATGAAGGATCCTAAGGCAAAAGAGATAACGGCAAGTGTAGCATCTGAGGGAAATGCGCTAAGTACAGGCAGCTATGGCAACATTGTTCTGACAGCTAATTGGGAAGAGAACAGCTACATGATCAGGACGTTAAATCCGGATGGAACCAGGAGCTGGCCATATGATATGAAAGGGCCTAAGTATTCGGCTACCTATGATTTTACTACCATAGCACATACCCTTACCGAATTCATATACGACAGATACGACCCGCAGCAAAGCGTCAGAGGTTTTGCCCTTAAGCCTTCAGACAAGAATCCAAAGTACAGCTTAAACCGCACATACAAAATGGCTGATATTGTCAGGAATGCAGGCGCTGGACTTGAAAATGGCGGAATTATAACTCTGTACGTGCTGACTGAACCAATGAAAGCGTATTGTTCAGTTGAAAACACTGCGACCGGAGAACGGAAGAATGTATATTACTCTCCTGATAAAGGCGCGACAGTTAAAGCTCCGGCTGTTAATGGATTTTCCTTTGAAGGATGGGAAGTAACAAATGCCGAGCTTAATAAGGATTATAAGATCAATAAGAATGTACTGACGATTGTAAAAGGGGTTCCGGATAAAAGTATATCCATTAAGGCCATATATACCCCCAATACCTATAAGATTGTCCTTATGCCAAATGCCAAAGATGTCTATAATGACGGCATGAAAAATCCTGTCAGCACAAAGGGAGTAAGCTACAGGAACGGAGCAGATATTGCTTTTAATTCAACACGCAAGCTTGATGACACATCAATTGTCTGGTCAAGGGAAGGCTATACGCTTGCGGGTTTTTCAACAAGCAAGAACGGAAAGGCAGGCAGCCTGATAACCACCGAGGGTGGGTTAAAAGCAAATAAGAATGTTGTTACTCTCTATGCAGTATGGACAGCAAATGGCTATAACATTAACAGGAGCGATGCAAAGGTTTATGGTAATGTAAATAGTCAGAAGATAGACTATGATAAGCTGAAAGTTCCCGGTGCAGGCTCTTTTGGCAAGGCAGTCACACTTCCTGCAAAGGTAGCATTGGAAGGCTTTACCTTCCTTGGATGGGAGGTCGAGGGTGCCACTGATGTTGTTAAGAACAAAGCAGGGTATGTTACAAAGATTGGAGCAAATAACACTGCAGATGTTACGCTGACACCTGTATTCAATGAGAATACATATACTGTTAAGCTAAGTCCCAATGGAGGAACACTCTCCGGTGAAAAGAAAACTATAACGCTGGGAACATATTTATACACTATGGATGTAGGCCAGACCCTCAACATCAGACTTGGAGGAGATGTATTTAACAATACATATTACAGTCCTTCAGCAGAAAGAGCCGGATATAACCTCAGCGGAGTTGCTTTGAGTGCCAATGGAAAGAACAGTATATTCAGCAGTAAGTATATGACCTGGGACAGCAATAGGGGAACTTACAATCTGAGCCGGCTTACCGGCAAGGATAAGGGAACGGTTACTTTATATATTAAGTGGACTAAGATACCGGCTCCTTCAAAACCTGTTATCAGGCCGACTATCAGCGGAGGCACCTTATATACCAATATTGATCATTACAACATGTATTACCAGGCACAGTATTCGACAGATCCGAATTTCAAGACTAATGTAGTTACAGTTGAAAAAGATTATGCTGCATCCGGTGAAGACTATCAGAAGTACAATACTCTGGGTACTAAGCTTAAAGGCCAGGTATATTACGTAAGAGCCAGAAACGGAATAAAAGATTCAACAGGCAATTGCGTATACAGTGCATGGACCGGCGTAGAAAGAGCTTCTAAACCCACAACTTTATCAACACCGTAACTATAAAACCTCCGGGCATTCAGGAAATGCCCGGAGGTTTTTTGTGCGAGTGTCATCGCCGTCTTTTTTAATGATCCTATTTACTTTTTACAGCCTCTGTCGGATGCCCAGTTCCTCGTGCATCCTTCTCTTTTTGTCGTACATGCGCTCGTCGGCCATTAGATAGATCTCGTGGGAGGTCGCGTTTTCTTTTCCCTCATGACGGAATGCATAGCCGGTGGCAACGCTGCGGTGGTACTCGGGGTAGAGGGCATTCATGACATTCAGGGCGCTTTCCATACGTCCGATGAGAGCCGCTATATCTTTTCCCTCTGAGTCATTGATGATAACAAGGAATTCATCGCCGCCGATCCTGGCACAGAAGCCGTGCTCCTCAAAGGTGCTGGTGAGAACCTTGGAAAAGTCCTTGATGTACTTGTCCCCGGAGGGATGTCCGAACTTATCATTGACGTATTTGAGGCCGTTGAGGTCGATGCTTATGATACAGTAGTCGGCATCTGTGTTGTTGAGATCTTCAAGCTCTTTGTCGGAACGGGCTCTGTTGGGAAGATCTGTAAGGCCGTCCTCGTAGGCCAGTCTCGACAGAGAAGCGTATTCCTGCTTCTGAGCATAAGACTGGGTGATGAACATCAGGTAGTTGGCCAGCTGGCAGAAGGCGAACATCAGACATCCAAAGGTGATCACCAAAACACTTAGTAATTCCGGGTACTTCAGATGGAAGTTCTCGAACAAGTAAAATACCAGATGGATGATCTCAGAGGCGGCAAAGGACAGCAGGCCCAGCATCTGAGTGGAGTTGGAGGGCGAGAGGTCGTGGGTGCGCACATTTTTTATGGCGTAATATGTAAGCAGAACAAAGCCCGCCAGACAGCAGATGTGGTACATGGGCAGGGTCGCCCTTAGGTGTATGTTGAAGAAAAAGTGAAAAATATACTGGATAAGTGTAATTGAGGTACTCAAAACCGCTGCTGTAATGAAGAGTTTTTTGCGCTGAACGTTCTGGATGCAGTAACAGATCAGGAAACAGTAGGGCACAATAAGATAAAGGGTAAAGTACTCAATAAAGGTTTCGTGCTCGGTATGGATAAAAGGATTCAGAACATTGTAGTAGGTCAGAAGCCAGGCGCCGATGTTGATGCAGAACATGGAACTGAACATAAAGCTGCGTATTTCGGGCATGGAGCTGAAATAAAATATGGTGATACAAAGGAAGGCAACGCCGAATACCATCATGAACATGCCGGTGTAGATAATGGTCATGTTGCGATAAAGGAATTCTCCCTGTACATCGGGCTGGCTGCCAAGGCGCGGCGGCGCCAGATTTTGGAAGGCGTTGTTTTCGCTGACTCTCATGTAGAAGGTGAGAGTCTTTCCGGCATAGTCCTCGGGCAGGGAGATGAAATGGTACATCTTGCCGATGAACTGCTCCTTGTCATACATCATGCTACCGAAGGAGTATATGTGTGTCTGGTCCAGATAGACATCCAGTGTGGTGTACCTGCTTCGGAAGAGGATCACAGGGAAATCAAAATCTTCAGTCTTGGGAAGCGTTTTGGAAATGGATATCATGTCCCCGCGAAGGAGCCTTCCGTCCCGAACCTTATAAAACTCGGTAAGTTTAACGTCATCAATTCTTCTTCCGTTTATGCGGGCGGTCCATCCGTCCTCCAGCACATAAATCGGATAATTTTCCTTGAAGGTCAGGCAAATGATGCACAGTATGATGATGGCCCAGGATATCAGTGTGGACATTATGATTGAGCGGAAGCGGTTGTTTTTAAGAAGTTTCACTGATCCTCATCGCCTCCCTTCTCAAGAATTTTGTTAAGAAGGTCATCATACAGCCGACCAAGGGTCTGCTTGTGATGCTTGTTCTTCATGGTATACATTCTCTGATCTGCCAGCAGGTAAACTTGCTGGGCGGACAGATTTGAGCGGACTTCCTTATCCTTGCTGGTGGCGTAGCCGAAAGAAGCCGAGAAGCGCAGCTTTGTCTCCAGGCTGTTACGATAATTGAGCTGATCGCTAAGGTTGTTCAAGGTTCTGTTAAGCCGCTCTTCATCAACGTAGGCAAGCACAACGATAAATTCATCGCCGCCCATCCTTCCGATAAGCAGGGAATCGGTGAAGGTGTTTTTCAATATATCGGCAAAGCCGCTAAGGAGCTTGTCTCCATAGCTGTGGCCAAAATTGTCGTTTGTATATTTAAGGTAATCAAGATCAAGACTGATGATGGTGTATGTACCGGAAAGCTCCGCAAGAACCTGCTCGCAGCGGGATCTGTTCTGAAGCCCCGTCAGGGGATCGTTGTAGGCAAGACCTTCCAAATGCTCTTTTTCCGAGGATTCACTGATGTACTCGATACAGTGAAAGAAATAATTAAGGAGCAGACTCATGGTGAAAAGAAGCGCACCGATAGTCAGGAAGTTGATGTGGGAATTCACTTCGCCCATTGGAGAGAACTTCATGACGTTGTATTTAAAAATATCTATAAGCGCGCAGATCAGGAAAAGAACCAGTCCGATGACCAGCATGTTGGTGGAAGCGCTGATCTGCGGGTTGTCCTGCATGTAAGACTTTATTGTGGCATAGAGAATGGAGATGATAAGAAAGCTTCCTTCCGTAATTCCCAAAATATGAAGCGCAGTAACAAAATGATTGATGTGGATCAGGGAGGTGACATGAAGGATCGTGGTAACAATAAGGAACAGGCTGTTTATCAAAAACAGAATGTTGGCGATCTTTTTGTAGTGAGATTGATGAGCTGCGATAACAAAGCCCATGGTAGCTGCGGGAATGGCAAAAAGTGAGAAGTACTCTATTGAGGTAAAGAGTCCCGGACTGTCTGTGAACATCCAGAAAACATCATTGTAGCAAAGAATGTAGGATCCCATGGCCCATGAGGTCAAGGCACCGAAGAGAATGCTGTAATCATGACTTGAAGCAAAGAAAAGAAAGGGTGACATCACAAGGAGCAGAAATGCAAACACAATCAGATAAACTCCGATCACCATAGGCATTCTGTGAAGCTGTAAAAGATATGTGAAAATGTCGTTGTAGTTGCCAAAGTATACAGGGGAAAGGCCGGAGAAGGCGTTGTCCTCACGGGCTGTAAGGACAATCTTCAGCTCTTTTCCCTGATAATCCTTGGGAAGCTGAACAAAATTCAGCATCTTTGGCATCATATGTCCGTCTCTCAGGTAATTCTCCCCGAATCTGTATATGGGATAATCGTCCACAAAAACATCAACGGTGGAAAGAACGGTCTTGAAGTATATGGTGGCGGGATCAAGCCGGGTGTCGGGCAGGGTCCTTGAAAGAACGATGACATCCCCGGAATTCACTATACCGGTGCTGGCCAGAGAGATGCGCTCAAGATCCCAGGACTCCATTCCACGACTAATAGTCCAGCCTGAATCCAACTGGACTAAATCAAATTGGCTTGGTGTATTAAATTTTGAGTTCCCAAGAAATCGCAGGAATACTATCACGATAGAAAGAGCTACCAGTGATAGCAGACCTGTCTGGAGTCGGACTTTTACAGCTTTTGTCACTGTTCATCCTCCTCTTATAGTGTTCAGGATTTGCAGATGTCAGATTGCACTGTTAAAAGTGCCCGTGGCTTCCCCCGTGGGAATGACCTGAACTGGAAGTGTGAGTGGAACTTCCTCCCGACCATCCACCGCCTCTTGAAGAACTGCTGTCATCATCCTTGGGAAGTGGAGTCTTTGACAGAGTTTTGTTGACAAGCCTGTCGGAATTGACTCTCATCCGCATGCCCTGCTGGGACTGATAACCGGAAGCAGAGGTGTTCATATGGACGGTCTTTAAATCACTCTTCATCTTGAGAATAGGGAAAAGAGCTACCACAAGGCCGATGATGACGCTGTAACCAAGGTAAGCAAGATAGTCCGAAGCTGTCCTGACCCTGGGCTGCGGCTGGTTGACATCATAAGGCGTGCCGCTTGCTGCCTGATCCAGAAGCGCATCGCATACCCCGGCGTAAGTATTGAAGGCTCCGTAGTAGTCACCATCAGACAGGTCGCCGCGCATCTGGTTAAACATGTAGTCCTGACCGTAATCGGTGAAGACTCTGATGGCATCGCCCGCAGTACTGATGGCCCATTCTCTGTCCTCCATGCTTAGCATGAAGAGAATGCCGCTCTCGTCAAAGTCTGCACCAAAGCCGTTGTAATCGAAGTAATCGTCTGCAAAGTCTTGAATGGGACCGGTGTGAGAGTCGACTGTGAGGACCACTATATTGCACTTCCATTTTTCGCTGAGACTGTCCAGGGTGGAGAGCAGATTCTTTTCCTCACCATCGGAAAGAAGATCAGCCTGATCCACAAGCCTTGGCTTCTGCCGTGTATCCGGGACTTCATAGTTGTCCCACAGCTGGCCGGCTGCCAGAGATGTTACGGGCAGAACCAGCGCAAAAAGGATTATTACCAGCATGATGCCGGCAAATTTTTTCTGCATATTAATATATTTCGTCATATGAGTACCAATTCTTAATCTTTAAGCGAAAATTGAGAATAAAATAAATGCAATTACGGCCACGATTCCGGCGATGGGGAAGTAGTACTTAAGAGCCTGCTTCATGGAGAATGGCAGATTTCCCACAAATTTACCGGTCTGCCCGTTCATTGCAAAAAGATAATTGTTTCCTTCCCAGCTGGTGTTCAGAAGATATACCGGGTAGAGGGCATACTTAACAGACTCCTCCGAGGAGCTGATATTCTCTGAACGCGGTGTCAGAGTGCTGTATCCGCTGATGGTGCGTCTGAAGTCGTTTGTGGTGGAGGTGCGCATTCTGTCTATGGCGCGGCCTCTGTCTTCATCCGCGGAAACGTTGTATTTGTTGGCAAAAAATCCCGCAAGATAACCCATGTTGAAGGGAACCATAGCCGATCTGTCGAAGGGCTCGAGAGATTCCATTAGATCATCGGGCATCTCCTTGGAGCCATCCACGGGAACCCATTCAAACTGCTCGGAGCCGGCCCTGTCTACAGTATAGTAGCTGGTCTCGGTGTAGCGGTAATCTGAATCGGTCCAGGTTCTGACCTTGGTGGCGTCAAAGGAACCCTGATAATTCTCGGTGGCATTGTAAAGCCAGAAGGGAACATATACACCCTTGAGCTCATCGATGTGATTCTCGTCAAAGAAGACTTTCGGCAGAAGTTTCTTGGATTTGACGTATCCCTTGTAGGCATTCATGGCATCTTCCCTGGTATGCTTGAAAGGGATGATAAAATCCGGCTTGAACTGTCCGTCGAACTTCTCATTTACAACGATGTTGTTGCTGCAGAAGGGGCACTTTAAGGAGCCCAGGGATTCGGTGGCGAGAATCTCGCCGCCACAGGAACCGCAGCTGTAGACGTAAAGCGGCTGGCTGTTCTCATCCGTGGTCTGACTCGGGGTTCCGGCTTCCTCTGCGGAAACACCTGCGCTGTTTGAGTTGTGGTTGGCCACATAATCCTTGACATCAAATTCGGAATCACAGAAGGGACATTTTATCTTCTGGGTCTTGGGGTTAAATTCCATTGCCCCGCCACAGGCGGGGCATTCATATTCGTGTAAACCCATAGTCTATTCTCTATCAGGGCCTCTTAGAGCCGCAGTTTGTACAGAAGTTACCGTTATTAACAGTTCCGCAGGAGCAAGTCCAGGTTGCTGCAGGTCTCTTGGATCCGCAGTTGGAGCAGAAATTGCCTGTAGCTGTTGCGCCGCAGGAGCATGTCCAGGTGTCTGCGGAGGGAGCTGCCATCTGAGGAGCTGCCTGCTGTTGCTGTGCACCCATCTGGTAAAGAGCCTGAGCGTTCATGCCGCCTGCCTGTTGAGCCATATTCATGCCGGCAAATGCCATCATAGGGCCTGCTGCAGTATTCTTGGCTGCGTCCTGCATAGCCTGAGCCTGTGCGCTTGCCAGTGTAGCGGCTGCCATGTTGGGGTTCTTGAGAGCGCCTGCTCTCTGGAGCTCTTTGATGATCTTCTCATCTTCCTCGGAAGCTGTAACTGAGCTTACGCCGAAGGAACTGATCTTGATACCGTAAACCTCGGTCCACTTCTTGGAAAGGACCTCATTGAGTGCATCAGCAATCTCGGTGGTGTGTCCGGGAAGTGAGCTGTATCTGATGCCCATATCTGAGATCTTGGCGAATGCGGGCTGAAGAGCCGTCAGAAGCTCAGTCTTGAGCTGAGACTCGATCTTGTCTCTTGTGAACTCTCCGGGTACATTGCCGCAGATGTTCTTATAGAAAAGAACGGGATCTACAATCTTGTAGCTGTACTCGCCGTGGCACTTAAGGGATACATCCATGTCCAGACCAACATTTGTGTCAACAACACGGAAAGGAACGGGATTAACTGTTCCGTACTTGTTGCCGAGGATATCCTTGGTGTTGATATAGTAAACTCTCTGATCCTTGGCTGTGCCGCCGCCGAAAGAAAGTCTCTTGTAGAATTCCTTGAAGCTGTTAACGATATTCTCCCCCAGATCTCCGTAGAAGAGTGAAGGCTCTGTTGATGTATCATATACGAACTCGCCTGCCTCTGCGCAGATCTCAGTGATCTGTCCCTGATCTACCAGGATCATGCACTGACCTTCGTTAACCGCAACGATCGAACCGTTGGAAATGATGTTTTCATTTCCCTTGCCCTGTTTCTTTTTTGCCTTTGTAAGAAGCACCTCCGATGTAAGAGAATCGCAGTAGAAATAGTCCCTCCACTGATCAGAAAGAACACTGCCACCTGCTGAAAGTGCTGCTGAAATAAGCCCCATAACGTTCTCCTTTCATACATCATGTGTTTTGTATTATTTTATCGATTTTGCAGAGAATAGTCTGTCTCATCAGGCTCTGCACCTTATATTGTCGCACATTTAAGGCAAAAATGCTATTGATAATTGGCGGGGCGGGCCACAAAGGAGCGCCGGTGAAACTCGGCCGCTTTTAAGAAATATCCGGGTTTGACTTTGAAAATTGCGCAGGATAAACTTTTTATATGGAAAAAACAATTCGCGTCGAAATAACTGAAAACGGCAAAACCACTGCGTTTATCATGACTGCCGGGGAAAGCCTTAAGGACGGCATTTTGCGGATGGCTGACGAAGCAGAGAATGACGGATCTACCAAGGAGCATTACTCGGAACCCGCCCTTCGGGTCAGCATGCCCTGCGGCGGGCAGGGGATCTGCGGCAAGTGTAAGGTCCGTTTTGCCTTTGGTGCTCCAATACCCACCCCCGGGGAAAAGAACCTGCTCACTCCCAATGAGATCGATGCTGGCGTAAGGCTTCTTTGCAGGTGCCGCCCCGAAGAAGACTGTGCTGTTGAGATAGGATACGGAGCCGATGAAACAAAGATGGCGGCGGAAACTCTGACCGGTACTTCAAGCACTCTCCATGGATCTGCCTCAAACAACATAAGCAGCCCTGCGACTGCCTTGCACTATGGCATCGCCATTGACCTTGGAACCACCACCATTGCGGCTGCGCTGGTAGAAACCTGCGGTATTAGATCCCGCATAGTTGCCACCGCATCTTGCGTAAACTCTCAGAGAAAGTACGGCGCGGATGTGATATCAAGAATAGCTGCGGCCGCAGAATCCGAAGAAGCAGGAAACGATCTTAGGAACCTGGTCCGCAACGACATAGATGATCTGATGATGAAGCTTGGCATTACCGGGAACACTGCGCCTGCAGATTCGGGAATAGCAACATGTAGTCCTTCCGATGCAAAAACAGATATGGATATCGAAAGCACAGCAGAGATATCAAACATAGTCATCGCCGGAAACACCACCATGCTCCATCTTCTCACAGGCAAGGACGTGTCGGGGCTTGGGGTATATCCCTACACACCGGTGTCCCTGGATCGGGAGGTCTTTAGCTGGGGAAAAGAGCCTTTAAGTGGTGCAGGGGAAGGATCACCACAGGAAAAGATTGGGTTGCAGAATGCAAAAGTGACTCTTCTTCCGGGAATCTCTGCCTTTGTAGGTGCAGATATTGTCTCGGGATTATATTATATAGAGGGAAAATCATCAAAGACATCACTTTTTATCGACCTTGGAACCAACGGAGAGATGGCCCTTATTGAGGACGACAAAATAAAAGTAACATCCACGGCGGCGGGACCTGTGTTTGAGGCCGGCGGAATTTCCTGCGGAGTGGCCTCGGTGCCGGGAGCCATAGCCCATGTGGAACTTAAAGAGGATGCGGCTGATCCCAAAGAAGGCTTTGGCGTATCACAAGATGAGAACCGCAGCAAACTCTCAAAACCCGGATGGCAGGTCAAATATGAGACCATTGACGGTGCAAAGCCCATCGGCCTATGCGGAACAGGAGTAATGGAGCTTGTGTCAGAGCTGGCAAGATGCGGTATCATAGATGAGACAGGACTTCTTGCAGAAGAGTTTTTTGACAACGGATTTCCTGTGACAGAGGATGGAAGTATCCGACTGACGCAGAAAGACATAAGGAATGTTCAGATGGGGAAAGCTGCCATTGCATCCGGAATAAGAGCGTTGCTCTCATATGCGGAAAAAGGGCCGGACAGAGTATACATTGCCGGCGGTTTTGGAAGCCATATCGATGTTGAAAAGATTGCACACATTAAGATGCTGCCGCCAGGATTTGCCGGAAAGATCGTTGCGGTAGGCAATGCTTCTTTGAAGGGCGCGGTGAGATATCTTACAAAGACCCTGTTGGAGGAAAGCGGTGATATTGCCTGCTGCCCGAACAGTGAGAAAACAAAAGAAACCCCGGATCGGGAGCTTAAGAGGATCATCAATAGGGCGGCTGTCATTGAACTTGCGGCGACAGACAGCTTTGATGAGGACTATATAGAAAGCATGAATTTCTGAGATCATTCCGGGGGCTGCCCGGCCCGGAAACAAAAAGGAGAGCGAATATGATCTGTGATACCTGCGCAAATTATGCATACGATGATGACTGGGAGTGCTACGTCTGCATGGTCAACATGGACGAGGACGACTACGGTCGCATGATGAACAGCGGCAAAGACTGCCCCTACTACCAGGACGGAGATGAATATAAGGTGGTGCGCCACCAGATGTAATCAGGAGGGAAATCATGGAAGGATATAAGATCACAACAGACTGCGTTGAGACAGTGGTGGATAAGAAATTCCTGCGGGTATTTGACCTGCATTACACACAGGGGAGCCACTATTTTGATGCTTCCCGCCGGAGCAAAGACGATCTGGCTGCGGTGAAGACTGATGAGGAATTTAAGAAGATGCTGCCGGACGCTGTAAGCTGCGCGGTTATTATCGAGCTGCCGGGGGAGGAGCCGAAGCTTCTTTTGTCCTATGAGTACAGATATCCTACGGGAAGATTTCTTCTGGGAGTTCCGGCAGGGCTTTTGGATCCGGAGGATGCCAAGGAAAAAGAGCCGCTGTTTGCCACGGCTATAAGAGAGATCCGTGAGGAGACGGGAATAGTTTTTGATCCAAAGACAGACCATATCCATCTTATCAATCCGCTGGTCTTCAGCAGCCCCGGAATGACTGATGAGAGCAACGGTCTGGTGTGCGTGGTCTTAAGACTCCCGGATCTAAAGAGTCTTACCCAGGACGGAGCCGAAGGACAGGAGTTCTTTGACGGCTTCGAGCTTGTAAGTGCCGATAAGGCAAAAGAGCTTTTGAAGAAAGGCGTAGATGACCATGGGACTTTCTATTCGGTTTATACCTGGATGGCGCTGATGTATTTTGTCAGCGGCATGTGGAAGGAATAAATCAGTTTTTGCTATAAAGAAATCACGGTATTCTTCCGATATACGTATAAGAAAGCTATATCCATGCACCGGGGGACATGCTTCTGACAAAAACGTACACTATGTGATTCAGGTAGACGGCACGGATGCCGAATGACGAGCGATCGTCGAAAGGAGGGAACCATGAGTAACATTTCTGAGATCACTGCCAATAACAGCAGCGCGGCTTATGAGGCAACCAAGGCCGCCGGAGCGAAAGATACATCTAAGGCAGCAGCAACTGCCAATTACGGCAAGACCTTTGGCAAGCCCAAGCTCAGCGAGGAAGCTGCCAAATACTATGACGAGCTCAAGAAAAAGTATTCCGGAATGGACTTCGTTCTTGTAAGTAAGGACATGAAGGAAACAGCCAAGCAAAGCGCCAGCTCCTTTGGGAACGCCAACAAGATGGTGGTGCTCATCGATGAGGAGAAGATAGAGCGTATGGCTACGGACCCTGAGTACAGAGCCAAGTATGAAGGGCTCATCGCTCAGGCTTCAACCAAGATGCCTCAGCTTAAGGCTGCCATGACAAACAAGCCCGGGGTCAAGGCCATCGGAATGCAGGTCAACGACAACGGAACGGCCAGCTTCTTTGCGGTAATGAGTAAATCCTCCCAGGATATGAGCGAAAAGCTCCGGGAGAAGAGGGCTGCCAAGAAAGCTGCTGAAAAGGCTGCGGAAAAGAAGGCGGCAAAGAAGGAACAGGCTGAAAAACTTCAGGAAAAGATTGCCGATAAAGCCGGTAAGACTGACAAAACCGACACCGGAGATGAAGAAGAGGATTATGAGATCCTCATGGCAAGCTCCGTGGAGGAACTTCTTAAGAAAATAGATGACTACAACTTCAGTATGCGGGCCGATTCAGTGCAGACCCCGTACGAGAAGACCATAGGGCAGAGCATAGATTTTAAGGGATAAGAGCCGTCGGCGCACACTTAAGCCGGCAGCACAGTTGGGGGACGGTATGTACAAGCTTGCAATATGCGACGATGAAAAGAGCTCTGCTGCTGAGGCGGCAGAGCTCTTGGAAAGATATAAGAGGCTCCATCCGGAGCTGGATTTTGCGGTGGATATTTTTTACTCCTCGCTGGATATGCTTGAGGGGCTGGAGAAAAAAGTCTACGACATTTTCCTTCTGGACATTTACATCGATAAGATCAACGGTATTGAACTTGCTGATATTATCATGAAAAACAATGAAGATGCCCGGATTATTTTTATGACCTCTTCAAATGCCTTTTATAAAGAGGCTTTCAGGATCCACGCGGTCCACTATCTTGAAAAGCCCATTCTTGAAGAAGAGTTTTTTGATGCCTTCGACAGGATCTGCTCTGAGCGTGAGGAGGTTCACTACCTTACCTTCAGGGACAGCGGTAAGGTGCACAAGGTAGTGGTGGATGATATCCTTTACATAGAATCAGAGGATCACTACAAGCGGCTCGTGACAGTAAACAGCAGTTTCCTCATCCGCAGTACCATGCAGATGCTGGCTGATGAGCTGGATTATCCCTTCTTTTATCCTCTGGGGGTCAAGAGCGTCATTAACCTCAAGAAGGTCCTCAAGATCACCAAGGACACAGTCTTTATGGAGGATGGAAAAAAGTTCTCGGTTCCCCGGGGCACATACAGAACACTGAGTGAGCTGGTATTGAAATACACATTCTGACCGGCTTTTCAAATGCATAAGAGAGGTATCCATGGGAGTATTCAGCAGAAAGTATACCTGGACCGGATTTAAAACGGCAGTGAGGATCGCTTTTCAGATTATCGGCATCATTGTATTTGCTGCACTTACCGCAGCAAGCGTAGCATCTTCGTTGCGGGCCGATTTCATGACAGTATCTTCGGGACGCATTGTGCTCATGGCTTTTGCTGTCACCCCATTCCTTCTTTTGGGAGGACTCTATGGATATGTGATATCCATGGCGAGTTTCATGATATCTTTTACCTTCTGCCTTGTTCTTGACATGAGCAATGCCTATAAGATGGCCATTTTTCTTGTTCCGGCCATCTGTTTCTCTTTGTTTTCCCAGTATTTATGGTTTGATAAGGTAAAAAAGACAGTTCTGGCCGGAGTGATAACTCTGGCGCTTACAGGTTTCATAGAGATGGCATGCCTGACCATTGTGCCCGACGGGGCATATTCGGTTGAGGAAATCATGGCATACGGAATGAAGCTTGGGACTTATTTTACAAGGGATGCGGTGGCTATCTTTGGCTGCGGCTTTCTTTTGCATATCTATTTTACGAAAGTCCCGGACATCTGTAAGATGATGTTCCCACTGGCAATCGGCTATACAAGGGTGTACAGGGATAACCGGGAACTGCAGAGAGATCTTCGTAAAACCAGAGTAGGTATGAAGATTTCCCTGATCATCATAGGCGTGGAACTGATCCTTTCCATCTCGGTCGGAGTGTTTATGATAGTTCTTTTCCCTGATCTGAAAGAAATGATGATCTCCAATATCGATCCGAAATCGGTGGTAAGAGAGGAACCCACCACAACGCAGCAATTTGATTTTGACGACGACAGATTTTTGTCTGAAGCAGACCGGGAGGCGTTTGTTGATCACATTCAGAGCATGGAGTTTTCTTTTAACGTGAAGGCCTTTGGCTACGATGTGAAGATGGTACTGATGATGCTCTGCATAGGTGTGCCGCTGGCGGCTTTCGCTCATTACTACGCCAAGACTGCCATAGGAATGCCTCTTGGCATGATGTCGGATTTCATGAATGAATACGCCGGCGCACCGGATGACATGAAGCTTGAAGTGGGCAAAAAAGCTGACAGGCTGATGGTAAGGTCCCACGACGAGATTCGGGTGGTCAATGATTCCATTAAGGCCACGGTTAAATCCGTGGAGGAATATATCGGCAGGCTCCATGAAGAGCAGGAGCTGGAAAAAGAGCTGGAGGTTGCCCAGAAGGCCAGTGAGGCCAAGTCGAGCTTCCTTTCAAATATGTCCCATGAGATCAGAACCCCCATCAATGCTGTGCTTGGAATGAATGAGATGATCTTAAGGGAGAGCGCAGAGCCTCAGATACTGGAGTACGCCCAGAACGTCAAGAGCGCGGGAAATGCTCTTCTTAGCATCATTAATGATATCCTGGATTTCTCCAAGATAGAGGCGGGAAAAATGGATATACTGCCTGTGGAGTATCATCTTAGCTCCACGATCAACGATCTTATAAACATGATCTCCGCGAAGGCCGATGACAAGGGGCTTGCTTTGGAGGTCAACGTAGATAAGAACACTCCCAACATTCTTTTTGGCGACGAAGTCCGCATCAAACAGTGTGTCACCAACGTGCTCTCCAATGCGGTCAAGTACACCGAGAGGGGAAGCATCACCATGAACGTGTCCTTCAGAGATATTGATGAGGAGAGCATAGGTCTCAGGTTCAGAGTTGTCGACACCGGCATTGGAATAAAGGAAGAGGATATAAACAAGCTCTTTTCCCCCTTCGAAAGGATTGAGGAGATAAGGAACCGCTCCATTGAGGGCACCGGCCTTGGCATGAGTATCGTTAAAAAGCTGCTGGCTATGATGGACACAAAGCTTGAGGTAAAAAGCATCTACGGGGAGGGTTCGGACTTCTCTTTTGAGGTGGTCCAGAAGGTGGTTGATAGAGCACCGATCGGCGACTTCAAGACCAGGTACAGGGAGTACCTTGACAGCCTTGAGAAGTACCACGAGGCCTTCCATGCACCTGATGCGCAGATCCTGGTGGTGGATGATACAACGGTGAATCTTACCGTGGTGAAGGGGCTTCTTAAGGCCACGCAGATCAAGGTGGACACCGCAGAGAGCGGCAGGGAGACTCTTGAAAAGGTTACAAAGAAAAAGTATGACGCCATCTTTATAGACCACAGAATGCCGGAAATGGACGGTCTTGAGACCCTGGCTGCCATGAAGACTCTTGAGAGGAACCTTAATGTGGGCGTTCCCTGTATCGCTCTTACCGCCAACGCAGGTAGCGGAGCCAGGGACGAGTACATGGCCGCAGGCTTTGATGATTATCTGGCAAAGCCTGTCAACGGAAAAGATCTGGAGAAGATGCTTAAGGACTACCTTCCGAAGGATAAGTTAAAGGATGCGGGTGATGGCAAAGCTGATGACGACTTTGGCGGTACGACCAAAGATCCTGAAAAAGATGATTCCGGCGATGAGGACTTCCTTCCAAAGCTCTTAGGAATTGATCTTGCTGAGGCCGAGAAAAACTGCGGAAGCAAGGATGTGCTTCGGGAAGTTGTTAAGGAGTTCCTTGTGAGCATCGATCCAAAAGCGGACAACATTGAACAATTTGCCGCCGGAAAGGATCTGAGAAACTACACCGTTGCCGTTCATGCTCTTAAGAGCTCCGCAAGGCTCATCGGCGCCATGGAGCTTTCCTCTATGGCAGCAGGCCTTGAAGAAGCGGGAAATGCCGAGGATATTCACCGGATTGAGGAGAAGACACCGCAGCTTCTTGAGCTTTACAGAAGCTATAAGGACAAGCTTTCGGCCGCTTGCGAACCGGAAGATGACGATAAACCGGAGATTTCCAAGGAAGAGCTTATGGGCGCATTCTCCGATATGAAAGAGCTTTTGGAAGCCTACGATTTTGACACTGCAGATGGTATAATGAGTATGTTATCGGATTATCGTATTCCCGATGACTTAAGCGACAAGTATAATAAGGTAAAAGAACTGATGGCTGCGGTGGATAGGGACGGCCTGATGGAGATTCTGTGACGCAGACGAAAGCCTTTGGAAAATGAGGAAACAATATGGATAAGAGAGTGCTTCTTGTGGGCGGAGGTAAGAGCTTTATGGTTACCTCCATTGCCAAGGAACTTAAGGAAAAAGGATTTGAAGTTTTGCAGGCAAGCCCCAACGTCACCGAGGTTGAGCGGATTGAGAACAAGCCGACGGTGTATCTGGTATATATTGACGATCTGGATGAGATGATGGAGTTCTTTGTGTATCTTAGGGACCGGGAAGTTGAGGATGATCTTTCCATCAGCATTATCGGCTCCCATGATGAGATTACAAAGATCACGTCTAATGTAGACTCAGAGAGGATCGCAGCAGTGTTTGAGCGCCCGGTCAATGTAAAAGAGCTGGGACAGAAAATGATAGAAGTGGTGGAAAAGGAAGCCATCCGTCTTAAGAAAAAGAGGATACTGGTGGTGGATGACGACGGTACCATGCTTCGTACCATCAAGAGCTGGCTCTCTGAGAAGTACCAGGTATTCATGGTTAATTCCGGAATGGCCGCAATAACCTTCCTTGCTAAAAACGAAGTGGATCTGATCCTTTTGGACTACGAGATGCCTGTGACCACAGGCCCCAAGGTCCTTGAGATGTTAAGGAGCGAGGCCTCCACAAGCGATATCCCCGTTATGTTCCTTACAAATAAAGGGGACAAGGAAAGTGTCATGAATGTTGTTGCCTTAAAGCCGGAGAAATATCTTTTAAAGACCATGCCTCCGGCAGAGCTTATAGCCAACATAGATGAATTTTTTGAAAAGCAGAAGAGCAAAAAAATGTTCTGAACTAATACCGGATCGTGATATTTTTTTTGACACGAAACAGAATACTTCGTATAAAAAGATACAATGTCATAAAAGTGTCATAAACAGAGAATGGATCAGGTATCATTTTATTAGAAGGAGGACATAAAAATGAGCGATAAGGATATTAACAAGAAGGTTAGTGACGAGGAACTGGAGAATGTAACGGGCGGATCGGTAGTTAATATACTTGGTGATGATCCTGCCTGGGATAAGTCCACTAAACCCAGGAAGGGAGCAAATAAAGACAATTTAGCGACACCCACTCAGATCCGCTATTGCATAAAGTGTGGGAAGGATACCAAGCACAATGTATTCTCAGGCAACCGCATGATATGTTCTGTCTGCGGAACAACACCGTCGCTGTAAAAGAAAAAAGGCTCTGCCGATCAGGCAGAGCAGGAGCGGAGTTGAGGGGATTTGAACCCCTGCGCCGGCAAAGCCGACCTACCGGATTTCGAATCCGGACCCTTCAACCACTTGGGTACAACTCCGGGTTACATATCAGTAACAGATAAAGAGGCTTTGGGGCCGTTGCTCCAAAGCCTTTATAATTATACTTTTTTAGGAGCCGACCGTCAACATATGTGGTAATATAGTAGGAGCAATTAAAGGAAAAAGAGTATTTTTCAAGGAGGGATTATCACAATGACTTTAGAAGAAGCCAGAAAGAAACTGGAGCAGTTCGGGCAGCAGCATGTTCTCAAATACTATGATGAGCTTAGCGACGCGGAGAAACAGGAGCTCCTTACACAGATAGATGAGACCGACTTTTCGGTTCTTGCAAATTGCAAGCATCTCGGAAAGAGCGAGGCAAGAGGCGAGTTCGCACCCCTTGCAGCCATGCAGGTTCCGGAGATATTAGAGCGCAAGGATGAGTTCTGGGCAAAGGGTGTAGAGGCACTTATTTCAGGCAAGGTAGCAGCATGCCTTCTTGCAGGTGGCATGGGCACAAGGCTTGGAAGCGACAACCCCAAGGGCATGTACGATATCGGACTTACAAAGCACGTTTACATTTTCCAGAGGATCATCGAGAACCTTCTGGACACTGTTAAGGCAGCAGGGGGCAATTACATCAGACTCTTTATCATGACCAGTGAGAAGAATAACGACGCCACTGTGGCTTTCCTTAAGGAGCACAACTATTTCGGTTATCCTGAGGAGAAGATCACATTCTTCAAGCAGGATATGGCTCCCGCCTCTGACTATGAGGGCAAGGTTTACATGGAGAGCAAGTGCCGCATCTCCACATCCCCCAACGGCAATGCCGGCTGGTACACATCAATGCTCAGAGCCGGACTTCGCGACCTGATCCTTGAGGAGGGCATCGAGTGGATCGACATCTTCGCCGTTGACAACGTTCTTCAGAGGATCTGCGACCCTTGCTTTGTGGGAGCAACTCTTACCGCTGATGTTTCCTGCGGTGCCAAGGTTGTCAGAAAGAATGCTCCGGATGAGAAGGTAGGCGTTATGTGCCTTGAGGACGGCAAGCCCTCGATCGTTGAGTACTACGAGCTTTCACAGGAGATGATGGATGCCAAGGATGAGAACGGAGATCCCGCCTATAACTACGGCGTTATTTTAAATTATCTTTTCCGTGAAAAAGACCTGTTTGATATTGCCAGCAAGAGCCTTCCTCTTCACGTTGTTGAGAAGAAGATTCCTTACATCGACGACAACGCAAACCTTATCAAGCCTGAAAAGCCCAACGGCTGCAAGTTTGAGCAGCTGGTTCTTGATATGATCCACATGCTTGATACCTGCCTTCCTTATGAAGTAGTTAGAGAGCACGAGTTTGCGCCCATTAAGAATAAAGAAGGAATAGACTCCGTGGAATCAGCCAGAGAGCTCTGCAAGCTCAACGGCATCGAGCTGTGATCGGGAAAAGAGCTAACGTAAGAGTTAACATTTTGACAGGCAGTGATAACAAAAGATGATTGTCTGTGATAGTTCTTTTTACTACAATACAGTTACAAAAGAACATAAATACAAATTTGGATTTATAGGAAAGAGGTAGATATGGCGATTCTTGTAACAGGCGGAGCCGGATATATCGGCTCACATACAGTTGTGGAGCTTCAGAATGCAGGACATGATGTTGTGGTAATGGACAACCTTGCCAATTCCAGTGAGAAGTCACTTAAGAGGGTTGAGGCTCTGACAGGTAAGAAGGTTCCCTTTTACGAGGCGGACATCAGAGACAGGGATGCGCTCGAGAAGATCTTTACAAGTGAGAAGATTGACAGCGTTATCCATTTTGCAGGACTGAAGGCAGTTGGAGAGTCTGTTCAGAAGCCCTGGGAATATTATGACAACAACATCACAGGAACCTTGACTCTTGTGGATGTTATGAGGAAGCACGGCTGTAAGAATATTATCTTCTCATCTTCAGCAACCGTTTACGGTAACCCCGCATTTATTCCCATTACGGAGGAGTGCCCCAAGGGACAGTGTACAAACCCCTACGGCTGGACCAAATCTATGCTGGAGCAGATCCTCTCTGATATCCAGAAGGCCGATCCCGAGTGGAATGTAGTACTTCTTCGTTACTTCAACCCCATTGGTGCACACAAGAGCGGAACGATCGGAGAGAACCCCAACGGTATCCCCAACAACCTTATGCCTTATATCACACAGGTGGCTGTTGGCAAGCTTCCCAAGCTCAATGTTTTCGGCAATGACTACGACACTCCCGACGGAACCGGAGTAAGAGACTATATCCACGTTGTGGACCTTGCTGTCGGACACGTTAAGGCTCTTGCAAAGCTGGCTCCCGGAAGCGGACTTAACATCTACAATCTTGGTACAGGCGTTGGCTACAGCGTTCTTGATATCGTCAAGAATTTCGAGGAAGCAACAGGAGTTAAGATCCCTTACGAGATCAAGGAAAGACGCCCCGGCGATATCGCAACCTGCTATTCTAATGCAGACAAGGCTGAGAAAGAGCTGGGATGGAAGGCTGTTAACGGAATCCGCGAGATGTGTGAGGACTCCTGGAGATGGCAGAGTCAGAATCCTAACGGATATGAGGACTGATACAAGATATAGTTTAGTAAGCTATCCGTAAATTAAACAACATTCGATTAAAAAAGTGGCCGGAACCGCATAAACAGTGGTGACGGCCATTGTTAATTATTTTATAATATTTAGAACACAATTTTATCACACACTAAAACTATACTAGAGCCATGAAAACGAAAGGAAGGTTCACGACATGTTTGACGACAAAAATGATCAGATGACAACTAACGAGAACAATTCGGGCTCAGCACCCACAACAGACCTGGGGCAGGAGGCTAAAGAGAACAAACCGGAGAGCGCTTCGGAGAATTCATATACCAACTACAACTACGGTCAGGGATCCACACCTGCAGCCGGTGCGGGAAGTCAGCCCACTTACAGCAGCACTCCCTACGGCCGGAGCAGCACAGGATATGGATACGGACAGGGCAGCAGCTCCTATGGTCACAGCCCTTCGGGAACCGGTTATGGCCAGGGCAGTTCAGGAAGCTACGGGCAGACAAGCACAGGAAGCTCCTATGGCCAGGGCAACACAGGCAGCTACTCTCAGGGACAGTTCAGAAGTCCTTCCGCATCAGGCACAGGTTATGGACAGGGAATTTCAGGAAGTTCCTATGGCCAGGGCGGTACAGGATATGGCCAGAGCAGGACAGGTTACGGGAGCTACGGCTCAGGTTACTCCTACGGGCAGAACAGCCAGCCTACTTATGGTACCTATCAGTACAGCACTGATAACGGAAACGGCGGAAATGTTCCTCCCGTAAAGCCCAGGAAGAAACACACAGCACTTAAGGTGATCGCAGCCATCGTTGCTGTAGCCCTTGTTGTTGGCGGGGTAGGATTTGGATACAACGCTGTAAACAAGGCTTTCATTGCCAAGAATGATACACAGACCACTGAACAGGTAGATGAGCAGAGCAGCACTACAGTAACGGATAACAGTCAGAGAGAAGAGGATGAGACTCCCATCACGACAACTACGGTTACAGGCGATTCCCTTGCAGTTGTTACAGATGTTACAGGCGTTGTTTCCGAGGTTATGCCTGCAATGGTAATAATCCATAACAACTACACAGCATCTGCCAGCTACTTCGGATATGTGACTCAGGAAGAAGCTACAGCATCAGGCAGTGGTATTATCGTAGGCGAGAATGACACAGAGCTTCTTATTGCAACCAACTACCATGTGATCGAAGGTGCAGATACTCTGGAGGTTATCTTCTCAGATGATTCAGCCATCGAAGCGGTTGTTAAAGGTACAGACTCAGAGATGGATCTTGCCGTTATCGCGGTAATGCTCGATGATATCTCATCGGAGACAAGACAGACCATCAAGATCGCAACCCTTGGCGACAGCAATGCACTGACTCTCGGCGAACCCGCCATTGCCATCGGTAATGCGCTTGGCTATGGCCAGTCTGTTACCACCGGTGTTATCTCGGCCCTTAACAGAGAGGTTGAGACCTCCGAGGGAAAGAGCCAGACATTTATCCAGACAGATGCAGCCATTAATCCCGGTAACTCAGGCGGTGCTCTTCTTAACATCCAGGGCGAGGTTATCGGTATCAACTCCAATAAGATAGGTGGAGAAACCGTTGAAGGCATGGGATATGCAATTCCTATCTCAGAGGCTCAGCCCATCATTGATAAGCTCATGAACGAGCAGACCAAGCTTAAGGTCTCAGCAGAGGACAGAGGCTATATCGGAATCTCAGGCGTTAGCGTAACAGCTGATGTATCAGCTGGCTATGGCATCCCTCAGGGTGTATACGTTGCTGAAGTTTCAAGAGGCGGCGGAGCTGAGGCAGCAGGCATTTCCAAAGGTGATGTCATCACTGAATTCGACGGCATGGAGATCGCTTCAATGGATGACCTTCAGACAAGACTTCAGTACTATGCAGCAGGAACCACTGTACAGATCAAGGTTATGAGACAGAACGGTATCGAGTACGTGGAGAACACCTATGAAGTGACTCTCGGAGCAGCATCAGGCTCATCAAACGGCTCGGATTCCAACGCCGGTGAAGAAGGTGAAGGCGGTTATGACGGTCAGGTTGCACCCGGAATGCCCGGTGAGGGATCCGGCAAGTCAGGCCAGGGCAATGAAGGCGCAGGCGGACACTGATCGGCGGAAGAACTGATAAAGTTGAAGGTTAACGCTTTAGTCCAATAACATAATTTTCTAATATACAGCCCCCGAATGTTTCCTATAAACATCCGGGGGTATTTTATGTCCTGTAATGAGAGACGTAATTACTGAGATTTCTGTGTTCTAAGATGAATAGAAAGCTATTGAACATGACTGCGGTATGCTAAAATGTAATCAGTTGTTTTGACGGATCATGTATTGTAGGAGGTTTTGGCGATGAATGAGAATATCGTAAAGAGAAATGAACTGCTGGCACAGACTGTTATAAAGGGCCTGGAATCCAGAAATATGTCCGGCTACTATGCAAAGGACAAAGATGAAGCTTTAAAGATTGCTCTTGGTCTTATCCCCGAGGGCAGCAGTATAGCCATGGGCGGAGCCATGAGTGCTCATGAGATCGGCCTTGTGGAAGCGGTAAAGAACGGCAACTATAGCTTTATAGACAGGGATAAAGCCGAGGATAAGAGAGCTGCAATGCTGGCAGCTTATGACGCTGATGTATTTCTTGCCAGCGTCAATGCCATGACAGAAGACGGCATTCTGGTAAATATCGACGGCAACTCAAACAGGGTTTCAGCCATTGCCCAGGGGCCTAAGAAAGTGGTATTTATCGTGGGCATGAACAAGGTGTGCAAGGATACAGACGGTGCCATGAAGAGGGCAAGAAATGTAGCTGCGCCCATCAATGCTCAGAGATTCGGACTTAATACACCCTGTGCCAAAACCGGAGCATGCATGGACTGCAAATCTCCCGACACCATTTGCTGTCAGTTCCTTATCACAAGATACTCTCGTCATAAGGACAGGATTCATGTGATCCTTGTAAATGATAATCTTGGATTCTGATACAGATACAGGCAAATATGCTAAATTAAGAGGTTACTGACATCTATATGAACAATAGTGATAGAAGCACTGTCAACATCAAGGCTGTGATCTTCGACCTTGACGGCACACTTACAGATACGGAAAAATACTATCAGATCGCCTGGCCCAGGGCTTTGGAGCATTTTGGCTACAAGGTTGAGCCCTGGATGCCGCTTCAGCTGCGGTCTCTTGGCCGCCCCTTTGCACCACAGCGGTTTAAGGAGTGGTTTGGGGAAGATTTTGATTATCAGACAGTGAGAGAGTACCGAAAAGGCATTGTAAAAGATATGATGAGAGAAAGCGGTATTCCTCTTAAGCCCGGGGCAAAAGAGATATTGGCCTGGCTTCGGGAAAACGGATATCTGACAGCCCTCGCCACCGCCAACAATTACGGTCGTGCGGAGAGGCTTCTTAAAAAGATAGGTCTTTTCGACAGCTTTGATAAGATCATCTGCGCAAACATGGTGTCCCTTGGAAAGCCCGCTCCCGACATATATGCCTTTGCCTGCAAAGAGTTGGGGCTTGATCCGCGGGAGACTTTTGCTGTTGAGGATTCACCAAACGGTGTCACCAGCGCTTATGAAGCCGGATGCAATGTCATTATGGTTCCTGATTTAACGGAGCCGGATGAAGAGCTTTCAAAAAAGTTGTATGCGAGGGTAGATTGCCTGATGGACATAGTAAAGCTTTTAGAGGCATAGCTTTTTGAATTCTTCTTTAAAAACAGCCCGACAATATGCAAATTAAAAATCCTGCCTTATGGTCTTGTCAAAATAGACCATAAGGCAGGATCTTTATTTATATCTCTTAGGCTTTCTTCTCGGCTTCCATGGATGCCTTGAGCTCGCCGCTGTTGTAGCGCTCAATGATGCTGTTGATACGCTCAACGGGGTTGAGCAGATCGCTGATGGAAGCGTCATGGTTAAGTGTGTCGATAAGGTAAGCTATGTATTTACTCATATCGCAGCTGATATACCATTCTCTGGAGAGGAGCTCAGGGCTCTGGTATACCAGGTTTGTTGTCAGTACTCTGTCGATGATTCCGTCCCTGTATGCCTGATCGAACTCATCAAGTCCGTTGGTGAAAAGACCGAAGGTTGAGAATGCGTAAATTCTTGCGGCCTTTCTCTCCTTGAGGGCTCTTGCTACGTCGATCATGCTCTCACCAGAGGAGATCATGTCGTCTACGATGATAACAGATTTGCCTTCAACGCTGCTTCCCAGGAACTCGTGGGAAATAATGGGATTTCTGCCGTCAACGACCTGTGTATAGTCGCGGCGCTTATAGAACATACCAACATCAAGTCCAAGTACGCTGGCAAGATAAATAGCACGGCTCATTCCGCCCTCATCCGGGCTTATTACCATCATGTGCTCAGAATCGATCTTGAGGTCATCAACGTTTCGAAGGAGAGCCTTTATAAACTGATAAGTTGTGCGGACTGTTTCAAATCCGTTTAAAGGAATAGCGTTCTGAACTCTGGCATCGTGGGCATCAAAGGTAATGATATTGTCGACACCCATGCTTACCAGCTCCTGAAGAGCGATAGCACAGTCAAGAGATTCTCTTGAACTTCTCTTGTGCTGTCTTGATTCATAGAGGAAAGGCATGATAACTGTGATCCTGCGGGCCTTTCCGCCTACTGCTGCAATGAGTCTCTTAAGATCCTGATAATGATCGTCGGGAGACATATGATTTTCCTGACCGAACAGGGAATAGGTCTGAGAGTAGTTACAAACATCCACCAAAAGATACAGATCGTCACCTCTTACAGAGGTCTTGATAACTCCCTTGGCTTCACCGGTTCCGAATCTGGGAACCTCAGCATCCAGAATGTATGAGGGACGCTCATAGCCGGTAAAGGCAAGGCTGCCCTTGTGTTCATTTTCTCTTTCAGCTCTCCACTTTACAAGATAATAATCAACCTTCTCTGCAAGTGGCTTAATACCTTTAAGAGGAATCATACCTAAGGAGCCTACAGGAATAGTCTCCAGATTACGCTTCTCTTCTCTTCTTGGCATTATTTAAGATCCTCGCTTTCTTTTTTGGCAAGCTTTTTAAGTCTGCGAATGTCCGGGCCTGATATCTTAAGCAGTTTGTAGTTGCCTGTAACTCTTGAGAAAATACGGTCCGAGTAAGTACTTTGCAACTGATCCAGTGCAAAATTGGTGGTAATGACTGTGGACTTCTTGCGCAGATCCCTCTCATTGAGGAGAGAGAAGAGCTTGGACAGTACAAAGTTGTTGACCATCTCTGTGCCCATGTCATCGATTATCAAAAGCTCGCATTCGAGTAGTTCTCCGAAAACATTGTGGAGATCCTGTCTGTTCTCTTTGTTGAAGGTAACTTCACCCAAAAGTTCAAACAGACCTGTGGAGCTGAAATATATTACGGAATGGCCTTTTTTCAGCAGTTCGTCTGCAATGCATATTGATAGGAAGGATTTACCAGTACCAACTGTACCATAAATGAATAAATTTTGGTAGTCGGTGTCAAAATTATTTATAAAATCTTCAGCAGCCTTGACAGCGCCGTTGAACTTGTTTAGATCATCGCCTTTGTAATAGTCCCTGGACATGATCCTGAAGTTATTCTGCCTGGTAAGGGTGCGAAGATTGGACTTGTTGTAGAGGGTGTCCACGATCTTCTGCTTGAAGCAGTGGCATTTTTCATTGCCGATATAACCTGTGTCCTTGCAGTCGGGACAGGTGTAGCCCATATCAAGGAAGTCCCTGGAGTAACCGGCCTGAACAAGTAGCATCTGCTTCTGTGCGGCTATCTGCGCAAGCTCTTTTGCCAGATCTTCCTTGGGAAGAACCTCGCCACGAAGGAGCCTCTTGCCGAATTCCACACTGGCAGAGGAGGTCTTATCCTCAAGTTCCTTGTATCCCGGTACATTTTCGTACACGCTTTGAAGGCGTTCCTCCAGCTCCTGCCTGTGAAGTGAACGCCTCTCTTCATATTCATGCATTATCGCATCATACTGTGAATTGGTAAGTGACATCTTATCCCCCGTGATCATTCGGATAGGAAACGCAAGAGGGCGTTTCCGGCGCCGGATCCTTGATGCACAGCATCACTCAAATGAGAATCCGATCGCATAAACACACTGATGTTGACCCAAAGTGCGGGTCTGGCATAAGTATGGCCCTGTACGTGTTTCAGGGAAGGCTGGTGCCGCCGCCGAACCAAAAGTACAGGGCCGAGCTTATGAAACTTGCCTTGCCCGATTCCCCAATCATGCAAGGTTTAATTGTCCAGAAGCAGCTTCTCAAGCTCGTCCATATCAACAGTGTTATGTTCGAACTGATTGAAGCGGTTCCGGTTGTCGCCCAGACGAATAGATGATTCGCCGGAGCGAAGCTTAGAGTCGATGGAAGATACGGAAGCCCGGGTTCTGTTTTTCTTGGCCAGATCCGCGGAATGTGTAGCATCTAAACCGGCAATATCCTCCCTTGTAACAACCTTATTCTTGTGCCAGTTCTGCAGAATACCGTCACAGTACTTGAGACGGTTTTTCTGCACCGCTAAAACAGTGCGATCGCAGGCTTCCAAAATAATCTCCATCGAAAACCCCAACTCATTACGCCACCTGTTGATAAAGGATGTCTCCTTATCGGTAGGGTTATTTTCCATACCCAGGGCTTTCATGATAGTGATGATGTCACTGTCATGTTTATAGGTTTCCGTGCGTGCCTGTTCCAGCGTCACGATGCCGTTCTGACTCCAGTTAATGGCAACCTTTTCCATGTAACGGAAATCAGTCTTATGATTATCGACGCAATACTGCATCAGATAGTCCAAAAGTTCGTCGGAGAACTTCAGCTCGTCCCGGATGTAATATACAATTGACATCTCGCTGGAGCTAAGAGGTCTTCCGAAGTATTGCTCTGCAATAGCAAGGAGCTTGGCACCTTCAGCCTGCTTGAATGCCCGAAGCTGAGCGGCAGTATAGTTTGGCCTGGATGCAAGCCCCGCTACATTTCGCGTAGGAATGGCGGTAACAGAGGTACTCATCCCGGCCACGTGCGGCTGCACAACCTGCGGAGCGGGAGTGGTCACCGGAGTGATCACGGTATCGCCCCTGCGCCTGCCGTACTTTCCTGCGTTGGCGGAAGTTATATCCTCCATATGGATCCCGGTCAGGTGCTGCGCGCCGTCGTATTCAAGGCTTATAAGTCCCTTGTTCTCCCAGTATTTGAGAGCTCTAAGAACATCCTTTTCTGTATGATTGAATTTATCTGCCAGAGCCGAAACACTGGTGGATAAATTCGCACTCATCATACGCAGAAGAAAGAGGTAGATCTTAATCTGCGCATCATTTGCTTCTGACATGTATTCATCAATAAATATGTTGGAAACATTTGTCGAGTCCTCCCCATAGCCTGAACTGATAGATACTCTCCCCATCATAAACTTTCATCACCTGCTTTACTAAAAATCCGAAAAGAAAATTGTGTTTCCCGTCGGAACAATTCAGATTATAGCATGGGGATTTTTAAAATGATATGGGTAAAAGTGACGAAGAAATCCAGCAACCACGGGAGGTTTGAGAGTTTTATGAGTTTTGTGGACAATGTGGATAACGTGGATTATTTTTTATAAAAATAGTATAAATAAGTCCGGCTGTGGTTTTTTTACAGCCGGACTTTTCCACCAAAACTTGTTTTGAAATTCTGTTTTCCGGAGGTGGAAATGTGGATAAGTATCACCTGCCAAGGAGCTCATCGCCGATTTTAACAACATCTCCGGCTCCCATGGTTATCAACAGGTCACCCTTAGTGCAATTTTGCAAAAGAAATTTTTCTATTTCATTAAAGTTCTCAATTGTTGGAAAATAATTACACTCGTGTCCCAACTCCACGATCTTGTCCCGAAGAGTTCTGGAGCTGATCCCCAGGTTATCCTTCTCTCTTGCGGCGTAGATATCCGCCAGGACCACGTGATCTGCCAGGGAAAGAGCATCGGCAAACTCATTCAAAAGAGCCTTCGTCCTGGTATAGGTGTGGGGCTGGAATACGCACCAGATCTTATTGTGAGGGTAGTTCTGGGCTGCAGTGAGGGTTGCCTTGATCTCTGTGGGATGATGTGCGTAGTCGTCTATGATGGTCACGCCGCCAATCTCTCCCTTGTGCTCGAAGCGTCTGCTGGTCCCGCCGAACATTGAAAGTGCTGTGAGAATATGCTCATCTTCTATATTAAGAAGAGTTGCCACTGCTATGGCGGCAAGTGCGTTGTAAACGTTGTGGATTCCGGGAACTGCCAGTTTTACCTGAAGGCTCTTTTCCCCGGGAAGGTGCGCGGTAAAGGAAGGATTGCCAAACTCGTCATATACGATGTTCGTGGGATAGAAGTCGTAGCTGTCCTTTGAACCGTAGGTAAGAACCTTGCATTCAAGGCCGTCGGTGATCTCCGACAGGTTCTCGATATCGCCGTTTATCACAAGGGTTCCGTCAATGGGAAGAAGCTGGGCGAACTTTCTGAAGGAGTGCCTGATGTCGTCAAGGTCCTTGAAAAAATCCAGATGGTCTGCGTCGATGTTGGAGATTACGCTGATCTTGGGAAAAAAGCTGAGGAAGGAGTTGGTGTATTCGCAGGCCTCAGTCACGAAGTACTCGGACTTGCCAACTCTTATGTTGCCGCCGATGTCCTTGAAGATTCCGCCGATGGAGAGGGTGGGATCGGTGTCTGCCTCAAGAAGGATCTTGGAGAGCATGGAGGTCGTGGTGGTCTTGCCGTGGGTTCCTGCGATAGCTACGGGAAGCTCGTACTCCTTCATGATCTGTCCCAAAAGCTCAGCTCTGGTGAGCATGGGAAGATTCGCCTCCCTTGCTGCAACGAATTCCGGATTGTCAGGATGCACAGCCGCTGTGTAGACTACAACATCTATATCTTTTGACCGGGAGATGTTCTCGGCCTTCTGTCCGTAAAATATTTCAACGCCTTTTTGCTCAAGGGCCTCTGTGATGGCGGATTTCTTGTTGTCGGAGCCGGAGATCTTAAAGCCCTCCTCGATGAGGATCTGTGCAAGACCGCTCATGGAGATACCGCCGATGCCCATGAAATATACGTGAATAGGTTTTTTGAAGTCGATTTTGAACATTAATTTGCCTCGATTCTTCACACATTTAATATGATGATTTACGAATTTATATTCTAGCACGTATTCTGACAAAGTCAAAAAACACCGGGCGAAATTTGTTTAAAATAAATATAAAGAGAACCGAGTAAATAGGTTTTTTTTCGCATGCTTGAGTGTTATACTTATAATTAAGTAAAAAGCGAATTCTTTTAAATGCAGCGAGGTGGAACATGATAAAAAAAGAAATGATCGCCATGCTTTTGGCAGGTGGCCAGGGCAGCAGATTGGGAGTGCTGACCTCTAAAATGGCAAAGCCTGCAGTTTCTTTTGGGGGAAAATACAGAATTATCGATTTCCCGCTCAGCAACTGCATAAATTCGGGAGTTGATACCGTAGGTGTCTTAACCCAGTATCGCCCGCTCAGATTAAATTCTCACATCGGCATTGGCATTCCGTGGGATCTCGACCGTAACTTCGGAGGAGTGACGGTTCTTCCGCCCTACGAGAAGAGCGCCAACAGCGAATGGTATACAGGTACCGCCAATGCTATCTACCAGAATCTCGAATACATGGAGAACTATAATCCAGATTATGTGCTGATCCTTTCAGGTGACCACATCTACAAGATGGATTATGAGACCATGCTTGATTTCCATAAGTCCAATAATGCAGATGTAACCATTGCCGTTATGCCGGTTCCCATGGAGGAGGCCAGCAGGTTCGGTATCATGATCACAGATGACGACAAGCGCATTGTGGACTTTGAGGAGAAACCCGAGCATCCCCGCAGTAATCTGGCTTCCATGGGTATCTATATTTTCTCATGGCAGACTCTTAAGGATGCCCTCATCAAAAACAAAGATCAGGCCGGACTTGACTTCGGTAAACATATAATTCCGTATTGCAAGGAGCAGGGCCAGTCTCTGTTTGCATATGAGTTCGACGGGTACTGGAAGGATGTAGGAACTCTGACCTCCTACTGGGAAGCCAATATGGAGCTCATTGATATCGTTCCCGAGTTCAACCTTTACGAGGAGTACTGGAAGATCTATACTGCCAGCGACGTTCAGCCCCCTCAGTACCTTGGAAGCGACAGCGCCATTGAACGCAGTATCGTGGGCGAGGGCTGTGAGATCTACGGCAAGGTTTACAACTCCGTTATCGGCCCCGGCGTTAAGATCGGCAAGGATTCGGTTGTCAGCCACTCCATCATCATGAACGAAACGGAGATCGGAGAGGGCTGTAATATAGAGAAGGCTATCATCGCCGAGAAAGCCAGGATCGGTTCCGGCGTTAAGCTCGGTGCCTTCGAGGAAAAAGAGAATGAGACCAAGCCCGGCATTTATTGTGAAGGCCTAGTCACCATCGGAGAGAGATCCGTTATTCCGGATAATGTTACTATCGGCAAGAACACTATGGTCTCCGGCAGAACAACAGCAGAAGACTACAAAGACGGTGTCCTCGACAGCGGACGAACATTAGATAAGGCAGGTGATTGAGAATGAGGGCAATTGGTATTATTTTGGCAGGCGGAAGCAGCAGCAGAATGCAGGACCTATCCAAGAAAAGGGCTGTGTGCGCAATGCCTGTTGCAGGTTTTTACAGAAGTATCGACTTCGCGCTGAGTAATATGACAAACTCTCATATCCAGACAGTTGCCGTATTTACCCAGTACAATGCGGGAAGTCTTAATTCACATTTAAGTTCCTCCAAGTGGTGGGACTTCGGACGTAAGCAGGGCGGCCTATATGTTTTCACCCCTGCGGTTAAGGCATCAGGCAATCTCTGGTACAGAGGCACAGCCGATGCCATTGCACAGAATCTCGAGTTCCTTCGGGGCTGTCATGAACCTTACGTGATCATCACCTCCGGAGACTGCGTATACAAGATGGATTACGGTAAACTGCTTGAGTACCACATTCAGAAGCAGGCCGACATCACTGTTGTTTGCAAGGATATGCCGGCAACCATTGATACCGAGAGATTTGGAACTATCCGCATGAACGAAGAGAGCAGGATCGAGGAGTTTGAAGAGAAGCCTGTGGTTTCAAAGTCAAACACCATCTCCTGCGGTATCTATGTGATCAGAAGAAGACAGCTCATCGAGCTTATCGAGAGAGCAGAGGAAGAGGAGCGCTACGATTTCGTAAGAGATATCCTTGTAAGATATAAGGATATGAAACGAATTTATGGCTATAAGATCAAGGACTACTGGAGCAATATCGCCTCCGTAGAGGATTATTTCAGAACCAACATGGATTTCCTCAAGCCCGAGATCCGTCACTACTTCTTCCGCGAGCACCCCGGAATCTACACAAAGGTTGTTGACCTTCCGCCTGCTAAATATAATGTAGGCGTGAACGTCAGGAACAGCCTTGTTTCCAGCGGATGTATCGTAAACGGAACCATAGAGGACTCGGTGATCTTCAAGGGAGCATTTATCGGAAATAACTGTTACATCAAGAATTCGATAATCCTGAATGACGTCTACATCGGTGATAATTCACACATAGAGAACTGCATTGTTGAGAGCCATGGAACCATCCAAGCCAACTCTTACTATAAAGAAGACAATGGCATAAAGATAGTGGTCGAAAACAATGAAAGATATGTAATTTGATACTGGCACATTGGTTTCCGCAAAGAGGGGGACAACAATATGAAGATTACAGACATCAGAGTAAGAAAAGTTGCAAAACAGGGAAAGATGCGTGCAGTAGTTTCAGTTACTTTTGATAACGAGTTTGTTGTTCACGACATAAAGGTTATCGAGGGAGAGCGTGGTTTGTTCATTGCCATGCCCAGTAAGAAGTCGGCTGACGGTGAGTACAGGGATATCGCACATCCCATCAACTCCGACACCCGCAAGATCTTACAGGATGCCATCCTCGAGGCCTTTGAAAAGGCAGCACCACCTGATGAAGAGGGCGGTGGAGATGCGACGCCAGAGGCACCGGTGGATAATCCGCCGTTTGCGTAAGGGAATAAGCACTTTAGGAGCTGCACCGGGGCTACAGACGTTCCTATAGTCAGGCAGTCACAGGTCCGGGATGCGGCGCAGTTATATGATAGGATTTACAGAACAAGACGGGAGGCTTTATTATTGGCCTCCCGTTTTATATTGCGCACGCAGGATTACTTATTGGCGGTGGTGTTGTAGTGTTGCGGCGCCGGCCGAGGTGTTGTGGTGGCGCTGGTGGTATTGTGATGCCGCTGGTCGTGGTGTTGTGGCGCCGCGTTGGCGTTTTCCACTACATTTGCATTTTGGCGCTTAATGCGTTGGAAAGAAAAGCACTGAATGTTACATTACATCCAACACATTTCTTCTTTTTGAGTAAATGCGGTGGATAAAAAAGTAAAGTCATCCACTGCATTTGTGACAATTTACGATATGCGTTGGAAAATTATCTGTAATTCTTACATGATTAGCATTCACGATACCACCGCAAGTAGCATTTTATTCGTTTTGCGTTGGATAAATCACATTTTTGCTTTAAATTGTTTCCACCGCATTGCCTGTTATTAGATAAATGCGGTGGATAAGAGGCTGAAATAAACCACCGCATTTGCGGAAAAATCCAAAATGCGGTGGAGCAGATAGTGTGAACTATGACTGGATGACCATTTCAATTTGTTGTTTGCCAATTACGGGTACAATCGCATATGAGAATATGATAAGCCTTCGACGATATGTTATGATTGATTGAGAAACTGTTGACTTTGTGTAGAATTCTGCTATCATTTGTTAGCACATTTTAATAAACCTGCCACCAAGCGGCAGGAGCATCGATATTGATCAAGCCACCAAGCGGCAGGAGCATCGACAGTGATCAAGTCGCAACATAATAAGGTACATAATAATTATTGTGTTGCTTAATAGCTTAATTATCCGGAATTGTTGAGGTGGGGAATGTTTGAGTTTTTGAGAAAGCTCTTTTTATATAAGAAGGAAGAGGAAGACGGAAACATGTTTGTGATCGTGGGACTGGGAAATCCCGAGAAGAAATACTTTAAGACCAGGCACAATGTGGGCTTTGAGACCATAGATGTGCTTTCGGATAAATATAATATCGGACTTACCGAGACCAAGTTCAAGGCGGCATACGGTAAGGGAAGAATTGGAAATGAGAGAGTTATTCTGGTAAAGCCCCTTACCTATATGAACCTGAGCGGTGAGGCAGTGGCACCTATTTGTAATTACTTTAAGGTGGATTCCAAGACAAATCTTATTGTGATCTCAGATGATGTTGACCTGGATCCCGGGCTTATCAGGGTTCGCCCCAAGGGAAGCGCCGGTGGGCACAACGGACTTAAGAATATCATAGCACAGCTGGGCCACAGCGAGTTTTCAAGGATCCGTGTCGGTGTTGGCAAGAAACCGAAGGAATGGGATATGGTAGATTGGGTCCTTGGACACTTTGAGGGCGAAGACCGAAAAGCTGTTGATGAGGCAGAACAGAACGCAGCGGATGCTGTTGTTGAGATCATGGAAAATGGCGTTGATTCTGCTATGAACAAGTTTAACGGCAGGAAATGATGTGATTGGATAAACCGCCCACAGCGGTTTGTGTGTATTTAACGGACGGGAACTGATGAGAGCGATTACGACCCCCCTATCTGAATTACAGGAATTTCAAGAGATAAATAAATACCTGGAGAAGCCCTTTGCCTGCGCGGAGGTCACCGGGTGCGTCGACTCCCAGAAGCTGCACTTTATCAGCAGTTTGGGAGCTGATTTCAAATACAGAATTATCGTTACATACTCTGATCTCCGGGCAAAAGAGATCTATGAGGACTACAAGTTCTATGACCGGAATGTTACGGTTTATCCGGCAAAGGATCTTATCTTTTACCAGGCAGATGTCCACAGCAATGAGATAGTGCGCCAGCGAATCCGCTGCATGAGGCGCCTCATTGAGGGCAGGCCTGTCACGGTTGTTACCACTTTTTCAGCGCTGATGGCACCTCAGATCAAACCTGAGGTTATCAAGGAGCATATTCTTTCCATCGACAAACACAAACCCATCGATGAGGTTGAGATCAGTAAAAGGCTGGTGACCATGGGCTACACCAAGAATTATCAGGTAGAGGCCCCCGGTGAGTTTTCTGTGCGTGGAGACATTGTAGATGTTTTTGACCTGACTGAGGAGAATCCCTTTAGGATCGAGTTGTGGGGAGATGAGATACAGTCTATCAGAAGCTTCGATATCCTATCCCAGAGATCCCTTGAGAAGCTGGAATCCATCGACATCTATCCTGCTTCTGAGATAATCCTTGAGAGGGATCGTCTCGAGAAGGGAATGGAGAAAATTGAAGAGGAATCTGAGCGCTGTGTAAGTGCACTTCGCGCCGAGTTCAAGACCAAGGAGGCTCATCAGCTTAAGACTCAGACC
Source organism: Butyrivibrio sp. (assembly GCA_015056575.1). Lineage (GTDB taxonomy): Bacteria > Bacillota > Clostridia > Lachnospirales > Lachnospiraceae > Butyrivibrio. The sequence goes on from SVGA01000006.1 coordinate 132,306, forward strand.
GCGGAACTGAAGGAACAGCTTTTTGAGCTGAACATGGCGGTGAATCTTGAGAGCTACATCAGATATTTCTACGAGGATACGGTTACTATTCAGGAGATGTTCCCCAAGGGGAGGACCTGCATTTTTATCGACGAACCGCAGCGTGTGCAGGAGCATGCCATGGCGGTGGAGACAGAATTCCGCGAAAGCATGACCCATAGGGCGGAGAAGGGGTATGTACTGCCCGGACAGATGGATCTTCTTTACTCGATAGATAACTGTATTGCCAGAATGAGTAACGGCAGGCGAGTGCTGGTTTCTACGCTGGCTATGCCGAAGAGCCAGAATCTCTTTTCCCCGGAAAAGAGCTGGGACATTAAGGCAAGGAGTATCGCGCCATATAACAACAGCTTCGATACGCTGGTTAAGGATCTTAAGGACTACAGGGCGAAGGGATACAGGGTGCTGATCCTCTCGGGATCCAGGACCAGGGCAAAAAGAATTGTTGAGGACCTTCGGGACAATATGGTGTCGGCGTTTTACAGTGAGGATCCGGGAAGGGTGCTTTCCGCAGGCGAGATAATGACATATTACGGAAGGATACTCAAGGGCTTCGAGTATCCGGATGTGAAGTTTGCGGTGATAGCGGAGAGTGACATCTTTACCGAGCATGCCCGCAAGAAAAAGAAGAAAAAGAGCAAGTATCAAGGAGAGAAGATCTCTGACTTTGCGGATCTTAAGGTTGGTGATTACGTAGTGCATGAGGATCACGGCCTTGGTATTTATCGCGGTATTGAGAAAATTGAGACAGATCATGTTGTGAAGGATTACATCAAGGTGGAGTACGGCGGAGGCGGAAACCTCTATGTGCTGGCTACCGGGCTGTCGGTTATCCAGAAGTATGCTTCCGGCGGCGATGACGAGAATGGGCATAAACCTAAGCTCAATAAGCTTGGCACTGCCGAGTGGCATCACACCAAGAGCAAGGTCAAGGCTGCGGTGGAGGAAGTTGCCCAGGATCTGGTGGAGCTCTATGCCAAGAGGCAGCAGGCTCAAGGTTTTGAGTTTGGTAAGGACACCGTGTGGCAGCAGGAGTTTGAGGATGCTTTTCCCTATCAGGAGACGGAAGACCAGCTCCAGGCTATTGAGGATACCAAGCATGACATGGAGTCCTCGGGCATTATGGACAGGCTTATCTGCGGTGATGTGGGTTTTGGAAAGACTGAAATTGCAATACGTGCAGCCTTTAAGGCGGTGCAGGACGGAAAGCAGGTAGCTCTTTTGGTACCTACGACGATTCTGGCGCAGCAGCATTACAATACTTTTACCGAGAGAATGAGGGCCTTCCCTGTTCGAGTGGATCTGATGTCCCGCTTCAGGACTGCTTCCGAGCAGAAGAAGACGGTGGCGGATCTGAAGAAGGGTCTTGTAGATATTGTCATTGGGACTCATCGTCTTTTGTCCAAGGATGTGGCCTATAAGGATCTGGGACTTTTGATCGTGGATGAGGAGCAGCGCTTTGGTGTTACTCACAAAGAGAAGATCAAGGCCATGAAGGAGAATATAGATGTTCTGACGCTGACTGCGACGCCCATTCCAAGAACCTTGCATATGTCGCTGGTGGGGATCAGGGATATGAGCGTTCTGGAGGAAGCGCCTAATGACAGGCTTCCGATCCAGACCTATGTTATGGAGTACAACGATGAACTGGTCCGAGAGGCTATTGTTCGTGAACTGTCGAGAGGCGGCCAGGTTTACTATGTTTATAACAGGGTCAATACCATTGCTGATACGGCAGCGGCTATACAGAAACTGGTGCCTGAGGCCAATGTGGCTTTTGCCCACGGACAGATGAAGGAAGCTGAGCTTGAGCGTATCATGTATGACTTCATCGATGGGACTATTGACGTTCTGGTGTCCACCACCATTATTGAGACGGGTTTGGACATTCCGAATGTTAATACTATGATAATTCACGATTCGGATAAAATGGGACTTTCCCAGTTGTACCAGCTTAGGGGGCGTGTAGGTCGTTCCAATAAGACGGCCTATGCTTTCCTTATGTATAAGAGAGATAAGATGCTCAAGGAGGTGGCAGAGAAGAGGCTTGCGGCCATCAAGGAATTCACTGACCTGGGCAGCGGCTTTAAGATTGCCATGCGTGACCTGGAGATCCGTGGCGCCGGCAGCCTTCTTGGCAAGAAACAGAGCGGACACATGGCCGCGGTTGGTTATGATATGTACTGCAAGATGCTGGGTGAAGCCGTGAAGATCAGAAAGGGTGATGATGGCGACGTAGTTCTTGACGCAATCAATACCAGTATCGATCTTGATGTGGACGCCTATATTCCTGCTGAGTATATTTTGAATGAAGAGCAGAAACTCGAGATTTATAAGAGGATCGCAAGTCTTGAAAATTCTCAGGAGTGCGACGAGATGCGAGATGAGCTGATTGACAGGTTTGGTGCGGTTCCCGAGCCGGTGGAGAATCTTCTCAGGATTTCGCTGCTGCGTACAAGGGCTCATGACCTGTATATCATGGAGATCAATGGCGGAAGCGTCTCAGGCAGTGTAAGCGGCGGCATAAGCAGCAGCGTCGGAAGCAGCGGTGGAAACGAACCTGTCGGCGGTGTTGGCGGCGGTGCAGGTGAGATTGAGATCAAGATCAATCCTTCTGCCAAGATCGATGCAGGCAAGATTCCCGGCCTGATCGCAACCTACAAGGGCGCTATGGCCTTTCATCAGGCCGGCATCCCGGCTTTTGTCTACAAGTACAAGAAGGATTCCAATCCCCGCAAGGCCGAGCAACAGCTTCTTGCGGATGCCGAGAGCATAGTGGAGAAGCTGGCGAGCTTAAAGGTATGATTGGCACGAAGGCTTGGGGGCTGGTTTGCGCCGCCGCTAAAGGGAATGGCATTTGTGAGGCTTAGGGCTGGTTTGCGTTGCCGCTAAAGAGAATAGCATTTGTGAGGCTTGGGGCGTGGCCTGCGCCGCCGCTAAAGGGAATAGCATTTGTGAGGCTTGGGGCGTGGCCTGCGTTGCCGCTAAAGAGCGGAGAGAGCGGCGCGCGGAGTGGGCAGGATGAATTTTCCTACACAATCGCGAATTAATTGAAGATGTGGTGGATGCGATTCCTGAGATTTATGGACTGGGACCTACACAACTGTCAAATATCATCAGATGCGTTGGAAGAAAAATTACGCTCGTCCTACACAAATAGCATAATTAAACGGATGCGGTGGAAGAAAATCAGTAAAACCAATATGCTTGACTGTTAGATATCGGCAGATGTTCCAACGCAAATGGACGAAATCGCTATATGCGTTGGAAGTGCAGAATAAATAGTAAGAAATGATTCCTATACAATTGAGAATTAGATAGAAATGCGGTGGAAGATGGCTTTTTTACTTCCACCGCATTTTTGATTTTAGCTAATTTGTGTGGAATCAGGAACCCGATCACTGTGTAAATCAAACATAAATCACTGCGTAAATCAAACATAAATCACTGTGTGAATCACGCATAAATCATGTATAATTCCGTGAGATAAGTTACTTGACATATCCTATTGAAACTATTTATAATCTTCCAGTGTCTAAGATAATCTTAGTGATGCGCGCCGGTTCTCGGTATTCAAAGCGCATAATCTCAAAGAAAATCAACATATAAATACGAGGAGAAAAATGCAAGATCTAATTATAACCTATTTACGGGAAGAGCAGCGTCGCCTGGAAAATCTGCTGCAATCCGCTCAAGCCGATGTGAAGGAGGCTCCAATGGGAGCTCTTAGGGTGGCTGAGAAGAAAGACCATCATGAGTTCTACCACAGGCAATCCAAGGACGATCGTTCCGGCGACTACATCCGCAAAGACCAGTTATCTACAGCAAAAGCGCTGGCCCAGAAAGCCTATGCGGAAAAATTCATAAAGACGATCACGCCGAAGCTGAACAGGATCAGTGAGCTGATCAAGGAATACGAAACCAACCCATCCCAAGCGGTCTTTACAAGCCAAAAAGAAATCAGGCAGCAGCTGACAACGCCGTACATAATGAGCGACGAGGAATTCGCGGAAAAATGGCTTTCCATTTCCTTTGTACCAAATCCCAAGTTCCCTAAGAACAAGGATCAAACCACTGCCAATGGTGAGAAGGTTCGCTCGAAGTCAGAGGTCATCATTGCAGACAATCTTAAGATCATGGGTATTCCGTATAAATACGAAGCCCCACTCATTCTTCCAAACAATGTAACCATCTATCCGGATTTCACCTGCCTCAATGTCAAACGCCGAGAGATAATTTATCTTGAGCATTTCGGCCGGATGGGCGATCCGGAATATCGCGACATGGATTTCTTCTGGAAACTCAGACACTACGAGGCCGCAGGAATCCTCCAAGGGAAAAGACTCATCATGACTTTTGAAGATGAAGACCATCATTTCGATTTCTCATCCTACCAAAAAACAATTGAAGAACATCTGCTGAAATAAAAAAGTCATCGATACCCCCGTAACACTTTAATAATGTAAACCGTTAAACATTGTGCTATAATCATACAGATAAAAGACTAAGCCTGCGACTTGCAGCCTATATAATCCATAAAACCGGAGGAGCATAATGATTAACGAAAACTACAAAAACATGCTTGGCGCAAAATCGGTTATCCGTGAACTGTCTGAATATGCCACAGCTCGCGGCAAGGAAATAGGATATGAGAACGTATTCGATTTCAGTCTCGGAAACCCCAGTGTTGAAGTGCCAAAGTCATTTACAGATGAGATGATTAGACTGCTCAAGGAAGAGGATACCATGACACTTCATGGATACACCCCGAGCCTTGGCAATCCATTATATAAAGAAAAGATTGCAGAGTCCCTGAATAAGCGCTTTGGCATGAACTACGGACCGGAGCACATTTTCCCGACCACCGGAGCTGCAGGTGCCATCGCCCATGCGGTTCGAGCAGTGACAAAGCCCGGAGATGAGGTGCTTGCTTTTGCACCCTATTTCCCTGAGTACGGCCCCTATATAACAGGTGCGGGACTTAAGCTGTCAGTGGTTCCTGCGGATACAGACACTTTCCAGATCAATTTTGACAAGTTCCTGGAGATGCTAAATCCCAATGTCATGGCGGTTCTCATCAACACTCCCAACAATCCGTCAGGTGTCGCCTATTCAACGGATACCCTCAGGAAGCTGGCCGCGATCCTTACTGACAAGTCACAGGACTATGGTCACACAATCTTCCTGCTTTCCGACGAACCCTATAGAGAGATTGTTTTCAAAGGCGCAGATGCACCTTATGTGTCCAAATTCTACGATAACACCTTAAGCTGCTATTCCTTCTCCAAATCACTGTCCCTTCCCGGAGAAAGAATCGGCTACGTCGCAGTAAACCCCGTGTGCGAGGGGGCAGATGTCATCGTTCCCATGTGCGGGCAGATTTCGAGAGGCACCGGCCATAACTGTCCTCCGTCCATTATTCAGCAGGCAGTGGCCGCAGTTTGCAACGAGACAGCAGATCTCTCGGTATATGAGACCAACATGAATATCATTTACGATACATTACTTGACCTTGGCTTCACCGTGGTCAAGCCGGGCGGAACCTTCTATATCATGCCCAAAGCCCTTGAGGAGAGCTCCATCGAGTTCTGCAAAAAAGCCAAGGACTACGACCTGATATTCGTGCCCACCGACGGCTTCGGCGCCCCCGGATTCTTCCGCATGGCGTATTGTATCGATACCGAGAAGGTTGAGCGCGCCATGGTTCAACTTCGCAAATTCGTGAGCGAAGTCTACGGCAGGTAAGCACTCCACCAATTGTTCGCTTGGGAAAAGAGCTATAAATGTAAGCCGGCAGCACATGTATAAACAATGCGTGCCTTCCATAACAAATACCCGAGCAAAGCTCCGGGGATTGCCGGCGTATATGCACAAGCATCAATTCATGTACGAACGAAATCTTCTATTTTAAGAGGAAAAAGAAATGGACGAAAAAACCAATAATTACATAAAGCCCCTGGCTCTTCTTGTGATAACTGCGATCTTTTCGGTACTTGCAACGGTTTTTGATCGCCGCGCAATAGGTCCCGATAATACAGTAGTTGGCTTCGCAAGCCTCAACGGAGCCTTCGCGGGAAGGTTTGGCTATAACAGCCTTTTTGATACGATATCCGATCTGGCAATGGTCATCGCTTTTGCTGTGGTGGCGTCTTTTGCAATACTGGGCGTTTACAGGCTCATTAGGGAAAAGAGCTTTAGCAAGGTAGGAAAGGTCATAATCGGCCTGGGAATCCTTTATGTTGTAGTGGCGGTTATCTATGTTATCTTTGATAAGATTCCCATCAACTACAGACCTGTGCTCCAGCCCGGAGAGACTGAGCTTGAGACATCCTATCCATCGACCCATACACTTATAATCTGCAGCGTTCTGGGCAGCGGTCTTCTTGCCTGGAAAAGACTCATCAAGAATCCCAAAGTTCTCAAAGTCCTGAACATTGCTGCGATTGCAGTGATAGTTGTTGGCGTAGCCGCCAGAATGCTTGCGGGCGTGCATTGGCTGACGGATATTATGGCGGGAATACTGTTCTCGTTGACCTTGATATCTTTTTATGCCGCATGGATTGCGGATTAAATTTGTTTTTGACTTAGAGAATGCGTTGACAATGGGAAATAATGAGTGTAAACTCTATTCCGTAATCACTTTATTGTTTTAACGAGTTACATTAATCCAATGTGATTTTGAGGAGGAAGACAAGAAATGGCTGAGATTAAGAAGACAGAGGCAGCTAAGCCTGTTGCAACTATTAAGACACCCGTTGCTGCAGAAGCTAAGGCTGTAGCACCCGTAGTAAAGGCAGAAGAGAAGAAGGCTGAGGTTAAGGCAGAGGCTAAGAAGCCTGCAGCTAAGAAGGCTCCCGCCAAGAAGGCAGCACCTGCTAAGAAGGCAGCTCCCGCTAAGAAAGCTGAACCCAAGAAGGCAGAAGCTAAGAAGGCTGAGCCCAAGAAGGCAGAGGCTAAGAAGCCCGCAGCTAAGAAAGCTCCCGCTAAGAAGGCTACAACAGCTAAGAAGGCAGCAGCTCCTAAGGCAGCAGAAGTTACAGCTAACATCGAGCTTCAGTATTCATACAAGCATATCTCTTATGACGAGCTTGTTCAGAACGCTAAGAACAACTATCAGTATGAGATGGGCGGAAACGTAGATGAGATCACAAAGCTCAGCATCTATGTAAAGCCTGAAGAAGACGCTGCTTACTATGTTGTAAACGACAAGGTACAGGGCAGAATCGGTCTTTGATCTTTATTATCATATAAAATTTGCTCAAACGATAATTCTTTAGAACCCTTTCCGGTTGGAGAGGGTTCTTTTTTTGGCAGGGGTGAGTATTCGCGAGAGGGCGATAAGCCGCTTAAGACGGCTTGAAAATATATTTCTCGGATCCCGGAGAGGATTGAAATAACGAAACGCAATTGACGGAAAAACAACACCAAGATGCTTGTAAGCAATATGGAAGACCACATATAATTATAGCGTTGTGAAAGTCTTTTTATCAAAGTTACTTCAACAAGGAGATCGTGTTATGAACAAGAAACTCGTAAATCGTTTACTAAGTATTGCAATGGCAATGACATTGTCAATGACATCAGTAGTCCCGGCATATGCTATGGATGATACCAATCCGGACTATGTAGAGCCTGTCGTTGATGTAGAGGATGATGTTGTTGTGGAAGAAGAGACCGCTTCCGATGAGACTCAGCAGAGTGGGATACCTGAAGACGATGCAGCAGCCGTAAATTCTTCAGCATCTGAGGTTGAGCCTGTAAATAATGAGACAGCTCCGGCATCTTCTGTTGATCAGCAGGCAGAAGATGAGAAATCTGAGGCAGAACAGACGGAAGAGGAAACTGACGAATCAGAGTTACCTGAGAATCCGGAGAGTACTGATGAAGAAATTGAGAATAATGATGATAATCTGGGAAAAGAGGCAATCATCACTGTTTCTTATGTTCTTGACGGCAGGATGTTAAATGAGGCGGATGCTGACAAGACAACATTGACCGGTGTTGTTGGCGAGGAGATGACGATTTCTTTGCATGAACCCTCAAACGAGGTAGATGGTCTTGTTATAGACAGCTCTTTTGCCGGATGGTACACAACAGCTGATTATAGCGATAATGATTTTGCCAATACAGATGATACATGGACTTACACCTTCACTCCTGATGCAGAGGAAGTAAGCCTTACTTTTTATGCTAAATTTGGTGAGGATGATCTGGTAGAGGAAGCGCCTAATGCCGGAGAGATGCTGGAGCTCAGAGTGGAAACTGATGGCAACGGTACGTTCTTTTCATCAATTTGGAATTCTGAAAGTCAATCTGCAACAGTAAGTGATGTGGGCGAGATTTCTTATATGAATGACTTATATTTTTTTGTTTCGGATATGCCTGCATCTGCGACTTGGATCAGTGCGCCAAACGTTCTTGCGCCTAAGGGAGGATATCGCTTTGATGGAATTTATGCAGACAGTGCTTACACACAGGAGCTGAAATGGACTAAAAATGAATACAATGAAATACAGAGACAAGTTCTTTGGGGGGATATTCCCGACACAATAAAGACTCAGCTCGAAAATGATAAATCCTGCACTCTTTATGCTAAGTTTGTACCGATAAAGGCAGAAATATATAAATATACCGGATGTAGTGACGGAAGCTTATATTCCAACCAGGAAATTTCCATAGGAGAGACATTCCCTGAAATTCCTGCGCCTTCAGCTAAACCGGGATATACCTTTAATGGATGGAAATATTACGATCGATCCGTACGTTCATATGTTGCAATAACACCCGGCGTAACAAAACTGGAGCTTGGTGAGTATAAGGGTGAATATGAGTACTATTACAACTATGGCTATAACAGTGTAGATCAAAAGTACTACGTTGATGTTAGAGCCGACTGGATTGAGAACACCTATACATTCAATTACCACTTAAACAGAGGAACAGAAGATCTTAAGACAACCAAAACCTATAAGGGAAGACAGCACAATCAGAGCCTTGACCCTTCGAAGGGAGATCTTAGTAATAACAATAGTTTCAATGCTGAAGGCTTTAAAGGCTGGAAAGTTGGAGGTAAGGAATTTAAGATAAGCGAGGATCCTAATCTGACAATCGGCGATGTAATGGATTACGTTGGAAACCAGACTACAGTGGATCTTTTTGCTCTTTGGGATGATGCTGATGACCAGACATATACTTATGTTTTAAAGTCCGGCTCAGAAGATAATGCAGATACAATTACAAGAACCGCCACTACAGGTCAGGCTATAACATTTACGGGAAAAGAGTTTACAAAAGTAGGGTATGCACTGACAGGATGGACTACTGAAGAAGACAGTACTATAAAAATTACTGCAAAACCCAAAAACCTTGCCTCAGCTGGTGGGAAAGCCACTTTGACAGCACAGTGGACTCCTATTATATATACAGTTAATTACTATGCGAGCGATGAAAAAGGTGCTAAGAAAGTAACGGCTACATATAATATCAAAGACAACGCAGCAGTAGTTCTTAATACAGAAAATGATGTACTTAAGGGAAAAGCTGCATTTGATGAGAATGAGCATGGAACGCTGATCGGTTGGACTACTGTTGGTGAGAAGACTTTTAGTAAAGAAGCTAAAGTTCAGGATCTTATAGAGTATGCAAATGAACAAGGGGTTAAATCTGTAGATCTTTATGCTCAGTGGAATAGCCTTACATATACAGTCAAGTTTACTACAGGCCTAACAGCTGAAGAATACGCTGCAGAGAATTTTACCGGCAGCGAATATAAAACTGATAATCATAAGGAAACAGTAGCCAAAGGAGAGACACTTGTCCTTTCCGGAAAAGAGTATGTGAGAGAAGGATGGACTCTGACAGGATGGACATATGGTAAAACCTCGGTTAAAGCAACTGCTAATCTTAAGGATATTGCTGCGCCCGGTAATACTGTAACACTTACAGCTAAGTGGTCGCCTGATAAATATACAATTACATATAATCTGAATGGTGGATCACTTACAGATAAGAGTATCAAGACTTCTGTTTCATACTCCAAGGTAGATGTGCCCAAAGCAGTAACAGTGACAGAAGAGACAGCTCTCTTGAACTATGAGAATAAAGATGGTTCCTTTGTTATAAACAAAGATGATCCTCAGGTTGTAAGGCTCGGATATGAGTTTAAGGGCTGGAAGGAGAATGGCACAAGTTACACATATTATGGCGGTGACATTTACAAGAAGCTGACACTTGTCGCAGAGTGGGAGACCGTTGATTCTAGAGTCACTTTTGATGGAGCCGGCGGAACTATCAGGTCATACAATATAAATCATGAATTAGAGTACCGGAATCGTATCTATGTAGCCTTTTCAATTACCGATTCCAGAAGCTTAAATTACTATAGTAACCGGACTAGCTATCCCGGATATAAGCTTAAGGCATGGAAAGGAGTAGTGGGTGGAAAGGTAAGAACATACAGCACGACAGCAACTTTAAAGGGGGTTACAGAAGACATTACGCTGACAGCTGAGTGGACACCTGTAACTTATACATTAAAAACTGATCTTAATGGCGGTAAATTTGCCGGAAAGAGCAAAAACCCTACGAAGTATACTATTGATGACACAAAGAAAAATGAAGATGCAGGACTTGCTCTTCAGATTCCTGAAAAGTCAGGATATATCTTTGCGGGATATAAGCTTACATTAAACGGAACAGAGATTTCAGACGAGGATATAGCAACATATATATCTGAGACAAAAAATGATAATGCTGTTGTGGCAACAACAATAAAGTCCGGCACATATGGTGATGCTGTTCTGACAGCTAAATGGACACCCGGGAAATATAGTGTAGTATTTGCTGAAGATAGTGAAAATACTACTTCCTTGGATGAGTATAGTAACAAGGTATATACAGATGTTATGAACTTCCGCTATGCTGCAACCAGCCTTGATGCTGATAAGGAGACAGGCATTATTGGATTTGCGAGCAGTGCTGCTAATCAGGCTAAGAAGAAGATAGCCTATAAGCTGGATACAGATTATTCGGTTTCTAAGATTTTCGGTAATGGCAGCAATAGTACTGTGGTTGTTTACCCTGTATACGGATCGGCTAAGACTTATCATATCGAGTATATTCTTGGTAATGCTACTCTGTCGAAAAAGACCTACACCTATGTCGCAAAAGATGCAGAACAGACACTTCCTGTTGCAAAGCAGGCCGGATATACATTTAAAAAGTGGATTGAAGTTGATTCTTCAGAAAAAATTGTTGAAAACAGTACAGCACTTAATGAGGCAGGAACAGCAATAGCTGCAGGATATCATGATAATATTATCCTTATGCCTTATATGGAAGCCATCAGCTATGAGGTGAAGTTCAGCCCCAATGCAAAGGATGTGTTTGAGACAGTTGATGATAAAGATGTCGCTGTTGCAAATAAGGCTGTTTCCTTTGGCACTATAAGTTACGAGTCAGGAGAAACAGCAGAGAGTAAAGGTCTTGAAGAGCTCAGTAAAATTGCATCAGGCTGGAAGAAAACCGGCTATGAATTCAAAGGATTTGGAACATCGTCAAAGGCAACAAAGCCTATAACAAGCCTTGCTGAACTTACAACCAAAAGTAATATCACAGTTTATGCTATATGGAAGCCGGTAGGGAACAGAATAGAATACAGCAGCAGCTTTTATGTAGATTATAGAGAGTATCCATCTGATTCGTCGTATCAGTTATTTGGAACTACAGCAACCCAGTACTATGGCAAGGCTTTTAAGCCCGGGAAGGTAAGTCTGAATGGTGCTATTTTCAAGGGCTGGAGAGTAAATGATAAAGGATGGGATGTGGATAAACAAGAGTACATCTATCCGGAGGGATCAAAATTTACTCTTGATAAGAATGGATACTTAAAGAGCATTGATGCTAAAAATATGGCTGATCTAACACTTACTGCCGAGTTTTCAAGTTATAAGTACAAGATAGTTATTAATGGTAATGGCGGTAATATATACGGTAAGAAGTCATACACAATAAACAATGTGAGTATAGATACTGATGTAGAAGGCAGATTCAGGAGCGCAGTTGGAAGTCTGACCAGAAAGGGTTACACATTAGTAGGTCTTGCCTATGACAAGGCGGGAAAGAAACCTATTATGGGTGCTAATGGTGAAGGATATCTTTCAAGCTATACAGCACTTTCTACTAAAAATAATGGTTCAGTAACAGCATATGCTATATGGCACAAAGTGGATCCCGCAAAGCCTACGTCAGTAACAGCTGCACTGAATGCCGGAAAGCTTACAGTAAATACCAATGAGTCAGAGAATGAAGCTGTAGCATATGAAGTTCAGTATTCAACAAACATGTTCTTCATTACAGGTACTGTTACAAGTAAGATTGAATATAACAATACTGCATTGGAGATTAATAATGTTTCCGGCTCTAAGTATTATGTAAGAGTAAGGAAGATAATGAGAGATTCCACAAAGTCAGAAGTTGCCGGAAAGTGGAGCTCCACAGTCCGTGCTTCCAAAACCGCTGATTAAATCAAGCTTATTTCCTCACACACATACCTAATATATTTAGCCTGGCCCCGTGAGCTGCGATAGCAGCCCGCGGGGCTTTTGGCGTGATGGAGGACAGTGAGATATGAACAGTCTGTAAATTTTCTAGCCAGAGTGTTTGCTATTTCGTATAATAATTAAGAGGAATTATTGCCTTTGGGAGGATGAAAAATGAGCATGAGTTATGCCCATATCGATGAAGAAAACAGAAAATACTTTTTCAGGGTTCTTCCGGAGCATATGGAACTTGCCGGTAAGAGGGTGGCACTGGGCGCAGTGGATGAAGAGGGATATGTGCTGGGAGCGATATCTTTTGTGCTCATTGACTTTGAATATGTTATCGACTGGATATATGTTGAGCCCACAAAAAGACGGCAGGGCATCGGAATGGGGCTGGTTGAGGCTGTGATACAGTTTGCCGCGAAGTCGCAGGATCTTTTCCCTGTGGTTGCAAGGTTCGAGTTTATGGAAAACGACCGGGCAATGCACACATTCTTTTTATCCTGCAAGTACATGGAGACCAATTATTCCCATGAACGATACTATATAACGGCAAATGACATAAGAAATATAAGGACGCTTCACAAGTCGGCGGCGCAGGACGTGGTGGTCGAGAACTTTTTTGACAGGCCGGTGGAGGAGCAAAAAAAGATTCTGGCCAGGCTGGCGATCGAAGAAACCTATACGGTGGACGATTATGAGCGTTGGAAAGAGGAGTGCATCCAAGAGCTTTGCAGATGCGTGTTTGTAAAAAATAATCTTGTTGATCTGATATTTATGCAGAGGTTGCCTGACGGAAATCTGGTGCTTTCCTATCTTTACGGCAAATATCCAAAGGGACTGTTTGAACTTTTGGTCAAAACCGTGGCGGATGTGGAAGCTCTTTTCCCTGATGTGTCACTTACCTTTGATGCGATGAGCGAGGAGTCTCAGAAGCTTGCCGATCATCTTTTCCCAAGGGCGAAGGCAGTACACATCTACGAGGCAGAGTTTTAAGTGTTTATTCCATAGGAGGTATGTAATATGCCGGGATATGAAGAATACAGAAAAATACAACATTCTGAATTTACACAGGAGCAGAAGCAGGATCTTACGGACAGTTATTTTGCCCGAAAGGGACTAAACAAAACGCTGCGGGCGCCGGCTCCGGGAGAGAATGAGGGCTATACCTTCGACTATGACGCTGACCAGCTCATGGAATATTTTGAGAACCGCAATAAGGATGCCGAGGACAACGCTTTTCAGACGAGAACGGACTATTATTTTAAAAACGTGGAGAATACTTCGGCTAAGATGGCGGGTTTTGCGAATCTTGCCAGAGAGGATAATCCCGATCTGGCCCTGTATTCAGCCAGGTACAGGAATCATAGGGCGAGCAAAAGAAGAAGCGGCGCCAGGGAGGCATCTGCTTTATACAATGAAATGAATCGCAGGATGCAGTTGTATCGCGGCGATGACGAGCTGGGGAGCAATCTGAATTCCTATCAGAAGTATCTCCATAAAGAAGAGATCATGATGCTGCGTATCAAGGCTATGCAGCAGAGCGCCAAGGTAAAGAGCAAGTCCGATGCCCATGAAGATTATCTTAAAGGAAGGGCAAAGATGTCCTGCTATATGATCCTCAAGGATCAGCTCACTCATTACATTGAGGGAGAGCAGGATGCGCGCATAAGGAATAAACTGTCTTCCAAGCTGTCTAAAGTTGAGAAGAATATTAAGAGCGCCTATGAGACCGTAAAGAAATATGCTCCCAAGGTGCATGATGAGTGGAGAAAAAAGAACCGGATCAATGACGCGACCTATGGGAAAAACGCCGGGAAATACAAGCAGGAAAGCCCGCTCTTTAGTGAAGACAGCACGAAACTTCTGACCAATTTAGAGAAAATCCAGGACGCTTCGGGAGAGGCTGAATGGCCGACGCAGGTGGTGTTAAAGGATTTCAACGGCGCTGAGATAAACAAGGCTGAAGCCACCAGGAATGAATGGAACGAAAAGTATAATGAGGCAAAAGCCCAGGGTAATGAGGCAGCTCTTTTGCAGCTTAATAAAGAAGCTCTGAATCGCTTTGTAAACATGAAGCTTCCAACGCCCAAGATGCTCAGGAACACCTACAAATATGTCATGGACAATCTCAGGGATTACTATGAGCTGACCAAGAAGGCTCTTCCCTATTACAGGGCCGAGCTTCAGAAAAAAGGCTATGTCAGGGAGTATGCGGGGAACCACCCGGAGTTCAGGCAAAGGCTGGACTACCTGGAGGCTGTTGACAGATATGTTAATTTTGCACTGAGGGCGGATTATCATATTCATTATGATGCAAAAAAGTCTGCTAAGCCCGGTAAGATACAGAAGGGCCGGTTCCACATTGAGAGTGATCCGAAATACAGATTCTACAGAGATAAAAAGACCGGGAATGTCAAAAGAGACAATGCCTACGGATTCAGGCAGGAAGATGCCATGTTCAAGATGCTTGAGGACGCGTTCAGGAGCATGGGGCAGGCGCCGGACAACCTTCTTAACAGGACGCTTATTAACGGCGATGATAATCTGAATAATATCATCAATGTGAACTTACAGGGGCAGCAGGATGACAATTACAGTCATCTCGGTGACTGGCCCGGAGATCAGGACCAGGAGAAAATAATCATCGACAACATCGAGAATGATAAGGAGAATGACCTTATTATCGATACTTCCAAGAAGAAAGAGAACAGGATAATCGAGGAGCCGAAGAAAGAGAACAAGATAATCGAGGAGCCGGAGAAAGAGAACAAGATAATCGAGGAGCCGGAGGAAGAGAACAAGATAATCGAGGAGCCGGAAGTAAAGAATAAAGTAAACGACGATGTTATGACTCTTGAAAATTTCCCGACTTCTACCGAAGATGCTATCGCGAAGGTAGAAGAGCAGTTCTCGGATGTGAAACTGTCAAAAGCAGATAAAAAAGAATTGTTAGATACTGCGAAGAATTCCTATGAATATGCGCTGGGAATCAAATATTGCATCCCTGCATCTGTTTATCGAAAAGTCAAAGACCAGGCAAAAGGCATCGACATAAGAGGCCTTGTTAGTTTCATGCGCCCTGTAAAGGTGGATAAATACGGCTACCCTCTTAACGCAGAGGAAAAAGAGAAACAAAGACTCAATATTGAGGATTGCAATAATCTCTGCGCCAATTCAATGGCCAAGAGGAAAGACTTCCTTGACAGGATTGCCAATGAAGCTATGAAGGTTGTGTTCACAGTTGATGAGCTTAATGACACCGCTTTCATCCTGAAGAACAAACAGAGGGCAATACATCATCTTAATCTTATACATAATATTATCAACCTTTATAACGATCATGCAGAGTATTATCAGAAAGATGCGGATCCCAAGATAAGACGGTTTATGTTTGCTCTTGTTTCTGCCACCGATTATATTAATCTCTCGGCTTTTAAAATCCAGCAGGCGCTGTTCTCAAAGGGGCTCGATAGGTCTTTTACCGGCGCTTCATCTTCGGGATATGGTGCAGTCATCTACAGGAAAGGTGTGGTAAGCTATGAAGATGTGATAGCAGACAACAAGAGACTGGCAAAGACTGCGCCGGGTACAGCGATGGAATATGCTACTAACTTCAATTCCGCGACCAAGAAGAAAATGGATCCCTATGATGAGGAAGAAGAGATGGTGCTTGCAATTGTAAGGAAAAAATTGGGAACTCAGAAGGCTAGGCTGTCAGATCTTGGTATAGGGGGAAAGGTTCTTTATAAAGGGGAATATGGAGACAGTCCCAAGGAAATCGATTATGGACAGGAAGTGAAAATCATTAGAAAGTATCTGGGGATTTTCAAGAAGGGCAAAACAGATAAAAAGATTTTCGATAAACTGGATGAGTGTATTGATTCCTACAGAAAAGAACCTTATGCAAGCACCGGGAACCAAAAAGACCTCATAAACGATCTTAAGGCAAAATAGACGATTTAAGAATTCACATTACGCGCAAAATAAACAGGGAAGGATCCACAAAAGGTTCATGATATTCCACAATAAGGCAAATGTAAGCTCTTACATGCGAATATCCTATATTATAAGATGAGAGTACAAGAAACTTTCGACAATATGTCGAGGGAAGCCACTGTATTTTTTCACCAAAAAGGGGGATCTGCTATGTGTGAGGGTAAATTCGATCTACTGACCTTTGGAGAGATCATGCTCAGGCTATCTCCGCCCAATTACGAGCGCATGACCAGAGGAGATGTTTTTGATAAAAGAGCCGGCGGCTCCGAGTTTAATGTTGCTTCGGGCGTTGCGCTTTTAGGGCTTAGGACCGGCGTTATCTCAAGGATCCCGAAGAACGCGCTGGGTACTTTTATCAAGAACAGGATCAGATTTGAAGGGGTGTCAGACGACTACCTTATTTACGACGACAGTGATGACGCAAGGCTTGGCATCTACTATTATGAAAACGGGGCAGCGCCAAGAAAGCCTTCCATCGTCTATGACAGAAAAAATTCATCGATCACCAGGATCTCTCTGGATGAACTGCCGCAGAGCATGTTCACTTCAACGAGAATGTTCCACACCAGCGGGATAACGCTGGCCCTTAATAAGAACACCTGCGAAGTGACTACCGAGATGATAAAAAGGTTCAAGGAAGGGGGAGCCACTGTTTCTTTTGACTGCAACTACAGGGCGAACCTCTGGAGCGAGGAAGAGGCCAGGGCGGCCATAAAGAATATCCTGCCTTACGTGGATGTGCTGTTTGTGTCGGAGGAGACTTCAAGGCGCATGATGCAGAAGGAGGGCACCCTTGCGGATATCATGAAGAGTTACACCGCCGAGTACCCTATCAAGGTTGTCTGCACAACCCAGCGTGAGGTCATAAGCCCCAGGAAGCACAACTTTACGTCAACCATCTACGATGCCGCCAGGGATGAGCTTTTTACCGAGGAGCCCTACAAAGACATCGATGTGATCGACAGGATCGGCTCAGGAGATGCCTATGTTTCCGGCGTTCTCTATGGCCTGCTTAAATACGACGATGTAGAGAAGGCCCTGGAATACGGCAATGCCACATCAAGTGTCAAGAATACGATCCCCGGAGATCTTCCCGCCAGCGACCTTGGCGAGATTGACGGTATCATCAGAAACCACAAGGCTACGGGGCCGGTCAGTGAACTGAACAGATAGGTTAATAGCTATAAAAGCGGCAGCTGCGATTTTTTATTCGCAGCTGCCGCTTTTGTGCAATAATTCTTTAGAAATCTTAAGAAATTTTGACGGTAAATCTTAAGATTTGTCTGTTATTCTGTTTAAGTCTGCTCCATTCGGAGCAACTGCTGCAATCCCACTCAGCGGAATCACCAACAAAGATTGACACCCTATTGAATGGGGTATTACAATAATGATACCAGGAGGAATATGACAAGAACATTTATACAGACCAATGAGTTTTCAAATAATTGGGACAGGCTTGGGTTTGATGATGAGGATCTACGCTGGTTAGAGAATGAAATAATGAAGGATCCGAAAAAGTATCCTGTTATTAAAGGCACCGGTAGCCTTAGGAAAGCTCGGATAGCTATGAATAACAGAGGAAAGAGTAAAAGTGCGCGAGTATGCTATGTCGATTTTCTAATTGCAGAAACGGTATATTTGATAACTGTATATGGGAAGAATGAAAAAGATAATCTTTCTATGCAGGAAAGGCATGAAATTAAAAGGATGATCGAGGCATTAGAGAGGAACTTGGGAGGTAAACAAGATGAATAAGAAGAGTGTTTATGAAAGTATAATGACGGGACTCAATGAAGCGATTGAGGATTCTGTAAGCGAAAAGCCTATTCTGAAGCGCCATAAAGTAGTTGTGGAACCAATTAAGACATATGCAGCTGATGATGTAAAACGCATACGAAATACTACGGGAATGTCTCAGAAGATATTTGCCAGTTACCTTGGCGTGTCATGCAAAACTGTCGAGGCCTGGGAGGCCGGGACAAATAAGCCTTCGGGAATTGCCAGTCGTTTTTTAATGATGATGGAAATGGATAAGGAGTTGGTGGTTAAATATCCGTTTGTCAGCAATGCGGTAACGAAGTAACAGGAATATAGTAGTTGCAATTAATTCATAATTAGTTTTATTTGGGAGAAGACATAACAACCCCCACCACTCATGATATTAAGCTTGAGTGGTGGGGAGTTTTTAAATTAAGAAATCGTGTAAATAAGCATATGGTTGAGATAATGACACCTAGGTTTACAGCGCTGCCAGGTCTACCTGCTGGACGGTGCCAACGCCGCCGCTCTCCTTCAGGAAGATGCCTGAGGAGCGGGTCACGCCGGTGACTCTGAAATCAGTAGCCCCTGCGCCTGCGTCGCCAAGACCTGATCCGCCGAATCCGCCAAGGCCATTAACGCCGCCAAATCCACCGCCAAATCCGCCGAAGTGACTGAACTGAGTTTCGGCGCTGCCAAGATATATGGCGCCTACATCGGCTTCTTTGAGGCTAAGCAGAGTGTCGGTGCCGTCTTCGCCCCGGAGCCAGACCTGCAGATGGTCGTAGATCTCGTCGCTTTCGTCGATCCAGCCATTGCCGTCGCTGTCATATCCGCGAAGGTCCTCGAAGCCGTTTCCGCTCTTTGTTCCGAAGAGCTCCGAGCCGTCTCCGATCCTGCCGTCGCCGTTGCGATCATAGGCAAGGAACCCGCTGCCGGCGCCCAGGTTTGAAATCTTCTCTTCAACGCCGTCGCAGTCCAGGTCAAAGTAGAAGGACTGGTCGCTGATGTGTGTAACGCCGCTGTCCACATTGATCACCAAAGGATCGATGAGGTTCACCGAAGAGCTGGTGCTGATGCCGGCATACTCGCACAGGCGTCTGGACATTGAGAACTGAACTCCGAAGTCGATAACCCGGCCGTCCTCGGTGACGGCTGTTCCGCTGCCGTTAAAGGTGGTGGATTCTTCCTCCATGTGGACAGCAGTTACTGTGGTGGTTCGGACGAAGGAGCCACCGCTTAGCATATTTGCGGTGTTCTCAAGAGCCCCCTGATAGCCGCGTTTACTCCCGCCTGTGTCAAGGAGCTGCAATAGCCGCAGGATCCGCTCCAGAAGAGTTGTCCGAAGATTGGAAATCTGTTCCTCAAGGGACGATTCCACGGAAGAGAGGTAATCCGACTTTGATGGCTTTAGGGATGTGTAGTTTTCACTGCCAAGGGGCAGATTACCCTGGCCGGACTCTGTTATATCCACGGAATCCAGCTTTTTTTCCTGGTCTAGCAGACTATCCATAAAGGAGCCCCGGGTCACCACTCCGCTTTGGATGGTCACGGTGTTCTCCTCATAGTAGGTCCGGTTGGAGACCAGGTTTACGTTACTTTGTGCAATTTTCATGGTACCTCCTTATCTTTCTGCGAAGGTCCATGGCACAAAAAATGAACCTTCACGTTTGATGAAGATTTACTCATCCATGAAGATCCATGCTTTCCGTAGCTGTCAGAATATATATCGGCACAGCTCCTTTAACTCATGACATCTAAACAAAAAGACTAAATATTCAGACAACAGAGAATCTTAAAAAAAAATAAAAAATGCCCTAAAGTTTTTTTTGAATGGGTCGATATATTTAACGACGGAACGAATGGGCAAGATGAGAAAGCCCGGAATTGTAAGGATACAAGCGCAACTGATAACATTTTAATACATGCCCCTGAAGGTTTTTAGATCATTACTAACGGCCCGGAGGTTTTGGGGAAAACTTTTCGGAAAAAGCTAAAGTAATGAGGACATCTACCGATAAATGTAGTAGATAACAAAAATCTTCCAGGGAAGGAGGAAAAGATATGCGAATAGAAGCATACAGTCAGGTTCAGCAGATTTACTCAAACAGCAAAGTAAGCAAACCACAGGCAGCTAAGAAGACCGGTGATGTACGTGATACAGTATCATTCTCTTCGATCGGAAAAGATATCCAGGTTGCCAAACAGGCTGTGAATAATGCACCCGACATCAGGGAAGATAAGGTTGCATCGTTAAAAGCTGCTATTAAAAATGGTACTTATGATGTGAGTGGAGAGGCTTTTGCTGATAAGTTACTGGCAAAGTACGACGAGCTTTTCTAAAGCACTACATCAATTTAATACAGGAGGATGATCTCAGTGGCTAGTTTAGTCGAGAATCTGGTTGAAGTACTTGACCGGGAATGCACATTATATGAGAAATTACTGGGATTATCGAGCCGCAAGACAACCATAATCATTAAAGGTGATCTTGAGGCACTTGCAGGAATCACGGATGAGGAGCAGTGCATAATCGGCAGTATCCAGGGGCTGGAGAAACAGCGCGAGACAGCCATGAAGGATATTGCAAATGTACTTAACAAGGATGTTAATTCATTAAAACTGACCGAGCTGATCCAGATATTGGACAAAAGACCTGTGGATCAGAAGAAACTGGCATTCCAACGCGATAGGCTCGTTGGCGTTGCGGAAAATGTCAGACGTGTAAACGGACAGAACCAGCAGTTACTGGAAAGTTCTTTAGAAATGGTTCAGTTCGAAATGAACATCATCCAGGCGGCTAAAATGGCTCCACAGACGGCAAATTACTCAAGAGCTGCAGGCACTACAGGCGAATGTTTAGGTTACACATCGGGCGGGTTTGATGCAAAGCAGTAACGTACCACTTCCAAAGTGGTACGGATGCATGTAGATAATCCACCCGGGTGAATACCGTAAAATCGCGGTAGTGTCTTTTTTGCGCGATAAATTGAGCGAGCGAACAAACATTTGCACTTGTGCAAAAATGTTTGATTCGTGAAGCGAGATAACGTACATGAGGAAGTAGCATGCAGTGCGAATTCCGAATGTACGTAGGATTGCGGGAGCGCAGCGACTCAATCCCTATCACGCACATATATATTAGGAGGACCATCAACATGGCACTCATGGCCAACTTATATGTGGGAGCTTCAGGACTTACTGTTTCCCAGAACGCTCTGAATACCACCGCCCACAACATGGCGAACCTTGATACCACAGGCTACACGAGGCAGCAGGTTTCCCAGGGAACCAGGGCGTACCAGACCATAGAAAGAAAATATAACACCATTGCTTTAAAGCAGATAGGAACCGGTGTTAACTACAATAATTGTAAGCAGGTAAGAAGCACCTTCCTGGATCTTTCCTATAGGACAGAGACCGGAAGAGGTGCCTTTTATGATGTTTCCCTGAAGGCCATTGAGGAGATCGAGGATCAGCTGCAGGAGATGAACGGATCGGAATTCGCCCAGTCCATGAACAACCTCTGGGTTTCCGTTCAGGAGCTGGCAAAAGATCCGTGCTCAGCCGTTACACAGAGCTCTTTTGTAACAAGAGCGAACGAGTTCCTCACAAGAGCCAAGAGCGTTTACGACGGCATGGTTGATTACCAGAAGAATCTGGATTCCACAGTAAAAGAGATGGTGGATAACATCAACAAGTACGGCGACAGGATACAGCAGCTCAACCTTGATATCGTTGATATCGAGTCGGGAAAGCAGGAGAAGGCCAATGACCTTAGAGATGAGAGAAATCTTCTTCTCGATAAACTGGCAGAATACGGAAAGATAGATTATCAGGAAGACATTTTCGGAAATGTACTGGTTCTTTTCGAGGGATCATCCTTTATAACTTCCGATCATGTTAACCATATTGGAATAGATACAACCCTTTCGGAGGATGACGGCGGAACAGCTGCAGGATATGCAACACCCTACTGGGAATATGCGGCAAAGACAGAGATCAAGCCAGACGGACGCAAAGAAGTTGTTTCCATAAAAGGAGCACATGTATTTGACCTGTCCCAGCCCGTTTCCACAGTTACCAATACCGACATCGGCAAGCTCAAATCGGTACTTCTTGCCAGAGGCGATCACCAGGCCACCTACCATGATATTTCAGAAGATCCGCAGCACTACAGCGACAATATCTCCCAGTCGGTAATAATGAACGTTCAGGCTGAGTTCGACACCATGGTCCACAACATGATGACGGCCATCAACGAGATCATGGAAACGGCGGAGAGTAATCCCGCAATACTGGATCCTTCAAAGGGAGCGGCTTCGGATTTTACTCTTTTCGTCTGTGCAAACCCTACGGACAGGCTTATCTACAACATAGGAAAGGATGAGCTTGGCAATGTCAAGTATCCGGCAGGCGAGATCCCTACAGGCTTCACCATCAAGAATTCCCAGGTGAATCCGCTGATGGTTCAGGAGCCGACTCTTTTCACCTTCAGGACAATAGACGGAAACGAAGACAACGCCACCACCACAAAGATAAAAGAGGCTTTTACAAAAGAGAATTATGTGCTCAATCCCAACGTGACCACCAAGAACAGCTTCATTACCTACTATAACAGCCTGGTTTCACAGGTGGCCAATTCGGGAGATGTTTATAAGAGCATCAAGGATGCGCAGGATCAGACGGTTTCCTCCGTGGAATCTGCAAGAGAACAGATCGTGGGCGTTTCCAGCGATGAAGAACTTGAATTTATGATCATGTTCCAGAATGCTTACAACGCATCCAGCCGATATATAAATGTAGTAAGCGAAATGCTTGAACACCTTGTATCCACCCTGGGATCATAATACATCCGAAAGGGCATAAGGAGAGAAGATATGGTATCACAATTCTTTGGACTGAATATTGCAGCATCGGGACTTAGAGCAGCAAATGCGGCTCTCAATACCACGGCAAACAACATATCCAATGCCAACACCGATGGCTACAGCAGGCAGCAGGTGAAGCAGGAAGCGACAGACGCCCTCAGGGTTTTTGCCACCTACGGCTGCGCCGGCGCGGGCGTTGATACTCTTGCCATCGAGAGAGTGAGGGACAGCTTCTACGATGTGAAGTTCAGGAACAATGAGACGCTTCTCGGGCAGGCAACTCAGAAGAACTACTACAACGGACTTATAGAGGACTATCTTGAGGACGACGGAACTACCGGATTCTCATCTCTTTTCAATAAGATGCAGGCTACAATGCAGTCGGTTATGACCGCTGCAGGCACAACCGAGAGCAAATCAGCATTCATGTCCAGCCTCAAGAGTGTCACAGAATATTTCAATAACGTATACAACAGCGTTCAGGGCCTTCAGGCCGACATCAACTCTGAGGTTAAGCTCTGTGCAGACAGAGTGACCTCAATGGCAAGAGAGATCGCTTCAATAAATAAACAGATCAATATAATCGAGATGACAGGCACTACCGCCAACGAACTCAGGGACAAAAGAGATATGCTGGTGGACGACCTGTCTAAGATCGTTTCGGTAGAGACCAAGGAATCTCCTATAATCGATGAGAACCAGCCCGACAGAGACACAGGCGCCACAAGGTTCCAGGTGTGGGTTGCAGGCGGATACGAGCTGGTTGATACCTACGAGTTCAAGCAGATGATCTGCGTTTCAAGAGCAGAGGGAGCCCCTACCAATCAGAACGATATCAACGGACTTTTCGATATAAAGTGGGCAGGCAGTAACTACAAGGACGGAGACAAGGTATCCGAGCTTGCCAATTTCTCACTTGATTCAAAACTCATAGGAGGAGAGCTGCAGGGTCTTTTGGCCATGAGGGACGGAAACAACAGCCAGTACTTCCACGGCAAATGCCCCGCAGGCGGTGTTGAGCAGAAGACAGACGGCACCGTGGTGGTGACTGTTAACGTCACGGACTCCTATCTTAAGGATATGGCAAAGTGTACTCTTCCTCCTGAGGGCTCTATCAAGATCGGCGCCAAGTATTACAAATACGACAGCTGGGGTTACAACGGAGATTCAACCTACGAATTCAGGTTGAATCCGGAGAACATATCCAGTATTCCCGATCCGGGAACCAACGTGTCCATCGGCTATGCCAACAGCTACCAGGGAATTCCCTATTATATGGAGCAGATGAACGAGTGGATCAGACACTTCTCTGAGGAAGTCAACAAGATCATGGTGACCGGCTACACCTCAGACTCCCTCCAGGGCGTGAATCTTTTGACCGGAGCAATGGATACAAACTCGGCAGCAGAGTACAGCTACGAGCAGCTGACTTCCCTCTCGGAGTACAAGGGATATTACTTCATCAAGGGCGGAAACTTCACGGTTAATTCCGTTGTTCTTGATAATTCCAACAGGCTGGCAACAAAGGCCGACCTCACCGAGGGCGAATCGGAGTTTGGAAACTTAAAGAGCCTCAAGGAAATGCTGGATACACAGAAGATTTTCAGAGGAGCTTCCTCCGGCGAGTTCCTGACTAAGGTTCTTGCGGATGTGGCGCTTAACAAGAGCAATTCCAACACGCTTGAGGATACGTACTCGTCACTTGAAAAGACCATCAAGAATCAGAGACTGTCGGATGCCGGCGTTGATGAGGATGAGGAAGCTTCGAACCTGGTTAAATACCAGAACGCATATACACTTTCTTCCAAGATGATCCAGACACTTACGGAAATTTACGACAGACTGATTCTTCAGACCGGAGTATAAACTGCCGATATTATATGTGTAAATCTAATAATCTGCACGGATGCGCTTGTTTTGGGACAATGGACTGTCCTTTTCCAGGAGGGATATTATGCGCATCACCAACAAGATCATGCAGAATAATTCACTGTACAACATAAACAACAACAAGGTTTCGGAGGACCAGCTCAACACCATGATGGCCACAGGAAAAAAGATAACCAGGCCCTCCGATGATCCTGTTATTGCCATAAGAGCTCTGAGGCTTCGAAGCAACGTTACGCAGCTTTCACAGTACTATGAGAAAAATGCCAAGGATGCTCAGAGTTGGCTGGAAGTTACTGCGGATGCACTTTCGACTGTGACCGCAGTTCTTACTGACAGCGTTAAGCAGGCGACCAAGGGAGCCAACAAGGATCTGACGCTGGATGATCTTTCCACCATCATTGCTCAGATGGAGGCTCTTTCGGATGAATACTACGCCACAGGAAATGTGGATTATGCGGGCCGATATATCTTTACCGGATACAGAACAGACACGGCGCTGACCTTTGACAGGGCCACAACCGCTGATTACAGGGATATCAACGACGAGTTCAGAGCAGGGGCTGTCAGTACCTCCAGCAGGATCATCGGTAAGCACCTTCTGGATTCTTCCAATATTTTAAACGACGATACTTCAGCTACGCTGGAGAGCCAGATTATTGAGACCACCGTGGGAAGAATCAGACTTTCCTATGATAACCTGAATTATAGATACGGCGAGGGAAGCGAGGTTGAGCTCAAGTTCAGACAGGACATGAAGCAGCCCGCCACCAGCAGTGTTTCCACCACAAAGCCCACCATCGACCTCACCTTCAAGGATGAGGAGGGCGTTACGAGATATGTGGCACTGCCCATCAACACGCCGGCCACGGACTTCCAGGTTACCAGCGAGGGTATTACCTACAAGGCGCTTAAAAACGGCGACGGCACCTACAATATCACCGGAATCGACGCCGTAAACGGAAAAACCTACGAATTCTACCTCACATCGGAAGGTCTTTTCGATGATAACAAGAGAACCAAGAGCCCTTCAGTTATCCAGTCGGCAAACACAGAGATCGTGAACAGGCAGGTTTCAACTGTTACCTACACCACTGAGGACGGACAGATCCCGCCTCTTGAGGTACCGCTTCTTCCCGCCATCGGACAGAGCTATTCCATGAGCCTTAGCCGCGAGGGATATTTTGCCACAGTTAATTCTGACGGCACATTTACGGTTAAGAACAACATAGCCACAGACAACGGCGACGGCACATACAGCAATCAGGTTGTTCAGCTTACAGGAAACGGAAGCGTTCATTCTTCTTATATAGAGACCACCCTGGTGATGGATGAGGAGCATATCCTCTATACCACCAGCACAGAGCAGCAGATTGACGATGCATACGCAGATCTTTACAACAATCCTAACGGAATGCTGGCTTACCTCAATGCAGCAACCGGCGAGGTGCTCCTAAACGAGAATCTCAGAAACAAGCTCTCCACCCTTCCCGACATCATCAATGCCAACAGCATCGACGTGGTCTACGACAAGAAGGAGTGGATAAAGGGCGATATCAGACCCGAGAACCTGTTCTCAACAAATTATATCGATGAGAACGGAAAAGAGATCCTGTACAACAAGGGAACAGCCAGCCACGATATAGCCTACGATGTGGGCTTCGCACAGTCGGTAGTGGTAAACACAACGGCAGACGCGGTTTTCACCACCAATGTGAAAAGAGATGTGGATGACCTTTCAAGGATGCTTGGGGAACTGCAGCAGCTGGCCACAATCATGAAGACCCTGAAGGCCAAACAGGAATCAGCTGTTGGAGAAGACCAAAAACTCAAAGTCGGCCAGGAACTTGCCTCAGCACAAAAGTCATACGATTACCTCAGGGAAGAGCTCCAGCAGGAATTTGAGCACAAGATCACTTCAATGCAGAAGTCACTGGATGTGGCCAATATTGCGGTTACAGACAACGGTACAAGATCCAAGAGACTGGATCTTATCAACTCCCGCCTCATGGATCAGACCACAACCTTCAAGACCCTGCAATCCGACAACGAAGATATCGATCTTGCGGAGGCTGCAACACAGCTCACCACAGCTCAGGTTACCTATGAGGCCAGCCTTATGGCAACTGGCAAGATCAGTCAGACTTCGCTGATGAACTACATCTAAAAAGTGAGCCAAGTCACCGGCAGCTTGATTTTAAAAAATATAAATTGTGTATTCAATTTAACGATATTGCGATATAATTAATACGTAGCATAAATCCACAGCAATGGAGGTTACAAAATGAAGCTTATTACAAGAATATTTGGTGAAGTAAACGTTGACGATAGCAAGATAATCGATTTCCCTCATGGAATTATCGGATTTCCGGATCTTAAGAGATTCACACTTCTTTTTGATAACGATGACGATGTTAATACCATCAAATGGCTTCAGTCCATTGATGAACCTGACTTCGCAATGCCTGTAATGGACCCGCTTATTGTCTGCCCTGGCTATAACCCGGACATTGACAAGGCTAAGATTGAGGATATTGGCGAACTAACCGATGAGGAGATCCTGGTTCTTGTAACAGTTACAGTTCCCCATGACCTCCAGAAGATGACAGTAAACCTGATGGGGCCTTTCATCATCAATGTAAAAGATATGAAGGCTGCTCAGTGCATTGTTGAGAACGACGACTATCCTGTTAAGTTCCCCATCTACGAGATACTGCAAAAAAATAAGGAAGCTAAGGAGGGCTGATTATGTTAGCATTATCAAGAAAAAAGAACGAGGCGATCGTTATCAACAACAACATAGAGATCACCGTTCTGGACATCAGGGGAGATCAGATCAAGCTCGGCATCTCAGCTCCGAAGGATATTCCCATCTACAGAAAAGAAGTTTATATCCAGATCCAGAATGAGAATAAGGAAGCTACAGATGTGGCAGGACTTGAGGCATTGAAGAAAATGCTTTGATGTCGATCTGGAAGGAATGATCAAGCGCTCTGCACGATATGTGCGGGGCGCTTTTTTATCTTTATGCTGATACATGATACTCAGTTGATTTGGATGTTAGGAGACAGCTATGAGGATACTCTACTATGACTGGGACGAGTTTAACGACGAGGATTGCCAGGATGCCATGAGAAGACTGGGGCACGAGGTTGAGATCATAAAAATGGATCTTTCCAGTTGTGAACTGACGCCTGAGATAGAGGCTAAGTTCAAAGCCAGGTTTGACAGGAAGGACGAATCAGGGAAAAGATATTTCGACCTGGTATATACCTTTGATTATTATCCAAATATTTCTGAGGTGTGCCAAAAGTATGATATGCCCTACGTGTCCTGGGTCTTTGACTGCCCTCACCTCACATTGTATTCACATACCATAAATAATCCGGTTAATCACGTTTATGTCTTTGACAGAGAATTGTATAAATTATTGAGGAGTAGAGGAATAACTACGGTCAGCTATTCTCCGCTTGGAGTAAATGATCAGAGACTATCCGCATTGTGCCAAAAACTTGATGACGAGACCGGAGGACGGGTTTCTTATCAGCACGATGTGTGCTTCCTGGGAAGCCTTTATGATAATGAATTCAATTTCTATGACCAGGTAAAATACCTGCCACCGGAGCTGAAACAGTATATCGATGTTGTGATCCTGGCTCAGGAGAGGATATTTGGCCACGACCTCTTTACCGATGAGAAGGCTATCACCGATGACCATATAAAGAGACTGAGGAAGTATATCAAGTTTGAACAAACGGGCAAATACGAGATTAATTATGATGATGTTATAAGAAATATATTGCGCAAAAAGGTCACGGTTAACGAACGCAGAAATATCCTTACGCAGATGGGCCAACTCTTTGATACAGTAATCTACACAAACCCTGATGCCAAGCCGATACCTAATGTGTGCAATCTGGGTATGGCGGACTATACAAATAAAATGCCGGTGGTATTTCACCGCAGCAAGGTGAATCTACATATATCTCTTAGATGTATCACCTCCGGGGTATCCCTTAGAGTAATGGATGTATTGGCAGCAGGCGGATTCCTTGTTGCCACCACATCTCCTGAATTAGAGGAATACTTTCAGGATGGTGTGGATCTGGCTATTGCTCATACTCCTGAAGAGATGATTGCCAAGACGGCATATTATCTGGAACATGAAGACGAGCGGAAGCAGATTGCAATAAACGGACAGAAAAAAGTTTTAGAGAATTTTGCATATACGAAGCTTCTTCCTGATATTCTGGCTCTGAAATTCTAAAATTTTTATTAAACTTTACAAATCATAGAGAAAAAGCATAAAGAAATATCCTTCAAATCCGATATAGAAGATAAGAAATCGTGTATAAACTGCGCTCATACTGCGCGCAGAAATATATGCACTTGTAGATTCTGCCGTGTTATGACATGGAGGTATAGGATTATGGGAATTGATGCAATTAATGGTTTTAGTCCGCTTATTCAGCAGTCTATGCCACAGGCTAAGACGCAGGTAGCAGATCAGAATCAGTCCCAGTCTGAAATTGCAAATCAGGAAGCAGTTGCTCAGGGTATTGAGCTCAAGGTTGAAGCGGCAGACAACTCCGCAAGCTCAGGTGATAGTCAGAGTGGTGCTCAGAATTTTGCGCAGACCCAGACCGATCGGGAGGCTACGGAGGAACAGATTCAGGCAGATAATGCCAAAATCAAGAAGGCAATCTCGGAAATGGCAAAAAATGCCAAGTCCAATGCGGAGGCTGTCTTTGGTATCCATGAGAAAACCAATCGCGTGACCATAAAGATGGTTGATAAGGAGACCAAGAAGGTTATTAAGGAATTCCCTCCGGATGAGACTTTGGATATGATAGCCAAAGTGTGGGAGATTGCAGGCATAATGGTTGACGAGAAACGGTAAATTACAGGTCACTTGCACTGCGCTGCGAGTGACGTACAAAAGTGATTCAGGCGGCAATTGCGCCTTGAGAAGCAACTTTTATTCGCAATTGCTCCATTGCGCAGCAAATGGAAACGGATTTCCATGTATCACACTCACGGATTGAGAAAGGAGAACAATATGCCAATACGAATTACGGGAATGAATTCAGGACTGGATACTGAGAGCATTATCACTGCGTTGACACAGAGGCAAAAGGACAGACTTGATACAGCCAAGAATGATCAGAAGAAGCTTACCTGGAAACAGGATAAATGGAAAGAGGTAAATAAGAAAGTTGTATCTTTCTACAATGGCGCTCTTAGTAGTATGAGGTTTTCAACTGCGTACACTAAGAAAACCACAAGTGCGTCCAATGCAAATGCTGTTTCTGTTATTACCGGTGATTCTGCAATGGATTCAACACAGACCCTTGATATTACCAGCCTTGCCAAATCTGCGTATCTTACCGGCCAGCAGGTTAAAGCAGGAACGGAAAAGGCGAAAGCTTCGAATACAATGGCTGACCTCGGACTTGAAAGCGGAGGAACTCTTAAGTTTTCAATTGGTGGTGACAGCGAAGATTTGATTGAAGTAGATGTTGCGGCAACAGATAGCATAAGTGATGTTCTATCTAAACTGAAAAACGCAAAATCTTCCAAGACAGAAACAAGTCTTAACTTCAATTTTGATGAGAACAACGGAAGATTCTTTGTATCATCAAAGACTGCAGGAGCTGCGGCATCATTTGATATGGTTGAATCAGATGCAATGACTGCTCTTGGCTTTACCAGGAACGATGATGGTTCAAATTATATTGCCGGTTCCAGCGCAAAGATTAAGCTCAATGGTGTAGAATATGAATCAGAGAGCAACACTTTTAACATTAATGGACTTACTATAACAGCCAATGAAATAGCTTCCGGTATCACACTTACCACCAAGCAGGATACAAGTGGTATCTATGATAACATCAAGAAGCTTGTAAAAGAATACAGCGAACTGATGAAGGAGCTTTCTACTCTTTATAATGCTGACGCTGCTAAAAAGTATAGCATGCTCACTGATGACCAGAAGGATGCCATGAGTGATGATGAGGTTGAGGAGTGGGAGAAAAAGATCAAAGATGGACTCCTTAGTAAAGATGAGACCATCGGATCAGTTAGAGATTCTTTGAAGAGTATAGTATTAAAAGGCTTTGAAGTTACTATGGCTGACGGATCGAATAAAACAATGTCATTGGCAAGTTTTGGTATTTCTACCGGAAGTTACTTTTCTACCACTCAGAACGAAAGGGATATGCTTCATATTGATGGCGATCCGGATGATTCATCGACAAGTGGTAATACGGATCTGTTAAAAGCTTTTATTTCTTCAGATCCCGGTGCAGTTACGAATTTCTTTACCCAGTTGTCCAAGGAAATGTATTCTTCTTTGACAAATCTTATGAAAGGTACGGAATTCAGTTCAGCTTATACGATTTATGAAGATAAGCTGATGGCTTCACAGTACAGTTCATATAATACGAAGATCTCCAATGCACAGAAAGCGCTGGAGGCAGCACAGGACAAGTACTATAAGAAATTCAGCACAATGGAATCTACACTTTCCAAGATAAACAGCAACAGCAGTTCGTTCTCTTCATTCTTTGGGGGATGATAAAAAGCAGTGATGCTTAAGGAGGATTTATGCCGGCATATACATTACAGCAGAAGGCTTATGCACAATACAAGAATAATAAAGTGATGGGGGCTTCGGGTCCGGAGCTTACACTTATGCTTTATGATGGCGCGATAAAGTTTTTGAATATTGCAGATTATGCTATAGAAAAGAATGATGTACAAAAGGCTCACACAAATATTGTCAAAGTGGAAAGAATAATAGACTATCTGAGAAACACTCTTGACATGAGATATCCTGTGGCCAAAGACTTTGAAAATATGTATTCCTATATAGCTATGAGGCTCGTGGAAGCGAATATTTCCAAAGACAGGGACATAATAATTGAGATGAACGAGCATTTACATGCAATAAGAGATAACTGGGTCGAAGTAATGAAGGCCAATAACATTGCAGTAAAGGATGCATAAGGAGAAATAGATGTTTTCTGCAAGCCTGGATATGTTAGAGGAAAGTCTGAGAAAAAAAATTGAAGTAATGACTCAGATTGAAGAGGAAAACGAACGACAGAGAGAGGTTCTTCGTAATCCGGAAGAGCTGGAATTAGAAGTATTTGATGAGACAGTGGATCGAAAAGGAGAGCTGATAGATAAGCTCATAGCTCTGGACGATGGATTTCAGACACTGTTTGATGAAGTGAAAAAGGAGCTTGGTGAGAACAAGTCACTTTATGCTGACCAGATTCGAAGAATGCAGGATCTGATTAAAGAGATTACCGCCAAGAGCGCTTCTATAGAGGCTATGGAGCGCAGAAACAAGAAGCTTGTTGAAACGTATTTCGACATTTCCAGAAGCAAGATGGTGGCAGGCAAGCAATCTTCCGCAGCTGCATATAATTATTATGTGACCATGAATAATTACAGAGATGTACCACCTCAGTTCATGGACAACAAGCAGTGATTGAATAAAAAGAGACTTCCGCGAATTAGAGCAGGAAGTCTTTTTTTGTGGGTCGTCTTTTGCGTGATTTTGTATATCGGATGCTATTTGGAAAAACTTTATAGAGGAAATACAAATTTGCATAAAAATTGCAATTGTTTCAAAAAAAATGAAAAATTTATTTCAATAGGGGTTAATCTTACCGAAAGACTGCCGATATTATTAGTGTAAAACAAATAATAAGCAGCCAAGGAAGGGACTCCGCAGTAGCTGCACAATAAAAGTCAAACGGAAGGCAGCAGGGAAGCGGAGCCCGTTCATGGAGGATTTATTATGGTAGTACAACACAACGTCACAGCTATGAATGCAAACAGACAGCTCGGTATCACAACTAATGTTCAGGCTAAGTCCAGTGAGAAACTGTCTTCTGGTTACAAGATCAACAGAGCAGCAGATGATGCAGCGGGCCTTGCTATTTCCGAGAAAATGAGACGTCAGGTAAGAGGTCTTACACAGGCTTCCGCAAACGCTCAGGACGGTATCTCAGCTGTACAGACAGCAGAGGGTGCCCTCAACGAAGTACATGATATGCTTCAGAGAATGAATGAGCTGGCAACAAAGGCTGCTAATGATACTCTTACAACAGATGATCGTAATTACATCAAGTCAGAGCTTAAGGCTCTTACATCAGAGATTGATCGTACTTCTGCATCAACAGAGTTCAACAACCAGAAACTTTTGGATGGTACCTTCACATCCAAGAAGCTTCAGGTTGGTACTGAGACTACTGACGATGATGTTATCTCAATCTCAATTAAAGCCATGAGTGCAACCGGCATCGGACTTGATGCTGCCGACAGCATCGATGTTTCTTCTAACTCTGCTGCACAGAATACACTCACAAAGGTTAAAGCTGCTATCATTTCCGTATCAACACAGAGATCTGATCTCGGTGCTGTCCAGAACAGACTTGAGCACACTATCAAGAATCTGGATAACGTAACAGAGAATACACAGGCAGCTGAATCACTTATCCGTGATACAGATATGGCTAAAGAGATGGTTAAGTACTCCAATAACAACATCCTTGCTCAGGCCGGCCAGTCAATGCTTGCACAGGCTAACCAGACAAATCAGGGTGTTCTGTCACTTCTTCAGTAATAAAAAAAGAACAGATTACATAAATAATTGTATGAGCTCCGGAAACCCGGAGCTCATATTTTGCCCTATTTCAAAAGTTTATAATTTGTTAATAATTTTATGTATTAAGTTTTTATATTTATAGACGATAATAAAGGTGTAAAACAAAACAGGAATGGTATTATGGCCAGCACATAGGACCATTTCAAAACGAGCAAACGAGTGGCAAGGATGCCACCGTACACATTCAAGGAGGAATAAAATTATGGTAGTACAACACAACGTCACAGCAATGAACGCAAACAGACAGCTTGGTATCACAACCGGTATTCAGGCTAAGTCAAGTGAGAAGTTATCATCCGGTTACAAGATCAACAGAGCAGCAGATGATGCAGCAGGTCTTGCAATTTCCGAGAAGATGAGACGTCAGGTAAGAGGTCTTACACAGGCTTCTGCTAACGCTCAGGATGGTATTTCTGCAGTACAGACAGCTGAAGGCGCTCTGAACGAAGTTCATGATATGCTTCAGAGAATGAACGAGCTGGCAACAAAGGCTGCAAACGATACTCTTACAACTGACGATCGTAACTACATCAAGTCAGAGCTTCAGGCCCTTACTTCTGAGATCGATCGTACAGCTAATGCTACAGAGTTCAACAACCAGAAACTTCTGAATGGTAGTTTCACATCCAAGAAGCTTCAGGTTGGTACAGAGACATCAGATGATGATACCATCGCAATTTCAATCAAGCAGATGACTGCTACAAAGATTGGTCTTGCTGCTACACCTGATGTATCAACAAACTCTAAGGCTCAGGAAACAATCACAAAGGTTAAAGCTGCTATTATTTCTGTATCAACACAGAGATCTGATCTCGGTGCTATCCAGAACAGACTTGAGCACACTATCAAGAATCTTGATAACGTTGCTGAGAACACACAGGCTGCTGAGTCTGCAGTTCGTGATACAGATATGGCCAAAGAGATGGTTAAGTATTCAAACAACAACATCCTTGCTCAGGCTGGTCAGTCTATGCTGGCACAGGCAAACCAGACAAATCAGGGTGTTCTGTCTCTTCTCGGCTAATAGGTTTTCCAGTGATACAATGTCTTGCGAAGTCATTGCGACTACCAAAAGGGCCCCGGGTTTCCGGGGCTCTTTTTCTGTATGAAGTAACGATATTATGATAAAATATTATTGTATATATAATGTGTGAACTGTTTCTTTCCGGAGGTATGATGTCACAAATTTCCGTTTGCACGATCATGAAGAATGAAGAAAAGAATCTTCCTAAATATCTGGATGCATTACAATGCTATGACGTAGAAATTGTGATCGTGGATACCGGATCAAGTGACAGGAGCATTGAAATTGCTGAGGAACGAGGAATAAAAGTATTCAGGTATGAATGGAAGAATGACTTTTCCGATGCAAGGAACTATGCGGTAAAGCTTGCTAAAAATGACCATATAATTTCGCTTGACTGCGATGAGTTTATAAAACGCTTGGATATTGAAGCTCTGGTGTGGATAATGAAAGAAAATCCTGATTCTCTGGGGCTCATCAGATTTACTAATTATATGGTGGCTGACTCGGAAAAAGGCGCCTACTACGACTGGATTGCCAGGATATTTGATAGGAGAATATTTCACTATGAAGGGAAGATTCACGAGCAGCTGAAACCTCTTATCGCAGAGAAAGGAACAAAAATCGGTTATCATGCTCCGGTGGAGGTAATTCATACAGGATATATAGCCGATGGAGAAATAAGTGAAACCAAGTTCAAACGAAATATAAAAATGCTCAAAGAGGAGCTGCAGAACAATCCTGATAATAAATATATTCATTTCCAATTGGCGCAGGAACTTTATAACCATGAGAATTATGAAGAGGCTGTGACACAATTCAAGGAAGTGCTGGATTCAGTTACTCTGACCCCGGGAATAGAGTTCCACAGGTTGTCTGTTATGGGATATGCGGACTGCCTTTTGCATATGGGCAAACATAGAGAAGCATTGGAAGTAAAAAAGTACGTTGAAGCATTTGGGTATACTCCGGATCTGCATTTTCTTATGGGAGTGGTATATTACCTCAATTACGATTTTATGAATGCTATGCAGGAGTTTGTCACCGCAACAAATATGGATAATCCTGCCAAGGAAGGAACAAACACGTATCTTCCTTTGTACTATATAGGTCTGATCAATGAACAGTTTAAAAACTATTCCGAAGCAGTAAGATTTTATAGAATGTGTGGAGACTATGAGCCCGCAGAGGAACGACTTAAGAAAATCATGACAGGAGGCGAAAATGCAGACTGATAAAAGATTTGATTTGCTTATAGTATTAACTCCGATTGATTGTGAGAGGCTGATAGATCTTTACCCTAGATTACTTGAAAGCTTTGACTATGGAAAACTGATATTTGTTGGAAGACCCGAAATCGAGGGAATAGTTGCGAAGAGTAATCTTATTGCAGATAAAGTTTCCTGCAAAAATGAAGATGACATCATTCTGTTTGATGATGTTCATCAGTGCATGAAACAAAGACTTGAAAGTATCCTGTGCGGACAGGAGCTTCCAAGAAGGGCTACAGGATGGTACTATCAGCAGTTTCTGAAGATGCAGTATGCTTTAACCTGTGAAGATGAGTACTACATGGTATGGGATGGGGACACTATCCCCTGTCGCCATATAAATATGTTTTCTCCCGGAACCAATCAGCCTTATCTTGATCTTAAGCATGAGTATCATCCTGAGTATTTTGACACGATGGGCAAAATACTGCCCGGCTTCAAGAAGGTCATACAGGGTTCGTTCATCTCAGAGCACATGCTCTTTAAAACAGAGATCATGAAATCGTTGATCCGTGAAATCGAGAGTAATGATGCTATACCGGGTACCAGATTCTGGGAAAAGATAATCAATGCAATAGAACCGGATAAGATATATGATTCTTCTTTTAGTGAGTTTGAGACTTATGGTACTTACGTTGCCTTAAGGTGCCCTGCGGTATACAGGTTAAGGGAGTGGCATTCTTTCAGACTTGGAGCAGAATTCTTTGATGTGAATACTATCTGTGCCCGAGACTTCGAATGGCTGGGGCATGATTTTGATGCTATTTCCTTTGAGAAAGGGCAGAGTGTAAGAGAGGATCACAAGGGCCTGTTTGATAATCCGGAATATCAGAAGAAGCTCTCTGCAAAGAAAATGCTTCAGCTTGCTCAGATGGAGTATACGGAAGGTTACAAGGAAATCTGGGATGATGATCCTGAGCAGGAAAAGGTATCGAATTATACAGTTGGCGCATTTGGTGGCGGCTCAGTAAACAATAATAAAACTCTGATAGTAATAGTGTCGTATAACGCTATAAATCTTATGCAGAGTAATATTGAGAGCATAAGGAATGTACTGACACCGGGCACTTATCAGATTGTTGTTGTTGATAATGCTTCTACCGATGGTGTGGATAAATGGCTACAGCAGCAGGAAGATATTATCTTTGTTAAGAATTTTGAAAATGCGGGATTTGGACCTGCCTGCAATCAGGGAGTTAAGGCAAGCAAGGGGACAGACTTTGAAAAAGCCGATGTGCTTCTTTTAAATAATGATACTCGTCTTGTGTTTGATGCTCTTTATAATCTTAAACGGGCCCTTTATTCTGCTGATGATATCGGTGCTGTTGGCAGTGTGTCCAACTATGCGGGCAACAAGCAGCAGTTGGATGTTGAATTTGAAACCGTAGAAGAATATATCAGATTCGGAGAAAGCGTAAATGTACCTATGGAAGATGCTACCCTGGAAAGAGTGCGTCTTTCGGGCTTTTCTATGCTTGTCAGAAGAGATGTATGGGATGAAGTCGGAGGCTTTGATGAAGACTTTGCTCCCGGTTATTTTGAAGATGATGCACTGTCTATGGAAATTCTTAAGCGAGGCTACAGGCTGAAAGTTGTAAGGAACAGCTTTGTTTACCATGCCGGAAGCCAGAGCTTCATAAAGACTGATTACCAAAAACTCCTGAATGATCATCACGAACTGTTTATCAAAAAATATGGTTTCGATATTCTCGAATATGCCTATGCAAGCGGCACAGTAATATCTCAGATTCCTTTTGACAAGGAGTCAATATTCAGTGTGCTTGAGTATGGGTGTGGCTTGGGATCTGACCTGAAAGCCATAAGAAGTATTTTTCATAATGCCGATACCTATGGCATTGAGAAAAACTACAAACTTTATGAGATTGCAAGAAGAACCGAGAATATCTTTGGCGGCACAGATGAGCTTATTGAATTCGTGGATGGACCATCATTCAATGTGTTTATCATAGATAAAGAAGTGCTTGGAGCGATGGAAGAATCTGAGCAGGGAATCCTGTCAGGCCTGCTTATGCCTGATGCTACAATCATAGTCAAAAACTCAGAGTATGAGTTTTTTGATTATGAAAAGATCAAGATGGTCATTTGGGATATGGATGAAACCTTCTGGCAGGGCATCCTGAGTGAAGGAGAAGTGATACTTCCTATTTCCAATGCAGACCTTGTCAGGAGTATCACAGATCACGGAGTAGTTAACAGCATTTCATCCAAGAACGATGAAGAGCCCGTCATAGAAGAACTTGAAAGAGCGGGAATTGCAGATCTTTTCGTGTTCAATAACATCAACTGGCAGGATAAGGGTCATCAGATAGCAGAAAAGATCAGTGCTATGGGACTGCGGCCGGAGAATGTTCTTTTTATTGATGATAATCCGAGAAATCTGGAAGAAGCGAAGTTTTATGCCAGGTCTCTGATGACTGCGACACCGGACATCATCCCATATCTTACTACCTATTACGCAAGAACTGTCGCAGGTGACAAGGACCACAAGAGACTGGATCAGTATAAGCTTCTTGAGAAAAAGAATGCAGCAAGAAGCCGGAGTGATTCATCGGAGCAGTTCTTAAAAGACAGCGACATAAGAGTTGTAATAAACAAAGATTGCTTTAAGCATATAGACAGGATACATGAGCTGATCATGCGCAGCAATCAGCTCAACTATACAAAGAACAGAGACGATAAAAGGACACTTGAAAAGCTTCTTACCAATGACTGGAATGACTCAGCCTATATTGAAGCTAAGGACCGTTTCGGAAACTACGGTATAATTGGTTTTTATTGCTTTAACACGCGCACCCGGACTATGGAGCATATGCTTTTCTCCTGCAGAGTTTTGGGGATGGGAATCGAACAGTTTGTGTATAACAGACTGGGATGCCCTGAATTTGAGGTGAAGGGCGATGTGGCCGTTGAGCTTAAGAAGGATGTAAGCGTTGACTGGATCACTGAAGACAAGGAGCTTGAGCAATCAGACGAGAATAAGAGTGGAAACAGGGTCAGGATACTGATGAAAGGCCCTTGTGATATGGATTCTATCGAGCCCTACCTGGCAGGTGCTGCTATTACCTCGGAGTTTAATTTCGTGAACAATGAAGGTTTTGTAACAGCGGGGCAAAATCACAGTATGCATATCTGGGAAAGTGCTAATCTGCCTCCTTCAGAAATCCGGGAAGTTGTAGATAACGTTCCGTTTATGACTCCTGAAGATTTTAAAACTAAGCTTTTTGAAAAAGAATACAACGTAATATGCTACAGTCTTCTGCCGGATTGTCAGGCCGGACTGTATAAGAAGAAGGGAAAAGAGTTGTATATTTCTTTTTCCAGCAGGAATACGCCGGTGACAGATCCCGAAAACAAAGCAGGATTCATAAGCGGAGAAAAGCCCGGGCATGCATTTCCTTTTACGGAGCAAATAATCGATGACTTTGCCAAGGATTGGGAGTTTGTCGGCGTTACTCCGCTGGAACTGATTTTCAGAAATCTGGATTATATATACGACCATGTAAAGGGAAAACCTATTATCATTCTGCTACTTGGAAGTGAAGTGGATTTTGAGGGTGATAACGAAGAGTTCAATGGTCTTTCAGAGTATCACAGAGAGTTTAACCCAATAATTCAGGAGTTTGCAGAAGATCATGACAGAATGAAAGTGATCAATATGACTGACTTTGTTCATTCGCAGGAAGACTATATAGACAGTATTAATCACTTTAGCAGGAATGTATACTATAAGGTTGCCGGCGAGATTGTCAGATATATCAATGAGAATCTTTGATATTTGTATTGAGGATCATAAATGAAAAAAGTAAGCGTAGTTGTTCCTGCATATAATTCCCATGATACATTGGCCAGATGCCTGGGAAGTCTTGTTAATCAGACTTTGCGGGATATTGAGATAATAGTTGTAAATGATGCCTCCAAGGATGATACCTGGGAAATCATGGCAAGATGCGAAAAGCAGTTCCCGGATAAGGTCATCATTATAAACGGTGATAAAAACCGGGGCGCCGGAGGCGCCAGAAATCAGGCATTGGATATGGCTTCCGGTGAGTATGTCGGTCTTGTGGACAGCGATGATTATGTGGCGCCTAACATGTATGAGCTTTTGTATGAGAAGGCAAAAGAGGGTGATTACGACATTGTTGACAGCGGCTATTATCGGGAGGCCACTGATACTGCCAGGCTCTATACCGGAGATGACCTGACAGGAGATTTGAATGATGAAAAGAGAACGAGACTTATTGCCGGAGGAGGATATCTTGTAACAAAAATCTTCAAAAGAGAGCTCTGGCAGGATCCGGTTATACGTATGCGGGAAAACGTGAGATGCCTGGAGGATATGGATATTCTTATATACATGTTTTTAAGGGCCTCATCCATAGGTAACGTTAAGGAAATTCTGTACAACTATTGTGATATCAGTGATTCTGCCACCAAGACTATGGATGTGGATACATATTTCGATTCGGTCTATGGAGCGATTGAAGCTATATATAATTCCTGCCATCTGATGAGTACATATAAGGGGGCACAGGAAGCTACAGAATATGCGATCATCAACGTATATTCCTTTGGCATCAACAGATGTCTGTACGATCAGATAAAAAAGTACGGAGCATCAAAGGAGATGATCGGACGATACTTTGATGAGGCTGATCAAAAATATCGGGCAATGCTTAAGAAACTGGCGAAGCTAAAAAATAAGATTATTACAGCTGACTATGAATCAAATGCGGTAGTGAAGGCGAAGATAAAAGACCTGGATCTGGAGATTATGAAAGAATGCGATAAGCGCTTTGGATAGGAGATCATATGGAATTAGACCGGGAGTCTGTTGCGTATTATTCCGCAAGAATTGAAGAACTTATAGATGGAATTGACAGAGGTGATTTCGGCCGAGATGAAATCCCGGACAACTACAGATGGATGCATCTTATGAGTCTGTTTTTGCTCAGGGAATCGCTTGAAGGCGGAGGTGATCTGTTCGATCAGCTTTATGACGTGGTTACCGCTGCAGCAGTAAGAAGATTGCAGAATAAGTATAAAAGCGGCGATAAGATCAATGTCATTTTTCAGAGCTATTCAGCAGCCCAGTGGCCGGCAGAAGGGGTTTACAGACTTCTTGATGCCAACGACTCTTTTGATGTCAAAGTTCTTGTGACGCCCTTGGATGACAGAGATGAGAACAGCTGCAGGGACAGTTACAATAAGACTTTAGAATGGTTTAAGAACAGTGGACATACGGTTCTGGAAGGGATGGACCCTGAGACCGGGGAATTCAGAAGCTGGGAATATTTTGGAAACTATCCCGATATTGCCTTTCAATTGTCGTCCTGGTTTAGCAGTACACCACAGTCTTTATGGTTTGCATCTTTGCCACTTCATTGCCTGCTGGCTTATATTCCTTATGGCATCCAATTTGCCGAGAATCATCAGGGGACATTTGCTCCTGAGGCTGTATTCAACAAAGAAATATTCAATCTTGTGTGGAGGATTTATTGCGACTCCGGTTCTACACTTTCCGGATATAGTAAATACCAGTTTCTTGGCGGAAGAAATGCAGTTTTTTCCGGATATGCCAAGATGGACTACTTTTACGAAGAAAAGAAAGTTACTGATGAGCAGATAAAATCTTTATGGAAGATTCCTGAGGGAAAGAACCCTGATGAAATAAAGCGTATTATCATCGCCCCTCATTACAGTGTGCTGCATAAGGGGTGGCTTCTGTTCTCTACCTTTAGAGAAAATGCATGGTTTATGCTGTATCTGGCCAAAAAATATAAGGACAAGGTCAGTTTTGTGTTAAAGCCTCATCCCAATCTTCGGTATGCAGCTGTTGCTGGAAAGATGTTTAAAGATTATGAGAGCTACGATAAATACCTGGAGAAATGGAACTCGCTTCCTAATGCGAGAGTTGTAGAAGAGTCTTCCTATCTGGAACTGTTCTCCACCTCGGACGCGATGATGACAGACAGTGTATCATTTCTTGGTGAATATTTGTATGTCAATAAACCGCTTCTTTTGCTTACAAGGCCTGAACAAGGCTTTTTGGAGTTGGGCAAAAAGGTAACGGATTCCTATTACAAAGCTCCGGGTACGGATTATGAGAAAATAGAAGAATTCCTTCAAAACGTGGTTATTGAAGGCAATGATACCATGTCCGCACAAAGAGAATCGGTCTTTGCAAAAGAGCTTGATTATGTAACCTACAACGGATGCAAGGCAAGTGAGTTTGTTTATGGCGATATCATGAAGCTGTTGGAAGCCAAATCATGAGCAGCTCAGTTCCACAGAGTGCTGATCCCCGCATTCTGCTCGATCTTGTTTTGCATAAACTCGGTATTTGAAGGATTTCCGGTATAGTAATCGATGGCATCCATTATGCCGGCGCTGACATGTCCTGAATTTCCAAATACTTTGTTTTTCCATTCTTCGGGGTCTATCTCGTTGAGCTCACCTCTTATAAACTTCTCGATGGTCTCGCGAAGTTCGACTCTTTTTATACGGTACACCCAATCTGTAGGGACGATGGCTTTTCTTGCAGGTACCATGTCGGGTATCAGCCAGTCGGTTACAGCGACACTTGGGATTCCGTACAAAAGAGCCTCTGTCATTACGCTGGACTCATCTGATACGACAAGGTCGCATAACTGGACAGCCTGAAGGAATTCAGTATCGGGATCCAGATAGTAAAGATTATCATATTTGCCCTCATGCAGGGCTCTCATATTATCAATATTATCAATTACAAACTGAAAAGCTTCATTGCTTCTGAAGGATTTTTTGTTTTGTTTGATTAAGAGATTTACAGGTAAAGATTGAAGGGCAAGGATGAAATCGTCCTCTTTGTCATCGTATTCCCATGACGGAGCATAAAGGATGGTCTTATCGTATTTCATTTCAATTTGCGGTTTATCGGTGGTAGAGCAACCTTCTCCGTACCTGTCATTTTTCAAAAAGCCCAGTGCAAATACGCCATACCTGGGGCGTGCGCATGAGAGTACAGCATTTTGTTTCCATAGATCAGCCCAGAATTCACCCGGGAGTATTCCCAGGTCATATTTGTTCCAGCTTTCGGTTTGCCAGTAGAGTGGCCATACATCACATCCTTGTGTCATATCATGCAGGAGAATGACTGAAAACCCGGCGTTTTCAGGGAAGTTGGTGTGAGAGCAATATACTCCGATAACCGCTTGCTGTGTTATGTTCATGGTTGAAGTACAAATATATCCTCTGCGAGAGGCTTCCTCCATAAGCGGAGTGAGAAGATCCAGCTCGCTTTGGTT
The DNA here is from genome assembly GCA_015056575.1 of Butyrivibrio sp. Classification (GTDB taxonomy): domain Bacteria; phylum Bacillota; class Clostridia; order Lachnospirales; family Lachnospiraceae; genus Butyrivibrio. The sequence continues at coordinate 175,681 of SVGA01000006.1, forward strand.
TTGATAAAAGAATGTAATCTCCTTTTTAAGAACATTAATCCGATATTTTTTGTATCTGCTTTCAAGCTCATATATCTGCTCGTTTGTAATACCGATCTCCCGGGCAAGGAATAGCTTAAGGTATTCAAAGAAGGCAGAGGCGTTATCATGGGCGTCTGTTTTTGCAGAAAGATGTTTGTAAACATATGCGGTATCAAGATAGCGCAGGCTCCCGTTGATCAATAAATAGTGATACAGCGCTGTAGACCGTATTCCCGGCATGATCATATCAATTGGGATAATGGGCAGAATTCTTTTGGCATAAGTAGCTGGGATCATGGCGCAGGAAATATCCCCATACAGGCACAGATCGTTTAATATGCAGTCCTGAAGAAGAGAACGTCCACCTATGGTTTTTCCCGGGAAATAGTCATGATACTGGGAATACACATTGAGAATAACATTGGCGCTGTCATCATAGAATTGTCTTGGAGAGATGACCAGATCAGTGCCGGGATTGGATAAGAACTCGTTTATAGCAGCGGCAAGCCTCCCGGACTCATACACGTGCTCCGGCTCGACAAAGCTGATATAGTCACATTCACAGTCCAGGATAAAGGAAAAAAGATCCGGAAAGTCATCGGGAGAATCTATGCTTACGACTTGAAAGTTGCCATAGCTTTCCTGGCTGACATAATCATCGATTTCCTCTGGGGAGCAGCACAGAAAGACCAGTAGTGCTGAAGGAAGTTGATTTGATACGTTGATATTGTCAGGCATATACGATCCTTTCTGATTGATGATCCGGTATTGTGTTTGGTATTACAAATATATTGTATCATCTATGCGTTCAATACCATAGAGGAAGAGGGATATTCATGAGATTTTCCAATGAATTTTTCAGAGAAGAAATAAGAGAAGGATTCACAGTCGTTCCGATGATGAAAAGGGCATGGGCAGCTGAACTGGAAGTTCTTGATGTTGTCAGGAAAGTTTGCGCTGAGCATGATATAAAGTGGTACGCTTTTTTTGGAACACTTCTTGGGGCAGTAAGGCATAAAGGGTTTATTCCCTGGGATGATGACATAGACATCTGCATGCTTCGCGAGGACTACATGAAATTCATGAGCATTGCACCAAAGGCGCTGCCTGAAGGCTTTGTGAATCCGGGAATATATGCAGAGTCTTCCAGACTATGGGCAATAAACAAAGGATACCAGGGCAGAGTCATGGCTGATGAAACCTATTTTTCGTTGCCCAAATATATGAATTACTTTCATGCTTATCCGTACCCAAGAATAGGTATAGATATTTTTCCGCTGGACAATCTGCCGCGGGACCCCAAAGATCAGCTGGAACTTGTCAGAAAGATAAATGACTTGCAGTGGATTGTTGAGAAATGGTCCATGTTAAAGGAAAACAATATGCTGGAAAGCAGGCTGGAACAGTATGAGCGCGATCTTGGGATTTCTTTTGAAAAAGAAGATGAGATAGTATCCATTCACGAAATATTATGTGCCTGTGATCGGTATGCGAGTTCAGTTCCTGAAAGTGAATCGGATGCCATTGCCAACATTACATATATACCATATCCAAAAGAAAGGGATGATTTTTCAGGGTTTCCTGAGATGAAAAAAGAGAGTTTTGGGGAGGGGGTAGAATTACCCTTTGAAGAATTCACGGTAATAGCTCCTTGTGAACCGGCACCGGTGCTCACATATCTGTATGGGGAGAATTATATGACCCCCGCGCAGTTTACTGCCAGTCATGAATATCCTTTCTATTGTGTTCAGGAAGAGGAATTTGCAAAAATGTGGAAAGAGGCCGGCAATCAGAATACAGTAGAGGAATTCTGCGCAAACTGGCAGAAAATGAACGAATTTTAAACTCCATAGTCCAGCCTGGATACCGGTTTTCCTGTGGCTTTATATAATTCCATGACGCCGCACTCGTCTCCTATATATTCGTCACTGATTATGATGGCAGAAGTCGGAGATGGAAGTTCATCAAGTATTCCTACATGATTATCAAGATAAAAAGAAATCAGGTTGTCATAGTCGTCAACAAGTCCCGGGCGAAGGTTTTTAATGGCTTCCTTTATGGCCGGATAAGGACGCCAAATGAGTACATGATCATCTGTATTATTCATAAAGTCTTCAAACAGTTCTCTAAGTTTATTGATCACATGGTGCTCATTAGTAAGAATCCCCATGACTGATGTACACAGCAAAACGACCTTTCTGTGGCCATCAGAATCGGGGCATAAAAGAGTGTCCCATTCATCGGGGCGGTACACAGTCAGGCGGTCATACTTTTTCAGGATCTCATTTCTGGGATAATCGTCGCAGCTTATTTTCCCGGACCAGTGTTTGATGAGCCCCGGATCACCGCCGGCAAGATAATAAAGATACAGCTCTTTCAGATTGTTTGATTGAACTATTATGCGGTCAACATTGCTTAGCAGAGCAGGGCAAATAAACAGCATTTTTATGCTGTCCAAATATGGCTTGTTATCAAGGGATATTTCCTCCGTACACATATACGGTACATACACAAGCTGATCTGTACAGGCTTTCAAGGCATCAGTGTGAAAAGCAGGATGGACACAGAAACCGGGATTGCTCGTATCCTGTACATTTTGCGTGTAGATTATGTCGGGATGATTTGCTTTCAAACTATATGCATTAACATCGGTAATGGGAACATTATCCGGATACCCTGAAAGCGTATAATGGGCATCTGACAGGCTGTCATCGCTATTCCTTTTATAAGTCGGGATAGGAATAACAGTGACTTCGTTTTCGGGATCGGCTGTAGCGTTATCCCATAAAGTTTCGAGCCCGTCCCAGGTTTCGGGGGATAATGACAGAAAAACTATTTTTTTCATGATCAGAAGATATCTCCCATCTGTCCTAATTTGCTGTTAAAAAGTATTCGCTTATCCTGTACTTTATAAAAGGGATAAGTGTGCCATGCTGTGCCCGGCATTGGAGTCATATAATCTTTTCCGTAAAGTGATGAAAGTACATCATCATATCCTTCGGGAGCAGGGACTTGTATCATTTCAAAATCGAGATATACGGTTTTGTTATAACTGCTTTTTTTGCACGTGTTATGAAAACCATAAACCGCACACCTGGAGTAGTGGGCGATATCGGCAGCTTCGTTTTCATAAGTCATCATTGCGATGGCATCTGCCAGCTTCCATATTGACGATCTGAGATGATCATTGCGTTCCAGCTTTGTGCTTAGAAGACTCTCCAGCTGCAAAAGATTGCTTTCAAGTTCACCGGTCGATCTGTAGTAATCAAAGTTAAAGGCAAGATCATATGCCGAAATATAAAGATTGCTGATGAGATTTAGCTGTTCAGCATCAGCCGGAACATAATCTAATGGAAAAATATCAATCCCGGTAATATATGGACAGCCATGCTGCATATTGGTAATTGCTTTTTCGTGAGGATTGTTTCCAAGATCAAGATGATGCCTGTTGGTAACCAGCAGATTGGGCTGATCATAGTCGTCTGTGGCATAAAAACTGGAGATTTTATAAGCCATTGACAACTCTTCTTTGAGTATGGTGTGGAATGCCATATAGTCTTTCCTGAACATGCACAGGTCTATATCGTCATCCCACGGGACAAAGCCTTTGTGTCTGACAGAGCCAAGAAGGGTTCCATAATCTGCCCAAATAGATATGTTGTGCCTTTGAGCAATGTTCATAATGGCATCAAGCATTTCAAGCTGAACTGACCATGCTCTTTTCATGGTTTCTGTAATTGTAAATCCGAGTCGTACTTCTTCTTTGTAAAAAGAATCAGATATTTTCAGCATATTATCACCTATAGCAACGTCTACCCATATTCTATTATAGCACACACGTTTATGTTATTATGATTATAAATAAACTGCTGAATGATAGATAAAACATACCAGATTACGGAGTAAACAGCCATGAGTAGTCTCGACAATTTATCTTTTGAACCAGAATTCTTTTGCGATGAGATAAGAGAAGGATTTTATGTGTCAGAAACCATGAAACATTACTGGGCGGCACAGTTGGTTGTGCTGTCAGAAATTAATAAGATATGTAAGAAGTATGGATACAACTGGTTTACTGATAGCGGGACACTGCTTGGCTGCGTTCGTCATAAAGGATATATTCCCTGGGATGATGACCTTGATATTGCTATGAAAAGAGATGAGTTGGATGAATTTCTTAAGGTTGCCCAAGATGAGTTGCCTGACGGATACGTAATTCTTAATGCAAACAATTGTGAAGAATATGATCTTCCATTTTGCAGAGTGACAAACAGTAATGCCATTAATGCAGGGGCAAATTTTTTATCTGTAAACTACGGATGCCCCTTTGTGGCAGGAGTAGATATTTTTCCTTTGGACAGGATTTTTCGGGACCGGGCCAAAGAGGATGAGAGAACCGAGCGCGGAAAGTACGTATTCGAAACGCTTACAGGCATGCTTAACAAGGTATATTCAGATACCGAAATCAATGAAAGGGTACAAAGAATAGAGCAGGAGAACCATACATCTATTGGCAGGGGAAAAGAGACATACAGGAAACTGCTGATTTTATTCGATAGGATCTCGACAGAAGCAAATGGCGAAGAATCAACTGATATAGCGGTGATGTACAGATGGGTGTCGAAGGGCAATTGCAGATTTGTCAGATCGTGTTATCAGAGCTTCGTTGAACTGCCGTTTGAGAACACCGTACTCAGAGCGCCTGTCGGTTATCACGAAGTGCTGACATCTACTTTTGGCGATTATATGACTGTTGTAAGAGGCTCCGCTGGCCATCTGTACCCTGTGTACAGGGAGCTGGAGGATATATACAGGAATAAGTTTGGGAAAAATCCAACCAGGTATTGCTTTAATAAGGCGGCTTATGTGCAACCCAGGAAAAGAACGCCTCACAAAGAGCAACAGAAAGATATTCTGCAGCTTATGCTTGGCATTCATGAACAGATAGGAGCAATTCAGGGAAAAGGCAATAATGAAAATCTGATACCTTTTTTTCAAAGCTGCCAGAAAGCAGCGGTTGCAGTCGGAACAGCGCTGGAAAACAAGTTCGGAGAAGGGACTGAAGCCGTAAATCTGTTAGAACAATACTGCGAGAAAATCTATGAGGCCATAGGTAATTGGGATGATGCAATAAAGGCCGGATTAGACAGTGTTGTCCTGGAGATAGAGCAAAGTATCGATAGGCTCTATGACGCCGGCAAGGCAGATATATTGTTTCTGCCATGCAAAGCTTCCTGGTGGAATGCCATGAAAGATGCTTTCCTGGAAGTGGCGGAAGATGATCGCTTCAATGTGGAAGTGATTCCGATACCATATTTTTATCATGATCACGAAAAGAAGCTGGGAGACAGCCGAACAGATATTGCTGAGTTTGAGAAAATTCCGGAATTACAGGGAAAACTGACAAGCTTTGAGGAATACAATCCGGAAAAGCGACATCCTGAAAAAATAGTAATTCAATTACCTTTTGACGGATACAGTGGGATATTGGGTGTGTCCGAACTGTTTTACACAAGTAACCTTGTGAAGTATACCGACGAACTGGTATATATACCATTTGCTTCCCCTGCCCCACCTTTATCCCCGGACGATGTCGTATATGCTTCCTTGTTGGAGCTGATAGAACAGCCCGCGGTTTTTTATTCGGATAAGATTGTTGTAAAATCTCCGGGACTCAGAAAATGCTATATAGACAGGCTGGTTGAAATGACAAATGAATCTATGAGACAGTTCTGGGATGATAGAATAGTTGATCAGCTCAAGGGATAAAAACACGGTGTTTTTCAGCACTGTGCACTTTTTGTGATACAATTAATATACGAAATGGCAACCATTTAGGAGGCTGGTCCATATGGAATTTAATTTGGAAGAAGAAATACGTGAAGGGCATGTAATTGCTGCAAAGATGAAAAGGGTCTGGAAAGTACAGTTGGATATGCTTGTGCTTTTTGACCGGTTCTGCGCGGAGAACGGACTTACGTATTTCATTGATTTTGGGACTCTTCTTGGTGCAGTGAGGCATAAGGGATTCATTCCCTGGGACGACGATATAGATGTGACCATGCCAAGGCCTGATTATCAAAGGTTTTTGGAAATTGCTCCGAAGTGGTTTGAGACTCCTTTTTTTGTGCAGAATTATCATACTGATCACAATGACAACAGAATGACTTCATTTTCGAGATTGAGAAATGATAATACCACCATGATGGGAAGTACGATCATTCAGAATGCTAACTTTCATCAGGGAATATTTATCGATATTTTCCCTCTTGATATTGCCGCGGATGTACTTGATGGAAAAGCAGCTCCGGAGATAATATCCACTCTTTTGGAACTGTGGACGGCAACCTTTACCCCAAAAGATTTATTGATGGAAATGATCGAAGGGAAAGAGCCTAAATTTGGATTTGATTCGATGATAGAAGTTTTGGGAATGCCATATGAGGAGCGACTTACACTGCTTGAGAATCTCCTTGCTTCCTGCTACGACAGTCTCGGTGAGATAAATGTCTTTCCCAAAATGTTCACAACGCCTCCATGCAAAAAAGAGTGGTACGGAGGTGTTGTCAAACTTCCCTTTGAGGGCTATGAGTTTAATGCGCCTGTAGGATATCACGAAATCCTGACTGCCCGTTACGGGGACTATAACGAACGCAAAATGTACGCATCGGATCACAGAATAGGAATATTGGATCCGGATAGACCTTATACAGAGTATATTGAATGAAGTATAGGATGAATTGAGATGACAACCAGGCTTCAGTTTTCAAATGAATACTTCAGGAATGAAACCAGATGTAACTTTCACATCACCGGGATGATGAAGCGTTTGTGGGCATCTCAGCTGGAGATTCTGGCATGGATCAACGAGGTGTGTACGAAGTACGGAATCAGATACATCATGTGCTACGGCTCAATGATAGGTGCTGTGCGACACAAGGGCTATGTCCCCTGGGATGATGATCTGGATATTGGCATGCTAAGGGCGGATTATGAGAAGTTTTGCGATGTTGTTTTAAGTGAACTGCCACCGTATTTTAAGACGAGATCACTTCTTCCCGGAGCAATTCCACCGAAAGAGATGTCATTCAATGTCTGCAATGGAGGTATGCTGGATACTTCTCCGGAGTTTCTGGAGCAGTTCCACGGCTGCCCCTATACAACAGGAGTGGATGTCTTCGTGTTTGACAGGGTTTCGGATGATCCTCAGGAAAGTGAATATCAGGACAGGCTCATAAGACTTCTGGACAGAATGCTGATGCTGCAATGGGATGTGGATAAGAACACTATTTCTGAAGAATTGCGTCAGCAGTATATGGAAATCCGAAGGACGATTGAAAGGGAACTGGCTTATAGTTTTTCTGATGCAGAGCCTATGACAATGCAGATACTAAGACTCCTTAATCTGGCTTGCGGTATATGTGAGGACTGCGGCTCTAAACATGTGGAAAACAGGGAACAGGTAATATACTACGGCGAGAAGGGATTTAGAGAAGAGCACTTTACAGACAGGATATTTGTTCCTTTTGAAGGCGTGATGGACGTTCCGATTCCCCGGGATTATGATGGTATTTTGAGTAATATTTTTGGTGATTATAAGATTCCTCGTAAGCATACTTCACAACATGAGTATCCTATCTACAAATATCAGAGGATTGAGTTATACAAGGCTTATAATGCCAGAGGATGGAAAATCCCGGATGAATTCCTGGAATACGATGAGAACGGAAAGTTGGTTGTAGATCCTGCTGACTGTCGTGCTTAAAGCCTGATATTATAGTCAGCTACCATCACAGGTTTTCCTTCGGCAGAAAAAACCGGAACGAGAGGAGATGAACTGCCATAATAAGCTGCGAATCTTTTTGAGAATCCTTCGAGATCCTTTTCGGGAAAAGAAATAACATCAATGCCTGCATTATCAGACAGCTCCGCAGTAAGGGCATGGAATTCCTGATATTCCCCGGGAATGTCAGGGCCATCAATTAAACAATCGGGATAGAGACACACAAAGGTATGAAGTGTGTCTTTATTTTTTGACATAATGGTAAGCCTGGATGTCAGAGCAGATCGGAAGTCATCTTTGTGTTCGATATATTCATACAGGCTAACGCAGAAGAGCAATTCCTTTTTGGCGGGAGCTTCCGGCAGGCGATCATTCGCTGGAGCGTAGAGGTTTTCTTTTACATGAATCTTCCGGTCCCAGTAGGTCAGAGTCGCGTTACCTGCCCAGCGAGCCAGAGCATTCACATATTGGGCTTTTATGTTCTCTGACTGCACCAGTATTTCATCCGCATAAACCGCACCGGGTTTCGTGATATAGAATCCAAGGCTCATCTGATCCGGTATATCTTTGGCAGTAAACTCTGAGGTCTTTCCGATGGGAATATAAATGAGTTTATCGGTGAAAGTCATAAGATTAGATGCATAGTAATAAGGAGGAACCGTGATATAGGGATTCTCTCCATCGTAAGTGTTCTGAATATAAATTGTTTCCGGGCAGTGAAGCGATAAGTCATAGTCTGCCCAGGAAGTAAGCTTAAGCTGAGAGGGGTATTCCGCAACGCGGGTTGCAGCTGTGATCTCCTCTTGTGTTGACGTGATCTGTCCTGTGCAATTCTTGGTCAAAAGAGGCAACGGTATAACCGTAACATCATATTGCCGGTCGTTTATAAATTGGTTGTAAGTCTGTTCAAAGCCCCTCCATTCGACAGGACCTACAGTAAGAAACAGGATTTCTTTTACATTGAACAGGTTGTTGTCTAATACATCATGCAGTGCTGAAAGATGATCCTTTATAGGGGCGAGTATGTTGCTTGCTTGGGCAGATTCAGCTGCGCTTTGGAAGCACTTGAAAATTACTTCGCATAATTCCTCGAGCCATTTAACAATTGCCTTGGCCCGTGGAGAGTCTTCGCCTTTGACATTCTCGGTCATGGTTCCCAGATCGGCCGCTAATTGCTGCATTGAATTAAGGAGACGCTCGAGTTCCTTGGTGTCTCCATCTGATAGTGCTGTTGCGCTGCTTTCATAGAGCGTGTTTAATTCGCAGAGGCATTCATGGGCCAAGGATTTTAGTGATGAGCTTTTATCGGCAGCAGGTCGAGTTGTCATAGCTGAATCAAATGTGAAGGTGGGAAGTTTAATATTGTGATCTGCTTCAAAAAGTTTCTTTTGCATATCAAAAGCAGGATATGCATGGCCATCCCAGTTTTTAGAGATATTATTGTAGTTGCTATAGCGAGCGGAAAGAGCCGCGTTGTAGTACGAAGGCACAGGTATGGTTGTGCTTTCAAAGGGGATTTGGACAAAGGACTCATATCTGCTAGCGGGTTCTCCGGGGTTACCTTTAAGGCCCCAGGGGAATATTTGGCCTATCCGGTCAGATTCTTCCTTGGGACAGCGTGCCATCTGCTTTTCTGCAAGTCTGTAAAGAGCGATAAAGAGTTCTCTTTTGGTGGAGGCTAAAGGCAGCCCGATATCATATTTCTTTTCCAGGTATTGTAGTTTCTCGGATATGGCATCATCCCTGAGGGTGCCATCCATAATGCCATCAGCGACAGCAAGAATAAGCATTATCTCATCGCACCGTGTCTTTTCCTCGGAAGAGTCCTTATAAAGATAATCTTTGACAAAGATATCTACGCTTGCAATCCAGGGGAAATTGTAGTGACTGTTAAGATAATCGGGATCAAAACAGATGTGTGTGCTGCCAACTATGCGGGTCAGAAAAAGCCTGTAGTTTTCTTGGCGTTCATAGTCGTGAATGGCATAGCCTTCGGGTAGTTCTGAATCAGCTACCGCCCTAAACTTGTCGAAATCATCTCGCAGCATTGCAATGTCTATGTCGTCGTCCCAGGGGATTATTCCGCCATGACGAACAGCACCAAGAAAAGTGCCCCAATCTGCAAAGTAACTGATGCCGTGCTTTTTGCATATTCGGTCAATCTCGGAGAGTACGTCCAGAGCAGAAGCCCATGACTGTTTGACTGCTGTGGGAATGTAAAAGCCGTTTCTTATTTCATCTCGGAAAAAGTCCACATTATGTGCCATTTACAACACCTCACTTTTATCATATCACAACAATTGGTACATTTTTGTGATAAAATATTCTTAAATACGTATACTTTTGGCGGCCGATATGAAGAAGATATTCTATTACACTGATGCTCTTCCGATTCTTTCAAGAGGGAAGGATGCAATAAATAAAATAAACCGAAACCTTGAGGTGTTTAAAGCAGAGAAGAACATAAAGCTGATATGGCACCCCTGGTCCGGTATGTTGAAATATCTGGAGCTTAACAGCTCTGACGTTATAGATGAGTATAAGGAAATTGCCGATAAATATCTTAAGGAAGGATGGGGAGAGATGGATAGGAGCAAATCCTTATCTGAGGCAAGAGAGATTCTTCTTGGTTGTGATGGCTACTATGGAGATGTATGTGATCTGATATATGACGCTCAGAATGCGGATATACCTGTAATGATACAGAATATTGACGTATAAGAACGAGAGGAATGGCAATGGAGAATAAGTTTTTTTTAACTGCATCTATGATGTGTGCGGATTACGGGCATCTGGAGGATGAAGTAAAGAGCCTTGAAGCGGCAGGAATTGACTCCTTTCACATAGACATAATGGATGGCCGTTATGTGAATAACTTTGCTATGTCGCTGTATGATATGGCGTATATAGCCAAGACGGCAACAATTCCACTGGATGTACATCTTATGATAGAACATCCCAGGAATAATATTGATCTCTTTCTTGATTCTTTAAGAAAAGGCGACACTGTGTACATACATACAGAGGCCGAATATCATCCATCAGCCACAATCAAGAAGATAAGAGATCGCGGTATGCATCCAGGAATAGCCATAAATCCCGGAACCAGTGTGGAAACCGTGAAAGAAATGCTTCGTATTGTAGATCGCGTTTTGGTAATGGCGGTTAACCCCGGAAATGCCAGCCAGATGTTTCTGCCCTTTGTTGGGGAAAAGATTGAGCAGCTCATTGCGCTTCGCGAAAAAATGGATTACAAACTAATATGGGATGGAGCATGTGGTGCTGATAAGATACGAAAATATGCACCGCATGGAATTGATGGGTTTGTTTTAGGAACCACACTTTTATTCGGACAGAAAGCAGATTATGCAACGATAATTAAATCCGTCAGGGAGATGGATTTTGGATATTTGAAGAAGTAAAAAAAGAAAAGGCGCAGACCAGATCATAGGGCTGCGCCATAATTTTTCTTATTCTTCAATAATATTGAGCTCTATCCGCTCTAATATCTCAGGTAATGCACGTACAGAATTTACCTTATATCTATCCCTTAAGGTTTCTATAGATGAAAATTGTGGAAAACTCTTTCTGAGAAATCCCTCTTTCCTTCAATATTGAAAAAACTTTAGAGCCTATCTACATAATGCCTCCAATGTAATTCGATAAATCGGACTCGGTTAATCGAATTATAATTTATTGGTAGTTCAGAGTCAAATGACTGATGCTACACTAAAAGTGGACACGGAACGGTAGAAAAAACTCTTAATGTATTAAAATATAAGAGGATGATCTACCA
>SVGA01000033.1 GCA_015056575.1 Butyrivibrio sp.
TGGTGACCACCTCTAATGAAGTGATCACCATTTTTCTTGACTTATTTTGTTTATTTAGCCTATCTACTTGACAGGCCTCTGTTCAGCCTATCGCGTTTTGCATTGACTCTTTTTTATTACTTAACTGTCTTCTTGACTATCTTAAATGGTACTTCCAGGATTCCTCCGTAGTACCCTTTTCCCCGGATGGTCATCACAGCTGTACCCATTTCCACATTGTTTCTGAATCCAAGGATCTCATAATCGTTGATTGAAAGCGAGGTATAGGATTTTGATTTTCCTTTTAACAGCTTCACATAAATATCATTCTGGAAAAAGATTTGTGGCTCTTCGGTATATTCCTTGTAGGGGGGTGTCTTCCCGTCTCTGAGTGTTACCACGGCATCTTTAATGCTCTTATTGACAATTCTGTAACTGCCTCTGGCTTCTTTCCCGGCATAATTGCCTTTTCCTGTTACAACAACTGTCATCCCTTCGTTCAATGGGCAGACGAAAGAACCAATATCTTCTATCTCAGCTTCATCACAAAGATATTCAAAATCCGTGTCATAGTCTACACCGGGCTGCAGCTTTGCACCATTGATGTCATATACGGCTACTGATGTCTTTGCATTTCCCTTTTTGTTTTCGTAGACTACATCATCAGCTACAACAGTACATTTGCTGAAGTCTGCGGGAACAATCTCAAAAGTATCCGTAAAGCTACCTTTAAATTTACCTTTCAGAGTAACTGTCACCTTAGCTGTTCCCTGCTTTTTATTGTCCTTATAGGAAACAGTGTAATCAATGCCCTTTGTAAGGGACTCATCACCAAATTTCACCATTGGTTCAGGACAGGCCCCGCCTTTGGTGTAGGTCACCTTCTTATCAACCTTAACGGAAAATGCGTCTTCGGCATACTTTTTATCCATTACATTTATTCTGAAGGTCTTGGTTATAGTTCCAAGATATCCATTGACACCGGTAATGACTATTTTTGCGGTTCCGGGATTGACGTTGTTTACGTACCTGTAGGTCCACTGAACAGCCCTCTTACCGGAGCTATCGGCCATATCCCTGAACTTGCTCTCCTCCATGGAATTCATAAGGTATTCCTTATCAGCTCTGGAATTCTTCTGGAAGAACAGTTTCAGATCCATGGTCTGGGCTTTGCCGGAATAGTTCCTGTTCTCTATACCCTCTGTCTTGGCGGACTTGATATTTGTTCCGGGTATGGTGAAGGTCTTTTTCACAGTACCGCTGTAGCGCCTGCCCATTCCGACAATATACATTGTTGCCGTACCGGCGGAGGTGTTGTTTTCGTACCTTATTGTATAGTCAGTGCCATAAACAAGTTTATTCTCTGCCACCCTGTTCTTTGCGGATTTGCTGTCTTTATATAATTCCAGTGTCTGCTCAACAGGCTCTCCGCCCTCGTAAGGCATCATCTTCGCAAAGCCCACGATCGAAGCTTTGCTCATGGGAACAGCTGTAACTTTAAAGCTGACATACCTCTCTCCCACGTACTTCTCACTGCCCGGAGCTGCAGAGATCATTACTCTGTTCGTGCCGATGACCGGGGGATCAACAAAAGAGACTTTATAATCCACGCCATTTACAAGAGGTGTCCTTCCGTCATATACCGTAATTACAGGTTCTATCAGGTTTCCTTCACTGTCCAGCGTAGTATTTTTTACTGTGGCTTTCAGCTTCTCCACAGGCTTTTTATCCTGGATATGTACCGATACGGGGATCCTGCCCGAATAATTACCGCAGCCGTCAATCCAGACAGTATAGTCGCCGACTGCTTTATATGCATCAGCCTTATAGCTACTGTTCTCCGGATCCAGATTCGGATAAATAAGTTTATAGTCGGTCTTCTCTTTGAGTACAACCGTTTTATTCCCCACAACGGCGGTAAGTTTAAATTTAGGTTTCTGGTACTTCCCGTTAGGATTAAGATATACACTGTCCCTGTCAAGGGTTAAGGTCTTATCTTTATCCTTCATGGTTTTGATATTCAAGGACTTAATGCTAAAAGAAACTGTCTTGGACCCGCTGTACTCCGTACCCTTGAAGGTGAAAACCATCTCGGCTTTCCCGACCTTCTTGTTGTTTTTGTACTTTACTGTATAATCCTTACCGGGAGTCAGTTTCTTTTCCCCGTCATACACTTCGAGCCCGGGGAAAGTAATTGCAGCACCGGTATAATAAACCGAACTCTCATATCCTGTCACAGTGATCTTGGCAGTTTCCACAGGTTCCCACTTCGCATAAACAGAGGATTCAGGCTCTATCTCGCCTTTAATTATATATGTGATCGGTTCCCCTTCAAATTCGGGATTACTGTAGTAACCCCTGAAGTAGTGGCCATTTCTGAATACTCCGCCCATGTAAGTCCCGTATTCGTAGAATTCTTTCCGGGGGATGGGGTTTATTCCATCGTATTCATACAGGTATAAGCCTTCTCCGGTCCATTTCACATAAAGAGTAAGATCTTCAGTAACTTTTTTTCCTTTTGAAAACCAGTTTCTTAGTGCGGAGTCGGTATACCAACCACCCACTGCTTTATCAGGGAAATACAATTGGTTTTTTTCAAGCTCGTCAAGAATCTCAGAGATGGATTGTCCCTTTTCCAGTACCACATCCTCAACAGTTATGTCGCAATTAGTCACAAACCTTACAGTACACAGCTCTTTTCCAACACCTGCATAAAGATCCATACTGTGATAGACCGCATTGCCAAAATCCCACTTATTTTCGTTGCTATGAATATCTTTATCCTTGAACCAACCTGTAAGTGTCTGTCCTGACTTAAGCCCTGCCACAGTCTCTGAAGGCTCAGAAATTTTTACTCCCGGTTTAAAAGTCTTAGAATTCACAAGTTTCGCGGAGACGTCAAAAAAGTTCACTGTCACGTTGCCATATGGCTCGAACACAATTGATGAATAGCTGTATGCATTGGGATATTTGTTTTTATCCCGAATCCCATCCCAGGTTTTATCATCGGCAGGATATTTGCAAACAAGATCATTCCCGGAATAATTAGCGCCACTATTACGCATAAATTCAGGCTTATTTCCAAGGAATGTAACAGTGACCACATTGCTGTCGCCATTCCTTCTCATCCGAGAATACATAAGCCCACCGGAAGTGATAGTCACTACACCCGGCCCAAATGTAAGGTTATTGACATATGTATATGCAAACACATTGTTATTGAAGGTCAGATTATCGCCATCGATATACGCATCGGACGCCAGCCACTCGCACTCGTAGAAAGCTTTCTCTCCAAGATAGGTAAGGGTAGGCGGAAGATGAAGCTTTGTTTCTACGGAGCCCTTTGAACAGTAGAATGCCTCATCACCGATGTATTCTACATTGTCCGAAACACTAAAGGTATCATCAAAATGGAAGTACTGAAAGGCGCCTTTACCGATATAAACAGCATTGGAAAGATCAACCTTAAGTCTGGAGACTCCAAAATAGCTGCCGCCTTTAAGAGCAAATTCTCCGATATGTTCTGCGCCTTTGATGCTGACGCTCTTCCCGCTTGAACCGCCAAATCCGGCCTCATAAAAAGCATAATCTTCTATAGTTTTGATATTGATCACCAGATCGGTACCGTTACACTTAAGTACCGCTTCTGCAAAAGAGTGCTTACCGGCTCTTGTGAGTGATGTGGGGAATCCGCTCAGCTTGTCCGTTGTCACTCCAAAGAAACAGTAGTCTCCTATAGCGGTAATTCTGCTGTCTATATAGAGCTCTTTGTAATCGGCACACGTCCACTCAGGCAGCTGCTGGGAATGATAATCATACATCGCACCTGTTCCGGTGAATCTCAAGACTCCGTCTTTACAAGTGTAGGTTATGTTATTGCCTGCTTTTCCTGAGGTTAAGGTTTTTCCGGTCTCTTCCCACTTAACAGTCAAAAAGGCCTTTCCGCTCTCTTCTCTCCAGGATTCGGAATATGTGGTATTTCCGGCCGGGTAATAAGCTATTACCATACTGTCGGAAAATGCGTTCTCTCCAACAACAGGAGCATTCCTTGTAAAAGTCACAAAACGCAGATTCTCCTGCAGGGCAAAGGCCTCTTTTCCGATTTCCTTAACAGATGCAGGAATAATAAGTTCCTCCGACAATACGGTGCCTCTAAAGGCTCTTTCCCCAATGGTCTCGATCTTGGCAGGAAGAGTAAAATCCTTTCCCGGGTATCCATCTGCAAAACATTCCTCTCCCACAACCTTGATATTGTCGTGAAGGACCAGCCCGGCCTGTGAATTCTTATCGACCCATACATTATACAAAGCTCTCTTCGGAAGCTCTGTAATGTTGCCGGGAATCACCAGCTTGCAATCGCCTGTAAGAATCATACTTCCAAAAGCACCTTCGCCCATGGACTTAAGAGTTTCGGGAAGATATATCTTCTCAATCCCGAATCCATTATCATTGGCATGAGCAGAGCCAAACGTCCTGACGTTCCCATCTCGCCAGAATGCATAGTTTCCCACATGGGTTATGCCATCTTCAATCTGTATTTCATGAATATAGTGTACGTATCTGGACCAGGGCGAAGGTTCACTTTCGCTGTAGTCATACATTGCCCCTGTTCCGGATATCTTAAGTAAACCTTCTTCCCTGCTGTACTCCCAGGTTGCGTTTTCTCCGCATGCTCCGGAATTATAGGCCTTTTCAAGAAGCTGCTCTTCCCTGTTCTCTTCGATCAGTACGGGTTCTTCCTCCTGTTCCGCCTCCTCTTCCTCGGCGGATACTTCTAAAGAACTCTCATCTTCAGCCACAGCACCATCTTCCGGTTTTGTTTCATCAGAAGCTTCCGGATTGGCTTCATCGGTAGCTTCCGGATCTGCTTCATCGGCAGTTTCCGGATTGGCTTCAGTGTCAGCCTCTGCCGGAGTTTCTGTAGCTGCCTCCGCGCCGGTCTCTGTACCTGCAGCCACTTCCTGTGTTTCAGAAACACCAACTGAATCGGCGGTTTCCTCTTCTGCAGCAAAAGCTACAGCAGGATAACTGACTGCTGTTTCCAAAAATATTAAACTACTGAGTGCGATCAGCACCGCTTTCTTCATTTTGTGTTTCATACCTTACTCCGTTTTATTTTACTTTCTTTTTGGTAATCCTGAACTTGATCTCTATGGTTCCGCAGTATGCGCCTTTTCCCCTTATGATCATTGTTGCCGTTCCGACATTTACATTATTTTTGTATCCGATAATATCGTAGTTCTCGTCACCAATACTGTGGTACTGTCCCTTGGAACCCTTAATCTCAACCCTGATATCACTCTTCATAAATTCAACCGGTGCTCCGGTGTATTCTTTATAAACATCCTCGGAATTCTGGGTAGTTAAGCGAAGCCTGCAGTCAGGAAGCATAGTTCCACCATATC
Source organism: Butyrivibrio sp. (assembly GCA_015056575.1). Classification (GTDB taxonomy): domain Bacteria; phylum Bacillota; class Clostridia; order Lachnospirales; family Lachnospiraceae; genus Butyrivibrio. The sequence goes on from SVGA01000033.1 coordinate 5,385, forward strand.
TGAAGGAGCCTTTAACCTCAGTTCCTGCATAACATCCTTTTCCATAGATAACAAGATCGACATCTCCGTAACGATAACCTTTCTCTGCATCGGGATCAAACTCAACGCCTTTCATAAGGTACTCGAAGTCTGTGCCATAATCCGTTCCGGGAGTGAGTTTAACACCGTTCGTATCGTAAACGGTCACTTTGGGCTTGCGGTTTTTCTTATAGCTCATACTGTCTATATCATTTGCCTCTACCCTGCACCCGGAAAGGTCGCCTCTTACAATCTCGAAAGTATCGCTCAGGGTTCCCTTGAATCTTCCAATAAGTGTCGCCGTCACGGTAGCAGTCTGTCCTATCTTTTTGTTGTTCTTGTAGGACAGCTTGTAATCCTTACCCTCCGTCAGGGTCTTGCCGCGGAAGGTCACCACAGGCTTGGGACAGGTGCTTCCCTTGGTATAGGAAACCCTTCCTGCCACCTTCATGGCGAAGGCACCAGCCGCTGTATCTTTTGACAAGGCACTTATCTTGAAGGTCTTCTTAAGAGTTCCGGTGTATCCGTTTACTCCCTTTATAGTGATCGTCGCTGTTCCTACGGTATCATTTTTGTCGTACCTGTAGGTCCAGGAGACAGCTCTTTTCTGCGGGATGTCAGCCATGTTGTTAAAGGCCGTCTCTTCCATGGAGTTCTCGAGATATATCTTATCTGCCTTGGCATTCTTCCGGAAAAAGAGCTTCAGGTTATCCTGGACAACAGCGCTGCCGTTGTAGGTTTTATTCTCAATTCCCTCAACTTTGGCCTTTGTAATGCTCTCTCCCGAAATCGTAAAGGTCCTGGTGATGGTTCCGGTAAGCACCTTGTCTGTTCCGGTAATTATCATTGTGGCCTTGCCGGGACAGATATTATTCCTGTAAGTTACGGTGTAGTCCCTGTCTTTAACAAGTCTGCCTTCAGCGCCGCCCTTTTTGGCAGAAGCTTTATCCCTGTAAACCGCCAGGTTCTCCTGCTCTACCGGATCTCCGCCGATATAGGGGAGCTTGCTCTCAAAGCCGGTGATAACGGTCTTGTTTATGGGGCATGCCTTTACATTGAAAAAGAGGTATCTGGATCCTACGTATCCATTTTTGCTATTACCAATAACCTTTACCCTATTGACCCCGATTGCAGCTTTACTGTCAAAGCTCAGCGAATAGTGAACACCCTCTTCCAGACGTTTTTTCCCATCATATATATTGATCCCAGGTCTTATAAGATTTCCGTATTCATCAAGAGTAGTGTCTTTTACCTTATCAACTTTTAAATCTGCGATTGACTTGATTCCTTGAGCGTCGTCTATTGTTATCCAGTGGGTCAGATGTCCGGAATAAGTATTTATGCCATCAATGTACATTGTGTACTTTCCGGGCGCTTTAAAGGCATCAGGATTATAATCCGTCTTTTTGGGATCTGCGTTGCAGTAAGTGATAACGTAATCTTTATTTTCCTTTAAAACAACATACTTATCGCCGCGCTTCTCATAAATCCTGGGCTTAAGCTTCTGGTATTTCCCATTGGCTACCAAATGCCCGTTATTATCATCAACTACCACCTGTCCACTGGCTTTCATGGAATACAGACTTCTGGTCTGTATATAGAAGTTCTCTGTCCTGGTTCCGGTATAATCCCCTTTGAAAGTAAGAATAATCTGGGCTGTACCGATGTTCTTGTTGTTCTTGTATTTAACCGTATAGTCTTTTCCCAAAGTCAGAACTCTGTCACCGTCGCTGACGGTAAGATTCGGGAAAGTTATGGCCGCACCGGTATAGGCCACAGAGTAATCAAATCCGGTAACTTTGATCTTTGCACTGTCATGGATTTCCCACTTGGCATAAAGGAAAGTCTCCGGCTCCAGATCTCCCTTTTGGATCCTGTTTGCCACAGGCTCACCGGTATAGGCGCTGTCTTTATACCAGCCCCGGAAGAAATCCTGTCGATAGTTCACTTTGATATCGGTTCCGTATTCAACAAACTTTCTGTAAACTTCACCGGGTTTGCCGCCATAACAATAATCCAGGTTAAGATACAGGCCTTCATCAGACCAGTCCGCATAGACAATGGTGTCCTCCTGAATGCGGAAAGTTCCGTAAATCGACTTTTTCCTTTCCTTGTCCTGATACCAGCTTTCTATGATCCTGTCGGGGCAACTTACAGAGTCCCTCTTTTCATAGAGAACATCCATAATATCAGCGCCCTTTTCAAAGGTCATCTCCTCAGCATCAGCAAAGCTTCCATAATCAATCTTCAAGGTGCAGGTTTCCTTGCCCACACCGGCGTAGAGATCCATGGTATAAGGAACCGGCTTTGAGAAATCCCATCTGGTCGCATCATTAAATACGTCCTTCTCCGTGAACCAGCCAAGAAACTCCTGGCCGGAGGTGATGCCTCTTTTGTCCACTGAAGGCTCTTTTACTGTCTGATCAGCGGGAAAAGAGCTTGTGGCGGAAATTTCACCCTTGGCATTGTGGAATCTTACCGTCACATTGCCATAGGGAATGTACTTTATGTCATCGTACTTGTGAGCATCACTGTCCCATTTATGGCCTTCCCGGATCCCTGTCCAGGTGGTGTTGCCTGCAGGGTAATAACATCTTATTATTCCGTCGCCGTAATCGGTGGGGGTATTAATAATAAACTCAGGTTTATCCCCGAGGAACTTAATCTTGATCTCGGTACTGCTGCTCCCAAAGTCGAAAGCATTTTGCGCTATAGTCTTAACTCCGGTGCCAAGGATGACAGAAGTAACAGGAGTATCCTCAAAGACGCCTGTGGCAAGTTTTATATCCTTACCGTCAATCTCAGCTTCACTTTCCAGATACGGGCAATAATTGAAAACATCCGCCCCAAGATATGTCAATGTAGCCGGAAGTTTCACTTTAAGCTTTCCTGTGCATCTGGTGCTGAGGAAAGCCCCGTCTCCTATATATGTGACTTTGTCTGAGAAGCTGCTGCCTTCGACAATATCACCGGTAAAAAGAGCATAATCACCGAAGTATGTAACCTTGCTTATATCTACTGCAGGCCCGCAACCAATAGAACGGGAAAATGCGGATTTTCCCAGATATGTGGCTCCCTCCAACCTTACAAGTGTTGAGTTCTGATGCCGAAAATCGACATTCCGGAAGGCATTGTCTTCAACTTTTTCTATGTTTACAGTCCGGCTGTTGTCCTTAAATTTCCCTTTGAAATAGCAAAAGGCATACTTTCCCACTCTGCTCAACCTGGTGGGGAATGTATCAATAGTTCTTGCTTCAACATGGAAGAAGCAGTAATCTCCAACAGAAGTTATCCTGCTGTCTATGGATATGTTGTTATATTTACTGAAGGCCCAGTCGGGAATCTTGTCGGAGGTGTAGTCATACATAGCTCCCGTTCCTTCAAATTTCAAATTTCCGTTGTCAACAGTGAAGGTTATATTTGCTCCGGCCTTGCCTGAAGTCACCTGTTGTGCTACCTTGCCGTCGTATTCCTTCCAGCAAACCGCCTTAAAGGTCTTACCAAGAATTTTTTGTTTCTCACTTGTAAAGGTCTTATTGCCCTTGGGATAAAAGGCATTACATTCCGTAGAGATAAACGCCTTCTCTCCGATAAGGGGAGCATCACCCTCGAACCACACATCATGAAGTGATTTCTGTCCCAGGAAAGCTTTTGTCCTGATTTCCTTAAGGGTTGCCGGGAATCGTAGTTCCTCAAAGTATACGTTATGTCTGAAAGCAGAGTCTTTGATGATCTCAACTTTCTGAGGCATGTTAACATCAACCCCGAACTGTGCGTCAGCAAAGCACTCCTCCCCGATTATCTTAATGCTGTCGGGCAAGACCACAGCGGAATCATAGTAATCGCCATCAAGCCTGTAGAAAGCTCTCCTTGGAAGCTCCGTTACTGTCTCGGGAATTGTCACCGTGCAGTAGTCATCAAGATATATGTTAGCAAAGGCCGCCTCTCCGATTGATACCAGTGATTTCTTCGGAAGAGTAACTTTACTAAACCTGAATAAGCCTTCCGATTCAGTATAGGATGGCGGGAGGTCCTCTTCTTCCTCATCGAAAACGCTGGCCACAGTAGACTTCATCCTTTTAGTCTCATCTGTCCAGAAAGAATATGCCCCAAGGTGAGTAACGCCTTCACATACCTCAACATTTGTAATGAAGTTCACATATCTCGACCATGGAGCGGGGCTATCCTCACTGTAGTCATACATTGCCCCATTTCCGGATATTGTAAGAAGACCCTGCGCCTTGTCGTACTCCCAGGTGACGTCATCACCGCAGTATCCGGAGGCATGGTCCCTGTTCATAAGCTTATCTTCATAGGTCTCTTCCTCAATGATAAGGTCTTCTTCTGATATTTCCCCGGACAGTTCCTCCGATGAAGCTAAAGATGCACCTTCCTCGTCAAAAGAGCTGTCTCCATCCGAAGCAGCTTCTTCCCGGGAAGGATCCGAAGTTTCATTCTCCCCGGCAGACTCGTCCGCCCCGTTTTCTTCGTTCACGGCAGAGTCCTCCGGCTCTCCGGAAGTTCCCGCAGAATCTGTCGCCGCTTCCTCATCCTGTGCAGTTTCTTCCGAAGTACTTACAGCCTCCTCCTGCGATTCTTCCGACACACTAAAAGAAGCAGCCATTTCCTCTTCTGCAGCAAAAGCTACAGCAGGATAACCGGCTGCTGTTTCTAAAAATAAAAAGGCGCTGAGTGTCATCAGCGCCGCATTTCTAATATTGCGTTTCATACCTACCACTCTTCCCTCGTTTGTATTTCTCCCCCGTAAAGAAATGTCACAAACGATAGAATCATATCATATAGGACGTTTTTTAGCAATATCCTATACTTCGGTTGCAGTCTCCGTATTGAACTGCGGAAGCCTTGGTCCTACGCCGTCACCCCTGATCTCAATAAGAGGTGATGCCTTGCCTTCAATGTAATCTCTGGTTATGGTAACCCTGCCGATGTTGTCATCCTTAGGGATCTCATACATGATATCCAGCATAAAGTCTTCTATAATGGCACGAAGAGCTCTTGCCCCGGTATCTTTCTCCATGGCCTTCTCGGCAATAGCTTCCAGGGCCGTATCGTCAAACTGAAGATCTACTTCATCAAGAGCAAGGAGCTTCTGGTACTGTTTGAGAATGGCATTCTTGGGCTCCTTAAGGATCTGAACCAGCATATCCTTGGTGAGGGCCTGAAGAGTGCAGATGATGGGAAGTCTTCCCAAAAATTCAGGGATCATTCCGAATTTCTTGAGATCCTCAATGGTAACCTTGGAGAGAATGTTAGGGTCATCCTCGTACTTGTCCTTGAGGTCCGCATCGAAACCAATGGAAGTCTGCTTGTTGAGCCTCTGGGTGATGATGTCTTCAAGATCCGGGAAAGCACCGCCGCAGATAAACAGGATATTCCTGGTATTTACTGTGGCAAGGGGAACCATGGCATTTTTGCTGCCTGCACCCACAGGTACTTCCACATCGGAACCCTCCAGGAGCTTCAGCATTCCCTGCTGAACGGATTCACCGCTTACGTCCCTTGAGGTGGTGTTCTTTTTCTTGGCGATCTTGTCTATCTCATCGATAAAGATGATGCCGTGCTCGGTCTTCTCCACATCATTGCCTGCTGCCGCAAGGAGCTTACTTACCACGCTCTCGATATCGTCGCCGATATAGCCCGCTTCCGTAAGGGATGTGGCATCAGTGATGGCAAGAGGTACATCAAGAAGTCTTGCCAGTGTCTTTACAAGGTAAGTCTTACCGCTTCCTGTAGGTCCAAGAAGAAGGATATTGGACTTCTCAATCTCAATTTCATCCATGGTATCGGTAGCCACTCTCTTATAGTGGTTGTATACCGCAACAGACATGATCTTCTTGGCCTGATCCTGACCGATGACATACTCATCAAGCTTAGCCTTTATCTTGTGCGGAGCAGGGATATCCTTGATGTTGATGGCGGGCTTGGCCTCACCCTCGCTCTTTTTCTTTATCTTCTGGGTGTTGGGAATTCCGCCCCCGAAATTAAAGCCGCCGTTCTTAAGGTCATCCATGTTAAGGAAGCCAAAGTTCGGGAAGCTGCTGCCGGTCTGCTTATTGAGCTCACTCATAAGATGCGGGTTATTCAGCATATTCTGGTAGTCAAACTGGCTCACCGCATCCATGGTCTTGTGCATGCAATCGTCGCAGACACAGATATTATTGGGCAGGTGGAACATCTTCCCGGCCTTGCTCTCGGGACGTCTGCACACAAAGCAGACATCCTCGTATTCGCTGTCTTTTTTGACCGTGTCGTCCTTCTTATCTGTGTTCTCACTGCTGCCGGCGCTTTCAGCCTTGTCTGAGACCTCAGTCCCGGATTTGCCCTCGCTGCTGCCCCTTGTGCCGTCGTCGATTATATCAACGTTCTCGTCATCGGTAACTTCTCTGAAATCTAAATCGTCACTCATTGGTACTCCGTTTCTGTGTGCCGCAAAAATCCGCGGCATCACCACTCGCTCTTTATATATGTAATAAAGTGGTTTCCGTTCTCCTGGAACAGCTTGTCGGAATCGTTCATTCCGTACTTGTAGACCTGTCCCGTCTGAGGATCCATCAGCACCGTATTAAGGTCGTTGAATCCGATCACCAGCATCGCCCGGCCGTCATTGAGCATGGCCAGTACCGGCAGATCCTGATTAACATAGTATAACACAGATGAGAGAGGGCATCCGTCCAGTTCCAAAATCTGTGCTTCCGGCAGGGAGTCCTTCAGAATATCCACAACTGAGCTGCCTCCGGACAAAAGAGCCTCCACATTCCGGTTCACGCCCTCAAACCGAAGGATAAGATCAAGGCACACCACGGTGCTGTCGGTGGATGTCATATCCTCGTAGCTCTCAGCGCTTCTTGTGATGGACATGATCTGGTTGGAGCGAAGAAGATTGCCCTTAACCCATACATATCTGTTATCATCGCCCACAACCACGCCGGGAGCGGTGTTGGCAAGGCTCACCGCATCTGCGGGATTGGTGTAGATACCTTCTATTCCCCCAAGTCCGTATACGTAGTAGAAAGGCTTTGCTGCAGCGTCCCTCTCAATACCTGGAGCCACATTTCTGCTGCCCTCAAAAAGCGTCTGATTGGGAGTAAGGACCCTTAGCTGTTTCTGCTTGATATCACTCTTGGTGTTGATCTGAACGATCTTTTCAAAAACATCAACCGAAACCTGGGACACAGTGTTGCTTCCCCCCTCAGGCTTCAGTGTGCTGGTTATCTGATCGTCATAGGTGGAAACGTAATTATCGCTTTCCTCATCCCTTACTACTCTTGAAAGCCTTATCTGGTTGTCCACAATATTGACACCGGTGACATAAATTCCCTCAGGGTGGTAGTTCTCCAGGGTATTTCCGTCGGTGTCCTCAATGCGGATGGTGTACATGGCATAGATGGGATTTCCTATCCTGTCGGCTTTCACATCATCACTGTGGCAAAGGCCGTAGACCAGGTCCTCCCCCATAAATCCCAGAAGAATGATATAATCCCCGGCTTCTGCCTCAATATCAGATGAAGTCCTGGAATTCAGGCTCATAAGACTAAGCTTCTTAAGGTCACTCTGCCAGGCAATGGTGCTCTCGGACTCGGAAATCTTGTACTGGCCCGCTCCGATATTGTCTACCACTGAGCTGGCTGTATGGTCTGTCATATCAACCGCGTAGATATTCTGATCCAGCATGGCGTAGAGAACATCTCCGGTCCCGCAGTAAGCAAGGGTGTCAACATAGTGCATCAGTATATCTTCCGACTGGGTACTCTCAACAAAAGCCACTTCCTCCACAGCATTTATGGAAGCGTCATAATCATATACAGCGATGCCCACATTTCCCTCATGGAGTCCGCGGTTCATGTAGCCGGCCACCGCAAACCTTACGTTTCCGGCTTCGTCCACCTTAAGTATCTTGATGCAGTGGTTGTCCCATCTGGTCCTTATATCATCGTGGGCCGTATCATAAAAGCCAAAAAGATAAGCCAGCTTATTCTCCGAATTGTTGAACATATACAGGCGTCTCTCGCTGACAAAAGCAAAAGCGCTGCCGCTGCTGCTCTCAAGAAGCTGCACATCAGGCTCGGAAATACTAAGACCGATGGTATTGGTCCCCACCGCATAGGAGCCGGAGTCAAACACGTAGTTCATGCGTCTTTCATAGTTCAGAAGATACATTCTGTCAGTGGTAAATCTGACCCTGAAGTCCTCAATCACGTTGTAGATCCTGCTGATGGTACCCTCTTTGATCATCACCCTGTACTTGAGCTCATAGCTTCCGGTCTGGCCGTGAAGGTCCGTCACATACACCTCCGGCTCCGAGTACCTGGAGACGTTCAGGTCTCCCCAGGTAACCTGGCTGAAGCTGCTGTGAATATTGACTCTGCTGAAGGTGGTATTGTCCCCCTCGGAGTTTGACTCAAGATATCTTGAGTATTCCTGGGCCTCGTTCTTGCTGAAGGTGGCATCGGAAAAAGCCTTTACGAACTCAACCTCATCCTTTAAGTGATAGAGGCTGTCATCCTCGGTCCACACAACCCTGCTGTAATACCTGGCGGTACCTATGTCAGTGTCCATGATCATTACCAGCATATACTCTTTCTGAGAACTGATAAGATCCTTCAGCTGAAAAGAGCCTTCGATAACATTATCGCTTTCCTTGTAGTCCGTAAGAGGTGTGTTCTCCACAAGGCTCTTGCCATCAATGCTCCTGATCTCGAACTGTAGATCACTGACCTCTCCTCCAAAGGTATCTATCCTGTAGCCAAGGGTCCTTCCCGATCCGACGGGAATGATATCTCCACGAAGATGCCCTATATCTATCTCTGAGGTATAGCCCTTTAAGGGATTCACCGAAATTTTGTCGGTGGACAGGGTAACCACAGGAAGAGATGCATCCGACATTGGTGCGGACATCTCAGTGTTCTCGCCGTTGGTAAGCTTACCGGCCACAAAAATGCCGATAATCAGCACCAGTATAAAATATGCAATTTTGATAAGTCTTAACCTTATGGATGTTTCCCGCATAATTGACTTTCAATTTCCGTAAGAGTATTATTTTTGTATGAATAATCTAACTTTATTTCGTAAACGTTTCATTCCAGATGAATGCGTCGAACTAAAAGATGATATCATTCTAAAGCGCACCGATTCTATGATCCTGACTAAGTGGAAGGTCCTCAAGGAGCGGCGCGACTTTTCCTGCGGATTCACCTGCTATTATCTTGACAGAGGTTACAGGATAAGTAAATTCCTAAAAAACGACGGTTCACTTTACTGTTGGTATTGTGACATTATAACCTATGAATCCGATCCTGACAAAAACAGTCTTACCATCATCGATCTTCTGGCTGATGTGGTTATCTTCCCCGACGGCAAGATCCGGGTTGTGGACCTGGATGAGCTGTCCGAGGCCTTTGAAAAACGTCTCATAGATGAAACTCTTCTTAAAAAGAGCCTGCTCTCCCTGAACAGGCTCCTTGGTGAAATCTATTCAGATGGTATTGAGTCTCTGACTGCTCCGATACAAGAAGTTGCTGATTAAGCTCCTTCCCCATCAGTAGAATATGTGGCCTCCTATCTGTGTTCCGGTAAGTCCCGGAACCGGAGTCCTGAAATACACACAGTTCCCCACATTGGAATAACCCTTCATGGCTTCATCCGCCGCTCTGTAGCAGTCGGCGTTTGCTTTGTCGTCTGCAAGAGCCAGCGCCAGTCTTCCGCTGGCCACCGGTGAGAACTGCTTGTTCTGGTAAATAACTCCCACAACCGTGTCCGGATAAACCGAACTCAAAACTCTGTTTATTACTACCGCCCCCACCGCAAGTTTGCCGGCATAGGGCTCTGAACCTGCCTCACAGTAAATGATATTGGCCAGAAGCGCTCTGTCTCCCTCAGCAAAGGTAACCTCAGAGATATTCCTCCAGGTGGAGTTCGCCGCCAGCTTGGAGAGCCTGATTTCTTCTGCCAGCTTGGCCTCAAGCTTCTTGATATCCTGCTCCTGGGCTTTGATCTGATCCTCCAGGGCCTTTGCCTTCTCCTCAGCATCCGAGATGTCGTTGGAATACTGCTTGATGGTTCCTGAGGTCTGACTCACAAGACCCGATACACGGCTCTGTTCCGCCTGCTGCTTGACCTGATACTCCTCCAGCTGATCTTTTTCCTGCTCCAGAGTTGCCTCTTTTTCCTCGATGAGTTGTCTGGTCTCCACGTACTGGTTGAACATCCTGCGGTCGTAAGCCGAGAGCTGCTCGATATAATTGTTCTGGTTCAGAAAGTCCGCAAAATTCGTGGCTCCCAGGAACATTCCCATTACCACAAAATTCTGCTTCTCGTAAATGAACTGGATGCGCTTCTTCATGGAGGCATACTGCTCTTCCTCCTTTTGCTGCGCCGCCGCCAGTTCCGCCAGAGTGTTCTCGATCTCCGTTTCCTTGGTGTCGATCTGCTCCTCCAGATCCTCCAGGTTATCCGAAACCTCACTTAGCTGCTGGTTTAAGTTGTTAAGCTGCCCCTGGAGTGAGGATTTCTCCTCATTCATCTCGGCGATATCATCCTTGGTATCATCAAGTTCGCTCTGGGACTGCTCCTTCTTCTCCTTGGCTTCCTCCAGCTGCTTCTTGGTATTCTCGGTGGCGTAGCCTGTCACGGGAAAAGAAACAACGGCCACCGCCACAGTCATAAAAAGAACCGGCAGTTTAAATCTTACCCTGTCTATTAAGTTTTTGGCTGTTTCCGGTGTCCGCAAGATTCTCATGACATCAAATGGTGATCTGTATATTCCTTCCGCTCCTCTGGTACTGGTAATACCTTACTCCCGCCGCATCAAACATCTTCTTGGATGCTCTGGTGGAAGCCGATGAGCTGTATTTGTCGCTGTCATAGACAACAGTCTTGATCCCGGCCTGTATAATGGCCTTTGCACATTCATTGCAAGGGAAAAGAGATACATAAATCTTGGCGCCAACGAGGCTTCCGCCCCTGTAGTTTAAAATGGCGTTGAGCTCACTGTGGGTAACAAAGGGATACTTGGTGGAAAGTTCATCCTCACCGTCTCTCTCCCAGGGAAAATCCTCATCGGAGCACCCTTTGGGAAAGCCGTTGTATCCCATGGAAAGGATGTTGTTGTCCTCACTTACAATACAGCTGCCCACCTGAGTATTGGGATCCTTGGATCTCATACCCGCCAGCAGGGCAACTCCCATAAAATACTCATCCCAGGATATGTAGTCTTCTCGCTTCATACATTTCTCCCCCTATGCATGTGCAATTTGCGCCTATGAGCGATACGGATTGCCCCGCTACGCTCTCGCAATCCTACGTACATTCGGATTCCGCACTATCGTGCTACTTCCTCATGTACGTTATCTCGCTTCATGAACCGGATTATTGTGCAAGCACAAATCCGGTTCCCTCGCTCAATTTATCGCTCACTTGGTTCCGAAAATTCTGTCTCCCGCATCTCCAAGGCCGGGTACGATGTAGCCGTGCTCGTTGAGATGATCGTCAAGAGCTCCTACATAGATATCTACGTCAGGATGTGCCTCCTGCATAGCCTTAAGTCCCTCGGGAGCTGCAATGATGCACATGAAGTGGATGTTATGGCATCCTCTGTCCTTGAGCATCTGTATAGCTGCCACGGAAGATCCGCCTGTAGCCAGCATGGGGTCTACAACAAAGATCTCTCTTTCGGAAACATCAGCAGGCATCTTGCAGTAATACTCAACAGGCTTTAATGTCTCGGGATCTCTGTAAAGACCGATATGTCCAACTTTGGCTGCAGGAATCAGTGTGAGCATTCCGTCAACCATTCCAAGGCCTGCCCTTAAGATAGGCACAACGCAGAGCTTTCTGCCCTTGAGCTGCTTAACTGTGGTTTTGCAGATAGGTGTCTCTATCTCAACATCCTGAAGCTGAAGGTCCCTTGTCGCCTCATAGCAGATCAGCATTGCAATCTCACTGATGGTCTGTCTGAAGTCCTTGGTTCCTGTTGATGTCTTTCTGATCATTCCGATCTTGTGCTGGATCAGCGGGTGATCCATAATTACTACTTTTCCCATTATCCCTTTTTCCTCCTTATTAACAATTCTCCAGCTTTGCAATCCTTCTACTGTGTTTCTCAAGTCCGGAGAACGGTGTGTCAAGAAATACATCCACGATCTCGCATCCGAGAAGCTCTCCTACCATACCGCCGCCCATAGCCAGCATATTGGCATCATTGTGCTCTCTGGTAAGTCTTGCCGTAGTAGTCTCTGAGCAAAGTGCGCATCTTACGCCCTTAACCTTGTTGGCTACGATTGAAATCCCGATACCTGTTGTGCAGATAACGATCCCTTTCTCACATTCTCCCGAAGCCACAGCCTCTGCAGCTGCTCTTCCAAAGTCCGGATAATCACAGGAATTCTTGTCATAGGTTCCGAAATCCTTGTACTCTATCTTCCTCTCATCGAGATGTCTTTTTACGGCTTCCTTAAGATCAAATCCGCCGTGGTCACTTGCAATTGCTATCATTTCTGCCTCCTCCATTATACTACAACTTTATTATGGCCCGCCGCTTTCAGAAGGCGGTTCATTATGGCCTGGCCAAGGCCGCTGTCGTCAAAGGACTCGGAAAACATCACATCAACGTTCTCCTCATCAAACTCACGAAGGACCTTGAAAAGCTCATGGGCTATGGTCTCCTCATCTTCCCTCTTTCCAACGCTCTTGATAACATCAGCACTGTAGAGGCTCTTTGTGGCATCCGTTCCGATTATGCCGACCCTATGGCCCTTGGCAGATGCCTCTTTTGACCGGGCATTGATGTAGGCTATAACCGCATCCTGGCTGCCCTCCACTATGGTAAGCTGCCCCTTTGGTGCGTAGTGGCGGTACTTCATGCCTGGAGCCTTGGGTTTCTGGGTCGAGGTGCTGTCTATTATAGTCCTGTCGATATCTACGCTCCCAAGGACATCCCCAAGCATCTTAGGGGTTATGTATCCGGGGCGAAGGATCATCGGAGTATCCGAAGTCAGATCGATTATTGTAGACTCAAGACCGATACCCACTGCCCCGCCGTCGATTATCATCTCTATCTTGCCGGAGAGGTCCTCTATGCAGTGAGAAGCAAGGGTAGGACTGGGTCTTCCTGAGGTGTTGGCGCTGGGCGCCGCAATGTAGCCGCCGGACTGCTTAATGAGTTCCATGGCAATCCTGTTGGAAGGCATCCTTATGGCCACTGTATCAAGGCCTCCCGTGGTTTCGTAGGGAACCTTGTCATTTTTCTTCATGATAAGAGTAAGAGGGCCGGGCCAGAAAGCATCAGCCAGCTTGTAAGCCTCCTTCGGAACTTCCTCCACGATCTTCTCAACCGCTTCCATGTCAGCAACATGTACGATCAGCGGGTTGTCGGAAGGACGCCCCTTGGCTGCATAAATCTTTTTGGAGGACTCGGGATTCAGGCCGTCGCCGCCAAGACCATACACAGTCTCGGTAGGGAATGCCACCAGGCCTCCCTCCCTGATGATACTGCCGGCTCTTGCCAGTATCTCTTTTGCCATGTCATCTATATTCTGTTCATCTATCTGTACTATCTCTGTTTCCAATTGTCATCCCTCGATATAAGCTGCGATCACATCCCAGACGTCGGGAGTCTCCATTCCAAGGCTCCAGGCTGCGATGCCCGCTATGTTGTTGGCCTTCATTGAGTCGATCTTCTGGCCGATGGAAGTTGCATCCTCCATCCAGATCTGATGAAGGACTCCGTCGTTTCCTGTATATTCGCCGTAGTTCTGGCCGCAGCTTGCATCCCAGGTAAGCTCTATAGAGTGGTTACTGATGTAATCCTGTGCGGTCTTCATGCCCACCGCCTCGCTGGTGATGGTTCCGTTTGAGTTGTGCCAGATCCTGGTGTAGAAAGGCACGGCATTGATTACCTTGGAGGCGTCCACCTCCTTGAGTGTATTGATGATTCCGGTCTCTACATATTTGAGAGAAGCCACAGAACCGGCCTCCGGAGAGCCCGCATAATGCTCGTCGTAGCCCATGATGATCACGTAATCCGCCACAACGCCCTGCTCCTCAAGATCATAGTAGTCATTGAAGTTCATGGGCACATAGTTATCTATGGAAAAGACAAGTCCTTCCTTCCTGCAGGCAATGGACAATTCCCTCACAAATTCAACAAAGGACTGCCCGTCCTCGGAAGGCACAGACTCAAAATCAAGGTTTATACCGTCAAGTCCAAGCTCTTTGGCATAGCCGATGGTCTGAGCAATAGCGTTGGCTCTTGAATCGGAATGGCGCAGAACCTCTGAGGTTGACACATCTGCTCCGCCGGTGAAGTTATCAAGAAGGCCCCATACCTCAAGGCCCATATCGTGCGCTGCGTTTACATAGGAAGCAGAGCCAAAGCTTCTGACATCACCGTCGTTGGCAGAAAGCGCAAACCAGGTGGGACAAATAACGTTGAGGCTCTTGGCACCTGATGCCACCGCGGATAAGGTGTCATTTCCCGCAGGGCCGCCTATATTATGGAAGCCAAGGTTTATCTTGTGATCCCTTAAAAGATTGGTGTACTCTGGCTCAACATAATCATTGACGGGAATAGGACTTCTGGTGGTAACATCCGAAAGTCTCTTGTTCTCCACATATCCAATGAAGGAGGTAGGGCTCTTAACCTTGGTCCAGTTCTCCAGCTCCTCAAGGACAACCACCGTGTCACCCTTATTGAGCTCCTGAAGCACATCACTTTTAACACCGCCCCTTATGCGAAGCTGCGTATCCTTGTTGATAGTGGCAACCGTCTCATCCTCCCAGGAGGTGGTCAGCTGCATATGATTTGGCTCTGTGAATCCCTGGTAAAAGAAATTTGAAAACTTACTGACGTACTCAAGGGCAACATAAAGCCCACCGCTCTCAAGCCTTGATATGGTGTAAGGCTCCTGGGTCGAGTTTCCGTCGGAATCACTCCAGGTGTTGGAATTGGCCTCGGAAGTAATGATGGTTGTGGGGGTTGTATAAATAAGAAGTCCCTCTTCTACCCCATAGTAAAATCTGTCATTGATGTACTTCTGGACCGAAGCAAAGTCCATATAGTAGGTTCCGTCCAAAAGAAGTGCATGTTCTTCAATAAATTCGTTGCCCAGAATAATGGGAACATCAACCTCGCTTGTTACTCCGAAATAGCTGTCAAGGTCAGCCTTCTCAGTGCTGTAGGAATATCGTTTCAAAAACTGCTGTGCGGCAAAAATCCCCGCAAAAACAAAAATAAGGACGATTATAATAATCGCCGGAATCACCTTTTTCTTCATGTTCTAGCTCCTTTACAATCGCCCTATATTATAACAGACTATTAAGTTTACGTCATTATGAAAGTCCTCAAATCCACTCGCTTAGCATTGATGAATTCTACGCATGGTGGGGTCCATCGCTTTCTTTTCATTGTTGATTGTTATTATGGATTATTTCCTTTCCGGGATTTAGCCCGATCGCCCAAAAGGTCTTTAGCTGTGATAAATTCCGTAAGACCGGTCCAAATCTCTTTTGACATATATTAATATCCTGAGATGCCAAACCCCAAAATCCTCCCACATCCGCCTAAATGAGCACAAAATATGGTATAATTGAATTGGGAAAAAACTAAATTTTGTTTTATGTTGTTTTCTTGTTTTAATGTATTGTAAATTGGGGAATTTAATATCCGAAACTATTATAAGTAAGACATCCTACCCTCCCGGGTAAGAAAACTGAATAGTAAAAAGATGTATAAATTTTCCCGTACCAGCCTCCTCTCCGGACTTAAAACTTGGGGATGAGGCATCTCACAAGAATTATCTTAGCAGATAATTCTTAAGAAATACCATCGAAATTTCTTAAGATTTCTTAAGAATTAGATTTTTTACAAAGTTTTTTAATAAATAATGACGATATATCTATTGACATAGAATACTGTTTAATCTAGTATCTATGTATTCCAAAGTCAGGAGGTATGCATCATGAAGATTGAGAAAGTTAACGATCACCAGATCAGATGTACACTTACCCGAGATGACCTTGCGAAGCGTGACCTCAAGATTTCAGAGCTTGCTTATGGAACTGACAAAGCAAAAGAGCTTTTCCAGGACATGATGCAGCAGGCCAATTTAGAATATGGATTTGATGCGGAGGACACTCCGCTGATGATCGAAGCTATCCCCATCAATTCAGAATGTATCGTTCTTATCATCACCAAGGTGGAGGATCCGGACGAACTTGATACAAGGTTTTCCAATTTCGCCCCCTCTGTTCACGAGGAAGATGAGGATGATGAAGATTACGATGAGGACTACGAGGAATACGACGAGGATGAGGACGAAGATGTGATGGGTCTTTTCAAGAGGCTTCAGCACAGCAACATGTCTGATTTCACAGATTCATCCATGAGCCCCTCACAGGATTCCAGGAAGGTAAAAGAGAAAACCGGCACAGGCCGCAAGAGCGACGTTCCAAGCCGCAAGGGCTCAAGGATTTTCTCCTTTGATTCACTACACGAGGTTACGAAGTTTTCTGCCATAGTCAGCAGGAAGTTCAACGGAGCCAATACTCTCTACAAGGACGAGGCAAGAGGTAAGTATTATCTCATCCTTCACCAGGGAGACCTGGACAGAACACTGTTTGACAACATCTGCTCACTGCTCACCGAGTACGGTCAGACCGAGATTGGAAGCACAGCCGATGAGCACTATCTGGCAGAGCACTACAGCATAGTTATTGAAGGAAGTGCAGTTCAGACTCTTTCACAGATCTGACAACAGAATTAAAGCGCAAAGCTTAAGGGCTTTGCGCTTTTTATTGTTTGCGCGCCATGGGCGCGCAAACTGATAAAGAGGCTGTGCAGTATCGCACAGCCTCTTTTGTTGTAACAGGATATTTGAATTTACTGGAATAGATTCCTGAACCACCAGATGATTCCCTTTGCTCCGATTGTGAATCTTACAGTCTTGGTTCCGCCAAAGTCGCCTTTTCCTCTGATGACTACAGTGGCCTTGCCTTTCTTCAGATTGTTCTTATAGGTTGCAGTATCGATCTCGTAGTCCGCTGAAGTGAGCGGTTCATTCTTAAAGGTCACGGTCAGGTCCGCATCAGATAGAGTTACCGGCTTACCGGTGTAAGTCTTGGCTGCCACCTTGACCGAGGCTTTGGCAATGTTTTTTTTGACCACACGATACTCAGTGTCAATCTCGCCGGTGTATGAGCCCATGCCGGTTGCAACGGCCCTTATCACAGTTCCTGCGTTGACAACATCTGTATCTTTGAGTGGCTCGCTGCTGCCGCTTGCATAGTAGATGATCTGCTTGTCATAATCGGTTCCGGCCTTAAGGACTTTTCCGTCGGAATCGGTAAGGACAGGAGCGGATTTCCACTTGCCGGGCTTATCGGTAGCCACGACATCTTTTGCTGTCATTGTGATTCCGCCGCTTGTAAGCTCTCTGGCGGTAATCTCAAAATCAGCTGTAAGCTTGCCGCTGAAATTGCCCTTTCCGGTAACAATCACTTGAGGTTTAGCCTTGGTTGCTGCTGTAGTCAATGCCTTATTGTTCTTGTAGGAAACCGTGAAGTCTTTTCCCAAAGCAAGGTCAGTTCCCTTAAACTTAAGGGTGACTTCCGGCGTGCTTCCGCCTTTTACGAAGGGGGCAGTAGGCGCTGCAACAAGCTCAAAATCAGTATTATTCAGAGCCTTCTTGGTAATCTTGAAGGTCTTCTTGATGCTGCCTGTGTAACCGTTTATGCCTTTGTAGGTAACAGTTACATTACCCGCATTGGTGTTGGCTGAATAGGTTGCGATGTAATCGCCGTTTGCATCGTTCTCATCAGCTCCGGCGGTCAGCGTCTGTCCGTTAAGGGTAAGAACCGCATTCTGTGCGATATCTGCGCCGGTGTACTCGACGGTCGCATTGAAATTCGTAATGACAGCCTTCTTGATGGAAGCGCCGGTTATGGTGAACTTCTTCTCAACCTTGCCGGTGTAGAGGCCCATTCCGGTGATGATAGCCTTGGAAGCTCCGGGCTTTCTCCTGTTGGTAAACTCAACGGAATAATCCACACCTTTCTCAAGGTCAGTAGTGGTCTTATTCTTGCCGCTTCCTGTGGTGTAGCTGACTTTGACCTGAATATCTATGTCGGATCCGGTGTAAGGATAAGAAGCGTTTATTCCGGTGATCGCAGCCTTCTTCAGGTCTCGGCCGGTAATGTTGTAGGCAACCGTTCTGCTACCAACATAGGCGCCGATTCCCTCGATCGTTATGCTCTTTTTGCCCACGCTCTTGTGGTCGTCGTTGTAAACGATCCTGTAGTCCGTGCCCTCCACAAGAGTTGCCTTGTTGTAGGTCAGCGCAATCTCATCCGAGAGATTACGCTCAGTTCCTGTATATTCGGTGTTTGCAATCTTTCCTAACTTGGCCTTGGATATCTGAATGCGTTCCTTTGCATAGATAGCAAAAGAGCTGTCTAAGATGCCGCAGTAGTTGCCTTTACCTGTAATGCGCACGCCGTATTCACCAACGGCTTGGCACTCAGTCTCTTTTCCATCATCATCAAGGTATACGGCATCAAAGTCAGTGCCGGCCTTGAGTTTCTTCTTGCCCCAGGTGATGGCGGGAACAGGCTTCTTGACCTTGCCGTCTTCCTTCTGATCGGCGATGGCTGAGGCTGTCACGTCTTTATCCTGAATTGACTTAGGATTGATCACGAAATATGATGTGTCTTTTCCCGTGTAATTGCCCTTACCGGTTACCGTAACTGTAGGCGCCTTGGAAGCGTTGAACTCGTCGTCGCTCTCGGTGTAGGTGTAGGCGTTGGTGTTGTTCTTGTAGGAAATGGTGTAGTCCTTGCCGGCGGTAAGCTTGGTAACGCCGTCGTAGACTGAAACCGCGGGCTTCAGAGCAGATCCGGTGTAGGTGGGTTCCTCCTCGACTACTGCAGTAATGCCATCACGCTCCTTGAACTTTGCGGTGAGCTGTGTGTCTGCGTCCACACGGAAGCGGTATTCCTGCTCGTCATATACGCGGGTACCGGTCGTGTCATACCAGCCATCAAACTCTGCACCAAAGTCAGGAATGGCTGTGGCGATTACAAAGGAATTCTTCATGTAAGTACCGGATCCTACAACAGAGCCATATTCGCCAGAAATCAGATCAACATCATTCCATGCAATGTCTGTCTGAACCACAGATGCACATTCTGCGCCATCTTTTTTCAGAGAATATGTGCCATTCTCGTTGACAGTACCTGAGATTTCATCGTCCTTTGAAATACTGATATCCAGATAGTCCACGCGGGAGGTGTATCCCTCTTCCTCATCGCTCTCCAGCAGGCAGTAGTTGACGTCGCCGGAATCTGTGGCAGTAATCTTTACTGTGTAGGAGCGGTCAACGGGAAGGGAGAATATCTTTTGCCCATTGTAATCCACGTAGGGAACAACCGGACTTCCTTCAACATAGACAGCTTCGTCATCTATGATTTTTCCTGCTAGTGCTCCTGTCTCAGAGTCGTAGAGCTCAACGTCGACAGGGCAGTTGATGATGAGGGATTTGGCTTTTCCATTAGTGTATTCTTCTTCCCTGCATACCATAAGCCATGCCAGGTTAACGAGAGGATAGTGCTCCTGAATGAGAAGCGTTCCGTTGGGACTGTCCCCCGTAAAGGTTGCTATCAGGTTATCAATTCCGCTCTTATAGTATGAAGTAAGGCTGCCTATTCCGCCAAGATCCGAAGGGCGCTTCCTGTCAGAAAAAGAGCCAAGGAAGGATGCACTCGGAGCTCCCAGCTGAAGGGCCAGCTTTGCAAGAGTAAAGTATTCCGGGTCATAGTAATCAAGGCCGTACTTTGTCTTTACTTCATAAGGTATATTTGACAGCCCGTTTTTCAGGATATCCCATACTTCACCCTGAACAGTATCAACGTATTTGTCGCGGGATAAGGCTCCGCTTAACGATTCAATCAGATAATCGAGCCATTTTGCCTGGGTCTTGGGCACATCCTTGCCAACCGCTGTAAAGGCTGACTGGTTATATTTCTCTTCCGCAATCGTATCATAGACAGATAAGAATCGGCCAAAGAGTGCGGAATATGAAGAACTCGATTCATCATTAAAATAATAGGTCTTGCCAAAATGTCTGTATTTCCAAACAGATGAAGGTACCTTGGGTACAGGATCTTTGCGGTTTATAAAGCAGAAAATATTATTATAGTCTGCACTGTTTGCTGTCGACTTGGTCGTTACTGCCGGAGGTTCAAAGCAGAAGCCATAAATATTTTCATGGGACAGAGTAATCTGCGTCAGGTCATCAAGCCCACCATCGTCCAAGAGTGAAGCAACTACATTTGCAGTGCCTCCGGCCCTACTGTAGCCCATTACCATAACCTTTATTCTTCCGGTAATGTTCTTGTTCACGATGTAGCTTCGCAGGAAACTAACTGCCTGATCAGCTGCGCTCTTAAAGCCCTGATGGTAGGAGTCTTTGCTAACCAGCACATTGCTGGACCACTCTGCTTCGTAGCCTGCACCTCTTATGGGAAGCGCTATTACGGTAATGTCCCCCTGACTGTCTGTTATAACCTTGGTAGCCGCACTGACTCCGATGGAATCCGTTGTGGGCTGTTTGGTGTACCAGTCGTTATAGGCAAAGTTTTCGAACCCGAAGTTCTCAAAGGTCCGCTGAACATTGTTATATCCATGTTCGTATCTGTGATTGTTATGTGCTTCAAAGGCACTCAGTGTAAGGCCATAGGCCACAAGTGCCAGATCCCAGTTAAATTCTGTAGAAGGTCTCAGGAAGTAGCTGTCATCAACATCGAAAACATATGGAAGCAGCTTGTCTTTTCCCGCGCCGCTTTCTTCCAGGTAATATACCCTGCTTCCGGTCTTAAATACCCAGTCACCTTTTTCTGTATACGCATATTTTGTATCGTCTTCAAATACCAGGAAGCCGTCATCAATCTCAATATAGTATCTGGTCCCGTCTTTTAATCCATCATACATGAATTTGAAATAGACTTTCGAACCATCGCCCTGAGAGGTTATCTTTACGAGTTTATCCTCTGTGGTCTCATAAATTACTGTATCTGTATCATATTCAACCAGACGGAGCGTGCCAAAATCAGTGTTTACGCCGCTTACCGGGATATCTGTAGTAAATGAGATCTCCAGATTTACCCAGCCGCCATCATCCACAAAACTGACTGTACGAGAATCTTTTGCAGGAGAGAGTGGCTTTATGGCTGCCCGATCTGCAGGGTCATAGTTTTTCCAATGACCATAGATAATAGTATTCTCTGAGAAAACAGTAAAAGTAGTGATTCTGTCTCCATCTTCAGGCAGGGTGTACCATCCAGCAAACTGCATACCTTCACGTCTTGGATGAGGAAGTGATGACAGCCTGCCCCTTCCGTTAGTAACCTGGGTAGTTGTCGCCTCCCCGTTCTGCGGATCGAAGGTAATGGTAAACTTCTTTTCTCCGGAGTTATTCAGAACAGGGTAGAGGTAAGAGCCGCTTCCCATGGACCAGATGGAGTCAAAGTCCCAGCCAACATAGGTGGACTTGGTCTTCATCTGTGAATCAGTACACTGCGTCATTCCGGAATCTGTTTCGCCATTATCGAGATACATTCCTCCATGCCCCGTGGCAGGATAGTAGCATCCGGAAAAGGTAATACCTGTATAATCAATTTGATGTGCTATTATGTGATATGCTCGATGATCGTATTTCGACAGGGTGCCTATGTTATAACAGTTTGTTACCGAGAGTGTGCTGTTGCATTCGTAGCAAGAATAAGTATCGATTATACCTCCAATATCGTCTCCAGAAAGACTTCCAGAATTATAACAATTGGATATCGTATTGGTATAGTTATCTTCATTTAAAGAAATATAATTAACAATACCTGCCGCATCATATACGCCCGCATCGATATCTCCTGTGTTGCTGCACTCCGATATTTCTCCGCAATTAAACGACCATACAATACCGGCCATAGCTCCGTTTCCGGTCAGGGTTCCGGCATTGCTGCAATGACGGATTACGGGAAGACGTGAAGGATGATAGACATGAGTATCTGTAATCCCCACGATTCCGCCAATTGTGCCGCCATTAGCAGACACTTGCAATTTTCCGCTATTTACGCAATCTGTTATTATACCACCACTCAAAACCTTTATGGCGATTCCAGCCACAGTATTTCCTGAAATTTCAGCCAGATTACAGCATCCTGATATTATTCCACCATAGTATACTTCTCTCACAATACCTGCTGCATAAGCTTTGCCATAAATAGTTCCTTCGTTAGCACAATTAGAAACTGTTATTGTACTCTCTATAACCTCAGTGTCACTGTTCCCATATATTTCATCTATAATTCCAACTACAGCACTTCCTGAAAGAGCTCCGTAATTTGTACAATCAGAAACCTTAATGTGGACTGTTTCGTCAGAGGGAGTATAAGCTTTCTCCATTATGCCATAGACTCTGTTGCCGGTAAGATTACCATAATTTGCACAGTCAATGCAGTTTTTATCATTATTGATATGAGACATTATTCCGTAAATGGAACAAGATAGTTCTTCATCCGTTATATCTGCATAATTTGCGCATCCAGAAACATCTGCAGTCACTGTAATCCCAATTCTTGTACTGGCAGAATCTAATTGCCCATAATTACTACATTTTTTTACTGTAGTCGCAGAGTGGGTTATACCGATTACATAAGAAGGTGCTGATAGAGTCGCGTAGTTTTTGCAATAGCTGCAGTTTCTTGCACTGTTTGCTATACCATAAACATTTCCTTCGGGATGTTCTGAAGGTGATACAACGCTGAGTACACATTCTTTTTCCTGCTCAGGATCTCCTGTTATACAATTTTTGATATCCTGTGTATTATACACTATTCCTGCAATGCTACCATTGCTGTTATTCAACGTGATATTACCTGTCATTTCACAGTCAGTCACGCTATAGTCATTCCAGTTGGATGCAGAGAAAGCAATACCAGCCACTTGTACCCAACTTCCGTTGCTGTCAACGACAATATTTCCCAGCATTTTACAATCAGATACTTTAGTGGAACTTCCTACAATTCCTCCAAATCTGAAACTGTTTGTTCCTACATAATTAACTGAGATATCACCCTTAATCGTACAGCTGGAAACCTGCGTAAGAGTCTTGCACAATACAGCACTAGCAGGCGTTGATAGACCGCTTGAAGCAGTGGCTTCGTTTACCTTTATAACCGCATCCTCAATCTTGAGGTTGTCAATCTCTTTTGCAGCATCAAAAAGAGCAGCAGAATCATCACCCTCAATATACAAGCCTTTTATAGTGTGACCATTTCCATCGAGAGTAAAACCATTGTTAGTCGGTATGGGATTTAGCTTATTTCTAGGATTAGAAAGATCGGAGTTTACTGTAATGTTATTGACGAGCTTAAACCAGCTGGATCTGGTATAGTCAGAGAAAAACTCAGACATAGCCTCAAGATCCTGGAAAGTTTCGATAAGATAGGGATCTGACTCGGTTCCGCTTCCTCTAAAAAGTTCTGAGTCTCCCAGTAATTCTGAAGTCTGTTCTTCCTCTTTAGGGAATTCCTGTGAGGAAGCTTCTGATGACGAATCAACTATGGACTGATCTTCGTCGGAGATTTCTTCTTTTGATGAAAATTCCTCCGAGGCGTTTTCGTATTCAGTAGACGCCTCCTCTTCGGATGCCTCTTCGGATGCCTCTTCTGATGCTTCTTTTTCAAAAGATTCTTCGGACGCATTGTCAGTTACAGAAGCTTCGTCGGATATCTCATTTGATGCTTCTTCTGTAAAATCCTTAGACGAAGCCTCCGAAGAAGCTTCGCTTACGATTTCATTTTCCTGGGCACGCACACTGATCCCTGACACATCAAAAGATGTCAGAAAGACTGTTGCTGCCAGTACCCCCGCCAGTATTCTTTTCATTTTTCCTCCTTCACACCCCATAGAATGGGCGTTACCGAAATAGTCTCTATTTTTTATCATAACTCGATTATCGGGTTTTAAAAAGGCCGCAGGGATTTCTCCCCGCGGCCTTCTATATAGCCTTAACTCAATATCAGTCTTTTCCGTAAAGAGTAACCAGCTTCTCGAGATAAGCTCTGTGCTCCTTAGCGTGCTCAGCAGCAGCTGCGTTGAGCTTAGCAGCTCTCTCAGGATTCTTGAGCTTAAGTGAAAGGTATCTAACCTCACCGTCAAGGAAGCTCTGGAAGTCCTCTGTAGCAGGCTTGGAATCAAGAGTGAACTTGTTCTCTGCCTGAGGATTGAATCTGAACATATCCCAGTATCCTGTAGCTACAGCCTTCTT
>SVGA01000034.1 GCA_015056575.1 Butyrivibrio sp.
GTGCCCGAAGGGATTCGAACCCCCGACCCACGGCTTAGAAGGCCGTTGCTCTATCCAGCTGAGCTACGGACACATTTACATTGAGCTATGCTCTGGGATGCTCTACCAGGCTCGAAAAAACCTCGCCAGGTATCCACCCATGGCTCGCACTAAACTCGAAAGAACCTCGCTAAGTGCTCTGCTCAAAAGAGCGGGTGATGGGAATCGAACCCACGTGTCCAGCTTGGAAGGCTGGTGTTCTACCATTGAACTACACCCGCAGGTATTTAATTAAAACGTCGGGGTGACAGGATTCGAACCTGCGACCCCCTGCTCCCAAAGCAGGTGCTCTAGCCAAGCTGAGCCACACCCCGTTTCGCAAGTCACACTACGGCCAAAGCCGTAACGCAAAAAGTATTATATAATAATGGAGCCGCACTTGTCAACATGTTTTATCAATTATTTATTTCCGACGAAAAGCCGCATAAATACCGGTTTTTGTGCATCTCCGGTTTCATAAATACCAACAATTATAAATACTTAAACTCGTAACTTATCTTCCCGTCATCTCCGATCTCCAGGATCATGTAACTGGGCCTTCTCCCCTCCTGCCTGGGATAGGAAAGGCTTCCCGGGTTAAAGAGCCAGATGCCGTCAATGCACTTCGCTAAAGGCTTGTGAGTATGTCCGAAAAATGCAATGTCCGCGCCACGATAGGCTGCTTCCGCCCTCAGGTTCTCCAGATCCATGGACACCATGTAATGATGGCCGTGGGTCACTATAACCCTGTGACCGTCCAGCTCAAATTCAATCTCCCTCTTAAGATCCGAGAAAAAATCGTTATTGCCGGCAACAAAATATACGGGGCAGCCGGCAGCCAAAGCAAATCGCCCTTCGGAGCCTTCAAAATCCCCGCAGTGGATAACACCGTCTATGTGGCCCACCAGATCCAAAACTCTATAAAAATTGTCGTCATGTCCGTGTGTATCACTGACAACCAGGTACCTATGCATCAATTACCACCATTACATAAAATGAAACAGTCCCCTCCGGGATGATTCTCCATTATTTTTATTTGGACAGCTCCTCTTTCAAAAGCTCTGCCATCGCCCTTAAGGCCTTTCCTCTATGGCTTATGGCGTTCTTCTCCTCAGGAGAGAGCTCAGCGCTGGTCTTTCCGTATTCCGGCAAGAAGAAGATCGGGTCATAGCCAAAGCCGTTCTCTCCGGCGATCTCGTATCCGATCCTGCCCTCCATTTTACCTATTGTATCGATCTTTTTGGCTCCGGGAAGAGTGGCTGCGATGGCGCATACGAATCTGGCGCTGCGCTGCTCATCCTTCGCCTCTTCGAGCCTCTCGATGATGATTTTGTTCTTCTCGGTATAGGGTGTGTCTTTTCCCAGATATCTTGCCGAATAGATTCCCGGCTCTCCGTTGAGAAAATCGATCTCAAGTCCCGAATCGTCCGCCAGAACCACCGTGTGGTCTGCTGCTTCCGGGTCTTTTTCTCTAAGGAGGTCATATATGGCATCAGCCTTGATCCTGGCATTCTCGCCAAAAGAGCTGCCGTCCTCCACCACGTCCTCGAATACACCCGCTTCCTTCATCGAAAGGATCTCAGCGTCAAGCCCGCCTAAAATCTCGCGAATTTCCCTCATTTTGTCCTTATTGCCGGTTGCAAATACTATTCTCATTTCATCTCCTCAAAGGCCTGTAAAAGAGCCTGATAAAGGCCTTCAGCCATCTTCTCTTTGTAATCGTCTTCAGCAAGGCGCCTGCTATCGCCAAAGCCCTGCAGATTGCCCATATCCAGGCAAACAGCCGGGATAGAGCATTCCATTATCATTTCATCCTCCGGATCGGCCGCCTTAACTCCGCCGGCCTCTGCTCCCGTGGAGGCAAGACAGCTCTTTTCCATAAGATTTGCAAAATCCGCGTTACTGAATCCCCGGATAAAAAATCTGTCATTGTAGTAGGCGGTTATACCATCCGTCCGGTCTGAATCCATATTGCAGGTAAGCTTCACATAAAGATCCGCGCCGCTGTCCCGGATAAGCTTCTGCCTCTTCTTTGCGGAAACATCTATGTCTCCGAGCCTCGTGTAAAATATCCTGATGTCGGATTCAGGTTTCCCGGCCGCCTTTTCACGAAGAGCCGCGGCAACTTCAAGAGTGATATCCTTCTCCGAGAGCTCCTCGGTAAAATATCCGGTATCACTGCCTCCGCAGGCGGGATCCACCACAGCTATACGATCATACCTGTCCCGGGGTTTACTAAAACGCACCTCGATCGTGCTTGAGTCTGTAAGGGAACTCTCATTGACGTAGAGCCCATCCAGCGTGAAATTCAGGCACACACTCCCCGTGTCGTTCTCCTTGATGCATTCGGCTTTCGTTAAAATATCCAAGTCCGTCTGCACCGGATTGTCCATGTAGAAGTCCTCTTCCCGGCTGTCTATGTAGATATGGAGCTCATTATCAATGTAGCGGTCCTCCAACACGATATCATCGGAGCTGACGCTCTTTGACAATGGTATTATCAGAGTATTCTCTTTGCCTGCAGGAACATTCCTGTCGATCAGCAGCGAATATGAGTCATCGGCGCTACCTCTGTCCACATGGGCCTGTGCAGCATCGGTGATCATGATGTGCTTGGTGGCCGAGCGGTGTACCATAAGTCCTATGGCCAACACCGCAAAAACAGAGGCTCTTATGGCCATCTTTTTCATGTCTTGGTTGGTCATGGTTGTTTATCTCTCTTCGGCGGCCTCGGGCCCATAAACTGGTAAAAATAGGTCTTCAGCATGCCATTGTATATCTTGCGGTTCTTGTCGGCTTTGCGGCCGATGAACTTTTCAGCCTGTTCAAAGCCGGTGATCAGGTACATTGACCAGGAGTCCAGAGCCTTGTACCTCTCGCCTATAGTCTTGTAGAGGGTATTCAGTTCATTCTTTTCCCCGATCCTCTCACCGTAGGGCGGGTTGGTTATGATAAAGCCGTATTTCTTCCTGTGGCTTAAGTCCGCGATATCTCTGGCCTGAAAATGGATCATGTGCTCCACCCCGGCCTTTCTTGCATTGATCCTGGCAATCTCCACCATCTCGGGGTCCAGGTCGTAGCCCTGGATATCCACTTCTACATCCGTGAGGATCTCATCCCTTGCCTCCTCCCTGACATCTTCCCAGTTCTGAGGGTCGATGAGGTGTGTCCAGGCTTCAGCGGTAAAATGTCTGTTCATGCCGGGTGCGATATGAGCCGCCATCATGGCTGCCTCAATGGGAATGGTTCCGCTGCCGCAGAAGGGGTCAACCAGGATCCTGTCTGAGTGCCAAGGTGTGAGCATTATAAGAGCTGCCGCAAGATTCTCGGCAATGGGGGCCTTGGATTCCAGCTTCCTGTAGCCTCTCTTGTGCAGTGAATCTCCCGTGGTATCAAGGGCCACTGTGACCTCATCCTTCAAAAGGAACACGCGAACAGGATAGTCGTCGCCATCCTCCGGAAAGTGCTCAACATCGTAGCTCTCCTTCATCCTCTCAACCATGGCCTTCTTCATAATGGACTGGATATCAGACGGGGAAAAGAGCTTGCTCTTGACGCTGGAGGCCTTTTTAACCCAGAAACGCCCGTTGCGGGGGATGTATTCCTCCCAGTCAAGGCTTTTGGTCCCCTGAAAAAGATCCTCGAAACTCTCCGCATGGAAGCTTCCCACCTTTATAAGCACCCTCTCTGCAGTCCTAAGACCAATATTGGCGCGACAAACAGCATCAGGATCGCCGGCAAAGGTTACACGGCCATCTGACACTTCAGTGATATCGTACCCGAGATCGATTATTTCTTTTTTCAAAACCGCCTCCAGACCAAAATGGCAGGGGGCTATCAGTTCAAATCTTTTCATACCGTGTAATTATATCATTTAACGTTAAGAGCCGCCACAAGAATGCAAATGCTCTTGCGGCGGCCCTTAGCAAAAATGTTTTATGAAAGGGTTTGAATGTTATCTTATTACTCTTACTCTTACGTTGAAGGTCTGGCTGCTTATGCCTGCTCCGTTGCCTTCAGGTGTGATGCCCATCCTTACGGTATAGGTTCTGCCCTCCTTAAGGCCCTTCACATTTGCTATATCAACGTAGAGGTTTCCGCTCATATCGTCGAAGCTTACATTGAACTTATCTGTCTCGGTAAGCTGCTGCATAGATGCAATTGCTGCATTCTTAGGAGCTGTTGCGCTTACTGTAGCCATTCCGCTCTGAGCTATATCGGAAAGTTTTACTTCAATTACAGGAACTCTCGACAATGTGAGTCTGCTCTGTTTAACGTAGATGTTTACAGGGCTTGAAGTTACTTCAAATTCACCCTTTGCTGTAGCAACAGTGTATACAGGAGTAACTTTGTAATATCTGTTTACGCGGTAGGAAGCATCTTCTTTTGCATAAACATTTCCGCGGCCCTTTGCCTGATCCCACTGAACATCAAAGAGGTTTTCAGCTCCCTTGAAGTACATTCCGGTAACGGTTCCCTCAAGGTTGTAAACGTTAGGAGTAACCTTCGCATAGCTGCCTGTGCGGTTTGCAAGATCGATGCTGCCGCTGACGCTACCTGTTGCTCTGGCATTGCTCATTACAGTGAGGGCGAACTGTGCTTTTCTTCCCTGAAGCTTGTTGATCGCAAAGTTTGCAGTGAAGCTGTAGCTTCCGTTCCTGATAATGCCCTCAGCAATGGCCTGATCGATAGTCTTATCTGCAGAATCCTTGAAGGATACTGTGACAACAGGTCTGCCAAGAAGGTCTTTTCCGAATGAATAATCAAGGAAAGGAAGAATGTTTACAGACTTCTTGTTATTTCCTGTAAGTGTAAAGTTTCTCAGAGTATAATCTGTCGCATTGTAAATGTTAACTCTTGAAGTGAATGAACTGTATGCGGCAAATCCTGCCTGTCCGTTGAGCCTTGCGGCTGCTATGGACACATAAGGCTTTCTTGTGCTTACGCTTATAGGTGCATCCAGGATTATCTCTCTGTCCTTAGTGTACTTTGTTGCGGGATCCTTGCTAAAGTCAGGATCGATGATACTGATCTTGGCTGTGCCGCTCTTTGCAGCAGCAATAGTGTACACGCCTGCTTCTTCATCAAGGGTAAAGTTCTTGTTGGCCCTTACATAGGAGGCTCTTGAGGATGCAAGAGTGATATCCGCATCTGTCAGATATTCTCCGGTATCTCTGTTCAGAACCTTAAGCTCAGTATCTCTGATCCCCAGTTCGGTATAAAGGACGCTGCTTCCAAGCTCCAGTTTGTATCTGGGTGCAGTTGTACGTGTTGCAACCGTATGGTTGTAGGTTCTGTTGTAAGCCTTCTTGTAGCCGTCAAAGCTTACTGTAAGTTTGATGTTTCTGTTAAGTCTTGCGCCACTGTTAATCTTGTCCTGAGCGGCGTTTGTCATGATGATATTATAGCTGCTGCCTGATGAAGAGAGGTTAAAGTCACTCTCGGAAGCAAGCTTAACAGTAGGAGTACCCTGCCCGGATGTAACCTTAAGAGTACCTGTGTTGCCTGTGGTTCCTGCTTTGTAGAACAGATTCACTGCCTTTGTCTGTCTGATGCTTGCATAAGGTATTGTCTCTTTAACAACTACCGTAAGAGGCTCGAACTCGTTCTTTCCGCTGGTAAGAACCAGTGTGTAGGTTCCATTAGGAATCTTAGGAGCTTTAGAAGTCTCGTTTCCTTCCTCGTCTGTATCAGGCTTTATGCTGATAGTATAGGCGTTGGCGATGACTTTTTTAACCTCGAACATATCCTTGAGATCTGCCTTTTCTGAAGTTCCCTTGAGAACCTTGCTTACGCTTACATCTTCAAGCTCTGCGCCTGCCTGCTTGGAAACCACAAAGGATACTCCGTCGTTCTTTGCCTTATCAACTGTCAATGTGCTTGCAACTACCGCAAATGCCTTGCCCTTAACCTTGACCAGAAGAGTGGTCTGTGCTGTAGCATCTGCCGAAGCTGTAAGGGTAATGTATGTAGCACCGCTGC
The DNA here is from genome assembly GCA_015056575.1 of Butyrivibrio sp. GTDB lineage: Bacteria > Bacillota > Clostridia > Lachnospirales > Lachnospiraceae > Butyrivibrio. The sequence continues at coordinate 6,001 of SVGA01000034.1, forward strand.
GAACGGCTGTGAACTCACCCTTAGAATACTTAAGTATCCTTGAATCTCCTACCGCAACCTTAACTCCCGTCTTGGCTCCTACGCCGACGGCCTCAAGGCCTTCAAGCTTGAACTTATCTCCTGCCTTCTCAATTGTAATGGTTCCGGTGGCTGCATCCATTGATGCTGCTCCTGTGAGCTTATACTTGAATGTAAAATCATTAACTCTTGTGCTGAAGCTATATGCAGGGCTGGTAAGCTTATATGTTTTGCCGCCCGCTGTGTATTGCATTGTAGCTGTGTAACTTGCGATGCCTTCCTTGGAAGCCGCAAATCTTCTGAGACTTACGGTATTTCCGGATACTGTCTCTATGAGACCCATGTTCTTCTTGTCCTTGAAGCTAAATCCAAGTCTTCCGAGTACAAGATCCGCATCATCTACTTCAGGTACATATACGGGAGTTGCCTCAAGAACCAATGTGTCATCCTCGAAAAGGCCGCTTACTGCAGCACCTTCAGGTGTAAGCTCTACCCCCTGTACTTCGACAAAGGTTACGATCGCTGTAGCTGTAGCATTTGTTTCCTTGTTGTAGATGCCAAACTCTGCAGATGTACCTGCATATGCGGATGTAGCTGTATCGGCATTCATCCACTCATAGCCTTCGGGAAGAGCTTCCCCTGCAAGGTTCATGCTCTCGACATCACGAAGAGTCTTTACATCCTTGGCAAATACCACGAAGGTGGGCTCGGATCCGGATGTAAACAGTGAATCCGAACCGCCCTTGATGCCGCTTATATACTCAAGAACCGATCTAAGCTGCTCATTGTCGGCTTCATCAGGGTTCTTAACCTGAAGGAATCCGCCAAATTCAATGTTGCCGTTGGCATCTCTGTTTACAAATTTTTCATTGGTAACATCTACGCCCAAAACAGACTTATCTGTGCTTCTGAAAATATTCTTTGTGGCCTTGACTGCCGTATCAACAGCGTTTACCGACTCGCTTCCGTTCCAGAAGAAGTTGCTGCTGTTGTAGATCTTGGATGCAACCTGGTTGCCCAGCATGTTGATGCTGTCCTTGGTTGTATTGGAAGATCCGATCGAGATGAGTCCCTTTACCGTATAGTCTGAGTTTACGGACTTCTCATAGTTTGTAAGTGCCAGGTTGGTGGCATTTGCGTAGGATACGCTGTTAAATACCTGAATATCAGGGCAGCTGTTGGAGTCGATACCGTTTGCCTTATTCTCGAAGGCATAGGAATCGCGAAGCACATGGTAACCGCTCATTCCGTCTCCGCCAAGCTTAAATCCGTTACCGTTTCCGGCTTCAAATTCAACTGCATCTGCGCCTGTAAATACTTTGTAATCCGCATCGTTCTTGTAACCAAGAAGGTAGCCGTTCTTATATGCCATGCAGCCCTCGATCGTTACTGCGCCAATGCTTCCTGACTGAACCTTGGCAAAGAGATCCCAGCCGTCATCTGCGTTGTATGCAGCTACGCAGCCCACGAACCTGTTTCCGTCACCTACTGTGATCTTGGCTGCGAAACCGTCCGCATCCTCAAAGCCCTCATCATAGTTAAGATATGATGTACAGTTCTTGATCAGGTTGTCTGAAGGCCAGAGTTCACGGCCCACATTTCCGTCACGGGCGATCTCGATACCTGTGTTACCGTTCTGGTAAGCGTTTACGCCTTCAACGATGTTGTGATTACCTGCTATGTGAAGACCCTTCTCACCGTTCTTGGAGTTTGTTACATCAAAGTTCTTCAGATGCCAGTAGCTGCCTGAAAGAACAAATGCACTTCCGGTTCCTGTGGTATCTTCAAAGTCGAGAACAGCTCTTTTACCTGCCTTAACATCATCAGGGTCTGTCTCAAGAGTGATCATCTTCTTGGCAGTTCCGTCTGTTCCTCTGTCAATCTTAACGTTCTTGTTGCTTCCGCCGTTGGCTCTTCCAAGGTTATAGGTTCCGCCTGCCATTCTGATGGTCTGGCCCGGAGCAGCAAAGCTTACTGCGTCATAGATGGAGGCAGGTGATTCCTTGCTTCCGTCTCCCTTTGCCCCGGGAGCAACATATATCACATCGCCGGAGAAAGCATCATACTTAACGGTATACTCCAGTGAAACACTCTTTGCCGTAGGATCATCCTTGCTGATAACAAGGGTCTGATACTCGCCGGGTGTATACCCGGGGGCAGGAGTAAATACCAGGTTAAACTTGTTGTTGCCGCTTGTAAGAGTGCTTCCCAGCACTGCCCACTTGCCTGCAGTAACTGCCATGCCCTGTGCAAGAACCTTGCCGTCCTTTGCAACAGTAAGTGTTCCGTCAGCGTTGGCATTGAAAGTAAGATCGTATCTGGCCGAATTGGAGGTCTCAGGAGAAATGATCTGTGTATTGAGCGCTACAGCCTCATATTCTCTTGCCTCTGCGGGATAATCGCTGTCGGGATCAACAATCTCGAGAGTGTATTCCTCAACGGTAGCAGATGTCTTACGGGCACTGAACATACCGACGTAAATATATCTCTTGTCGATCATTGTAAGGTTGTTTCTGTTCTCATCATAGAAAATCTTCTGGCTGAGAATCTCGTATACCTTACCGTCTACGCTTACAACATTTTTGCCGCCGCAGGTTCCCACATAGGAAATGCGGTTTCCGTCTTCATCTGTCTGATAGACAACACCCAGATCGCTCTCATTGCCCAGTGGATCAAGAGAGAGATAACGGATAACGTAGCCTGTGTTGTTTCTCTGGATCTGATATCTTACTTCGCTGATATCCGTAAACTCTTTATCACCGATCTTTACTACGGTGCCCTCAACCGACTTTGATGCTTTTGAGGAATCAATGATGTTTAATGTGGATCCGGAGGAAGCTGTATTGCTGTTTCCCTTGGTAACTATAGCTGAATTCTTGAATGCATTCTGCACTTCTTCAGGTGTGCTCTGGCTTGTGATTCCGGGAAGCTGTGCCTGTATTGCATCGGCAACGGATGTTTCAAGTGTTCCGGATACAGTTGTAAAGCCTGAAGGAGTTGTAACCTTTCCTGTCTCAGCCTTAAGCTTCTGATCTAATGTAACGCCGCTCTTTGCGATCCAGCCGATACCAAGTCTCATCTTCTCCTGGAAGATTGTAGTTGAATCGGATGTAAGGTTTGTAACTCCGCCCACATAGTTTCCGTCGGCGTCTTTGACTGTAGGATCCCAGTTATACTGGATCTGTGTAACTGCAGCCTGGTATGAGTTGTTCCAGAAAGCAGCAGAATCACCGTGCTCACCTACAGCATCGGCAACCATCAGTCCGAAGCCTTCCTGGCCATTGTCGTTGGGCCATGCGTCAACTCTCATCTTGGCTGTAAGGGTGAAGTTCTCGGAGGAATCCATCCTTGTGTAGTAGTAACCAAGACCGTCTGTACTTCCGGGAACGATCTTTGTTGAGCTGGGAGTCTTGAGGGAAACACTGCCGTCTGCATTAACCGTTGCGGAATCTGAAGTCTTGGCATTGCTTCCGTAGCTTGAATATACCCAGGTTCTGTTGTTCTCACCAGTTACTTTTATATTTGCAGTTCCGGGCATTGATATCTCTTTATCCCTTACCGCATATACTTTTACGATTACATCTTCGCCAAGGGGAAGTCCCGAAAGAACTGTCTCGCGTACGCTAAGTCCCTTTGCGGATGCTACAACTTTTTCTGTTATTATCTTCTCTGTCTTGGGAGCAGCTTCCTCACCGGTTTCTTCCTTGCTCTCCTCTTCACCGGCAGATTCTTCAACTGCTGCCTCTTCCTCAACAAGCTGTACCACTTCAACATCGTACTGCTTGGCCTCATTTACCTTAGACCAGCTTATCTCAAGCTTACCCTTACCGTTTGCGTCTGTACCCTTGTTGGTAACTGCTGAAACAAGAGGACTCTTAAGAGGAAGGACAAAATCTGTAACAGCACTCTCGGAGCTTACCTTATCTGCCTCTTCCTCACGGGAAAGAGTAGCTATAAAGGTGTACTTACCGGAAGCTGTGGGAGTGAAGGTGAACTCCTTGGCCATTGCATCCTCTTCCTTGGCGGACTTTAAGGTTGCAACGACGTCATCCTTCTCATCCTTCATCTCTACGGTAACGCTGTCTGCGCCGTTATATCCGATATACGCCAGTGCTGTAACTTTGATGTTTCCGTCTTCAACGGTAACATCGCTGATAATGGGTGCGGGAACATCTGCCCAGTTGCCTCTTTCAGGCTTTTCAACAGCACCTGAAAGCTCTTCTACAGTCACACGGAAGATATAGTTATTGTTGATGGCACTTCCAAGATAATAGGTACCTGCAGCTCCCACAGAGAGCTCTGATATATATGCTGTATTTTTTGCCCAGGTTCCTGTTGTGGTTGCTACGGCAACGCCATCGCTTCCAAGGATAGTGATCTGGCGGCTGTCGTCTCCGCCCTGCGCCCACCATACTTTGATGTTGGCAGCTCCGTTTGTTGTAAAGCTGATCGCATTCTTCTCTGTTGATGCAACGCCGCCAAAGTTAAGTCTCTGACTTGATGTGTATCCGTCTTCCCAGGTCTTGGTGCTGGAATCCACCTTTGTCTTTGCACTGTAAATTACAGTGAAGTAATCATCTGTTCCTGCCTTCTCGCTGTCTCCGTCAGCCTTGGCAGCGGTCAGCATTGTTTCAAGATCTTTTGTCTGAAGATCATATTCAGTAGGTTGTGCTGTTCCCTCTTCAGTAACCTCAACCTTGAAGATATAGTTGTTGTTAGGGTTACCACCGAGATAATATGTGCCCGCTTCCTCAAGTGAAAGTTCAGATAAATAAGCAGAATTCTTAACCCGGTCTCCTTCTGTGGTGGCTACAACAGATCCATCACTTCCAAGTATTGCGATCTGACGGCTGTCATCTCCGCCTTCTGCCCACCAAACCTTTACAGTAGCTGCAGCGCCTGTGGTGAATGCTATGGAGTTTTTCTCAGTTGTTACCACACCACCAAGATTGATTCTCTGTGCGGATTCATATCCGTCTTCCCAGGTCTTGCTGCTGGAGCCCACTGATGAGCTCTTGCTGTAAATAACAGTAAAGTAGTTATCTGTTCCTGCTTTCTCGCTGTCTCCGTCAGCCTTGGCACCTTTGTCAAAAGCTGTAAGGTCCTTTGACTCCAGCACAAATGTGCCGCCTGAGCTTCCTGCGCTGGGATCAACGATAGCATACTCATATGTAACAATATCGCTGCCAAGGTACCCGTCTGCAAAAGCAATCGCCTTAATTGTTGCTGACTTTGAAAGCACAATGGGAGCCGTGTAAAGTGTTCCGTTTACAACCTCAAGCTTACCGCTCTCTTCTGAAAGTGCAACCGCAGGATCGCTTCCGTCTGTTGTGTAGCAGATGCCTGCACCTGCAGTCTCCGTGCTGAGGGTAATAACTCTGCTGTAGGTATATTCGCCGCTCTTAAGGGAGCTTACAGGCTCTTTTGCCTGCTTGCCCGCAATGGCGTCGATTGCTTTCTCAAGATTTGCCGCGTAGGCATCAACCTTACTCTGGTCCTTAGCGAAAAGACCTGTTGTCACTGCGTTGTAGGCACTTGTAAGGGAAGCCCTCTGCTTGGAGGTGGCAGCAGCAAGTACTTCCTCATTAGCCATAAGCCTGTTGTAACGAAGGATCTGCTCGTTTACTGCAGCGTAATCAGCAGCATAATATGAAGGTGTCCAGTCCGAGCTGAGATAGTCGGCGCGTGTGTATCCATCTTCACTCTCAAGTACATAGTTGTCTGCGGTACCCTCTTTGTCGGAGCCGATGTTTGCTGCTACACGGCCGCTAAGATCAACCTTTGTGCCATCTGTAAACCTGGTTCTGTACTCGTGAAGTCCCTTGTTTGCTGAAGGAACTGTGTTCATAGTGGTCCAGCCCTTAGCCTGGATCAGATCGCCATCAAGAATTGTGTTCATGAAAGCAACCTTCTCATCGCTTGTTCCCCAGGGTCTTCCAAGATATGCTGAATTTGAAGTCTGTATTGTATCTCTTGTGTCTGCCTTAACAGTACAGTAGTTGAAGAGATATCCCTTTGTTGCCGAACCCTTGCTTGCAAGGATCACAAGGTTGGGGATAGTCTTATCGGAAAAGCCGTAGAGAACAAGATCACAGTTATCAAATACAGCATTTCCGTCACCGCAGATAAAGTCTGTGGTTCCTTCGATTGTACAGTTGTAGTAGTAAGAATACTCATCCTTGTCGCCGGTATAAAGAGTATCCTGGCTGCTGATAAATGAGCAGTTGTAAAACTCAATATTATTGGCGCCGCGGTTGTACATTGTGCACGCACGCTCTTTGGATGAATAAAGCGTAGGGTCAGCCCCTTCTTTGGTTCTGTCAAGAATGCTGCCGGACTCGGCGATATCTGCTTTCTCAACATCGCTTATATAGTAGTTAAAAGAATTCTCGAAGGTAATATTCTCTGCTCTGAAGCCTGTAGCTGTGCTCTTTAAGTTAACGGTAGATCCCCAGTTACCGGGTGTCTGTCCGATGGTGGTGCTCTCATACTTATCTACAGCATGAGCTTCATCGTAGAAGAGATGGTTCTTGTCGATCTCAGTATTAAGGTATGCACTGTAATACTTGTCACCGCCAAGACCGTAATACCAGCTGATGGTTGAACCGCCTGAAAGCTCACTCTTAAAGGTAACATCAGGCACATCAACAACTACCTGCTCCTGGTAATACTCGTCCTTAAGAAGAACGGTTACTCTCTGTCCGCTTGTACGGTTCATACGGCCGATGGCATCCAGTGCATCGTAAATGGTTGTGTAATTGCTGCCGCTCTTTCCGACGGTAACGGTTGCCTTGTATGCTACCGCAGGCTTTACGGAAGTGTCCTTAAGGTACATCTTCTCTGCAAGAGCTTCTCCCTTTACTTCGAAGTGCTCATAGGGTTCATAGCTTCCTGTTGCAGTGATCTCTTTTACCTCATAGAGACCGTCACGAAGCTCAAGCTCAAGGGTGCTGCCCTTAAGATCCTTAAAGCTGTACTCGTACTCGTCATCCAGGTTCTTAACCGTAACTGCAGTAACTGTGCTCACTGCCTTCATGTTGTGAGTTACTGCCTCAAGGCTGACCTTGTAGAGAGGCTTTGCTGCAACTTCAAGATCAACCTCTTTGTCCTCGGTCAAAAGAACCTTCTGCTCACACTCATAGTCATTGGCATTTGTAAGTTTTACAGAGTACTCTTCCTCCGGAAGAATGATAGCAGTATATGTGTAGTTGTAGTCATCCTCGCCCTTTGTAAGCTCAAGGTCTACGCTGTCAAGAGTAGTCTTGGCGGGAACAAGGGTGATCTTAAGAGTATCTGCCGATACGGGATTTGCATTATCGATCTTTGCGATGGATACCGCACCTGAAACCTTAACGGTATCAAGGGCTACCAGCGCAAAATCTTTTGTCCTTGTCTTGTCATTGCCTGTGGACAGGTCAAGGATATTGCCTTCATCGGTATCGTCAATACCATACTGGAATGTACCGGTTACAGATACCACATATCTGAACTCATTGGGAAGGCTAACAGAATATGCGCCGTCAACAACGTCGCAGGTTGTTATCTCTTCGGTGGTCTCGTTTTTGAACTTAAGGCCCTTAACAAGTTCTACTCCCTCGCCTGTCACCTTACCTGAAACATCGACGATTGTTGTAGCATTTGTCTCAACAAGCTCGATAGCCTTTACCTTGAAATTGCCCTTTGAATAAAGAGGGATAAATCTGCCTTCTGTTCCGGCTGCATTATCCACAACAAAATCCTTGAGATCGGCCTTAAAAGTAACAGACTGATAAGTGGGATCATTGCCATTATCAACAAGCTTCACATCAGAATCGAAGCCACCCACCGTGACATATCTTGAGCTGTCATTATCCTGAGGTGTGATCGTAATGGTTACCACATTTGTGTCTGCAGCAACAGGCAGGTAGACAACGCCTGTTGTCTCAGCTGTTGAATTATTCTTGACGTTGAGGTCATAGCCGGCATCCAGGTATACTCTACCGCTTCCGCCGCCGACAATGATCCCTTTGATGGAATCGCCGGGTACGGGCTTAGCACCTGTATTGGCTGCTGTGGCAAAATTCCACTTGCTTACAGTGGTCTTGATGCCATCAGCTTCTGAAGACTCTGTGGCAAAATCTACCAGAGCATCATAATTCGAAGCAGAAACCAGGCTTTCATCCTTAGGTTCCTCCTTTGCTGCTTCGGATGTATCTTTGCTGTCTGCAGCTACCTCTTCTGTGGCGGCGCCAGTTTCAGCCCCGGCCTCAGAATTATCTGTTTCTTTCTGCTCGCCGGTCTCTTCTGCAGGTGTATTATCTTTTTCTTCACCGGCATTTTCTTCGGTTTCTGCAGCAGAGGTTTCACTATTTTTCGCTTCTGCCGCTGCATCCGCAGCTTCCGCAGAGGCTTCATCCTCTTCAGAAGACGCCTCTGAAACCGCTTCCACAGCCATTTCTTCAATCTCTGTTTCGGATGCAGCAAAAGCTACTGCGCCCGGCAGATTGAAGGACATGGTCGAAAGCCCCATAGTTACTGAAAGAATCGTTGCCAGGACCCTGGCTGCGATCTTCCCCCTTCTTGTTCTTCTTGTCATACCCAATCCTCCCAATTCTAAGTCTAACAAGTTTATAAATATTTAATTATGTAACCGCTTACATTTCGCGTGAAATAATCATAGCATACCGGGCTTTGAAAATATATTGTAAAAGCACCACAAAGAATTGTTAGCGGTTTCATGAAATATGAACAATAATCAGATGAAGATGAGGGTGATTTTCGTGAGAATACAATAATAAATCTGAAAATTTTATAAAGAATGCATAAAATGCAAGAAAAAAACAGCCGCATCAATGATACGACTGTCTCATAAATAAGTGTGCGTGACAGGATTCGAACCCACGACCTTCTGGTCCGTAGCCAGACGCTCTATCCAGCTGAGCTACACGCACATATGCCAATTGCGGCAACACACTATATTATATTCACTTGCTCCGCCTTTGTCAACTAAAATATTACCCCGCTGTTTTCAGGCAGCGGGGCATTATTTATTGCATCTTTTCCGCAGCTTCCTCAGCCCTGGTCTGAGTCACCAGCTTCTCCATGTCGGATCTGGCAAATTCGAAACAGGCCATAAGTTTTTCGGAGAATACTCCGCACTCTCCGTCCTTTATCATCTCATAAGCCCTATCCATGGGATATGCGGATTTATAAACTCTGTCACTCACCAGCGCGTCATAAACATCCGCAAGAGCGGTAAGCTGAGCACCTATGGAGTTTTCATCTCCCCTAAGTCCGTCAGGGTATCCTCGGCCGTCATATCTTTCGTGATGGTGCCTGCAGATATCAAGGCACATCTCGTAGTATTCTTTGTCCTGAACATCCTTAAGCATCTCTATGACTTCGCTGCCTCTGGTGGTGTGGGACTTCATTATCTCAAATTCCTCGTTGGTAAGACGTCCCGGCTTTAAAAGAATTGAATCCGGAACCGAGATCTTGCCGATATCATGCATGGCGGAAGCCTGTGTAATGACATCGATAAGATGGGGATTTAGCCCCAGTTCGGGATAATTGTTCATGGCAGTAAGAGCAAGAATACGAACGAAGCCCTTGATCCTCTTAAGGTGATAGCTGGATTCCATGCTTCTGAATTCAACGATGGTGGCAATAGTATCTATAACCTTCTCGTTGCTGCTACGCAGCTTCTCTTCCTGCTTCTTCAGATATATAAACTGCTTCTTCAATACTCTGGTCTGATCATCAACCTGGCTTTCAAGGCTGTTCTTGTGATCATATAGCTCCACGGTCCTGGAGACGCGTTTGTCAACGATCACCGGATCAAAAGGTTTGTGTATAACGTCTGCTGCGCCCTTCTGATAGCTGGTTCTCTCAGCCTCAGTGGAGGTATCTGCCGTGATCATAAGAACCGGGATGTCCTCGTTAAGGCCATCCATCTCACCCATCTGCTCCAAGACAGCATATCCATCCATCTCAGGCATGACGATGTCAAGGAGAATAGCTGCCAACGCTTCTTTCTTCTCCTTCATGATATTGATGGCTTCAATGCCGTCGCCCGCCTCTATGATGTTGTACTTGTCCTTGAAGATCTCTGCAAGAATACCTCTGTTTATCTCGTTATCGTCAACTACAAGGATTGAACGATCCGCCATACAAGCCTCCACACATGTTTTCACAAGGAAGTTACGCTCTTTTTGTGCTCACCAAAAAGATCCGATCAAATAGATCAAAGACTCCCGATCTTACCTTTCCACGATGGCTGCGCAACCCATTCCTCCGCCTACGCACAAAGTAGCAAGGCCCTTGTGTACGTCTCTTCTTGCCATCTCATGCAGAAGCGTTACAAGAATCCTGTTCCCTGAGCACCCTACGGGATGTCCCAGGGCGATAGCTCCACCGTTTACGTTAAGCACGTCATTGGAGAATCCCAGATCATGCTGAACAGCAACGGACTGTGCCGCAAATGCCTCATTAGCTTCTATAAGATCAAAGTCGCCGATCGAATATCCGGCTTTTTTCATAGTCTTTTGTGTAGCAGCAACAGGACCAATGCCCATGATGCTGGGCTCTACCCCTGCAAGCTCACCGGCAATCCATGTACCCATGGGTTTAACACCCAGCTCTTTTGCCTTCTCCTCACTCATAACGATGATAGCAGAAGCCGCGTCGTTGATACCTGAGGAATTGGCAGCCGTTACCACGCCGTCCTTCTTGAAAGCGGGCTTAAGGTGAGAGATTCCTTCTACTGTAACGCCCTTTCTCGGACCCTCATCGGTGTCAAAGATGATGGTCTCCTTCTTTTTCTTTATCTCAACCGGAACGATCTCGTCCTTGAATTTACCTTCTGCAATAGCCTTCTCGGCCTTATTTTGTGACCATGCAGCAAATTCATCCAGCTGCTGCCTTGTGAGGTGCCACTGCTCAGCGATGTTCTCGGCAGTGATACCCATGTGATAGTTGCCAAAAGCATCCGTCAGCGCGTCCTTGATCATGGCATCCTGCAGCTCTCCCGAGCCCATGCGATAGCCGTAACGGCCCTGCTGTATCAGGTAAGGCGCCATTGACATATTCTCCATACCGCCGGCCACGATGATATCCGCATCGCCCATGCCGATGAGCTTAGCTGCCAGATTCACGCAGTGAAGACCACTGCCGCACAGTACGTTTATGGTTGTTGCGGGAACCTCTACAGGTATACCCGCGTTGACTGCTGCCTGTCTTGCGGGATTCTGTCCAAGGCCCGCCTGGATTACGCATCCCATGTATACTTCATCGACCTGTTCCGGCTTAACGCCGGCTCTTTTCAGGGCTTCTTTGATCACAATTGTTCCAAGGGCCGGTGCCGGTGTGGTGCTCAGGGCTCCTCCCATTGTTCCGATCGCTGTTCTGCATGCTCCTGCCAAAATTACTTTTCTTGCCATTATCCCTTTTCCTCCATCCATGTTTTTGTTATAGAAAAAAGAAGCGGCAGACCTGCATCTGCAAAGTCTCACCACTTCCATTTTATCATCTTGTTGTATGGTCCTCAACGGATTTAAGATTATTTTTCAGAAATGTTGATCCGGAAAAGAATCAGCTTTTACCACCATGTTTCCTGTATAAACTAAGGGGCAGTTCCAATCCGTGTTCTTCCAGAAGCTTCTCGTTCCGAAGGATTTCCTGCGCCTTTCCGTCAGCAATTATCGTCCCCTCATCAAGAAGTATCACTCTCTTGCAGGTGTCCATAACAAAGTCCAGGTCATGGGAGGTGATGATCTTAAGGCAGCCAAGCTCGTTCAGGATGCCTATGAGATTGCGGCGGTTTTTGGGGTCCAGTGCAATTGACGGCTCATCCATGATAATGATGTCAGGCTCCATGGAAAGAATCGTGGCGATGGCCGCCAGCTTCTTTTCCCCGCCGGAGAGCTTGTAATTGTGCTTCTTCCGAAGCTCTGTGATATGAACCCTCTCCAGAGCCTCCTGCACGCGGCGCTCCACCTCTTCATCGGAAAGGCCGTAGTTCTGCGGTCCAAAGGCAACATCATCCTCAATTGTAGAAAGAAACAGCTGGCTGTCCGAATCCTGGAAAACATATCCCACATGCTCCCTGATGTGATTCAGGGTCTTCTTATTCACGGGATGTCCCGAAACCTCAAGGGTCCCCTCATATTCCAGCCTCAATCCCACGAGAAGCTTCATCAGAGTGGATTTACCGATTCCGTTGGAGCCGATGATCCCAATACTCTCCCCGTCATGAGCCACAAGGTTTATATTGTTCAACACCTTGTTTCCGTCCTCGTAGGTGAAACTCAGGTTTTCGATTCTAAGCAGTTCTCCGTGTACTCCGGTGTGCATTGTTATATTCCTTTTCTTAAAGCTGTCAGGGTCGTAATTGTTGTAATCTTAATTGTCGGGGATCAGACTATGAACCTGATCGCAACAAATATCGCTATCCATATTATCGGGAAAAAGAAATCCGCGGCTTTGGCCTTACGCTTTTTTACCCGGAAATCTCCATTAAAGCCTCTCAGAGCCATACTCTCATACACAGCTCCTGCCCGGTCCATGCTGCGAAAAAGCCACTGCCCCACCAGGGTTCCCCAGGCCTTGTAGTGGATTCCCTTCTGAGAGGGGGCTCTCAAGTGGTAGGCCGTGGTTATGCGATTTGCCTCGTTCCCCATAAGTCCAAAGTATCTGTAGATCAGGAGAATGACAATCACTATTATCTTGGGCACATGGAGCTGCCTGAGGGCGTAGCACAGCTCTTCGATGGAAGTCAGAGCAATGAGAACGTAAGCTGTCAGCACAGTCAAAAGACCTTTCAGCATCAGCGTAAGCATCGATATCATTCCGCCCGTGACCGTAAATCCGGCGGGATTCGCAGCTGTAGCGCCGACACTCATCACCGAAGATCTGTCAAAAAATGGATTGAAAATGCCAACAAATATCACCAGCGGCAGGATCAGCCTCATCCTGTAGAGCCCTTCCTTGATGGACAGTTCACCCACAATGAAGCAGAACGCCGGAAAAACAGCCATCAGGATAAGGCGCTGCAAGTCATACTTGTCGATAGACGCCACCATAAATACATAGAAAACGCAAACAAGCAGCTTCCCCAGAGGATGAAGGTGGTTCATCCAATGGGAACGCTGCTGAAGTTCCTGAAGCCTGTTAAGTTCATATAAATGATCTTCGATTGATTTCATGAAACCTGCTTAACCGCTTTTATGATGGGGCGTTTGCTTCTGAGATCTTTTCCTTCTTCTTGAAGAACCTGAAGGCATAGCACGCACCAACAGTTATACCTACTACCACCAGGGAGCCGACGATTCCCGAGAAGCTTGTGCCTACAGCTGACTCGCTGTCTTTAAATGCATAATCGGGCAAAAGAGATGTGGTCTCCTGGATACCTGCTGCGGCATCATAGGCTCCGCCCTCTGCCTCAAGTTCTGTAGTTCCCGCAACCTTCTCCATGGACCACTCAAGTCCGTCGGGAAAAGCAGAAGCAACTAACGAGATCGCTCCGCCTGCAACAGCTGCACAAACCGCAAGAACGATGATCGTTGTCTTAAAGGAAAGCTTTCCTTCCTTGGCATCTGTCTTATCGCCTACGCCCCAAAGAAGCTCAGGTCTTGCCTCATGTACAAATACAAGAACCGCTGCTGTGATAAGCCCCTCTACAAGTCCAATCGCCAGATGAATGGGCTGCATTGTTGCAAGGAATAAAGAGAAAGGAAGCTCCGTAACTCCCGATAGCAGTGTCTCGATGCAAACCGAGAATGCTCCAAGCTGAAGAGTGAGTACACAGCCAACAATGGATGCCGCGATTATCTTGCCTCTTGTAGCCCCTTTCTTCATCATGGGTCTCCATATAAGAAGCGCCCCAATAAAGCACCCGTAGAACGCCATATTCCAGACATTACAGCCCAGGGCCAACAGTCCTCCGTCAGCAAAAAGGAGACATTGGACAAGAAGTACTCCTATCATTGTAAGGAATCCCGCGAAGGGTCCCAGAAGCGCAGAGAGCATCATGCCTCCGCAAAGGTGTCCCGATGAACCTGTACCGGGTATAGTAAAGTTCAGCATCTGAGTAGCAAATACGAAAGCTCCCATAACTCCCATTACAGGAATCTTCTCAGGAGCACTTTCCTTCCTGACCTCATTCACTGATACTCCTGCTGCCGCAGTTGATAATACATACATTGTTCCGGCTACTGCCGGTGCCACAAGGGCGTCTGCCATATGCATAATACCAAAACCTCCCAACTATACTGCTGCTCCATGCCTTATGTAATGGGCATTTCAGCTGCTTTTGAAATTGAATATTTATAAATATCATAGCCTAGTATAGAGGGAAGGATAAGGCCCCGCAAGCCCCCCGGGGGGTCATTTTTGCATGAAAACTTTGCGGATTGCTTCGTCGTAGGGAGCCCTGAGAACGCCGTACTCAGTGACGATTCCGGCTATAAGTTCGTTATCCGTTACATCAAATGCCGGATTATATACGTTTATTCCTTCGGGCGCCATGCGCTCCTTATACCACATTTCCGTCACTTCCTCAGGCTTTCTCTGCTCGATCCTGATATCATTTCCTGTAGGTGTATTCAGATCTATTGTTGAGGTTGGTGCACAGATATAGAAAGGAATTCCATATCTCTTTGCCGCAAGGGCCACCATGCTGGTTCCGATCTTATTGGCAGCATCGCCGTTGGCTGCCACTCTGTCGCACCCGGTAAATACAGCATTGATGGCTCCACTCTTCATCAGTGATGCGGACATGTTGTCGCAAAGAAGAGTGGTATCTATTCCTGCGGAGTGAAGCTCATAGGCTGTAAGCCTTGCACCCTGCAGAAGGGGTCTTGTCTCGTCGCAGTATACCTTGATCTTATAGCCTTTTTCATGGGCAAGATACATGGGAGCTGTTGCTGTACCGTATTTGCAGGCGCATAGCTGCCCCGCATTGCAGTGGGTGAGAAGGCCATAGCCGTCCTCTATAAGGGTAAGGCCATACTCACCGATGCGTCTGCAGACATCTATATCCTCCTGCTTGATACGCTCGCACTCATCGTGCATTTCCTTTATGAGGGCGGATCTGATTTCAGGCCAGGATTCAGGTTCGCCCGAAGCAGCCGGCTCTTTTCCCGGGGCTGATTCCAGGAAAGAAGCAGATGTATCTTTTCCCGGGGCACCTGTTAATCCCTTGTAGACGTCTTCCACGTGGGCCTTCATCCTCTTGAGGGCCCAGGACAGGTTAACCGCGGTGGGTCTTGAAGAATTCAGATAGTCACTTTTCTCCTGTAGCTCGCTCATGAATTCGTCGTAGCTGTCGGCTCGGGAATGCTTCATCAACAGGTAAAGGCCCATTCCGGCGCTGACACCGATGGCAGGCGCTCCCCTTACCTGCAAAAGGTAGATCGCATCCCATATTTCTTTTCCCGTATGGAGTCTGATGATCTTGGTCGTACCGGGGAGAAGTGTCTGGTCGATGATCTCAAGGGCGTCGTCTTCGTCTATAAGGGCAACAGTTTCGTAATCTAATATGCTTTTCATTGTGGGTCTCCTGATCTTATCATTATTTCAAGTATTGGTTCACCAGGACATCAAGATATCTGGGGTCAAACAAATTACCATTGGTCTCGAAGGTCGCTAAAAGGTTATCGCCAAGCACATATCCACTAATAGCATATTCTTCGATCCTTCTGATATTCTTCTTGCAGTATCCGGTCTCGTCCATCCTGCCGAAATGTTCAAACAGATACTCTTTTCTGGTGCGGACATTGAGTACTGCAAAATCCGGATATACCCGCTCGCCGTCATCTAGGATGATCTCCGGTTCGTATACATAGGGAATTCCTTCTGCATAAAGCTTATCGGCGATTATTTTCTCGGATTTGGACCTTACCTGCTCCCCGCGTTCGGAGTAAGTCTCGTCTTTCTTGGGAATGGTATTTCTGTTCAGGATCCACTTTCCAAGCCAATTTTCAAGAAACGCGTCATCGGGAAGAATATATGGGACCACCAGACTTTGTCTGATATCGCTTAGACTATTATATATTATTTCAGGGCCATTGTGGTCATAACTCTCAATCAGTTTCCCCAGCCTGAGTTCTGCCCTCTTGGTCCATATCAGCATTTTTTCATCATACCCTTTCTGAGCAAGTCTTCTTGCCAGGGCGCGATTGCTCTTTGGAATATAGGCGCTTCTTTTGGGCATGGTTTTATTTTTTTGCTCTACGACTTTATGCGCTCCAGCTTCATGTTCCACGCCTTTATGCGCTCCAGCTTCATGTTCTACGCCATTTTGCGCTCTGCTTTCATGGCCGCATTCAGGTTGAAGGTTATGATCCTCAGTTAAGTCAGCATCCGCTTCCTTATCGCCTTCTTTGTATTGATAAAAAGAGGGCATTCTGCCCTTTGTACCATTTACAATCAGGCTACCTTCAGGCGCATTTGCCATATTCTTTTGCAATTGTTCTAAAAGCATCTTTATTCGGCTTTGTTCTCTTTTCAATTCAAGTAAAGTATCTTTATTCAGTTCTTTTCTCTTCTCCTTTCCAATCGATATACCGGCGATATGATTCTATTGCATTATTTGCATCTTCAATAGATATTAGAGGTGGGGGTTCGCACATCAATTACGAAACAGGATCCTTACATCGGTAATGTAGGGGCGGGGTTCGCACATCAATTATGAAACAGGATCCATACATCGGTAATGTAGGGATGGAGTTCGCACATATTATTCATCATTCTATATATACGCGAAAAAATATGACTCTTTTCGCATATATATCGCAATTTCAAATATATGTGCGAAGCTTTTCCCGGTTTTGCTCGCTTATATTTTGAGACTTATGAGATTTATGCGAAATATCTATTTTTATCTCGCTGAATATATATATAGTCCAATATTTATGCGAAACACTCCTGAAAGAAAGTAAATCCCGGAATGGTGCAGATTATGCAACGCAGCCCCCCGTAACGCAATAACCTCCTGTAATACAGCAACCCTTGTAACTGCAGATTCTGTAATCCCCCCACGTAGCGTAACACCCTTGTAGCTCAGCAGATTCTGTAATACCCCCCACGTAGCGCAACACCCTTGCAGCGCAACAGACACTGTAATGCAACAACCTTGCAGCGCAATCCATAAGCACAATAGGACGATCGCCAGCTAAATGATCCATAGTGAATAATGATATCAGAATAGATATCTATTATGACAAGGGCAATACATTATACCCTTCAAGACCAATAAGAATAATAGCAAATGAATTATGTATTGTAAACAAGAAATCGCCCGGGCTTTGGATACCCGGGCGATAAACAATATCTGTGAATAGTCACTATCAGTACTACCAGCACATATCCGCGCTTATCAGTTCTTAGCAGCGAGCTCTTCTTTGAGTCTCTTTGTAAGAGCGGGAACAACCTTATTGAGGTCACCAACGATGCCGTAATCTGCTACATCGAAGATAGGAGCATTCTCATCCTTGTTGATAGCGATGATGATATCAGACTCTTCCATACCTGCTACGTGCTGGATGGCACCGGAGATACCGATCGCGAAATAAAGCTGAGGACGAACAGTCTTACCGGTCTGTCCAACCTGCATATCCTTAGGCTTCCAGCCGGAATCTACAACTGCACGAGAGCAGGAAACTGTTCCGTTAAGAACCTCTGCCAGGTCTTCAAGGAGCTTGAAGTTCTCGGGTGATCCAACACCACGTCCACCGGATACAAGGATCTTGGCAGCCTGGATATCTTCAACAGCTGAAGTCTCTTTAACGATCTTAACGATCTCTGTGTAGCAGTCGTTCTTCTCGAAGCCGGGATTGTAATCTACAACTTCTGCCTTAGCGCCCTTGATAGGGTCAATCTTCTGCATAACGCCGGGACGTACAGTAGCCATCTGAGGTCTGAAGTCAGGGCATGCGATGGTAGCGATTGTGTTTCCACCGAAAGCAGGACGTGTCATAAGAAGCTGTTTGTGCTTCTGCTCTCTGCCCTCAACAGGCTCAAGAGGGAAATCTCCGATATCAAGCTGAGTACAGTCAGCTGTAAGACCGGTATGTACTCTGGATGATACTCTGGGGCCGAGGTCACGGCCGATGGCTGTTGCGCCAACCAGAAGGATTTCAGGCTTGAACTCCTTGATAACAGATGCAAGAGCGTGTGTATAAGGTTCTGTTCTGTAATCCTTAAGCTCCGGATCGTCAACTACGATTACTCTGTCTGCGCCGTACTCAGCAAGCTTGTCAACAAGTCCCTTAACATCGCTTCCAAGAAGTACTGCGGTTACTTTTTTCTCATCGAGGTCTTCTGCAAGACTCTTTGCTTTGCCCAGAAGCTCCAGGGCAATGCCTGAAAGTTCATTGTCTACCTGCTGAGCAAAGATAAATACACCTTTATATTCTTCTAAAGACATGACTCTTCTCCTTTTTCTATAAATAATATTTTGCGGTGATATACGCACGTTTCATCTTCATATCTGCAAAAAGCATAGACGAAACTTCCTTTATATCACTTATACCACGTGTTTCTCCTTAAGTTTACCTACGATGTAATCAACTGCCTCATCAGGTGAATCAGGAGTAACTTTCTCGCCCTGTCCCTTCTTTACCTTATCTGAAGCCTTAGCGATCTGTGTAGGTGATCCCTTAAGACCAAGGTTTGAATCGTCAACGTCCTTAAGATCAGCTCTGCCCCAAACTGTAACTTCCTTCTCGAAAGCATCAAAGATTCCGCCGGGAGTCATATATCTGGGCTCGTTGAGCTCTGAAAGAGCTGTGATAAGGCAAGGCATCTTAGCCTTTACGATGTGATATCTGTCCTCAAACTGTCTCTTAACCTCAACTGTTCTTGCCTGCTCGTCAACCTTGATCTCCTCAGCATAGGAAATTACAGGAATTCCAAGATGCTCGGAAATCTGAGGTCCAACCTGAGCTGTATCTCCATCGATAGCCTGACGGCCTGTTATGATCAAGTCATAATCCAGGTTTCTGAGAGCACCTGCGATTGTTGAAGAAGTTGCCCATGTGTCAGCGCCGCCCAGAACTCTGTCTGTTACAAGGTAAGCCTTGTCTGCGCCCATAGCAAGGGCTTCTCTGAGCACTGCGTCAGCCTTGGGAAGACCCATGGTAAGAACTGAAACTTCTGCGCCGTACTCATCTTTTAATCTAAGTGCTGCCTCAAGTCCTGCCTTGTCGTCAGGATTCATGATCGCCAGCATTGCACCTCTATCCAATGTTCCATCGGGTTTGAACTTAACGCCGCCCTTTGTATCAGGGACCTGCTTAATGC
>SVGA01000007.1 GCA_015056575.1 Butyrivibrio sp.
TTTGTGCAGATACCAATGCTGATATTTGCAGACATGCTCAGATACAAACTTGCTGAATATGGTATAAGGTTTGTCCTCACAGAAGAAAGCTACACATCAAAGGCAGACTACCTTGCAAAAGACTATATTCCTGTGTGTAAAAAGAACAGGTCAGAAAGTTACTCTTTTTCAGGAAAGAGGATACACAGAGGACTTTACAGGCACTATGATGGTACAATAACAAATGCAGACATAAATGGAGCTGCAAATATCTTAAGGAAAGTATTCCCAAAGGTAAACCAATGGGATAGAGGTATAGTGGACATGCCCTGTTCTGCAGGCTGCGTAGAGCATCCTGCAGGTTCATGCCGCTCTGCGGCATAACAGAAGCCCTTTCCGACGTGGAGTCGGTGAGGAAGTTCATTCTTTTTTAATCATACGGTGAAGGGTATTACACATTTTTTATTTCGATAATAAACGTATTAGTGATATACTTATATAAGACACTTTGTTTTTTATGAATTCATTTATAAACGAATCAGGGGGCCTATATGAGCGATAAGAAGAGACTTGTGACACGTAGTGACTTTGATGGTTTGGTTTGTGCAATGATTCTTAGAGAGTGCGATCTGATCGATGATATCAAGTTCGTGCATCCCAAAGATGTTCAAGACGGCAAGGTAGAGCTTACCGGCAATGACATCACCACAAACCTCCCCTATGACCCGAGAGTGTTTATGTGCTTTGACCATCATGAGTCCGAGCTTATACGAAACAAGGATATGAAGGATAACAACAACTGGCATATTGACGGCTATGCCAAGTCCGCGGCCAGAGTTGTTTATGACTATTATAAGAAAGAGGGCCATCCCCTTGAGAGAATCTCCGATGAGATCATGACAGCGGTTGATAAGGGTGATTCCGCAGACTTTACAGAGGAAGAAATCCTTAATCCCAAGGACTGGGTTCTTATGAACTTCCTTATGGATGCAAGAACAGGCCTTGGAAGATTCCATGACTTTAGAATCTCCAATTATGATCTGATGATGGAACTCATCGACTATTGCGTTAATCATGACATCAAGGACGTTTTAGAGCTTCCCGATGTCAAAGAGAGGGTTAACCTTTATATGGAGCAGGCTGAGTACTTCAAGGCTCAGCTCAAGGACATCTCCCACATGGAAGGCAAGGTTGTTGTGGTTGACCAGAAGGCTGCGGGAGACGTTATCTATGCCGGAAACCGTTTCATGGTCTACGCCATGTTCCCCGAGGCTGAAATTTCCGTTCACGTAGCCTGGGGCTTCAAGAAGCAGAACACCGCAGTAATGATCGGCAAATCCATTATCAACAAGGCTTCCAATTTCAATATCGGCGATCTGTGCCTTGAGTACGGCGGCGGCGGACATGCCAATGCAGGAACCTGCCAGATCGACAACGACAAGATCGATGCTGTTCTTCCCGAGATCATCAGGAAGATCAACGCGGGCTGATAATATGATTCAAAAGAGACAGCTCTTTTGACCAGGCATAAACAGGCACTTACTATAGTGAATACTATGGCAGGTGCCTTTTTCATGATAGAAAGGGCATGGTTCAATTACTTTAACAAACAGAGCTGAATTACAGGAACATCGGTATTACCCGTTGTTTAATGGACCCTGCGAGGTTACACTATGAAATCAGAGGAAGAAATCAGAAAAAGACTCACCAAGGAAATTGACAGCTATCTTACCGGCCCCAAGTTTTCGTTGGAGCAGCACGCCCACAATATCTCAATGCTGGCATGGGTGCTTGATATCTCCGACGATACGCTCAGCGACATGCTAAAAGATGCTGAAAACAAAATTTAGGAGGTTGCAGGATGTACTCTGCAATATTGTTTGACCTGGACGGAACATTGACGGATTCCGCTCCGGGTATAATGCATGGATTTGAATACGCTATTAAGCAAATGGGAAAAGAGATACCGGGAAGGGAGCAGCTTCGTACATTCGTAGGACCGCCCCTCGAGGACTCATTTGGGCGAGTGCTTGGATATTCTGAGGATGATACCTGGAAGGCAATCGCCATCTACAGAGACTATTACAATAATATGGGCGGGGCACTGGAAAACAGTGTCTTTCCCGGAATAGAAGAGCTTCTTTCAAGGCTCAAACAATCGGGAAAAAAGCTTGCTGTAGCAACTTCCAAGAACGAAAAGCCGACGGGGATTGTGCTTGAACATTTTGGTTTGGATAAGTACTTTGATGTTGTGGCAGCTTCAAACGATACGGACAGACGCACCAAGGCGGATGTAATCAGATACGCTCTTGAGAAGCTTTCCGTGACGGATAAAAGCGAAGTAATTATGGTGGGTGACAGGCATCACGATATAAGTGCCGCCAAAGAGACAGGTGTAGATTCTGTAGGTGTTCTCTGGGGATATGGAGACAGAGATGAACTTGAAGATGCAGGAGCTACTTATGTAGTCGAGAGCAAATGGGAAATAATGGCACTGGCAACCGGTGACGGATTCAGGTTAAGACAGCTAAAGGAAGAGGATGACAGCATCTTGGCAGCCATCATCAGGGATAATCTAAAAAAGCGGAACCTGGACATTCCGGGCACAGTATATTTTGATGAGGGCCTGGATCACCTTAGCAGCTATTACGGCAGGGACAATTGCAGGTATTTCGTCCTTGAAGACCGAGGCGGAAATGTTGTAGGGGGCATAGGCTACGAGACCTTTGCTCCGATGCAGGATACGGCTGAGCTTCAGAAACTCTATCTTGATGATGCGGCAAAAGGAGCAGGCCTTGGGTATGTACTCATCTCTTTTATCGAAGACAGGATGAGGGATGCCGGATATAAGTATTCCTACCTTGAGACACATGACAATCTTGAAACTGCGCTCCACATATATGAAAAGAGCGGATACATTGAAATCGCAAGGCCCCCGGAAGTCGGCCACGGAGCCATGAACCGGTTCTATAAAAAAGAGCTGTAAAAATAAGTCTTATTAATGCAAAAAACTGTTGACACAGTCCTTTGCAGGTTGTAATATTTCTATAATTTAATACTTCAAACCGATGAAGCGGAGATAACGGCAATGATGCCTTTACAGAGAGCCCGACCGGCTGAGAACGGGTGAGAAACAAGTTGTCAAATGGACCGCAGAGGGTGCAGTGAACAGTAGATCATAAATCAGGTGATCAGACTTAGTATTCTGCAACGTAAGGCATACGTCAGTTGCCGGGGATATGATGCAGCCGTATTGTTTCTGCAGAAGTTTGCACTTGCTGCAAACTTCGTGAGAAAATGATACAGGAGTGAGGAGCGATTTCGCGAAGCGACTTTTAATATCGCTCTGAAACAATGCTATGAGTTTAGCGAATAGCATTCGGTATCCCTACAAAGTGCACGGGTCAAACCGTGAATTCAAGGTGGCACCGCGGATAGTATAAGATTAAACTAATTCGTCCTTGACAGAACCAAAAGATGATTCTGTCAAGGACGTTTTTTGCGTGTGAAGCAGAGTCATGCAGCCGATAAAGTCACGCGTGCTGGCACGCGGTGACGGAATCGGCTATATGACGAGTAACACGAACGAGGAAATGCGGAGCATTTTCGAGTTTGTGTCTGCTTCACACGAAGAAAGGCAGAGTCATGCAGCCGATAAAGTCACGCGTGCTTGCACGCAGTGACAGAATCGGCTATATGACGAGTAACACGAACGAGGAAATGCGAAGCATTTTCGAGTTTGTGTCTGCTTCACACGAAGAAAGGCAGAGTCATGCAGCCGATAAAGTCACGCGTGCTGGCACGCAGCGCACACACAGGAGGAGAAATCAATGATCAAGGAAGCAATCGTAAAAATCGTAAACAAAGAGGACCTCACCTATGATGAGGCATACGCTGTAATGAATGAGATCATGAGCGGCGAGACCACACCTACTCAGAATGCCGCTTTTCTGGCAGCTCTTTCCACCAAGAGCGCAAGAGCAGAGACCACAGATGAGATCGCGGGCTGCGCAGCTGCCATGAGGGACCATGCAACAAAGGTTGACACTAAAATGGATGTTTTCGAGATTGTGGGAACCGGCGGAGACAACGCAGGAAGCTTCAACATTTCCACCACTTCTGCTCTTGTTGCGGCAGCAGGCGGAATGAAGGTTGCCAAGCACGGCAACAGGGCAGCTTCAAGTAAGTGCGGAACAGCTGACTGCCTTGAAGCTCTTGGAGTTAACATTCAGCAGAGCCCTGAGAGATGCATAGAACTTCTTGAGGAGGCGGGCATGTGCTTCTTCTTCGCACAGAAGTACCACACCTCCATGAAGTATGTGGGTCCCATCAGAAAGGAACTTGGATTCAGAACAGTGTTCAATATCCTGGGACCTCTGACTAATCCCGGATCACCCAAGATGCAGCTCCTTGGCGTATACGATGAATACCTGGTTGAGCCCCTGGCGCAGGTACTTGTAAGCCTTGGAGTAACAAGAGGAATGGTTGTTTTTGGCCTTGATAAGCTTGATGAGATCTCAATGAGCTGCGACACCAAGATATGCGAGATCAAGGACGGATGGTACAAGACCTACACCATTTCCCCTGAGGACTTCGGCTTTACAAAATGTGACAAGAGCGAGCTGGTTGGAGGAACTCCCGAGGAGAACGCACAGATAACTCTTGGAATCCTCAAGGGAGACAAGGGGCCCAAGAGAGATGCGGTTCTCATGAACGCAGGCGCTTCTCTCTACATCGGAGGAAAGGCTGATACCTTTGCTGATGGCGTGAAGCTTGCAGCAGAACTTATCGATTCGGGCAAGGCTCTTGAGACTCTGAACAAGGTGATCGAAGTATCAAATCGCCCTGAAGCATAAGAAAGGACCGGTGCAATGACCATTCTTGATGAGATAGCTACAGAAGCCCGCCGCAGGGTAGCCCGGGCAAAAGAGCTGGCGCCCTTAGCGGAGGTTAAGGCAAAAGCCCTGGCGCTTCCAAAGATAAACTTTGAATTTGAAAAAGCCCTTAGGGGAGACGATATCTCTTTTATCTGCGAATGCAAAAAGGCATCGCCTTCAAAGGGAATTATTGCTGAGGATTTCCCCTACCTTGATATAGCTAAGGAGTACGAGAAAGCCGGAGCCAACTGCATATCGGTGCTGACGGAGCCCAAGTGGTTTCTCGGAAAAGATGAGTACCTTAAGGAGATCGCAGAAAGCGTGAAAATCCCCTGTCTTCGCAAGGACTTCACAGTGGATGAATATATGATCTACGAGGCAAGGCTCCTTGGCGCATCAGCGGTGCTTCTTATCTGTTCCATACTTACAAAAGAGCAGATACAGGAATACATAAGGATCTGCGATGCTATGGGGCTCTCTGCATTGGTGGAAGCCCACGACGAAGCTGAAGTTAAGATGGCAATAGATGCCGGGGCAAGGATCATTGGTGTCAATAACAGGAATCTCAAGGACTTTACCGTTGATACCAATAACAGCAAAAAGCTAAGAAGCCTGATCCCTTCGGATGTGATCTTTGTTTCCGAGAGCGGAGTGAAGGGACCGGAGGATGTGAAAGCCATCAAGGAGATTGGCGCAGATGCTGTTCTTGTGGGAGAGACCCTGATGAGAGCAGAGGACAAAAAAGATAAACTAACTGAGCTTAAAGGGGAGCTGTAAAACTAAGTAGCGATATCCCGAAAGATAAGCCATGAGGGATCACAGATGAACAATACAAAGATCAAGCTTTGCGGCCTAAGCCGCCTTGAAGATATTAAAGAGGCCAACAGACTAAAGCCTGACTATATAGGCTTTGTGTTCTGGGAGAAAAGCAGGCGAAACGTTCCCTTCGACAAAGCCGGGGAGCTGAAGATGGCTCTTTTGCCCGGAATAAAGGCAGTTGGGGTTTTCGTTGACGAAGCTCCCGAAAGAATAGCCGGCCTTTTGAAAGAGGGAACAATAGATGTGGCACAGCTTCACGGGCATGAGGATGAAGAGTACATAAAAAGGCTTAGGACGCTGGCCCCGGGAAATCCCATAATCAAGGCCTTTGTGATACGAAACAAAGAAGACCTTGAAGTGGCAGAGAAGTCCTCAGCGGACCTGCTTCTTCTGGATTCGGGAACCGGAACGGGGAAAGCTTTTGACCATGAGCTGTTAAAAGAAGCAGCTATCACAAAACCGTACTTTCTGGCAGGGGGACTTAGCCCCGATAACGTTGGAAAAGCAATAGATGTTTTAAGCCCCTTTGGAGTAGATGTAAGCTCCGGGATAGAGACAAACGGGGTAAAAGACCCGGTGAAGATGAGGAAGTTTATTGAGGCGGCAAAAAGCGCCGGCAAGGATACAGATAAAAGCGCAAAACAAGAGGAGAGTTTATTATGACAAATCAAAACGGCAGATTCGGAGTACACGGAGGACAATACATACCTGAGACTTTGATGAACGCAGTAATAGAGCTGGAGGAAGCCTACAACAAATATAAGAACGACCCGGAGTTTAACAGGGAGCTTACCGAGCTTTTGAACGAATATGCGGGGAGACCCTCAAGACTCTACTATGCGGAGAAGATGACCAAGGACCTTGGCGGGGCCAAGATCTACCTTAAGAGAGAGGACCTTAACCACACAGGTTCCCACAAGATCAACAATGTGCTGGGCCAGGCACTTCTTGCAAAGAAGATGGGTAAGACAAGGCTTATTGCAGAGACCGGCGCGGGACAGCACGGGGTGGCAACCGCTACGGCAGCAGCTCTTATGGGCATGGAATGTGTGGTGTTCATGGGAGAAGAGGACACCAAAAGGCAGGCCCTTAACGTATACAGAATGAGGCTCCTTGGAGCAGAGGTCATCCCTGTGACCACAGGAACCGCCACCTTAAAGGATGCGGTATCTGAGGCCATGAGAGAGTGGACCAGCAGGATTGACGACACCCATTACTGCCTGGGGTCCGTAATGGGACCCCACCCTTTTCCTACCATCGTAAGGGATTTTCAGGCAGTGATCTCAAAAGAGATAAAAGAAGAGATATTAAAGAAGGAGGGCAGGCTCCCGGATGTGGTCATGGCCTGCGTAGGCGGCGGTTCCAATGCCATAGGTACCTTCTACAATTTCATTGAAGACAAAGATGTGCAGCTTATAGGCTGCGAAGCTGCAGGCAGAGGTGTTGATACCTTTGAGACCGCAGCCACCATAGCAACAGGAAGGCTTGGGATTTTCCACGGCATGAAGTCCTACTTCTGTCAGGATGAGTATGGTCAGATCGCTCCTGTGTATTCCATTTCCGCGGGACTTGATTACCCGGGTATCGGACCGGAGCACGCACATCTTCATGATATCGGCAGGGCACAGTACGTGCCTGTTACAGATGACGAGGCAGTAAACGCCTTCGAGTACCTGGCAAAGACTGAGGGCATCATTCCCGCCATAGAGTCGGCCCATGCTGTGGCTCACGCCATTAAGCTGGCTCCCACAATGGACAAGGACAAGATCATCGTTATTACAATTTCAGGCCGCGGAGACAAGGACTGTGCAGCCATTGCCCGCTACAGAGGGGAGGATATCCATGAGTAATATTAAAAAGGCATTTGAGAATAACAAAGCATTTATCGCATTCATAACCTGCGGCGATCCGGACCTGGAGACTACAGCCAGGGTAGTCAGGGCAGCAGCAGAAAACGGCGCTGACCTTATCGAGCTGGGAATCCCCTTCTCTGATCCCACAGCCGAGGGCCCTGTGATCCAGGGGGCAAATCTTCGCGCCCTTACTGGAGGGGTTACCACAGACAAGATTTTCGACCTGGTAAAGGAACTTCGAAAGGATGTCACGATCCCCATGGTCTTCATGACCTATGCCAACGTGGTCTATTCCTACGGAGCGGAGCGCTTCATTTCCGCCTGCAGCAAGATCGGCATCGACGGCATCATCCTTCCGGATCTTCCCTTCGAGGAGAAGGAGGAGTTTCTTCCTGTTTGCCACAAGTACGGCGTGGATCTGATATCCCTTATCGCTCCGACGAGTGAAAACCGCATCGCCATGATAGCAAAAGAGGCAGAGGGCTTTATCTACGTGGTTTCAAGCCTGGGCGTTACAGGAACCAGAACCAGCATCACCACCGACCTTGGTTCCATCGTAAGCGCAATCCGCGAGAACACAGATGTACCCTGTGCCATCGGCTTTGGAATTTCAACGCCGGAGCAGGCAAAGGCCATGGCCGCCATTTCTGACGGCGCCATCGTTGGCTCAGCCATCATCAAGATCATAGAGAAGTACGGTAAAGACGCTCCAAAGTACGTGGGCGAGTATGTAAGCAGCATGAAACAGGGTGTTCTGGCTTCATGATCCCGGGAGGGGAAGATAAATGACTGATTTTTCAATAACATTAGAAGAGGCAAAAGAAATAGCTGCTTCAGGGTCCTACAACGTCATACCGGTAAGCTGCAGCATAATGAGTGACATCATCACTCCCATAGAGCTTATGAGAAAGCTAAAGAACGTCTCCACCCATTGCTACATGCTGGAGTCCGCTCAGGCCAATGAGTACTGGGGCAGATACACCTTCATGGGCTATGACCCCAAAATGGCCATAAGCTGCATGGACGGGGAGCTTACCGTCAGCAGCAGATGCGACGAGGAAAGTGAAGGCGGCAATGGTGAAGCTGCGTTTACCTCCGGAAGTAATCTTGAAAACAAGGTCTACAAAACAGACAAGCCCTGGGAGATCCTTCGCACTATCCTTGAAGACTACAAGAGCCCAAGACTTGAGGATATGCCGCCCTTTACAGGCGGCCTTGTAGGATATTTTTCCTTTGATTATTTTTGTTACTGCGAACCCAGTGCAAGCAGATCTGTTGAAGACAACGATGCTTTTAAGGACCTCGACCTTATGCTTTTTGACAGGGTCATCGCCTTCGACAATGTATCCCAGAAGATAATTCTTATAGTCAATGCAAGGTGCGATGACATAGAAGCAGGATACGGGAAGGCCAAAGAAGAGCTTCTTCGCATGCGGAACCTTATCCTCCACGGAGAGAAGTCCCGGGAAGAGACGGGAAAGCTTACCGGAGAGGTGACGGCTCTTTTCACAAAGGAAGAGTACTGCGACATGGTTGAGAGAGGAAAGAAGCATATCAGGGAGGGAGACATTTTCCAGATCGTGCTCTCCAACAGGCTTTCGGCGCCCTTTAAGGGGAGCCTTCTTGATACCTACAGGGTACTTCGCACCATCAATCCTTCCCCCTATATGTTCTATTTCTCCGGCACGGACGTGGAGGTGGCAGGTGCTTCACCGGAGACTCTGGTAAAGCTTGAGGACGGCATCCTTCACACCTTCCCTCTTGCAGGAACAAGACCAAGGGGCAAGACCAGGCAGGAGGATGAGGCCCTGGAAAAAGAGCTTTTGGCTGACGAGAAAGAGCTTGCAGAGCACAACATGTTGGTGGACCTTGGCAGGAACGATCTTGGCAAGATCAGCGAATTTGGAAGCGTGGAAGTGGAGAAACTCCATTCCATCGAGAGATATTCTCATGTGATGCACATCGGCTCCACGGTTCGCGGAAAGATCAGGAGGGAATATGACGCGCTGGATGCCGTAAATGCAGTGCTTCCCGCGGGAACTCTCTCGGGAGCCCCCAAGATCAGGGCGGTGCAGCTTATTGGTGAGTTGGAGAACAACAAGCGCGGCATCTACGGCGGCGCCATCGGATATATCGATTTTGCGGGGAACATGGACACCTGCATCGCTATCCGCCTTGTGTACAAGAAGAACGACAGGGTGTATGTAAGAAGCGGAGCGGGGATAGTTGCGGATTCTGATCCGGAGAAGGAATATCAGGAGTGCCTGAACAAGGCTAAAGCATCCCTTCGCTCCCTGGAACTCTCACAGGAGGTGGACGCATGATACTGCTTATAGACAATTACGACAGCTTCTCCTACAACCTGTTTCAGCTCATCGGAGAGATCGATCCGGACATTAAGGTGATCAGAAACGATGAGATGACAATTGACGAGATACGGGCTCTTTCTCCCGACAGGATCATCATCTCCCCGGGGCCGGGAAGACCGGAGGATGCAGGCATCATCGTAGAGGTGGCAAGGACTCTGGGAAAAGAGATCCCGACCCTTGGGGTATGCCTGGGCCACCAGGCCATCTGTATGGCTTTTGGCGCTACTATAACCTATGCCAAAGAGCTTATGCACGGCAAGCAGTCAATAGTGAAATTCGACAGAGAGTGCCTGCTTTTTAAGAACTGTCCCGAAAGCGCTCCTGTAGCCCGTTATCATTCCCTGGCAGCAGATCCGGGCACCATGCCTGACTGTCTAATCGTCACCGCGACCACAGGCGACGGAGATATCATGGCGGTTCAGCACAGGGACTATCCCATTTACGGAGTTCAATTCCATCCCGAATCCATCATGACCCCCGACGGAAAAGCAATGCTTGAGAGCTTTATAAATTGATATTCTTCTGACGCCTGATGGCCTGCTTGCATACGAATCCGGGATCTTTATATATTTTTGCGTCATGTTTTTGTTATTGTTATAATTGAAACAGTATAAAAAACAGAGGGCAAAACATTGGAAAAGAAAATTCTGATCATAAATACCGGCGGGACATTATCTGCGGTAATGAAAAATAACGGGCTTATTCCGGGGCTTTCAATTCATGATATGCACGAAGAACTTCAGATGGTTTCAGGTGATGTAGACATTGCCATTGAAGATTTTTGTTCGGTAGACAGTGCAAATATTTTTCCGGAGGATTGGAGTGCTCTTGCCAAGAAGGTCAGTGACTGCCGTAATGATTATGACGGAATAGTAATAATACATGGCACGGATACATTGGCGTATACATCATCGATGCTGTCATTTATGCTCAGAAACATAAACATACCTGTTGTGATCACCGGGTCACAGCTATCCATAACGAATCCCGTTGCGGATGCTATGGAAAACTGCAGGTGTGCGATACATATGGCTGCAAGCCGGATACCGGGTGTATTTGTGGCATTTAACAGAAAAGTGATCCTGGGTTGCAGGGCATCCAAAGTAAGATCCTTAAGCTTCGATGCATTTGAGAGTATAAACTATCCCAATATTGCCACCATAAGCTCTCTTGGAATGAAGATAGATAATGCTGCAGTACCCGAAAGGACCGGTATTTTTAAGCTGACCAATTCTTACTCGGATAAAGTCTGCATGATCAAGATGTTTCCGGGGATACACAGAAGCTTTGTTGAATCTCTGAAAGATCAGGGGTACCGCGGCCTCTACATAGAAGCTTACGGCATCGGCGGCATGCCATTTATAAAGCATGATTTTATCGGAGCTTTAGAAAAGCTCATTAAGGATGGGATGACGGTTGTAGTCGGCACCCAGTGCAGATATGAAGGCACCAAGATGGATGTGTATGAGACCGGGAAGAGAGCCCTGGAAATAGGCGCTCTTGAAGCCCATGATATGACAGGGGAAGCTGCTCTTACCAAACTGATGTGGCTTTTGGGAATGACGGACAACCCCTCGGAGATCAGAGACTATTATTCGATAAATGTTGCAGGAGAAATGGCAAAAGCAATAGGCGATAGATAAGCCGGTATGGAGGAATGAGATGGAATCAGTCAGTGAAATAATTATCGGAAATGTCTGCAGCATTTTTGCAATGATCTCCGATTCGATAAGCGGGACCAGGAAAAAGAGATCACAGATGCTTGGTATACAGATAATAAGCCAGTTCTTTTATGCTGCAGGATCATTCATTCTTAAGGGCTACAGCAGTGTGGCACAAAATGTCGTTGCTGTTCTCAGAAACCTCGCAGGAATAAAGAATGTAAAGAGCAAAGCTGTAGAATGGGTGTTGATCCTGCTTGGTGTGGTCCTGGGAGCCGTATTCAACAACAGAGGAATCCTGGGTTGGCTTCCTATAGTTGCAAATTTCGAGTATTCGGTTTCGATTTTCAGATTCAAGGATAATGACAGGGCACTTAAGATTTCTTTTATCATAAACATGGTAATGTACAGCGCGTTCAGCTTCATAATCATGAATTACGTGAGTGGTATTGCCAATCTGGTTGTAGCCGGTACAACGGCAGTAGCGCTTATGAAAAATCGCTCTGACGGACAAGAATAGTTTTTTTGAAAAAGGGGTTAAGAACTCTTGAACAATTGTCGATATATAAGTAGAAAGCAGTAATTATATTCTTTTTCAGGTCACAAGGATGTGCAGAAAATCATTATTCAAGATCAGCCGGGCGTAAATTCTGCGTCAACATCCGCCTTAGGGGGCGGCTATGAATATATCTTTTAACACTCAAAATCCATACGGTTCGTATTATCAGAAGACTCCTTTAGTGGGACAGGGCATACGGAATAAAGCTGCCGGAGGCGCTCAGCCGTTTATGCCCGGAAATAATGAGGCAGCCTCGCCCCTTTCAAAGTTTACAAACAAGATGACTGATGATAAACCGTCAATATCTCAGCAGATGAGGCAGATGATCCGAGACCTTAAGCAGGAACAGTATAAAAACGCTGCCTCAAAGGATCAGACAGATGGCTTCTCCAAACTCTCGGGATCTCCCGATGCTGCAGAGGACGAGGAAATCGTTAACTCCGAAAAGTATAATTACAAAACAGTGGCAACCAAGATCCAGCAGGCCAAGACATCCATCAGCGCAGGCCAGGCCGTTCTGGCGGCAAAAAGAGAGACTCTGAAGCTGAAAAGAAAAATAGCATCAGGCTCAGGGGATGCGGAAGAACTCCAACTTGCTCTTACCCATGCAAAACGCATGGAGATGGTAGCCAGGAAAAAGAAGCACCACCTCGAGCTTGAAGAGCTTGTGGAGAATACACAGAAACGGGATGAGAGGCTTGAGGGGCAGAAAGATGCTTCGGTTCAGATGCAGAGTGCTTTGACTTCTGCTGAAGAAGAAAAGATCGCGCAAAAGGAAGATGCCATATTTGACGCAAGGGAAGAGATGCTGAATGAAGCCCTTGAACAGATGCAGGAAGGCAGTGCCTCTTTTTCGGAAGAAGAGCTAAAAGAGCTCAATGAGATGATTGCAGAGTTCGGTGAGGAAGAGCTTAAAGAGCTCGAAGAAGTCATGGAAATGCTGGAAACCATGGAAGTGGTGGATCCTCACATGAGCAGGGAGGATCTTGAGGAACTAAAGCGCAAGCATCGTGCTTCGGAAGACAAGGCTATCATGAAAGCCAATATGGAATACCTCAAGGACATGATAAAGCATGAACTTGGAAAGAACGCCTCCATGCCCGGCATGGGCGGTGGAGGAGCATCGCCTGTAGCATCTCTTGGCATGCCTGCGGTTATGGGAGCAGGAATGGATGTTTCAGCGCCACAGATATCGGCACCATCAATTGATATTCAGGCATAAACAGTTTTTGAGTTAAAAGGACGTGCTCTTTCGGAAATGATAGTGCCCGTCCTTTTATTATGTCTGTTCATCCCGGACATAAACTGAAGCTTTGGCTCTTTAATCTGTACACCGGGGAAATATCGTTATGTTATAATTATCAAAAAAGGAGCGAGGTAAATATATGAAGAGAGCGGTTACAATGATGCTGATAGCTACACTTTCATTTGGGATCATATCCGGATGCGGAAACAGTAAGCAACAGACACAGCCGGTAGCAGAGACAGCGCAAACAGATGCAGAGACGGCACAGCCTGATACTTCCACGGACTCAGCAAAGACCACAGAGATTGCTTCTTTCGAAGATGTACTTATAAACTACACTGTAAAGGACCTTGATCTCAATGATGTTGCCCTTTCCGACTACGTGAAAGACAACAAGTTGACCATGATAAACTTCTGGGGAACCTTCTGCGGGCCTTGCATTTCTGAGATGCCGGCTCTGGGAGAGATAGAGAGAAGGTACAAAGACAAAGGCTTTGAGATTGTAGGACTTACCACTGATGTGGCTGACCTTGATGGAAACTATAGCGAGAGTACCATCGAGGATGCAAGATCAATAATAGAAGATACGGGAATTACCTATCCTGTTCTCGTGGCACCGGCACAGTTAATGGTTGACATAGGGCTTCAGTATGTTCCAACGACATATTTCCTTGATTCTGAGGGCAATGTCCTTGGCAGTGCGGAGATTGGCAGCAAGACAAGCACGGAATGGGAAGATGTTATTAACGGATACCTTACAATGGAATAATAGAGAGGTCATTATGAAAAAGACTCTGCCAAACTATGTGACGCTGATTCTTCTTTTACTTGCCATCGCTTCCTGCATATTTGGTATCAGCAGAGGAGAAGCGAAGACAGTAAGTAAAAAGGCAACCAATATTTGTATGGAGTGTATAGGAATTGGCTGACAATGGCTTAAAGAAACACAGAAGAATACGAAAAGGTATCCAGGCGGGGTGGGGCATCCTGACAAATGGCTATTTTAAAGGATTTCTGACAGCGTCAATTTATAAGGGGCCTCTTAAGAGCTTTTGCGTTCCCGGAATGAACTGTTATTCCTGCCCGGGAGCCTTGGGAGCATGCCCCATTGGAGCCATGCAATCCATATTCGACGGAAGGAAAAGAAAATTTGCCTTTTATGTAGTCGGATACCTGGCTGCAATAGGTCTTTTGGTGGGGAGGTTTATATGCGGATGGCTCTGCCTTTTTGGCCTTATTGAGGAACTTCTTTATATGATACCTACTCCAAAGCTCAAGATACCGGAGAAGATAGACAGGCCCTTAAGGTACCTTAAGTATTTATTTCTTTTCCTCTTTGTATTTGCCCTCCCGTTCTTATACAGGACAAGTCTTGGTACAGGGGATCCCTTCTTTTGCAAATATATATGTCCCGTGGGTACGCTGGAAGCCGGAGTTCTGCTGGCGATTCTGGATGGCTCCATAAGATCTGCGCTGGGTGCTCTATTCAGATGGAAGGTAGCTATACTCATAGGGTGTATTCTTGCTTCAATCTTTATCTACAGGCCATTCTGCAAATATGTATGTCCTCTTGGAGCTTTTTATTCTCTGTTCCAGAAGGTGAGCTTTCTCAAGATGTCTTTTGACGAAAAATCGTGTGTGAGTTGCGGAACATGTTCCCGGACCTGCAAAATGAATGTAGATCCCAGAAAGAGTCCCAACAGTGCTGAATGTATCAGATGCGGAGAATGCGTAAAGGCCTGTCCGAAGGGAGCATTATTATGGCAGAAATGATAAGTAAACACAATACATACCTTGTTAATAATACACTTACACATTGAGGTTATACTATGAAATACAGCTTATTGTTTCCCAACAGAAATCTTGACTATAAAAAGACCAGCGACCTGACAGTGCATGATATCGGCATGGACAGCGTTCTTTTGAAGCTTTCCGAGGAGAAGAACGAGCAGACCTATATCACCAACGTTATGAAGATGATCACGGCAGATCCCGAAAATGCCCGCTTCAGGAGCGATGTCTTTGACGACATATACAGGAATAAAGAGATGCGTGGGGAGCTTTTGGAACTCCTTGATAAAGTGGATTTCCTCAAGGAATACGGCAGCTACAGGCATGACAACGACCATGATCCCGGAGTCTGGGACCTTCTACACAGACTTGAGGAGATTAATGATTATATCGAGAGCATCGGCGCCATTTACGGGTGCCTCTCCCGGGCGGATATCCACTCCGAGGGCCTGCTTGGCCTAAAGAAGTATGTAAGCGACCTGTACGAGGACAACGGCTTTGAGGGCCTTAAAAAAGACATCAAGAACCTTCGGGCAGATACAAGCTGCCTTAAGAGCGTCACCGTGGGAATCAACTTAAATGAACGCTTCGAGGCCTGCGGCATCGGACTTATATCCATCAATAACAAACCCTTTACCAAGGCACCCCTTGTCAGCCATTTCATGGATAAGGTAACGGGAAAAGACATAATAAACGAGGGAACGGACTGGAAAGAAGGCTACAGATTTGACGAAATAACCGCAAAGAGCCCCTACAGTGACGGCAGGGAGTTTATTCCGCCTGCTTTCAGTCCCCTTGCCATGATGAGTCTCATGAAGGTGTCGGAAGCAGACGATACCACCAGGACCGTCACCAACTACATGGACAAGATAACAGACAGGATGCTGAGCCAGACCGTGAAGCACCTTCGAAATGTCCTTAACAGATATACCATGCTCACAGTCACCGACATAACGGACCTTATGCCGGAGTTCATCTTCTACATAAGATGGGCGGAGTATATTGAGAAGATGAGGGATAAGGGGGCAGCTTTCTGTAAACCTCTTGCCAAAGACCCCGGTGAGAGTGAAGGTTCTTTTTCCATGGAAGCCGAAGGGGTATACAATATCAAGCTCCTTGCGGAGCACAGCGGAGACACTATCGGCGACATAGTCACCAACTGCCTGGATTTTTCCGATGAGCATACATTGTACATTCTGACCGGAGCCAACATGGGGGGCAAGACCACCATAACCCAGACCATAGGACAGCTCTTTTTCATGGCTCAGGCGGGAATCTACGTGCCGGCGACAAAGTTTGAATATGTTCCCGTGGATGACATTTTCACCCATTTCCCTGCGGATGAGGACAAGACCATGGACCTTGGCCGCCTTGGAGAGGAGTGCAAGCGCTTCAAGGAAATCTACGAGCTTTCCACGGAAAAGAGTCTTATGCTTCTCAATGAGACTTTCTCAACCACCTCATTTGAAGAGGGGTATTATATAGCCAGGGACTGTTCAAAGGCGATTTTGAGGAAGGGCATAAGGACCATCTACAACACCCATATGCACAAGCTTGCCATGGAGATAGATTCCATCAACGATGAGCAGTATAAGGCCAAAGCCGCCTCTCTTGTGGTGAAGGCTAAAGAGGGCAGGAGACTGTACGAAGTCGAGGTTGCACCGCCCAAAGGCCTGTCCTACGCAAGGGACATCGCGGAAAAATACGGCGTGACCTTTGAAATGCTGACAAAATAAGCTCTTTTCAGGACGCATCATATGAGATATACTGATTTCTTAATAACGGGGGTGCGTCATGAAGCTTATCAAAAAGTTTATTCCATATTACAGACCATATATAGGAGTGTTTCTCTTAGACCTTTTGTGCGCTACGGTCCTGTCGGTGATCGATCTGGCATTTCCGCAGTTCCTTAGGCGTCTTCGGGAAACACTTTTTCTTGAGAGCCCTGATCTTATTTTAAAAAGACTTGGCGTCATCGCGGCTCTTTTGCTTGCCATGTATCTTGTAAGATCCCTTTGCAGATATTACGTTGCCTATCAGGGACACATGATGGGGGCGCAGATGGAATCCACCATGCGTCGGGAGCTGTTTGAGCGCTTCGAAGCATTTTCTTTTTCCTACTATGATACCCATAACACCGGCGAGATGATGAGTAAGCTGATATCGGATCTGTTTGATATTTCCGAGCTTGCCCACCACGGCCCCGAGAATATCTTCATCTCCGTGATCAAGATCATCGGCTCCTTTATCCTGCTGATGCGCATCAATGTGCCCATGACTCTGTGCCTTGTGACGGTGGTATTCTTCATGGCCATTTTTTCGGTAAGTCAGAATAAGCGCATGAGAGCAACCTTTGCAGACAACAGGAAGAAGATTGCCGGCATCAACTCCTCGCTCCAGGATACCCTTGGAGGGATCAGAGTTGTGAAGTCCTTCACAGGTGAGGATATCGAGCAGGAGAAGTTCGACAGATCAAACATAGCTTTCCTTGATTCCAAGAAAGCCAACTACAGGCAGATGGCTCTTTTCTTCTCGGGGAACAACTTCTTTGAGGGACTGATGTATATTGCGGTTCTTGTGGCGGGAGGATTCTTCATTGCCAAGGGGACCCTTACTGTTGAAGACCTTGCCATCTATGCACTGTACATCAGCATCTTCATCAATCCCGTTCATGTTCTTGTGGAGTTCACAGAGCAGCTTCAGAAGGGGCTTGCAGGCTTTGAGAGATTCTCGGAGGTCATGGACACCATGCCTGAGATCGTGGATGATCCGGATGCGGGAGAGCTGAAGGACGTCAAGGGCATTATCGATTACGAGGATGTATCCTTCTCCTATGAAAAAGAGGAGTCGGTTTTGAATCACATAAATCTCCATGTGGAGGCCGGAAAGTCAGTGGCCATCGTCGGTCCCTCCGGCGGAGGCAAGACAACGCTGTGCTCACTGCTTCCAAGGTTCTATGATGTTACGGGAGGACGGGTGCTTATCGACGGCACCGACATAAGGACTGTGACCCAGAAGTCCCTTCGCTCCTTCATCGGTATCGTGCAGCAGGATGTATATCTTTTCAACGGCACGGTAAAAGAGAATATTGCCTACGGAAGGACGGATGCCACCATGGAGGAGATCATCGAGGCGGCCAGGAATGCAGATATCCTGGAGTTTATAGAGGGGCTTCCCAACGGCTTTGATACCCGGGTGGGTGAGAGAGGAGCAAGACTCTCCGGCGGTCAGAAGCAGAGGATCGCCATAGCCAGGATATTCCTTAAGAATCCGCCCATACTGATACTGGACGAGGCCACCAGTGCCCTGGACAACGAATCCGAGCGTTACATTCAGGAGAGCCTTGATAAGCTGGCTGTGGGCAGGACCACCATCACCATCGCCCATCGTCTCTCCACGATCCTCGGTGCTGACGAGATCATCGTTCTTGACGGGGACGGTATCCGCGAAAGGGGCACTCACAAGGAACTCATAAAGCAGGACGGGATCTACGAGAAATATTACCGTATGCAGCTGGGAACCCTGTAGTGAAGCGCCTCAAAATGTTAAATATGTATGAAAAAGGAGCTCATACCATGGACTTTTCTCCTTGATGGGTAGTATCTTATTACAGGAGGGAAGAGTGGATATGAAAAAAAGATTTATAGCAGTTTTACTGAGTATTACCATGTTAATGTCAGGCAATGTGGCCGTGGCTGCCGATAGCGTTGAGCAGTCGCCGGATGCATTGCCTGTTTTGACGGAAGATGAAGCCGGGGGAACGCCGGTTTCACCTGATGATCCGGGAAAAGAGACATCACCTGATACGCCGGATGAGGAAGCACAAGGCGGAAAAGAGACGTCGCCTGAGGCAGAGCAGGAATCCGGGACCGGGAAGGCTTCGAAAGAGGCGAAGCCCGGGAATGCAGAGAGCACCAATGAAGGTGCGGGAGAGGGCACTGAAGAAACTTCCAAAAAGCCCGGCGAGGACATTGAAGAAGGAGCAGGAGACAACGCTGAAGATGGAAACATTGAAGATCCTGCCGGAGAGAGTTCAGAAGATGCATCTGAGGAAGCATCAGAAGAGTCCTCTGAGGAACTTCTGGTGGAAGAGTCAGACGAAGCTTTATATGGGTGCTCTTTAGGCGAGGATCTTGAACTTCTCAATCCTGATGAAGACCCTGAGTTCTTTAAGTACTACGGCGAGTCTGACGAGGAACCGATCTCTCTGGAGACGGCGGCTGATCTTGGACTTTTCGGAGCGGGAATGGGAAATGCGGATCCCCATAACTTTAAGCTCCACGACGGATCTCTTTATGCATACCCCAAGTACTACAAGACGGATAATGACGAGGAAAGAGCAGACATCCGCTATGGCCTTGATATTTCCAAGTTTCAGGGCAGTGTCTCACAGGCCAGCTTTGAAGCAATGAAGAACAGCTACAACATTGAGTTCCTGTTTATAAGAGCGGGCTTTAGAGGATATGGCGATAAGGGAACCCTCAATGAGGACCCTGTGTTCCTTAACAATGTAAGGAATGCATCGGCAGCAGGTCTTAGGATCGGTGTGTACTATTTTTCCCAGGCAACAACTCTTGCTGAGGGAGAGGCAGAAGCTGCCCACTGCCTGGAACTGATAAAAAAGAGCGGCGTTACTCCTAATCTTCCGGTGATCATGGACTATGAGTACGCCGGAGATCCCGGGCGGCTTAAAAAGGCAGATCTGGCACCTTCCACCAAGTCAGCCATAGCCAATGCTTTCTGCAGAAAGGTCAGGGCTGCGGGATATCTTGCGGGAATTTATGCCAGCAAGAGCTTTTTCCTGTCGGATATGGATTATTCCAAGATTGACAAGAAGAACTATATCTGGATGGCTCATTACGTAAATAAAAATTCTGACGGTGTTTATACCACAGACTTCGACAAACGTCTTGAAGCCTGGCAGTTCACCAGTGCCTTTACCGGATTCGGAACAGCGGGCACAAAGTACTTTGGAAATGAAAAAGCCGACTTCGATTTCTGGTATGGGTATTTTCCGAATGAGATTTATTACCTCAACTATGATGCCAACGGCGGAACAGGGGAGATGAAGGCAACCTCCGGAAAAGCAAATGAAGATGTAACTGTCTCCGAAAATGCTTTTACAAGGACGGGCTGCAGGTTCAGAGAGTGGAACACTGAGGCAGACGGCAGCGGAGATTCCTATGATCCAAAGAATGCCGAAAAGCAGCAATTTTTCCTTGATGAGAATAACCGCACTCTTTATGCCATTTGGGAGTGCGATGTTACCTATGATGATCGGAACGGCAGTGAGACTGAGGCAGTACCCACGGATGCGGATAAGCTCCTTACCAGGCCGGCCGATCCTGCGAAGGAAGGATATAAGTTCACCGGCTGGTACATGGACAGTGAGTGCAGCCTGAAGTGGAACTTTGCCACAGACAAGGTCATACAGGATACTGTTCTTTATGCCGGCTGGGAGCTTTCGGATGAGACCTTTAGCTGGGGTGACTTGGAGCTTTCTGAGAATTCCCGGGTAAAAGAGCTGTTTACATCTCCCGCAGAAATCCCTGAGGGCTTCTGGCTCTTTGATATTGATGAAGCCGGAGACGGAAAGTGCATAACAGACATGCGCTTAAGAGACAGGGAGTACACCGGCAAGGCGCTGACTTTCCCGGATCTTAAGGTGTTCTTTGGCAAGAACATGCTGAAAGCCGGCAAGGACTATACCATAAAGTACACAACCAATGTAAAGGTGGGAACAGGAAAGATCACCGCTACCCTTAAAGGCAACTACAGCGGCAGGCTTATCCTTGAATTTGCAATTACACCCATCGACATAACAGGCAGGATCGCAGCCGGCGACATCAGTCTTGTATATAACAGGAAAGTGCAGAAGGGCACAACCACGGTTCTTTATAAGAACGGTACTGTATATACACAGCTTAAGGCCGGTACGGATTTTACCTTCATATATCCGGGAACCGACAAGAAGGATGCCGAAAATTATGATCCCACTGCCTTCGTTGGAAAGCCCGACGAGGATACGCAGTATACTGTGAAGATTGTTGGTAAGGGTGGATATACGGGAGAGAGCTCTTTTACCGAGACTATAAGGGCAAATACCGGAGCGTGGACCCCTGTAAGCAAGTTTAGTGTCAGCGCGGTTAAGACACAGACTTTAAGTCTTGATAAAGATGGAAATGTTGTTCCTGCCAAGCCTGCATTTACAGTTAAGTTTGGTGGAAAGCCCGTAACCTGTTTTGAAGACGTGTCAGAGGAGAGCATACCGGAGGAAGACGGCTATTACGTAACCTATGAGTCAAACGATAGGATCGGTACCGCCTACGCCTGCATCACCGGAACCGGCAAGTACTGCGGAACAAGGCGGATCAGCTTCAAGATAAATCCGCTGCCTCTTTCAAAGGCAACTGTCACAAAGCCTGTAAGCGGCATGACCTTTACGGGAAAAGAGATAACTCAGACAGGATACGAGCTTAGATACGGCGTGACAAAAACTTTCGAGGGCACACCTCTTGTTGAGGGCAGGGACTACACCGTCTCCTATGCCAACAATATAAATGCCGGAAGGGGTGCGACCATAATCTACACTGGTATCGGCATTTACAGCGGAAGCGTGAAAAAGACCTATACCATATCCCCTGTGGAGCTTAAGGTGGCGGGAGAGAAGAATCCCGATATTGATATGTATAAGGATCACCTCGTAACCTACACCAAGGGCGGAGCAAAGCCCAGGATCAAGCTTGTTTACAGCCATGACGAAAACATCTATACCCTTGTACCGGGAAAGGACTATACCCTTAAATATACCGGTAACAATGCAGTTAGCGCAGCAGGCAAAAATGCCACTGTGACTATTGTAGGAAAGGGCAATTTCAAGGGGAGCCTGATCCGCACCTTCAAGGTGGTATCGTCGGATCTTGCTTATACCGATATGACTGCAACCGATGTGGTATATACAGGAAAGGCAGGGAAGTGGAAGCCTTCCATAACCCTCTGGGACACCAACGGCAAGAAGCTTTCGGCAGGAAGCGACTATGACAAAAAGAATATTGTCTACACCTATAAGAAGGACGGGGAAGACGTCGTTGCTACAGCAAGTACCATCCTTGATGCGGGAACCGAAGTTACCGCTACAGTTACCGGAAAGGGCAATTATACAGGCACTAAGTCAGCCACCTTCAGAGTGGTGGGTGCAAACATTGCAAAGGCCTCTGTAAAGATAAGTGACCGCCTCTATACGGGAAGAAAGGTTACGATCACAAAGGAAGACATTGCCTATATCAGAATGGGCAAAGAGGACCTGGTTTATGGTGATGATTACCTGATCGAACCTGACAGCTATGTAAACAACGTTAATACCGGCACGGCCAAAGTCACCATCAAAGGCATAGGAAACTACGGCGGCACCAAGGTTGTGACCTTCAGGATCGTAAAAAGAAAAAGCAATTAAATTACAGCTTCAAAAGAAAGAACAAACGCAGAGAAAACACAGGCGTAGGAAAAATAACAAGCTGCCACAGCGGGATCAGATTGCAATCCTCCAGTGGCAGCTTGTTCTGTTAAAATAGAGTCTTACGGTCCTGTACATCTCAAGAGTCATGACCCGGCATTCATATACGTTGTCGTTGCTGCATACAGTGAGCCCGTCCGGGGTTGTGTACAGGTCCTTGCGCATTATCTGTCTGTAGCCCTTGATCGTATAAGTCTCATATAATCCGTCCTCATTCATAAGCCTGAACCGCAGAGGGATGATCTCACCGTCAGACTTGTGCTGACATATCACATCTACATTATCTATCACTTTACCCATAGGCGTTACCTTCATTACACATAAATCCTTGCAAGGTCAGGGCCGGACCACCCGGCTTGGAGGATATCCTTGCAAAATAATTATAGAACAGATGTTCGAGAATGTAAAGCATGCAGATTTTTTGGAACTTAAGTGGTCTTTTTTGCTATTTCTGCGGGAGGCTCGTATCAATAGGCAGGAAGTTAATTTACAAAAGATCATTACTAAGGTTGCAAATATAAAAACAGTAATGAGATGATAATATGAGAAAGATGAACATTATCGCAGCAGGTCTTGCCTGCGTAGCAATCATCGGTTTCGTTTTAATAGGATGTAAGACAGAGGCTGCATCACAGGCTCCCAAGAAGGCATCGGCCCTTGGCGGATGGACTCTTGTATCAGACAATACCCCCGGCATGCTTCCCGATAAGAATGCACAGGCTTCCTTTGATGCCATCAATAATGGCGACGTAATGTACAATCCCTGCGCACTTCTTGCAACCCAGGTTGTTTCCGGAACCAATTATAAAGCCCTCTGCATGGGAAACGACGGGAACCTCTACATAGTGACCTGGTACAGGGATCTTAAAGGCAATTCAAGCCTTACATCTGCAGAGTGCGTTGACATTGGTGCATATTCAGGAATGTAAAAAACATGAAACCAGATAAGCCTGATAAAACCTGATAAACAGGGTGTCTCTCGAAAGAGGAGGCACCATTATTTTTGTGTGTATCATTTAATGGACATGACTTATGATAAATTTTACTTACCTGAAGTTGTAGAATAGAAGGTAAGAGGATAAATATGTTAGAAGTCATCAATAGGGAAAAGAACTGGTACCCACCGGAAATTGCTGAAAGCTATATAGATTCAGTCCTTCGAGATATCCACGTGACTGATCACGACTCCTATGACTGGGTCGAATTTCTGATAACCGAGCCGTATATCGACATCCTGCTCATCTCTGTAAGAGACGGAGGCAAGGATGATTGCTATATACGCCGGTTTACTTTTAGTGAGGATTATTGCTGGAATCAGGAAGAGGAAGAGGAGTTTGAAGAGTTTTTTCTTAACAGCGAATATCCGGTGCTGTTCCTGTCATCGTATTTTGACCGCATTTATGCGTATTACTCAGAGAAGTATCCCGGCTGGCATCTTAAAAGATACTTTACCAATCCGGAACGACTTCTGGATCACATCCACCATTGCATGAAGCAGAATACCATCAAGGAACTGCTGTATAAGGCGGGCCTGGATGAACTGGCGGTAAGGGCGCCTAAGGCCGATGAGGTCAATCTGCTGGCTTCAAGCCCCGCGGAGATATATGAAGTGCCTTACCGTGTCGTAAAAGCGCTGAACTGCAAGTACGGTGCCCAAATACTCTCTGATCAGGGAAGCAGGGAATCTCTCAAAGAACTTAACCGGCGCTATCCCGACATGTTTAAGACGCCCCTTAACGATCCCCAGTGCGCATATCTGATACGTTTGCTGGGCGGCAATCTTGAATGGCCCGAGATCTACAGGCTTTTTATGGCCGGCAGGCAGCGCCTTGCAAATATGTGGAGCTACATCCAATATGCCAACTTTGTCAGCTCAGAGGACTCTCCCCAGAAGAGGGAGAAACGAGAGAGGCTGCAAAGGCTGGCTAAAGTGGATCCTGTATTTGAGAAGTATATGGATAAGATAGAC
The DNA here is from genome assembly GCA_015056575.1 of Butyrivibrio sp. GTDB lineage: Bacteria > Bacillota > Clostridia > Lachnospirales > Lachnospiraceae > Butyrivibrio. The sequence goes on from SVGA01000007.1 coordinate 24,637, forward strand.
AGGGATGAACTTGGGAGGATCGCCTTCTATCTTCTGGATAAGAGGGAGGAATTCGACAGGGATATTCGCAGATCCATCAGGAAAAGAAATCCCGACTGGCAGGAACGTGATGGTGAATATGTAGTCAGATATCCCCAGACAATCCGCGATTTCTGCAGGGAAGCTGTTTATATGAGCAACTGTCTTCTTACTTATCTGGAGGCTTTTGTTGAGAATGAAACGGATATTCTTTTCATGAGAGAAGAGAGTGATGTCAACAGGCCGTTCATAACCATAGAGATTCACAAGAACGCACTGACACAGGCATACCACAGATTCAACAGGGATTGTAACGCCTATGAAGCGGAGTGGATAAGGGCTTACTGCAGAAGACATGGCATTGATTGTGATGGATATAAGTTTAATTGGAATGTGGATATGCTGTAATAGGATAAAGAATACAAAAGAATAAAAATACAAAAGAAGAGAAGGATGCCCCGTCAAAGAGGCATCCTTTTTCAAATGTCAGGACATTAAACCGGGGCAAATGTGATAAAATGGAAGTGCGTTTGAATTACGTATGAATCCAAGAAAAGGCGGAATATAAGCTATGAGAAGAAAAGCAATATTGTCATATTTTTTCATCATTCTGGGAGCTATCATGGCAAGTGCTTCGGTTGCACTCATACTGCTTCCCAATGATGCCATAGACTACGGAACCGCGGGTGTGGCCATTATCATCAGTAAGCTTAGCGGACTGCCGCTTTCGATGTGCGTTATCGCGGTATTTCTGCCATTTATCATCGCGGGCTATGTTTTCCTTGGAAAGAAATTTACCATCAAGGCAGCAGTCGGTTCAATTGTCTATACCCTGGGCCTTGAGTTCTTTGAGAACATCCCATTGGAGCTTAATACGGAGCACTTCCTGGCTGTGGCCTTCGGTGGCGCGATCCTGGGAGCGGGACTGTCACTGATCCTGAGAAACGGCGGGTGTATTGACGGCTCCGAGATCCTTGCAAATATCATTGTAAAAAAGCTGTCGGATAAAACCGGACACAACTACAGCATGACACCTGTTCTTCTGACATTTAACGCGCTGGTGTACATGACGGTTTTCGTAGTGATCGATGCTACGGCAGCTCTTTTGAGCCTTCTGGTTTACGTGGTGGCAACAGCTGTCATCGACCACTATACGGATCACTTCGAGGCCATCAAGCAGGTGACCATCATTACTCAGGATCCGGATGGGCTTATAGCCGATATCAAGAACAAGCTGAACAAGACCTGCACCATCATGGATTCAAGGGGAGCGATCGCAGGAGAGAACAATACTCTCATCTGCTATATCAGTTACTTTGAACTTCCGGTGATGAAGGAAATCATTTCATCCCACACGGGGACCTTCAGTACGGTTTCCACCATCGATGAGATACTAAGGTAAGGAGTAATATAAATATGAAATACATTCTGGCAATCGGAAACAGTTTTTCAAGGGATGCTACGGCGTATCTTCACGATGTATGCGACAACCTCGGCATCCCGGTACATGTGGTGAACCTCTACATCGGAGGCTGTCCTCTTGAGCGCCACTGGAACAACATAGAGAAGAATGAAAGGGCTTATCAGTATCAGGAAAACGGCATTGTCACCGACAAATATGTGAGCATAGCCGATGTTCTGCATGAGAAGCCCTGGGACTATATAGTGACCCAGCAGTCCAGTCACGACAGCGGATGGCTTGATACCTACGAGCCCTTCACGGGTCTTTTGCTGGATTATCTGAAAAAAGAGGTGCCGGGAGCGAAGATTTTAATGCAGCAGACCTGGGCCTATGAGATTGATTCGGACCACGGATGCTTTATCCGCTACAACCGCGATCAGCAGGAGATGTACAGAAGATCAAGAGCCAACTATCATGCCATTGCGGACAAATACGGCTTTCCTCTTATCCCCTGCGGCGACGTGATCCAGAATATCAGAAAGCACCCAGAGTTTGACGTTGCAAAGGGCGGAAGATCCATCTGCCGCGACGGCTTTCACATGCACTACCTCTACGGCAGATTTGCTCTTTCCTGCACCTGGGCCAAAACCCTTCTTGGCGCCGACATCGGTAAATGCAGCTTCATCCCAAAATGCTGCGACACCGATGAAGTGGCAGATGAAAAGCTTATCGAGCTGATAAGGGATGAAGTGTGTCTCATTTGACACCCCTTAACTTTATGGTACAATGTCTTTTGTCCAAAAACGGAAGTGTTTGTTTTATATAGACAGGAGCACATTATGGAAAAGAAGGCTCTTATAGCCATGAGCGGCGGCGTTGACAGCAGTGTTTCTGCGGCCATCATGACGGAGCGGGGCTATGACTGCATGGGATGCACCATGCGACTGTATGAAAATGATATGATCGGTGAGGATCTTTTCGGCACCTGCTGCAGCTTAAAGGATACCACCGATGCCAGAGCGGTCTGCGAAAAACTTGGGATCCCTTACAACATTTATCACTGCGAGGCCCAGTTTACAGAGAAGGTCATTGAACCCTTTGTGTGCAGCTACGAGAGAGGCGAAACCCCAAATCCCTGCATTCGCTGCAACAGATACCTTAAGTTCGACATCCTCTACAACAAGGCCAAAGAGCTTGGCTACGACAATATAGTTACGGGCCACTACGCAAGGATCGAGGAGAAGGACGGACATCTTTATCTTATGAAGGCGGTGGACCCGGCCAAGGATCAGAGTTATGTCCTTTATGACCTCACCGAAGAGCAGCTTGCACACACTTTTTTCCCTCTTGGGGGGATGAATAAGAGTAAGACCCGGGAAATTGCGGATAAGTACGGCTTTGTTAACTCCCATAAGAAGGAGAGTCAGGATATCTGCTTTGTTCCGGACGGTGACTACGGTGCAATGATCAGGCGCTACCGTGGCAGGGAGTATCCCAAGGGCGATTTTGTTGACCTTCAGGGGAACGTACTTGGAACCCATGAGGGCATCATAAACTACACCATCGGTCAAAGGCGCGGTCTTGGAATCCCCGCGGACAGAAGGCTTTACGTATTCAGGCTGGATGTTGAGAATAACAGGGTGATCCTTGCGGATGACCGGGACCTTTTCAGAAATAAGCTTAAGGTCCGGGAATTCCACTGGATAACGAAGGATGCGCCCAAGGAGCCTTTCAGGTGCAGTGCCAAGATAAGATACAGGCACAAAGAGCAGCCTGCCACTGTGACAGTTACAGAGGGCGGAGAGTGCGCCATCATAGAATTTGATGAACCACAAAGAGCAATAACCGCAGGTCAGTCGGCGGTCCTTTACGACGGGGACTATGTCCTTGGCGGAGGGATCATCGACTCAGTGCTGTGATCTGCATTAAATATGTACCATAGAAGAAAAGAGGAGTTTTAACACATTATGAAAAAAGACAACATCATCCTGGTTGGCATGCCTGCCTCAGGAAAGAGCACAATGGGCGTTATCCTTGCCAAGATCCTGGGATACAGCTTTATTGACGCAGACATTGTGATCCAGGAAAAAGAGGGCAGAAAGCTCTCAGAGATAATCGAGCAGGACGGGGTGGAGGAATTCATTGCGATCGAGAACCGCATCAACTCCGGGATCGTTGCCCAGAAAACCGTTATCGCCACAGGCGGCAGCGTAGTATACGGCAAGGAAGCCATGGATCACTACAAGAACATCGGACGGATCGTTTACCTTAAGGTGTCGATGGACGAGCTGACAAAGCGTCTCAGCGATGTAAGACAGAGGGGCGTTGTGATGAGAGAAGGCCAGTCCCTGGTGGCTCTCTACAACGAGAGAAGCGCACTTTACGAGCAGTACGCCGATGTAACGGTAGATGAAAAGAATCTTTCTCTCGAGGAGGTTCTTGCGGAAATAATCGCAGAGCTGTCCAGACAGAAGAGCATCAGCCCAGAAGCTCAAGCAACTCTTCTTTTGTGAGGCTTGGACTTTTAAGCGCATCGGAATCAAGGAGCAGGTCCGCCAGCTCCTTTTTTTTGCTCTGAAGTTCGATGATGCGCTCTTCGATGCTGTCCTTCATAATGATGCGGTAGACCGTGACCACATTTTTCTGACCGATCCTGTGGGCTCTGTCCGTGGCCTGATTCTCCACCGCAAGATTCCACCAGTGGTCGTAATGGATCACGATATCCGCTGCGGTGAGGTTAAGCCCTGTGCCGCCGGCTTTTAAGGAAATGCAGAACACGTTGGAGTCGTCCTCCTGGAAGGCATCCACCATCTTTATCCTGTCCTCCTTTTTGGTGGAACCGGTAAGAAGGTGATATTTAACCCCTGCCTCCCGAAGAAGGACCGTGAGCCTCTCCAGCATTGAGGTAAACTGGGAGAAGAGCAGTACCTTGTGGCCGCTTTCTGCGGCCGCCTTTATCATCTCTATGCACAGGTCTGCCTTGGCACTGCCACCGTCGTATTTGTCATAAATAAGTCCCGGATCGCAGCACAGCTGGCGAAGGCGGGTAAGCTCGGACAGGATCATTATCCTGTCTTTTTTGATCTCATCCTCATCTTTGGAGCTTACAAGGAGCTTCACCTTCTGAAGGTGTGCGTCGTAGAGCTTCTTCTGGCCATCGGTCATGGCGGTAACGATGTTCTCCTCAAGCTTGTCGGGGAGGTCTGTAAGAACATCCTTCTTAAGTCTCCTCAGAACGAAAGGAGCGATCATCCTTTTTAGGCGCTCCATGGCGCTTTGGTCTTTGTCCTGAACCACAGGTACTTCCAGAAGCTCTCTGAATTTCTTGTATGAGAAAAGATATCCCGGCATGCAGAAGTCAAAGATGCTCCAGAGTTCACTTAATCTGTTCTCAATAGGGGTTCCCGTCAGGGCAACCTTAAATGAGGCGCTTACGGATTTTACCGCCTTTGCCACTTGGGTGGAAGGGTTCTTGATGAATTGCGCCTCATCGATGACCATGCATTCAAAGGATAAGTATTTGTACAGATCTATATCTCTTCGAAGGAGGTCATAGGAGGTTATGATAACGTCCGTCTCCTCCTCGTCTATTTCTGAGGTGATCCTCAGTCTGTCGGGCTTTATGCCAACTGCAAGCTCGCAGTTAAGGCTTTTTGTGAATTTCCTGATCTCATGCTGCCAGTTGTAAACCAGGGAAGCGGGGCACACTATAAGAGAGCATCTGTTTTTGACGCCCTTCCTCGTTGACTCTTCCTTCATGAAAAGAAGGAAGGAGAGGACCTGCAGCGTTTTTCCAAGTCCCATGTCGTCAGCCAGAATCCCGCCGAAGGAGTTCTTCTTAAGAAGTGAAAGCCACCTGTAGCCTGTCTTCTGATAATCGCGAAGTACGTCCTTAAGACTGTCCGGCACGGGAATATCGCAGTCCCCATCCATGGAGAAGGAGGATGCCAGTTCTTTAAAATCACCGCCCCGGATAAGCCTTGTGTGCTCGTATTCCTGTGAACGTACAGAAAGCTCATCCAGGAAAAGAGCTCTGTACTTGGGGATCGCAGCGTGGCCCTCCAGAATCTCCTTTGACGTAAGCCCAAGGCCGTCCTTAAGGGAGTACAAAAGCTCCATTTCATCTCCGGAGAGCCTTAGGATGTCCCCGGAAGAGAGTCTGTAGTACTTCTTTTTCCTGTCATATTTGGTGAGTATCTCGTTCAGCTCATCGGCAGTCATGCTCACGGGAACGATGGACAGCTGAAGAAGATCGGAGACCACGGAAACTCCCAGGCTCACAGTAGGCTCACCGGTGATGCGGACCTGCTTTAGGGATTCCGACAGGTACACGTCGCCGATCCTGTTAAGAAGAGAAATGTCATCCGCAATAAACGAGTAGATCCTGTCAACGGAAGTGTCGTCACCTTCAAGGATGAGAAGACCACGTTTTTCATCCAGTCTGTCAAAGTGCTGGCTCACCGCCTTTGCGGCCTGATTCTCAAGGTAGAGGCTTCTCTTTATTCCGGTGGAAGACTGCTGCAAACTGCCTGCATCCGGCTCTTTTCCCGCATCTTCAAAAATGTTGTAAACAGCCTCCTTGAAGGTTCCCTCAAAATAAACTGCCTGCAATCTGCAGGTCAGGGTCAGGGGGTCCGGAAGATCCAGATAGATCCTGAAGGTGGGAAGGTCCGGGGCATACTTTGCCGGTTCAAAGCCGTCACAGCTGACATTGAAGAACTGCTCCAGCACAGGGAAAAGACCTGTGGAAAACAGCGTTAAGTCTTTTTCCGAAATAAACAGTTCGTTCTCAGTGCGGCGGGCAGACAGAAAGCGCAGGAAAGGAAGGATCTCTTTTGCACTTTCCCTGGGAAATCTGTGGAGCTTGCGTCTGCGTTCAAAATATATGTGGGAATAGCCCTCGAACATGGTAAAGGAAGCGGATTCGAAGGTTATGCCGTTCTTGTCTTTTTCAATGTGAAGGTCAATGGGCGGAAATACGGGAGAGATCTCAAGGACCCGCTCTTCGGTATATCTTGACCGAAAGTCCGTGTTGAGGAAACGGATCTCTGAGAGTATTTCAAAGAAGTCGTCGATCTCATGGCCAAAGAGCTCGATCTGCTTGGCGTGGCCCTTGGCATAGGTGTAGGAGATGGAGCCGCGCTGAACCAGGGATATGGAATTGTCCCGAAGCTGATGGTCTCTGAAGTAGGCGTAGAGAAAATCGATGATCTTAGCTGAGGTTTCGGAGAATGCAGAGATGTCGTGGGTGAACTCCAGATGTTTGCCATAGCTTACGGTGTCGTGATTTTCGATGGCGCGAAGAAGTTCGATGATGTCCTTGAGAACGTAGTGATGGCCGGTGGTTCCGGACACAATATTAAAGGAAACCCACAGGCGGTCCCTGGAAAAGACCGCATGGGGCTCAAGTTCCACAAAGGATGCCTTTCTGTACAAAAGAGGTGAGGCCGCTTCCGGAGAATAGGCGCGAAGGAGGTTCTTGGTCTCAAAGGAGGTGTAGTGGAAATCTCCCCCGGCACCTGAAACAAACCGCCTTCCGGAGCCGGATACGAAGCTGCCTCTTAAATTGTTGTCAAAACTGTTAGTCTGCATGCTTTATCACAGTGATACATATGAATCCAGAGTTTTAAGAACGTCTTCGAAATACTGCTTTCTTGTAGCTTCGTCCGAGTTAAAGATCTCGTGACGGGAGTTTTCATAGTGCTTAAAGGATGCGGAGGGCACGGCGGCCTTGAAGGCCTCGTAGCCTGCAGGATCGATAAGGTGATCCTGTCCCGCTGTCATTACCGTCACGGGGATCGATATGTTTTTGGCATATTTGATGACCCTTGAGGTTGCCTTCATGCTGGCAAGAGCCCAGGAAAAAGAGGCACCGGTGGTCTGATAGTTCTCATTATTGCGGCGCTGCCTGAGCTGATACTCAAACCTTGGCCTTGACACGGCGCTGCTGACTTCAAGCTTTGCAAAGGGATCGAAGTGCTTCTGGCCTGGAGCAAGCTCTTTTTCCTTGCTAAAGACCTTGGCGTAGAGCCCGATAAAAAACTGCAGGATGGCAGGGTAGTCGGCCCCTTTCATCTTGAACATGGGTGAGCTGAGGATAGCACCCTTAAATACCTTGGGGTACTTCTCCAGGAAAAGAGCTCCCACGCACCCGCCCATGGAGTGGGCAATAAGAAGCATGGGAAGAGTGCCGGATGAGGGTGCTGCCACGTTGTCAACAAAGCATTTCAGGTCCTCCACATAGGTGTCATAGCTGTCAATGCAGATGACGTCGTGCGCAGGCGCTTTGCCTTCCGAATAGCCGTGGCCACGCTGCTCCATGAAGTAAACTCCGAATCCCGCCTGATACAGGTACCAGGCGTACTCTCTGTATTTGCCGAAAAACTCGGCCATGCCGTGGACTATGGTGACGCAAGCTTTGGGAGAATCGGGAACCGCACAGTAGTAGCGAAGTCTTGTGCCGTCAAAGCTTTCTAAGGTTCCCTGCTTTACATTGTCTCTGAACCACGCCTCGTTTTCTGTTTCCATGGTTTCGAAGAAGCCGCCTTCTCCGAGAAAATATATATCATTCATTGGAATCTTCTCCTGTTATTGTCAGTGTCTTTTGGCTCCGGGCCTTGCATTTTCCCTGTTCCAGAGTCTGTCATAGGAAAGTCCCGTAACCTTTTCGCAGATCTTCTTTTCTTCCTCGGTGGTCACGGAAGAGTTAGTGCCGCGTCTTCTTGCGATTTCCTTCTGGACAACCTTAAACTCTTTTCCCGTAAGGGGAAATACGTATCCGACGATGATGAGCAGGACCATCAAAAAAGCCGGAACGAACACGAAGATCATAACAATGCCCCGCTGGGTTGAAACCGCCTGGCGAAGCCCCTGATTGGCGATATTTGAATCGTAGCCTACTGCTGAGAGAAGGAAGCCGATGATGGCAGCGGAAAGGCCTGAGGAAATCTTCCTTGCGAAGGTTGCCATGCCGGATACGATGCCGGGCCTTCTGATGGAGGTGATGAGCTCATCAACCTCAGCCATGTCGGCCATGATGGAGAAGATACTGGTCAGGGTTGCTGCGTTGCCGATGCCGATAAGGCCTGCCATCACAAGTACGGGAACGATGTTTGCTCCTTCATGGGAGAAGAAGAGAAGTCCCAGAGTTCCGAGAAGCCTTAAAGGAGCGCCGATAAGAATGGTGGTTCTCTTGGAGGTCTTTGCCATAACGGGCCCCCAGATGAGCATTCCCACCAGCTGGGTTATAAGAAGCACCGCCATAAGGTAGGTGAAATAGCCGTTTCCGTAGCCGTTGAGAACGTCGTCAACATAGTAAACAGCCATGCCGGAGACGAAGTCCATGCCGCACTGTCCAAAGAGATAGATGCAGATGAAAAGTCTGAAGGATCTGCTGTTGAATACGCTGGCTGCCTGAGGAAAGCTCTCAAGAAGGCTTGCCTTTACAGGCTCCTTCTGATGCTCCCAGGTTCCTGCAAAGGTGACCATGGATGTCACAAAGAAAAGGAAACCGAAGATAAGGGCGCAGCGCATGTAAGATGCAGTGTTAAGGTTATCTCGGATGATGAATGTGGGCACAAGGCCGCAGACCATGGACCCTAAGGTAGACCAGATCATACGTATATTTGAGAACCTGGCTCTTACGGTATAGTCATCGATCATGTCCGGGAGAAGTCCGTTATAGGGAACTGTGATGATGGTAAAGCCTGTGGAGAACAGGCAGTACATGAACAGGTAAAAGAAATACATGCCCATGATGGATCTGGTGGGAAGAGTGATCCACATCACTATAAAAGTGAGGGCGGAAACAATGCCGCCTACGAGAATATAAAATCTCTTGGGACCGAACCTTGATACGGTCCTGTCTGTAATGTTGCCCATGATAGGGTCGGTGATGGCATCCCACACCTTACCCACAAGAGGAATGGTGCCCGCAAGAGCAGTGGGCATTCCAAGAGCCTTGGTAAGAAATACCGCAAAGAAGGTGTTAATGATGACAAAAGCGCCTCCCCCGTAGAATTCGGCCATCCCATACATTATTCTGCTGCCTAATCCATAGCTGTGTTTTTTGTTATCCATAAGTAAAACCCCCATTATATTTCTGTGCGAAGCCGCTCTCCGGCTTCTGACACCTATATCATTATATCAAAAAGCGCGCGTTTATTGACACTAAGATAGCGATTATGTAAAATAATAACGCACGTTTTTATTTTTGACATCGGGGAGGAACGGTATGTCCAGAAAAGCTACCATTACGCAGAAAGAGATAATTAATGCTGCATTTAAGATAACAAGGAAGGAGGGCTTTGAGCAGATCACTTCCAGAAAGCTTGCGGCTGCTGCAGGCTGCTCAACCCAGCCCATCTTCAGGATCTATGAGAACATGGACGCCTTAAAGAAGGACGTCTATGACAGAGCCGCAGAGTATTATGCGGAGTACTACGCAGAGCGTGAGAAGACCCACGAGGTTCCCTTTGTGGATCTTGGACTGGCATATATCGGCTTTGCCCAGAAATATCCTCATCTTTTCAGACTTCTTTTTATTTCCGAGCATGGGAAGGACACCAGGAGCATGTACGATCTGGTAAACGGAGCTGAGGAGAATGTGGTAAATGAGATCAATAAGGCAGCAGCGAAGGGTGCTTCCAATGCTCAGCAGCTGTTCATGCAGATGTGGATCTTTATCCACGGCGCCGGATGCATGGCCGTGACCGGTGATTATGACCTTGATGAGGCCACCAGCGTAAACATGCTGGAGTCTGCTTACAAGGCTTTCAGCAATTGATGGTGATGCTATGAAGTTTGAGAAGGATGTAGATGTCATCACCAGGATAAATGAATGCTATTCACGGATGAGTAAGGGCAAGAAGAACATTGCCACTTACATTTGCGACCACTACGAGCAGGCTGTTTTCATGACGGCAGCCGAGCTTGGCAAGATCGTCGGAATGAGCGAATCCACAGTGGTCCGCTTTGCCATGAGCCTTGGCTACGAGGGGTATCCCGAGTTTCAGAAGGCTCTTGCAAACTGGGTTGGGGATAAGTTCGGATCCGTTGAAAAAGTGGGACGCAGGTTCGGGAAGAGCAGTGAAGGAGAGATCCTTTCCAGTATTCTTCAGTCGGATATTTCAAATATCGAGCACACCATAAATAATATTGACGTTGCGGCCTTTAAGACTGCTGTGGATATCATCCTGAAGGCAAGGACGGTCTATATAGTGGGACTTAGAAGCTGCGAGCCCCTTGCCGATTTCCTCCATTTCTATCTGAATATGATAAGAGGAAACAACGTTCTTATCCGTACCACCAGTGTAAGTGAGATGTTTGAACAGATGATCCGGATAGGGGACAGGGACTGCATTATCGGAATCAGCTTTCCCAGATATTCCATGAGAACCCTTAAATGCATGGAATTTGCCAACGACAGGAATGCCAAGGTTATAACCATCACAGATTCCATCCATTCTCCCATGAACCTGTATTCCTCCTGCAATATTCTCGCAAAGAGCGAGATGGCTTCCATAGTGGATTCGCTGGTGGCACCCCTTAGCGTTATCAATGCCCTGGTGGTTGCCATGTGCATGAGACGTCCCAACGAGGTACAGGCAGACCTTAAGATGCTGGAAGAGACCTGGAACAACTATCAGGTTTATCTTAACGATGAGATCGACTTTGCTTCCAATGATGTGGATCTTCACATTATGAACAGAAGGAGCACCTGAGTGAAGAAAATAGCGGTTATCGGCTGCGGTGCAGCCGGAATGATGGCGGCGCTTGCTGCTGCGGAAAGCGGTGGGAGCGTCACTGTTTTTGAAAAGAATGAAAAGCCCGGCAAAAAAATATATATAACCGGGAAGGGGCGCTGCAACGTGACCAACGCCTGTGATGTCAGCGAGTACTTTGATAGCGTCCGGAGGAACTCAAGGTTTCTTTACAGCGCGGTCTATGGCTTTGATAGCAGCATGGTCATGGACTTTTTTGAGAAGAACGGCTGCAGGCTCAAGATCGAGCGCGGAGACAGAGTCTTCCCGGTATCCGACCATTCATCGGATATCATCAGGACTCTTTTTAATGCAGTTAAAAGAGCCGGCGCAAACGTACAGTTTGATACGGAAGTTTACTCTGTGGAAGCCCTTGGGGGCAGCGTTACGGCGGTTACATACAGCAGGAAGGATGACCCCATAACAAGAGAGGAATTCGATGCGGTGATCATCTGTACCGGCGGCAGGTCCTACCCGTCCACAGGCTCCACCGGTGACGGCTACAGATTTGCCAGGAATGTGGGTCATAGCATAGTGGAACCCAGACCTTCGCTGGTTCCCTTCGAGGTGGCAGAGAACTGGTGCACTGACCTTCAGGGCCTGTCCCTTAAGAACGTGGGCCTTAAGATGTATCAGGGCGAGCTTTTGGGGCAAGGGAAAGACACTCTTGCCGTCGCGCAGGAGAGCAAAGCCGCAGCCAAAGGCGGTAAGAGCGCCAAAAAGCCAAAGCCTGTTTACGACGGCTTCGGTGAGATGCTGTTTACACACTTTGGAGTCAGCGGACCTTTGGTGTTAACAGCCAGCTGCTACTATGACAGAGAAAAAAGCGCAAGACTTCTTCTTGATCTTAAGCCCGCCTTGAGCGAGGAGCAGCTTGACAAGAGGATCCTTCGGGACTTTGACGATGCGCCAAACAAGATCTTTCGGAATTCCCTGGGAGGTCTTTTCCCGTCAAAGCTTATACCCGTTATGGTGGAGCTGTCGGGCATAGATCCGGAAAAGCCTGTGAATTCCATTACCAGGGAAGAACGCCTGTCTTTCGTTAAGCTGATAAAGAACGTGCCAATGACGGTGACGGGAACCCGCAGCTTTAATGAGGCCATAATCACAAGGGGCGGAGTCAATGTGAAGGAGATAGACCCCTCCACCATGGAATCCAGGATAGTTTCAGGCCTGTACTTTGCGGGGGAAGTCATAGATGTTGACACCGAGACCGGAGGCTTCAATCTTCAGGTGGCCTGGTCAACGGGGCACCTTGCAGGGGAGTGTGCCGCTGCAAAGTAAGATGGATATGAAGCGGCGCATAAAAAGAAGCCGGTGCATTAACCGGAGCAGAAGATATATTACAGACAAGGAGATAAAGATATGAGCAGAAGCATTGCAATAGACGGACCTGCGGGAGCAGGAAAGAGTACCATAGCCAAGAAAGTGGCCAAGGAGCTTGGATTTATCTATGTGGATACCGGGGCTATGTACAGAGCTATGGCGCTGTATATGATAAAGAACGGGATCGATCCGGATGAATCGGAGAAGATCAGTGAAACCTGCCATAGTGCCGACATCACCATCAGGTATGAAAGCGGCATTCAGGTGGTCTACCTTAACGGCGAGAATGTGAACAGCCTTATAAGAACAGAGGCTGTAGGTAATATGGCTTCAGCCAGCAGCGTCAACGGAGATGTGAGAAAAAAGCTGGTGGAGCTGCAGCAGAAGCTGGCAGAAACTACGGATGTTGTCATGGACGGAAGAGACATCGGGACCGTGGTGCTTCCCGGAGCTGATCTTAAGGTATTCCTTACCGCAAGCTCCAAAGTCAGAGCCGAGAGAAGATACAAGGAGCTTACAGCCAAAGGCGTAGAGTGTGACTTCGATGCCATCGAGAAGGATATCATCGAAAGAGACTACCGCGACAGCCACAGAGAGATCTCACCTCTCAGACAGGCTGATGACGCCATCCTTCTGGATTCCTCCGATATGACCATCGACGAGGTGGCAGACAGGATACTTGAGCTTTACAAACAGGCTGTGGGCTGAAATCCCACGGAGTATTACAAACAGTGCGCTCACACAGGGCGATATCCGATTTGGGTGATTAAGAGGAAAGATTTATGGAAGTTATAGTAGCCGAGCATGCGGGATTCTGCTTTGGGGTCACCAAGGCTGTGGATACAGTTTACGATCAGATCCGCGACAAAAAAACTAATATTTATACATTCGGTCCGATAATCCATAACGAGACCGTGGTGGGGGATCTGGAGAAAAAAGGCGTAAAGGTCATAGAGAACATTGAGGACCTTACAGGCATAAAAGAGGGTACCGTTATCATAAGGTCCCACGGAGTCACGAAGCAGATACACGAAGCGCTTGAAAACAGCGGTCTTGAGGTTATTGATGCCACATGCCCCTTTGTTAAGAGGATACACAGGATCGTGGAAGAGGAGAGTAAAAAAGGCAAAGGCATTATTGTAGTGGGCAGCGGAAACCATCCCGAAGTGGAGGGAATTGTAAGCTACGCTACCGGCCCTGTTTTCGTCATCGACTCACCTCAGATGGCAGAGCAGATGCGGGCTGACAAGGAAACGGAATACACAGTCGTGTCCCAGACCACGTTTAACAAGAATAAATTTCAAGAAACCATTGAAATATTGAATAATTATGGTTACAATATTAATATTGTGAATACAATATGCAACGCTACTGACGAGCGGCAGTCTGAGGCGGAGGATATTTCCTCCAGAGCGGATGCCATGATCGTTATCGGTGGCGCTCACAGCTCCAATTCCCGTAAGCTGTATGAGATATGCAGCAAGAGATGTGAGAATACATATTTTATTCAGACCCTGGAGGATCTGGATTTGAATTTGGACAAATCAGCGACTCTAGTGGGTATTACCGCCGGGGCTTCAACCCCAAAGAACATTATTGAGGAGGTTCAGAATTATGTCAGAACAAACTTTTGAACAGATGCTTAACGAATCGTTCAAAACAATTCACACAGGGGAGGTTGTTGAGGGAACTGTTATTGACGTTAAGCCTGATGAGATCATCCTCAACATTGGTTACAAGGCCGACGGTGTTTTAACCAAGAATGAGTACAGCAACGACAACAGCATTGACCTTACAACAGCCGTTAAGGTTGGCGACAAGATGGACGTTAAGGTCCTCAAGACCAACGACGCAGACGGTCAGGTCGTTCTTTCATATAAGAGACTTGCACTTGACAGAGGCAACAAGAGAATTGAAGAGGCATTCAACAACAAAGAGGTTCTTACAGCCAAGGTTGTTCAGGTGCTTGAAGGCGGACTTACAGTTATCGTTGATGAAGTAAGGATCTTCATCCCTGCAAGTCTTGTATCGGACGGATACGAGAAGGATCTTACCAAGTATCAGGATCAGGAGATCCAGTTCGTAGTAACAGAGTACAATCCTAAGAGAAGAAGATATATCGGAAACAGAAGAATGCTTGTAACTGCTGAGAAGGCAGAGGCAGCCAAGAAGCTTTTCGATACGATCCAGCCAGGAGATGTTGTAGAAGGTGTAGTTAAGAACGTGACAGATTTCGGTGCTTTCATCGATCTTGGCGGTGCAGACGGACTCCTTCATATCTCGGAGATGAGCTGGGGACGTGTTGAGAGCCCTAAGAAGGTATTCAAGATCGGTGATACCGTTAAGGTTCTTGTTAAGTCCATCGATGGCAGCAAGATCGCTCTTTCAAGAAAGTTCGATGATGAGAACCCTTGGAAGGATGCAACATCCAAGTATGCTGTAGGCAACGTTGTTAAGGGTAAGGTTGCCAGAATGACAGACTTCGGTGCATTCGTAGAGCTTGAGCCCGGTATTGATGCACTTCTCCATGTTTCTCAGATCGCCAAGGAGCACATCGAGAAGCCTGCTGACGTTCTGAAGGTTGGTCAGGAAGTAGAAGCTAAGATCGTTGACTTCAACGAGGAAGACAAGAAGATCAGTCTTTCGATCAAGGCCATGTTCGCTCCCGAGAAGGAAGAAGAGCCTGCAGCTGCCAAGGAAGAGGGCGATGTAGTATCCGTTGATATCGACAAGGTTATTGCAGAGCAGGCATCAGAAGACGAGAATGCATAATTATTTAATACGTTAGGATTTATGAGAACTTCGGCAGGAAACTGTCGGAGTTCTTTTTTATAGTTATTTAATTTTACATACAATTCCTTCTAATATAAAATTAAGTTATCGACATGTCGTTAATTAATTGTACCTCAGGAGGAACAGGAAACTATGGCATTTGATTATGAGTGGTTTAAAAAGGGTGTATATGATCTGACCAAGATCGATCTTAATGCTTACAAAGAGAAGCAGATGAAGAGAAGGATCGATACTCTTATCGGTAAGTATGATGTTAAGGGATATGACGGCTTCCTTGATCTTATCAAAAAGGACAGAGAGGCCCTGGATTCCTTTGTTTCTTATCTCACCATCAATGTATCTGAGTTCTTCAGAAACAAAGAGCAGTGGGAGCTTATGGACAAGGATATGGTTCCCGAGCTCATGAGCAAGTTCGGCAAGAACCTTAAGATATGGAGCGCAGCCTGCTCGACAGGTGATGAGCCCTATACTATTGTTATGATGCTTTCAAAGCACATCCCGCTTAATCAGATAAGCGTATTGGCTACAGATCTTGATGCAGTGGTTCTTGCAAAGGCCAAGGCTGCTATCTATGACAAGAAAGAAGTTGCCAATGTTCCCGAGGAGTTTAAAAAGAAATTCTTCTCGGAGACTCCGGACGGCAAGATGAAGGTAAACAGTGAGATCACCTCAAGAGTTACCTTCAAGCAGGCTGATCTTCTTCGCGATCCCTATCCCAAGGATTATCACCTGATCGTATGCCGAAATGTGCTTATCTACTTTACAGAGGAAGCCAAGGACGATATTTTCAGAAAGTACTATAATACCCTGGCTCCCGGCGGAATCCTCTTTATCGGAAGTACTGAGCAGATCATCAACTACAAGGAAATCGGTTTTCTGAGAAAGAATTCCTTCTACTACGAGAAGCCCCTGGCATAAGGACCCGGACAATAAAAATTAGGGCGTTTCACCCTGACCTGTTGCATGTCAGCAGATAAGGTGAAGCGCCCTTATTGGTTTGCGCATCTTCATAAATCCAGCACGTTGGCAATAACGTGGGATGCATACAAGCTCATGGCGAACCTGCTTTGTTTCATGGTATCGCTTAGCTCAAAGAAGAAGTTCTTGTCTTTGTAATCTCTTTTGAAAAAGGGAGTGAATACCAGATCCCATTCTATGAGATACTGGCCCTTTTTTTTGGTGTAGCAGTTCTCGGCTTTCGCCTTCTGCCTGAA
Source organism: Butyrivibrio sp. (assembly GCA_015056575.1). Taxonomy (GTDB): domain Bacteria; phylum Bacillota; class Clostridia; order Lachnospirales; family Lachnospiraceae; genus Butyrivibrio. The sequence goes on from SVGA01000007.1 coordinate 41,151, forward strand.
ATCCTTGTCTACAAATTCCCCAAGGCTCTTGTGAATGGCTGTGTCCTCGTGGGGAAGGTAGTAGTAGTCTTTATAGTTGGAGTAGAAGTACTTAAGCTCCTCTTCGAAAAGCGGGACTCTTAGCACTGCCTCCTTTTTTTCGGCCTTGAAAAAACATCCCAGCTTGTTGGCGGAAAGCGGGGCGGGAATCTCGGTATTCAGGGTAAGCTTCATTATGACTTCCTGTTTGGAGGAGCCGTCCAGGGAGTTGTAATAGTTGGCGCTCACCTTCACAGCCCTTACGGGAAGTCCCGGGTCTTTTTCCTCAATATCCTCGTCTGTTCTGACGGAGACCTTCGGCATGTTTCCGAAAGAGGCAAAAAAGCTGCCGAAATTAAGAATGGGAAGAAGGGCGAGCATCCCCTTTACATCGTCGCTGTTGTGGAGAAGCAGAAGTTCTTTGAAGTCCTCATCCTTGCTCACGAGAAAGTCCTTGTAAACCTTGATGAGCTCTCCGCCGCTGTATTTGTCCTCCCTATTTATCCCAAGAAGGAGCTCCACGGTCTTTTGTTTGCAGTCGGGAAGGCCAAGGGGGATCTTATAGGTGTGAACGAACTTATAGAGGTCGACGGATCTCTTTTGATCAAAGGGATCTGTAAGGCCAAGGGCATTGTATTTGCTTCGAAGGAACGGGATATCGAACCTGTCGCCGTTGAAGGAAACAAGGGCTTTATAACCGGTCAAAAGAGCTGAAAAAGCGCTTAGGATATCTTCCTGCTCACAGGTATTCTCGGCGAAGAACTGGCAGAGGTGCCAGAGGCCTTCTTTGAAGTATGCTGCACCGATAAGGTAGATGTCGGAGTTTTTTGGGGACAGTCCCGTGGTTTCTATATCGAAAAAAAGAATATCTCCAAGATCACAATCCGCTGCCCTTGTAAGATATTCCGGAACGGGGATACTCTGTGATAAAGTCTCGTGGATTTTGTTCATTATTTTCTCACTTTCTGAGTATTTCGTACGTTTTACATTCTACCATATTTACGATATTGAGAGTATAATAAAGGGTAGGTTTTTTCATCTCAGAAAGTCTTCTGAGATAAGAATTTCTAAATCGGAGGAAGGGTAGGAAAATGGCAAGAGGTACTTTTTCGGGCGGAATCCATCCATACGAAGGCAAAGAGCTTTCCAAGGACAAGCCCATCAAAGCAGTGCTACCAAAAGGGGATCTGGTTTATCCCTTATCCCAGCACATCGGAGCACCTGCCAAGCCAATTGTTGCGGTTGGGGACCATGTTCTGACAGGACAGATGATCGCAGAAGCCGGCGGTTTTGTTTCGGCTCCTGTTTATTCCACTGTCTCCGGAACAGTCAAGTCTATAGAACCACGACGCCTGGCTACAGGAGCTATGTGCCAGAGCATCATCGTGGAGAACGATGAGAAGTATGAGGAAGTTGAGTTCAAACCCGCTAAGCCTTATGAGGAGATGACTCCCCAGGACAAGATCGAAGCAGTTCGTCTTGCCGGCGTAGTAGGAATGGGCGGTGCAGGCTTCCCTACAGCTGTCAAATTTGCACCGAAGGAGCCGGACAAGATCGATTATGTGATCGCCAACTGTTCGGAGTGTGAGCCTTATCTCACCTCTGACTACAGAAGGATGATCGAGGAGCCCCAGCTTCTTATCGATGGTCTTAAGGTCGCAGTGAGCATTTTCCCCAATGCGAGAGGTATTCTTGCGGTTGAGGACAACAAGCCCGATGCGATCGCCAAACTCAGAGAATTAACCAAAGACGAAGAGAAGATAAGCGTCAAGGTCGTTAAGACCAAGTATCCCGAGGGTGCTGAGAGAATGCTTATTTACGCTGTTACGGGCAGAGAGATCAATTCTTCCATGCTTCCTGCGGATGCAGGATGTATCGTGGATAACGTTGATACCCTGTGCGCTGTTTCCCGTGCGGTAAAGGAAGGTCGTCCCCTTATGGAGAGGATCGTAACCATCACCGGCGACGCAGTGGCTGATCCCCGTAACTATAAAGTCAGGATCGGAACGAATTACAGGGAGCTTCTTGAGGATGCAGGCGGCTTTGTACAAGAGCCTGCCAAGATCATCTCAGGTGGCCCCATGATGGGCTTTGCCATCTTTGATCTGGATGTTCCCACTACCAAGACCGCATCTGCACTTACCTGTCTTACCAGGGACGAGGTAGCTGCTCTTGAACCCAGCGCCTGCATTAACTGTGCGCGCTGCGTGGAGGTATGCCCTGAGAGGCTTATCCCCAAGAATCTGGCAGATGCCGCCACACACAACGACGAGAAGTCATTCCTTTCCATGTACGGAATGGAGTGCTGCGAGTGCGGATGCTGCAGCTTTATCTGTCCCGCAAGACGTCAGCTTACTCAGCTGATAAAGGGCATGAGAAAGATTCAGCTCGCCAAAAGAAAAAAGTAAGGGGGACATTTGAATGAGTGATTTAAGAAGAGTGTCATCCAATCCTCATGTCAGGTCCAGGACAACAACCTCAAACATCATGATGTGGGTAGTTATAGCACTTCTTCCCGCAGCGGGATTCGGTGTTTATAACTTTGGATTAGATGCACTGATAATACTGCTTATTTCTGTTGCAACCTGCGTTCTCACAGAGTTCATTTACGAGAAGGCAATGCACAAACCTATAACCGTAGGGGATTTCTCAGCTGTGGTAACAGGACTTCTTCTGGGAATGAACCTGCCTTCCACAGTGCCGTGGTGGATACCGGTGCTGGGCGGGATCTTTGCCATAATCATGGTTAAGCAGATATTTGGCGGTCTGGGACAGAACTTTATGAACCCGGCCCTGGGAGGAAGATGCTTCCTCGTTATTTCTTTTCCCGCGATTATGACAAACTTCATAACTGACGCCTACACAGGAGCTACACCTCTTGCCAACTTGAAGAACGGTGTCAGCGTCAACATCATGGATATGCTTATCGGAAGGACCGGCGGAACCATCGGAGAGACTTCAATGTTCGCCATTGCCATCGGTGCCATGATCCTGTTTGCTGTTGGCGTGATCGACTACGTAATCCCTTTTTCCTATATCATAACTTTTGCTCTGTTCGTCGGCTTATTCGGCGGTTATGGATTTAACTGGTCCTACATTTCCGCACACCTTGCAGGCGGTGGACTTATGCTGGGTGCATTCTTTATGGCTACGGATTACGTAACCTGCCCCATCACTCCTAAGGGAAGAGTGATCTACGGCGTGATCTTAGGTCTTTTGACCGGAATATTCCGAATCTTCGGAGCCAATGCTGAGGGCGTTTCCTTCGCGATCGTGATAGGAAACCTTCTGGTTCCTCTTATCGAGAAGTTCACTGTCCCGAGAGCCTTCGGTATTAAGAAAACTGCAAAGAAGGAGGCGAAAAAAGCATGAATGATACAAAGACCATGATCAAAAATGCACTTATCCTCTTTGCAATCACTCTGGTAGCAGGCGTACTTCTGGGAATTGTTTATCAGGTTACCAAGGACCCCATCGCCTATCAGGACAAGCTGGCCCAGGACAGAGCCAATCAGTCGGTTTTTGCGCAGGCTTCAACTTTTGATGATGTAGAGGTAAAAGAGGATGCGGCTCTTGCGGACTACAGCGGAGTGACCGTTGAGAGCGTCAAGGAAGCCAAAGATGCCTCCGGAACCGGCCTCGGATATGTTATACAGGTTAAGTCCAAGGGCTACGGCGACTTTATCACCTACACGGTCGGCATTACCAATGACGGGAATATTAACGGTATATCCATCATCAACATCGCTGAGACCCCCGGCCTTGGAATGAACGCAGAGAAGGTTGTTGCTCCGCAGTTTGCGGATAAGGCAGCCACGAACTTTGCGGTTGTCAAAAACGGACAGCTGTCCGATGAGAATACTCAGATTGAGGCTATCTCAGGCGCCACCATTACATCAAGAGCCGTTACAAACGGTGTGAATGCGGCGGTTACCTATTTTGAAAATGTTCTGAAAGGAGGTCAGTGATCAGCATGGAAGCAAAAAAAGGTGCTTTAGGCTTTAAACAGAATACTCCTGCAGAGAGATTCTTTAACGGCCTCATTGTTGAGAACCCCACACTGGTTCTTATGATCGGAATGTGTCCCACCCTTGCCGTTACTTCATCAGCTATCAACGGCCTTGGTATGGGACTTGCCACAACATTTGTTCTTGCCTTGAGTAACGCTGTTATCGCAGCACTCAGAAAGACTATTCCTTCAACGGTCAGGATCCCGTCTTTCATTGTTGTTATTGCATCCTTCGTTACGCTGGTAGAGCTTCTCATGAAGGCTTACGTGCCTACACTTAACAAGGCTCTTGGCGTATACATTCCGCTTATCGTTGTTAACTGTATCATCTTCGGAAGAGCGGAGGCTTATGCCAGCAAGAATGGTATCATTCCTTCATTCTTTGACGGAATCGGAATGGGGATCGGATTCACCTGTGCCATCACCTGCATCGGCCTTGTGAGAGAATTTATAGGCGCAGGTACAGCCTTTGATGTACAGATCCTCGGCGAGGGAACAGTGGTTCCCGGAGCTGTAGGCGCTTTCCTTTCAGGCTATCAGCCCATCAGTATCTTTATCCAGCAGGCAGGTGCCTTCTTCGTTCTGGCGTTCCTTATTGCCATCATGAACAAGGTTAAGATGAACCTGGCTAAAAAAGGAAAAGATACATCGAAGTTCGGAGAGGGCTGCTGCTCCTCAGCGGAAGAGGCAGCTGCCGACAAGATACAGGCTTCCAAAGAAGCCGGAAAGGAGGCTGAATAATGTCTACAATAGTTAGTCTTGTGGGACTGATGCTCTCAGCTTCCCTGATAAATAACGTAGTATTAAGCCAGTTCCTTGGTCTTTGTCCCTTCCTTGGAGTTTCCAAGAAGACAGACACCGCCCTTGGAATGGGAGCTGCATGTATCTTCGTAATTACCATGGCTTCGCTGGTCTGCAGCATTATTTACAAGTTTATTCTTTCACCGCTGGATCTTTCTTACCTTAAGACCATCGTATTCATTCTTGTTATTGCGATGCTGGTTCAGTTCGTTGAGATGATACTCAAGAAATATGTGGTTTCACTGTATCAGGCCCTTGGTGTATACCTTCCCCTGATCACAACCAACTGCGCTGTTCTGGGTGTTGCCCTCAACAACGTTACCGACGGCTACACGATCCTTCAGAGTACCGTCTGCGGATTTGCCACAGCTGTTGGTTTCACCATTGCTATCGTTATCCTTGCAGGTCTTCGTGAGAAAATGGAGTACAACGATATTCCCGCTCCCTTCAAGGGAATGCCTCTGGTTCTTCTGACCTCAGGACTTATGGCCATTGCATTTACAGGATTTAGTGCACTGAAGTGAGTGATATAGGGACTCAAAGTTGCAAGGTGCTGTGCTTGCACAAAGCACCTTGCAACCTTGAGGACCGAACATACATGAGGAAGAAGCACGACAGTGCGGATTCCGAATGTATGTAGCATGACGGGAGCGAAGCGAAGTCATGCGTATATCACGGAGTAGATTGTCTACAAGATTGAAAACATACATGAGGAAGAAGCACGGTAGTGCGGATTCCGAATGTATGTAGCATGACGAGAGCGAAGCGAAGTCATGCGTATATCACGGAGTAGAGAGGAATGCGGAGCGATCCGTAATAATACATTTAGGAGAGAATAAACTATGATCACTGGAATACTCATTGCAACTGCAGTGGTAGCCGGCGCAGGTATTGTTATCGGAATAATCCTGGGTGTTGCTGACCTGAAACTGCATGTTGATGTGGATGAAAAAGAACAGGCTATTTTGGAAGCTCTCCCCGGCAACAACTGCGGCGGATGCGGCTTTCCGGGCTGTTCGGGATGTGCGGCTGCCATCGCAAAGGGTGAGGCTGCCGTAAACCAGTGCCCTGTTGGCGGAGCTCCCGTAGCTGAGATTATCTCAGGCATCATGGGAGTAGAGGCTGGCGATTCCACTAAGATGGTGGCTTATGTACATTGCCAGGGCGACTGTGACAAAGCTAAGAGCAAATACGAGTACAACGGAGTTGCGGATTGCAGACTTCAGACTCAGGCTCCCGGCGGAGGCTCAAAGACCTGCGACTATGGATGCCTTGGCGGCGGAACCTGCGTATCCGTTTGTCAGTTTGACGCCATTCATGTTGTTAACGGCGTGGCAATAGTAGATAAGGAAGAGTGCAAGGCCTGCGGCAAGTGCATTGACATCTGCCCCAGACACCTTATTGACCTTATTCCCTACGAGGCAACCCAGGTTGTATCCTGCAGATCCCGGGATATGGGAAAAGCAGTCAACGGATACTGCACAGTGGGCTGCATAGCCTGCCATATCTGCGAAAAGAACTGTCCTGCCGGCGCCATAACCGTTGAAAACAACGTAGCTGTCATTGATCAGGAAAAATGCACACACTGCGGAACCTGCGTGACCAAGTGTCCGAAGAAGGCTATTAAGGCTGTAGGATAGAGCTTTTGCGCGGAGATACATGATCGCGGCGAGGTGTGGCGTGATAAGCTAATTGAATTGTTATCAAGTATTGAGCCCCATACATCAAGGCCATTAAGCGGCCTGGGTGTGTGGGGCTTTTGTGTTTTAAGGGTTTTGGGGGAGTATGGTGATAAGGCTTGCATGTATTGAAGACTTTTGGGTGGAGTTTGCTTTTTTGAGAACATTTGTCTAAAGCTCTATTGATGGTGCGGGAAAAACAGATTTTTCCAAAAATCGCCTTGTTTTGGAAATATAAGCGGGAAAAGAGATTTCTTTTTCCAAAACACACAGATGACCACTATGAAATGACTGTGAAATGACCGATTTTGAAAATAAAACTCAATACCCGTGGAAATTTTTCTAAAATAGCTCCTTGATAAAACGAGAACAGAGCACGAGAGGTGCATAATAATATCAAGGGATCAATAAGCTTCAAATTCGTAAATTCATTTTTTTTAAATTCCCTCTTGCATTTTTGTTTTGGATATGTATAATAAACATTCGTCGGTATTCTACTGACAGAGATCCCGGAAATTCTTCCGAGGATATTCCACTTATTTTTTTATTTAAGTTTGTGGTGAGGAAAGCCATATCTCTTTTTTTGACGTTTCTTGCTGCAGACAGGAAAAAACATAAGACAAACGACAAAAGCAACAATGCAACAAGAAAACGAAAAAGGGAGAAGAAAAAATGAATTTGAAAGAAAAGTGGTCGAAACAGAACAATTCTATTAAGCTTTTGCTTAAGAAGCTTAAGAGGCACGATACTCTGGTTGTGGGGATTGCAGTGGTGATAGCAACCGCGCTTTGCGGAGGACTGATCTACCTTAGCACTCCGGTTGTAACAGCGACAGCCAGAGAAGAGCTGATGCAGGATGAGATGGCAAACAATGAGAAGACAGTTGAGAAGCTGGATGAGCTTAAAGCGTATCTTAACGGCATAGACAAAACCGTTGCGGAAAATCAGAAGAGTCTTAGCATTTACAGTGAGAAGACCAGCGAGAACCACAAGGAAGCCGGTGAACTCACTGAAAGAATGACAAGCTCAGTAACAGAGAAGGTGGTTGGACTTGATAAGGATATGCAGGAACTGAGAAACCTTATCAATAACACTGAAACATCCATCGAAGTGCTAAAGCAGTCACTGGAAAAAAGCGGATCCGACAACAGAAGCAAGGTGGAAAAAGAGATAACGAACCTCTATGTAGAGCTTGAAAAGATCGAGAACAAGTACAGTGAGACTCAGGAGAATACCAAAAACCTCATGGCGGAGATCCAAACGGCTGTAAAAAACGGAAACAAAGGTCTTAGTAAGGAAATGCAGGATCAGTACAATGAACTTCTTTCAAGGCTTGTCAGGACAGACGAGAAGCTCACTGAACAGAACACTTCGACTATGGCGGATTTTAAAGCTGAGCTGGGATCGATCTCCAACACGATAAACAATCATTTTGCCAAGATGGATTCTACAATCAACAGCGGAATGGACAACGTAAACAACGGCATCGCCGGAGTAAGCAATGATATCGCCGGAGTAAGCAATGACATTGCAGGAGTAAACAGCGGCATCGCCGGAGTGAGCAATGATATCGCCGGAGTAAGCAATGATATCGCCGGAGTAAGTAAAGGTATTGCGGGAGTAAACAGCGGCATCGCCGGAGTAAGCAATGATATTGCAGGAGTAAGCAAAGGTATTGCGGGAGTAAGCAGCGGCATCGCCGGAGTAAGCAATGACATTGCAGGAGTAAACAGCGGCATCGCCGGAGTAAGCAATGACATTGCAGGAGTAAACAGCGGCATCGCCGGAGTGAGCAATGATATTGCAGGAGTAAGCAAAGGTATTGCGGGAGTAAGCAGCGGCATCGCCGGAGTAAGCAACAGTATTACCGGTGTGAGCAATGGCATTGTCGGTGTAAACAATGAGATCGTCAACGTAAACAGCGAGATATCCGTAGTAAAGGGGGATCTTGCGGGTCTTAAAAGCTATATCGGCGGTGAGATCCGTGATGTCAATAAACAGCTCGAACAGGTTTTTACATATGTGAGTGACGGAAAAAAGCTGGTGGCATCGGCGTTACTCACTAAGGGCATAAAGGTCAGGGAAGATGCCACATTTGCTGAGATTGCTAAAGGGATCATGGAGTTTAAAACAGAGTATACGCTGCCCGGCGGCGAGATCCCCGGTGAAGTGGAATACACATATCACTATCATACGGATGCTACGGGAGCAGAGTGCGATGACGAGCTGGTTGGGGAAGACAGAAAGGGCGGCTGCTATACAAATGAAGTGCATCACGTCCACAGCAAAGACTGCTATGAAACCGAGATCGTCTATTACTACGACACCAATAAGGATGTAGTGATGGTCAGCTACGAAGGTGACTATTATACGGGAGAAGCCTTTTATAAATTCCATTGTAATTTCTGCGGCAAGACCTATGTCAGCACAGGCAGCGGACACGTTGAAAAAACAACTTCTCTTAATCAGGTAAAAAACAGAAACGGCGTACTTAAGAAATCTGAAGAGAAGAAGACTAAGATCTGTGCATATGAAGACGATGAGCTTGAGGGATACGCCACTTCCTGCGGTTTTATCCACGGTCAGGTTGTCGGTGCGAAACTCAAATTCAAAGGAAACGGCGTTGACTACGAGACCGTTACTGAAAACGGCAAGGGAGGAAGCTCTGAAGCAGGAAACTCTGCTCTTATGACAACCTTCATTGCAGATGATCCAAATATGGATGGGAACATTGTAGACACCATAATCCCCGACGGATCACCAGATAGCTCTGACGCCGGCATGGCAGGCGAGGGGAAAAAGACTTCCGCCCGGGGTAAGGCCGAAGTATCCGGAAATATGACTGAGGCTGATAGGGATGAAGCGACGGATAAGACTGAAGAGGGAAAAGAATCTTCTGCTTCCGATAACATACCTGATAAAGCCGCCGGAAATAGTGATATGGCCAATTCCTATCCTGAGCATGCCGATGCGGCAAGAAACGATAAAGGTAGTTCCAACGAAAAAAGCCAGGCTGATGCGGAAATGAACGTCCGGGATCAGGAATCTTTGGGTGCGACTGAATAAAGCCTGCGGCAGCAGTGAGTAAAACAGTGGTTTCTTGACATAATTCCGCAGTCTGCATAGAATAGATGTGTTGTAGCGGATATAGCACAGAAACACAGTGCAGATTGGAGTGTATATGACAAAAATAGATATTATTTCCGGTTTCCTTGGAGCCGGCAAAACCACATTGATAAAGAAGCTTTTAAAGGAAGCACTTGCAGGAACAAAAGTAGTTCTTATTGAAAACGAGTTTGGCGAGATCGGTATTGACGGCGGTTTCCTCAAGGAGTCCGGCATTGAGATCACCGAGATGAATTCAGGATGCATCTGCTGTTCACTGGTAGGCGACTTCGAGACTTCTCTTAAGCAGGTAATGGATCAGTATTCACCTGAGAGAATCCTCATTGAGCCATCAGGTGTGGGCAAGCTTTCAGACGTTATGAGAGCTATCCAGAATATCGCTGACACAGATGATAATATGGAACTCAACAGTGCGGTTACTGTTGTTGATGTTTCCAAGGCCAAGGTTTATATCAAGAACTTCGGTGAGTTCTTCATCAACCAGATCGAGAATGCCGGAACCATCATCCTTACAAGAACGGATAAGGCTGATCAGAGCAAAATTGAGACAGCAGTTGAGCTGATCCGTGAGCATAACAGCAAGGCTACCATCATCACCACACCTCTTGATCAGATCACGGGAAAAGAGATACTTGATACCTTCGAGGGTAACAATGATCTGGAGGCTGAGCTTCTTAAGCTTGTAATGGAGCAGGAGCATCATCACCACCATCATCATCATGACCATGGCAGCCACAAGACTGTTGCCGAGGACGGCTCTGTAATTTACAGCGCACATCCCGAGGGAGAGTGCGATGATGAAGAGTGCGAGTGTCATCATCACCACGACCATGATGAGCACGACGAGCACGATCACGAGCATCATCACCACGACCATGATGACCACGATCACGAGCATCATCACCACGACCATGATGAGCATGACGAGCACGATCACGAGCATCACCATCACGACCATGATGAGCACGATCATGAGCATCACCATCACGACCATGATGAGCACAATCATGAGCATCATCACCACGATCATGATGAGCATGACCATCATCACGACGCTGATGATATCTTCATGAGCTGGGGCATGGAGACACCCCTTAAGTATACCAAGGACGAGATCGAGGGAATGCTTGGCAAGTTGGAGGACGAGGAGACCTACGGAATCGTTCTTCGTACCAAGGGCGTTGTTCCTTCAACAGACGGAGGCTGGATTGAGTTTGATTATGTTCCCGGAGAAGCTGAGGTAAGAGACGGAGCGGCAGATGTTACTGGTAAATTCTGTGTGATAGGCTCTGAACTCAATGAGGCTAATCTCCAGAAGCTTTTCAGAAGACTCTGATTAGAGAGGTGAAGAATTGATGAAACCTGTTTATATAATCAACGGATTTCTTGATGCCGGAAAAACGGACTTCTTCAGATATACCATTGCTCAGCCCTATTTCAGGACAAAGGGCAAGACTCTTCTCATAGTATGTGAAGAGGGTGAGAATGATTATGAAGAGAAGCTTTTAAAGAGCACCAATACTGTAGTGGAGCACATAGAAGACGAGGAGGAGTTCACTCCTGAAGCGCTTATCGCTCTTGATGCCAAGCACGGTCCCGAGCGTATTCTCATTGAGTACAACGGCATGTGGAACTTCAAGAACATGAAGCTCCCCATTATGTGGAATTTGGAGCAGCAGATCACCGTGATCGATGCTTCCAGTTTTGAGCTGTATTTCAGTAATATGAAATCTCTTTTGGCTGAGCAGATCAGAAACTCGGATATGATCCTGTTCAATCGCTGCGACGGAATTGAGGACCTTGCTTCCTACAAGAGAAACGTAAAGGCCATCAATCAGAAGGCGGATATTATTTTTGAGGACAAGAACGGGGAGGTAGATGTAACTCTTGATGAGGATCTGCCCTTTGACCTTACTCAGGATCCCATTGATCTTAACAACTACGGCTATGGCATGTTCTATCTTGATGCTCTGGACCATGTTGAGAGATATGAGGGCAAGAATGTACGTTTTAAGGGAATGGTGCTTAAGCCGGAGGAGTTCCCCAAGGACAGATTTGTGCCGGGACGTATGGCTATGACCTGTTGTGCGCAGGACATGCAGTTCCTTGGCTTTGCCTGTGAGTATGATAAGGCACAGGAACTCAAGGAGAAGGACTGGGTCCTTGTTACCGCTAAGGTTGTTAAGCAGTTCGTGCCGGAATATAAGGGTGAAGGACCCGTCCTTCAGGCTGTTTCGGTAGAGAAGACCACTGCTCCGGAGAATCAGGTAATTGATTTTTCCAATCCACAGCAGTGATCGGGAGATTTTTATGTTTAATTATCTGCCGCTTCAGTGGCTATTTCTGTTTTATTTTTACAGCTTTTTCGGGTGGTGTTTTGAATCTGCCTATGTGACGATAATGGAAAAACATCCGGTAAACAGAGGGTTCATGCGTGGACCCTTTTTGCCGTTATATGGCTGCGGTGGCACCATGATGCTGGTGGTATCCAAGCCCTACTACGACAATGTGCTTCTGGTATTTATAGCCGGATGCATCGGAGCGACGGCGCTGGAGCTTATCACCGGTATTGTGATGGAATCTCTTTTCAAGGTGAGATACTGGGATTATTCCCACAAGAAATTCCATTTTCACGGATACATCTGCCTGGAATCCACCATTGTATGGGGCGTTTGCACTGTTATTTTTACCCATTATCTTCAGATCCCCATTGAGCATATCATCACGGCGATCCCATACGGTATCGTGACCATCACCACTGTGGTGATTACGGTGCTGGTGAGTGCGGACTTTGTCCTTGCATTCAAAACGGCCATTGACCTTAGGGATGTTCTCATTTATATGGACAGAGCCAAGTCCGAGATGCAGAGAATTCAGAAGAGACTGGATGCTATCATTGCATTTAAGGGCGAGGATGTTCGTGAGGGGATCGAAAACCGGGTTGATGCCTTGAGTGAGGGGATCGGCAGCAGAGTTGAGTCTATCAGCTATTCTCTGGAGAAGTCCTTTGGTATCATCAGGGAAAAGATGAGTCTGGATCCCGGTGCTTTCGTGGGAAATGCCAGAGAAGAAGTAGTGGAGCTATACGCCAAGTACAGAGTCATGATGGCAAGATTTACGCCGGGACCCGTTAAGAGCTTTCTTGATTGGTACAGAGACAAGACCATTGAAGGAAACCCCACTATGTCATCAGCTGAACACGAGAGCAGTTTGGAAGAGGTTAAAGAGAAAAATAGGAGAAACCGATTAAATTAGTACGTAATATTATTTATAATCATGTTAAAAAGTCCGGAATTTAAGCGTTCCGGGCTTTCTTTATATAGATTTAATAAAACTATAAGTATTGGATAATTAGCTAACAGAAATAAACCGATATAATGGATTTGGGTTTCAAAAATGTGCTTTTTCGATAAAGATAAAGGGGAATCCAAATATGAAAAAAAGAGCAGTTGCTTTATTTATGGCTTTTATCCTGATAGGAAGTATGACTGCAAATGAGGTGCTTACAGTATGGGCAGCTGAGAATTTTGAACCTGCTGAAAATTCCATGACGCAGGAAAGCATAGAAATTGAGGAAGACTCAAAGAAGGAAGAAAATCAGACTGAATATACAGGTGATCCCGAAAATACAGATGAGAATATAAGTACAGGAAAGAACGACGAAAACTCAGATGCTTTGGATGAAGCGGCAAAGGAAGAACTTCCTCAAGACTATAAAGTAACCCTTAAAGCGTCCCCGGGATACTTTGAAATAAAGGACGATCTGATAATTGATGAATATGAGATCTATGTTACTGAGGGTGGATACTATGGCGAGTCTTATCGCTATGATGAAGAGATAAGGATTGAACTGGATGGCCTGCCTGAGCCTGTAAGAGAAGGCTTTGTATTTGTATGCTGGTGCGAGGATGAAGAGGCCGGTGAGTATCTTCCGGATGAAAAAATACTGAGAAACAACAAGGAGGTTGTTCCCGAGGATGGCCTTGTTTACCATGCAATCTGGGAGCAGACTGAAGTCAAGGAAGAACCATCCGATTACGATAATGTAAACGGTGAGGAGAAGGAAGAAGGAAAAGAACTGATTGAAAACGATAAGGCTGATGATATGAGCCTTGCTTTTAATGATCGGGCAGATGAACATAAAGAAGCATCAGAGGGTTCCGGAGAAGAAGCAAAAGAGGATGATGAAACTTCTGCAGCCGGAAGCAGCTTGCAGCATGAAGGTGAGAACGATGCTTCTTTGAGTGCTTCATCTGCTTTTTCTGTTCCTGAAGATGAAGAAGTAAAGTTATACACGGAAATTTCTTCCGAAAAAACGGTAACTGCGACAATAAGTAAAGCTCCTGCCGTTACCGCGGGTCCCTATAATCTGAAAGATGATCCCGAAGGACTGATATCGGCAGAACTTGTGGGAGGAATTGATACCGATGCGGGAAAGGTTTTTCCCTATGCCAAAGGTGGAGTTAAGCCGGCAGTCAGGATCCTGTTCGGAGACAGGATGCTGTCAGAGGGCTCGGACTATACGTTATCCTATGCCAACAATAAGGCTGTGGGAGGGAAAAAGAGCCCTTCGGTAACTGTAAAGGGAAAAGGAAACTTTAAAGGCAGCATAGTTATCTCTTTTGCCATAGGACCGGGAGAACTGGAGGCTGAAGAGATTTCCTGCAGGGCTTCTGACAAAGTCTATGCCTACAAGGCAGGAAACTATACCACTACGGTCACGGTATATGATGTTGACGGTAAAAAGCTTGCTGCCGGAACTGACTATGAGAAGAAATTCGTCTATACCTATGCTCAGGACGTAAAGCTTTTAAACGGCACCGTAAGGAGTATTGGTGATGTTGCATTTCCCGAAGACATTGTCCCTGCCGATACTCTTATGTCGGTTGAGATCACTGGAAAGGGCAATTATCGCGGCAGCGCCATAGCTGTTTACCGCATGGTCACCGCCGACATTGGCAAGGCATCTGTTTTAGTTGCAAACCAGTACTACACCGGAAACGAGATCAGGCCGGGCTATGAGCATATCACGGTGAAGCTCTCCGGAAGATATCTGACGGAAGAGGATTACGATATTGCAGCTTATGAGAACAATATAAACAAAGGAAAGGCCACAGTCACACTTGTGGGAAAGGGAGATTACGGCGGAGTAAAGAAGGCGAGCTTCACTATTGAGAAAAGACCTTCGAATTTTACCGTGGTTTATTACGGCAACAGAGCCACCTCCGGAAAGATGAGTAAGCAGTCCTCAAAGTCGGCAGGAACCATAAAGCTTACAACCAATAAGTTTACAAGGAACGGCTATGTCTTTGACGGCTGGAACACGGTGCCTTCTCCTACGAAAGAAAATCCCGGAGAGAGTTTTTCCGATAAGGCGGAAATATCGGTGAAAGATAAGGAAACCCTGATGCTCTATGCTCAGTGGAAACCGCTTGAATATACCATTACCTACCATACCAACGGAGGAAAAAATAATCCGGAGAATACCAGGCTGACCTTTACTCCCGATGATGATACCTTTGAGATAAAGGCACCTTTGAATGAAGACTGGGACAAGGGGTTCCAGTTCGGTGGCTGGTATACCGACTACAGCTACAAGAATAAGATTTCCTATGTGAAGAAAGGAACGGTGGGGAATCTTAACATCTATGCCAAGTGGATACCTTACACCTATACTGTTTCTTTTGACGGGAACGGAGGTGATAACGATAATGACCCTGACCATGGAAAATATACCATGGCTAACGTAACCTTCTCCTACGGAGTAGCCAAGAAGCTGCCTGCCAATAAATTTAAAAAGAGCGGAAGCGTGTTTATGGGGTGGTCCTTTACAAGAGACGGAGAGGCAGTTCTTTCAGACAAGGAAGAAATGACCGGAGTCATCCTGCGAAGCAGCTATTCAAGCAGTTTTGCGGGAGACTTTACCCTGTATGCCGTTTGGAAGAACAGCTTTAAGGTTCTCTATCATCAGGAAAACAGTGATGATGTTACCCAAGAGGGTGAGTGGAGCTTCCCGGAAGGATCTGAGCCTGTTCGCTCCTATGATTATGGGGAAAAGATATCTCTTTTGACCCCTGAGCCTGTCAGAGCCGGATTTACATTTGGCGGCTGGTTCACGGATGAAAGTTATAAAAAACAGATCAAAGCAATCACAGCAAAGATGGGAGAGGATCTGTATCTTTATCCTAAATGGATTCCTCTTGCCAATCAGGAAATGCGGCTGTTTGCCGGATATGAGGAGGGCATATATTTCATAGACTATGTGACTTATGGCGGAACCCTTACGGGAGAAGTGATAAACACATACAGGTCCGGAAATGCCGGAGGCTATGATCTGCCTTCCTGTGAGAAGCAGGGCGACACCTTCCTTGGCTGGTACACCGATCCTTCTTACAAAACCACAATCAGCAGGATAACCGAAAATACCAGTGGTGACTTAACCCTCTATGCTCTGTGGAAGAACAACAATAAAACTTCCTATAGGATTCACTTTGTCGCAGATTATCCGGAGGGCTCCACAGGACGCTCGGGACTGATGTTTGACCAGACGCTTAAGTACAACGAGGCAAAGCCCATCACAAGAAATGCCTACAGGGCAAAAGGATATTCCTTTAAGTGCTGGAGCCTTCTTCCGGCTTCTGAGCGTGCTGCAAGACTTTCAGCTGACCCCGATGCTTCTTTTACCTATTATGGGGACAAAGAGGCAGCTACAGGATTTGAGGATCCCATGAATGCTTCCCGTCTGGTTAAGACCTACCAAAAGCAGGTAAACCTCTATGCAGTCTGGGAAAAAGATATCTACAAGGTTTCCCTGTACAACGTCAATGCTCCGGAGATCAAGGATGTGGTTGAGGAGTTCACATACAGCGTGGATCAGGAGATCGTATTTGACGGTCCGAGGCTTGAAAACGGCAGCAGGATATACATAAAGGACGAAGACGAGGATACCGGTGCAGGCCGCAGATATCTTGCAGAGCCCTGCAAACTTGGAGATACCTTCATCGGCTGGTATCAGGATGCGAAGTTCAGAAAGAAAGTAACCGGTATTCCAAAGGGCAGCACCGGAAACAAAGTGTTCTATGCCAGGTGGACTTACACCCATTACACCATAAACTATGATCTAAACGCCGGAGGAGACCCTACGGCTGAACTTGATACCAGTAATGCGGGATATGTGACTTCCTATGGCGACAAGTACGAGAGCGGCTATCTTCTTGCCACTGCCACAAGACAGGGCTATGGATTTGGCGGATGGTACAAGGAGGCTTCCTGCAGGAATAAGGTGGGCAATATCATTGGAAGTTCCTACGTAGACATGACTGTTTACGCCAAGTGGGTTCCCTCAAGATATGCCATTGTATTTGACAAAAACTGTGATGAGGCAGCGGGTAAAACTCCTACTATGTACGGACTTTCGGTGGACCGGGAGTACAAGCTGAGTAAATGCGGATTTACCAGGGACGGGTACGAGGTAGTCGGCTGGAATACGTTGAGGAACCCGACTTTAGAAAATCCCGGAATAGATTTTGAACCTGAAGGAAAGATCGTTGGAGAGGATCTTTCCAGAGAAAAGATCAAAGATCAGTACGGCAAATACATCAATCTGGCAGATGGCGATACGCTGACTCTTTATGCCAGATGGGCTTACAAGGATCCTGCTGATTATCTTATAGAGAAGTATAACATTGACAACACGGGAAAAGAGGATGCTACAAAGGCTATAAATGCTGCAATACTGGAAGAAGCACAAAACGGTGGCGGCAATGTCTGTCTTCCCGCCGGGACCTACAGGATATCCGTCAGCCTTGGTGACGGAAAGAGTGCGATCCTTATGCAGGATAATGTGACTCTTACACTGGATGAGAATACAATTCTTAAGGTGACTCCGGAGTATCAGAACAAAGAAACTGCGGCCATCATCATAGAGGATAAAGTCAACGCTCATGTTACGGGCGGCAGGCTGTCAGGCGGCGGAAACCTTGGCGATAAGGGAAGTGACTACGGGATTCTGATAAAAGACTGCACCAATGTGACTCTTTCGGGAATGGAAATATCCGGGATGCTTAAGGATGGGATCAACGTTGCAACCAAGGGCAGCGGTGACGGCTACGGTAATCACACTATTGCCATATCCGACTGCCGGATCCACGGCAACAGAAGAAGTGATATTACAGTTTCAAGCGTGGAAGACTTCAGCTTGCTGAATGTGAACTGAGAATAAAAATAGAGCGCAAAAAAAGACCGGCACGTGAGAAATGCCGGTCTTTTAATATTTCATGAATCTGATTAAGAAAGCTTGTTTACAGCAAGTGCAAGACGAGAAACTTTTCTTGAAGCGGTGTTCTTCTTGAATACGCCCTTTGACTCAGCCTTATCGATTGCTGATGTAGCAGCAAGAAGTGCCTTAGCAGCCTCTTCCTTATTGCCTGCCTCGATGGCAGCTCTAACCTTCTTGATCTCTGTCTTAACAGCAGACTTGATCATCTGGTTCTGGTCAGCCTTCTTCTTATTAACTAATACTCTCTTCTTGGCGGATTTGATATTTGCCATAATTACCTCCGAAAAAACTTACTATACGTTGTTATCAGTGGTATTTAGCCGGACACGGACAGTTAATACCACATACGTTAAATATATTAGTGTAAATTCAATAAACTGTCAACATATTTTTGTGCCAGCGACAGGGAAAGTATGATATAATTTTGCGTACGTGGTAGACCCATGGATATAAAATAAACGCACGAGGTTACACTAGTGGATCAGAGTAAGATTAGAAATTTTTGTATAGTTGCCCATATCGATCACGGTAAGTCTACCCTTGCCGACCGCATGATCGAGAAGACCGGTGTTCTTACCTTAAGAGAGATGCAGAACCAGGTGCTGGACAATATGGATATAGAGAGGGAGAGAGGTATCACCATCAAGTCCCAGGCCGTAAGGATGATCTATAAGGCCAAGGACGGGCAGGAGTATACCTTCAACATGATAGACACTCCCGGTCACGTAGACTTTGGATACGAGGTATCACGAAGTCTTGCTGCCTGCGACGGGGCCATTCTTGTGGTTGATGCGACTCAGGGCGTAGAGGCACAGACCCTGGCCAACGTATATATGGCGCTGGATCATGACCTGGATGTTTTCCCTGTCATTAACAAGATCGATCTTCCAAGCGCAATGCCCCAGGAAGCCAAGGATGAGATTGAGGATGTCATCGGCCTTGAGGCACAGGACGCACCTCTTATTTCCGCCAAGAACGGCATAGGGATCGAGGATGTTCTTGAGGCTGTGGTACACAAGATCCCGGCTCCCGAGGGAGATGTGTCTGCGCCCCTTAAAGCGCTTATTTTCGATAGTATTTACGACTCCTACAGAGGAGTTATCGTATTTGTAAGGATAAGAGACGGCGCTGTCAAAAAGGGCATGAAGGTTAAATTCATGGCTACAGGAGCAGAGGCCGAGGTTGTGGAAGTGGGCTATTTCGCTCCCGGAAGCTTTATCCCCAGCGATGAACTTACTGCCGGAGATGTAGGCTATTTCACGGCGTCCATCAAGAACATTCAGGATACCAGAGTCGGTGATACGGTTACGGATTCTGCAAGGCCCTGCGCCGAGGCACTTCCGGGCTATAAGAAGGTAATGCCCATGGTGTACTGCGGTCTGTATCCCGCAGACTCCGCCCATTACTCAGATCTTCGCGATGCCCTTGAGAAGCTTCAGCTCAACGATGCATCTTTATTCTATGAGCCCGAGACCTCACAGGCTCTGGGATTCGGATTCAGAGCCGGTTTCCTTGGACTTCTTCACCTGGAGGTTGTGCAGGAGAGGCTTGAAAGGGAGTATGACTTAAATCTTGTAACCACAGCACCTTCAGTTGTTTACAAGGTCCACAAGACCGACGGAGAGGTATTTGACCTCACCAACCCCACCAACCTTCCGGATCCTTCCGAGATCGATTACATGGAGGAACCTATTGTTAACGGCGAGATCATGGTGACCACCGATTATGTGGGTGCCATCATGCAGCTTTGCCAGGAGAGGCGCGGCAAATATCTTAGTACCGATTATATCGAGCAGACCAGAGCAATCCTCAAGTATGAGCTGCCTTTAAATGAGATAATCTACGACTTCTTTGATGCCCTTAAATCCAGGTCCAGAGGCTATGCGTCCTTCGACTATGAGCTCAAGGGCTACGAGAAATCCGATCTTGTAAAGCTTGATATCCTCATCAACAGAGAGGAAGTAGACGCTCTGTCCTTTATCGTGCACAAGGACGGCGCCTATGAGCGCGGCCGCAAGATGTGTGAGAAGCTCAAGGAAGAGATTCCCAGACACCTTTTCGAGATCCCGATCCAGGCTTCCGTCGGAGGTAAGGTCATCGCCAGAGAGACCGTCAAGGCGTATCGCAAGGATGTTCTGGCCAAGTGCTACGGCGGTGATATCACCCGTAAGAAGAAGCTTCTTGAGAAACAAAAAGAGGGCAAAAAGAAGATGCGTCAGATCGGAAATGTGGAGGTTCCCCAGTCCGCTTTCCTCAGTGTGCTCAAGCTTGACAATACCGACTGAGGATCATGGAGAACACTATGGCAAAAGAGCTGTCACTTTATGTCCATATACCGTTCTGCGTAAGGAAGTGCTTATATTGCGACTTCCTTTCTTTTTATGCGGACAGATCCATGCAGGCGGACTATTTTAAGGCCCTGGCAAAAGAGATATCGCTATCCGCAGCAGCTCTTAAGGACCGCAAGGTTATTTCGATCTTTTTCGGGGGAGGAACTCCCTCTTTTCCCGATTCGGAAGATGTGTGTCGTTTATTGGACATTATAGGTGATAACTTTGACGTAGATGCTGATGCGGAGATAAGTATAGAGGTAAATCCCGCTTCTGCCATGAGAAAGAAGCTTAAGGCTTTTAGAAGAGCCGGCTTTGACAGGCTGAGTATCGGAGCTCAGTCCCTTAATGATGATGAGCTTAAGACGCTGGGAAGAGTTCACGACAGCGCCATGTTTTATCATACCTTTGAGTCGGCCAGGGACGCGGGATTTGATAATATAAATGTGGATATCATGAGTGCACTTCCGGGCCAGAGCCTGGATTCGTATCTTGATACCCTGGGCAGCATCATCAGGCTTGCCCCCGAGCATGTTTCGGCTTACAGCCTTATAGTAGAGGAGGGAACGCCGTTTTTTGAAATGGAGCTGGATCTTCCGGGAGAAGAGCTGGACCGAAGGATGTACCATGAGACCGGCCGGATGCTGACAGATGCAGGCTATCACAGGTATGAGATATCAAACTATTCCAGGGAAGGGTATGAGTGCCGTCACAACAAGGTCTACTGGAGGCGCGGTGAATATCTGGGGCTGGGTCTTGGAGCGGCATCCCTTATAGATGAGACCAGGTGGAGCAACACCCGGGATATGAATAAGTACATGGTGCACCTGCATGGCTGTGAGGAGAATGAGGCACCGCCGCACCCCGAGGGGGTGAGCAGCAATATAGGCAGAGACAGGTTTTTATCTTCCCTTTGTGGGATCAGAGAGGATGCCGAAGAGCTCGATATTAAATCGCGTATGGAGGAATTCATGTTCCTTGGGCTCAGGCTTACCGGAGGGGTTAGCAGACAGCTTTTTTCCCGGAATTTCGGAAGGGATATGGAAGAGGTGTACGGCGATGTTATTCGCAAGTACATAGACTTTGGGCTTCTGGAGTGGAGGGAGTGTCCGGAGGGCGGGCACCTGCAAGGCTCTTCTGAAGGTACAAAATATCTGCGGCTCACCGAAAGGGGCCTTGATGTAAGCAATACCGTAATGGCAGATTTTCTGCTGGACTAAGAATATTGGGAGGATAGTAATGAATTACAACTTTTTTGCATTGATCTCAAGAATGAAATATATAGAGAGATGGGCCCTTATGCGCAACACCAGAGCTGAGAATCTGTGCGAGCATTCCATGGAGGTGGCCATGATAGCCCATGCCCTTTGTACCATCGGTAATGTGCGTTACGGCAAAAATCTTGACGCCAACAAGGCAGCCCTTATCGGGCTCTATCACGATGCATCGGAGATCATCACGGGAGATATGCCTACTCCCGTCAAGTACTTTAATTCCGAGCTCAAGCACGCCTATAAAGAGGTGGAGGCCATCGCCGACAACAAGCTCCTTGAGAAACTCCCGGAGGACCTTAGGCCTTCCTTTGAGGAGATATTCAAACCTGAAGCTCAGGATGAGAACGAACTCTACATGAGAAAGCTTGTGAAGGCTGCGGACAAACTCTCTGCCCTTATCAAGTGCATAGGAGAGATGAATGCCGGCAACAGCGAATTTCGAACAGCCAAGGAGAGTACGGGCAAGGCCATCAGGAGTATGTACCATGAACTTCCCGAGGTTCTGGATTTTGTCAATGAGTTTCTGGCATCCTACGGCAGTACTCTTGACGAATTAACGTGATATTGTTCATCGCAATTTAATTGATTTTTTACCACTTTGGCATCATAATTTATATATAAGGATTATTGCTATAGGAGTGGTTTCTATGCTTTTTATCAAAAGTGACGAGTTGAAACCGGGGATGCGACTGGCTAAGCCCATATACAGCAAGAAAGGCGTGCTCTTATACGATCGAGCTGCGGTTCTTAAGGACATGCAGGCAATCGAGAATATCAAGAGCTTTGGCCTTATCGGGCTGTTTATTCTTGAGCCGGCAGAACCGGTGCCTCCCATGACAGAAGATGACCTGGAATTCGAGAGATTTCAGACGATTATGTACCACGAGATCATGGAAGAGCTTCAGAAGATAGTCAAGAACCACAAGCAGGAGAGATTCCCAAATATCTGCGCCCAGATCATCAAAAGCTATGGAAATCTGAGGAAGAAGATCACTTTCCAACAATCCCTTCGAAGCGAGGATGACTATATCTATAAACACAGTCTTAATGCGGCCGTTCTTTCCGCGGCCATAACCCATACAATGAACGTTCCGCTCTCGGAGCAGAATGAGGCGGTAATGGCTGCCGTCATTCATGACATCGGCAAGCTGACACTGCCTCCGGACCTGCAGTCCAGGCAGTCCTGCACCGCTGATGAGATAGCATTCATAGACAGCCACGAGGTGGCTGGTTATCCCATAATAGATGACGCCTTTTCGTCCCAGCCCAACATAAAAAGAGCCTGCAATCAGGCCAGGAAAATCCTTCTTGATTACTGGAACGGTGATCCCGTTCAGAATATGAAAACTCTGCTGGCCGCCAGAGTACTGGTGGTGGCAGGTATCTATGACAAGGAGACCTCAGTCCGGGTGGATGATTCACCTACTTCTGAGGTTATGGTCATAAGAAAGATGATGCAAAGACCGGATGTATTTGACCCCAAGGTGGTAAAGGGGCTGACCGATTCGCTGAACATTCTGATGCCCGGAATAAGCGTTGAGCTTAACACAGGAGAGAAGGCCCTTGTCATAAGGACCAACGATGATGACTTCCTAAGGCCTACAGTCCTTAGTTTCAGGGATAACTCGATAATAGACCTATCCAATAAGAGGGCTTACGGTGATATCGAGATCGTGGACATCATGAAGACCATGGACAACAGATATGTTATGGATACTGCCAAGATGAAGGCCCTTGGTATTGCTGTGGAGGAGCCTGTTTACGTCTGATATGTGAGGAAATGATATGTCAAAGATTGAAGATATTTTGAAGGAAGCAAAAGAAAGAGGTGCCTCGGACGTTCATATCACAGTAGGTATTCCCCCAAAGATGAGACTTAACGGCAAGCTTGTGGTCATGGAAGGCTATGACAGGATGCTCCCTCCGGATACTCTTGCGATAGCCAATGAGGTAATGGACGAGAAGCAGGCGGCCAAGCTGGATGAGAACGGACAGTACGATATGTCTTTTTCCATAAGAGGAGTAGGACGTTACAGGCTTAATCTGTTTAAGCAGAGGGGTTCCATTGCCATGGCCTTCAGAGTTGTGGCTTCCGAGATTCCCTCATCGGAGTCTTTGGGCATTCCCGATACGGTCATAGATCTTTATCGGAAAAAGAGGGGACTGGTCCTTGTGACAGGACCTACGGGAAGCGGTAAATCCACTACTTTGGCTGCTATCATCGACAAGATCAATAACAACAGGGAAGCTCATGTTATCACCCTGGAGGATCCTATCGAGTTTACCTACCAGCACCGTAAGTCCATTGTTAACCAGAGAGAGATCGGAACCGACTCCAACAGCTATGCCAGTGCCTTAAGAGCTGCTCTTCGTGAGGATCCGGATGTTATCCTGGTTGGTGAGATGCGCGACCTTGAGACCATCAGTACTGCCATAACGGCAGCGGAGACCGGACATCTGGTGCTCTCTACTGTTCACACCATAGGAGCTTCCAATACCGTGGACAGACTTATAGATGTATTTCCGTCACATCAGCAACAGCAGATAAGGATACAGCTGGCGGGAGTTCTGGAGGCTGTCATCTGTCAGCAGCTGCTTCCCAGTGGCGACGGCATTACAAGATTTGCGGCCTTCGAGGTTCTGCACGTTAACAGTGCTGTAAGAAACCTTATCCGTGAGGGTAAGTCCCATCAGCTTATCACCTACATGCAGACCTACAGAAAGCAGGGCATGATCACCATGGATGACGCTATTCTTGAGCTCTACAGATCGGGAAAGATATCCAGAGAGATCGCTCTTCAGTTTGCACAGGATCCGGATACCATGCAGAACAAGATGCTAAGATAAGCCGGGTTTCTTATGGGATAATTTCAATCTTAAGAAAATCATAAGAATTCTTAAGAAAATCTTAAAGACTTTTTGAATCGACCTGTTATACAATCAGCAGGTCGATTTTGTTTTGTGTTTTTCTTTGCGCCTGAAATAGGGCGCGTCAGGTTATTTCAAAAGAATATCCGATTACAGATTTCAAGAAAGGAAGCAATATGTTCAGTTCAATAACATCGGGAGCCGTAGGCGGCATCATGCCTTACCTTATGCAGGTGGAGGTGGATGTGGCAGACGGGCTTCCGGGATTCAACATGGTTGGATTTATGAGCGGAGAGGTCAGGGAGGCCGGAGACAGAGTCAAGGTGGCCTTAAGAAACGCAGGAACAAAGATCCCCGCTGCAAAGATAACCATAAACCTGTCCCCGGCTGACATCAGAAAGACCGGCGTGGTGGTGGATCTTCCGGTTGCTGTGGGAATCATGGCTGCCATGGGAGATATAGAAAAAGAAAGCCTTGAAAGCACCTTGGTCCTGGGAGAGCTTGGGCTTGACGGCGAGGTCAAGGAGATAAAGGGCACTCTTCCTATTGTGGCCAAGGCAAAGGAGATGGGCTACAAAACTGCGATACTTCCCCTGGGAAACGCCAGAGAGGGAGCGGTAGTTGAGGGCATAAAGGTCATCGGGGTGAGCTCTCTTCAGGAGGCGGCAGGGTATCTGAATGCAGATGAAAATGAGAGAGACCGGCTGATAAAGCCCACAAAGGTAGATGTGAAGACTCTTTTTGAAAACGCATGGAATGACAGATACGATCTGGATTTTGCCGATATAAACGGACAGGCAGCGGTGAAAAGAGCTGTGGAAATAGCCGCAGCGGGCTTTCACCATATCATGATAATAGGACCACCCGGGGCGGGAAAGAGTATGATCGCCAAGAGAATACCAACCATTCTTCCGCCGCTTACCCCAGAGGAAAGTCTTGAAGTGTCCACCATATATTCCGTGGCGGGAATGCTGGGGGATGACAAGACTCTGATCACCGAAAGGCCCTTTATGAGTACCCATCATCTTGTGACGGAGACGGCGCTTGTGGGAGGCGGAAACGTGCCAAGACCCGGCATAATATCCCTTGCCCACAGAGGAGTCCTTTTTTTGGATGAGATGCCGGAGTTTTCCAGGGCAAAGCTGGATATGCTGCGGCAGCCTCTGGAGGATCGAAACGTCCATATCGTAAGGAACCGCGGGACCTACACTTACCCTGCGGATTTTCAGCTTGTTGGTGCTCTGAACCCCTGTCCCTGCGGGTTCTATCCCGACAGGAACAAATGCAGATGCACTCCGAATGAAATAAGGCGTTACCTTGGGCATATTTCCGGCCCGGTGCTGGATAGAGTAGATATCTGCGTGGAGGCCAAAAGGGTTGATATAGCGGATCTGAGCCATAAGGGCAAAATCGCCAACGAGTCCAGCAGATCAATAAGAGAAAGAGTTATGAAGGCCAGAAAGCTTCAGCAGGAGCGGTTTAAGGGGACGAAGCTTAAGCTCAATTCAGAGATGAGTCCCAAGGATATCGAGAAGTACTGTAAGCTCGGTCCCAGGGAGGAAAGCTGGCTTGAACAGGTCTTTTGCAAAATGGAACTTAGCGCCAGGGCCTATCACAAAATACTAAGAGTAGCCAGAACCATAGCTGATATCGACGGGTCGGAGGAAATCCTTCAGATACACCTTATGGAGGCCGTGGGTTACAGGATAACCGACGGCAAATACTGGCAGAAAACGGAGGAATAAAAATGGAATTAACAGAAAAAGACTATGCGCTGTGGCTTTTTAATGTGCCGGGGATCGGCAATGCCAGTGCAGACAAGCTTCTTTGCAGCGGCCTTAGCTGCAGGGATATATACGGGATGAAGGCAAAGGAACTTTCCGGTCTTCTGACCTCAAAGCAGATAACAGCTATAGAAAAGTCCCGCTTTGACTGGGATTTTGAGATGGAAAAGAAAAAGCTGGATAAGAAAGGTATCCGCTTTATATCAAGGATTGAACCGGATTTTCCGGAAAAACTGAAGGATATCCATAATCCGCCCTTTGCTCTGTATGTTAACGGGAGGCTGCCGGATCCCAATAAGCCATCCGTTGCCATAATCGGAGCCAGAATGTGTTCGGAATACGGAAGATATGCAGCAAGGCACTTTGGAAGGGGACTGGCTCTTTCGGGAGTACAGATAATCAGCGGAATGGCCAGAGGCGTTGACGGGATTGCCCAGGCTGCAGCTCTTGATGCGGGAGGCGATACCTTTGCGGTTCTTGGCTGCGGACCGGATATATGTTATCCCGAGGAAAACAGGGGCATATACGATGGCATCGCGTCTACCGGCGGGATAATCTCGGAGTATGCTCCCGGTACAATGCCTGAGAGCAGGAACTTTCCGGTAAGAAACAGGATCATCAGTGCGCTGGCGGATGTGGTGCTGGTGGTTGAAGCAAGGAAAAAGTCCGGAACCCAGATAACCGTGGATACTGCGTTGGAGCAGGGAAGGGAAGTGCTGGCGGTTCCGGGGAGAGTAACTGACAGGTTAAGCGACGGATGTAACAGTATTATCAGCCAGGGAGCCGGAATAGCGGTGGATGTGGAAGATGTGCTGGACAGACTTTCATTTGGACCATACGCCGAAAAAGCCAAGCCGAAGGATAAGGAGCCCAAAGAGGTGAAATTTGAAAGCGCTGATCCCGGAAATCCTCTGAAAGACTCTAAGGCACACACTCACGGCCTCCAAGAACTGATCCTGGAGACAGTGGATATCATACCGGTTTCCACCTCCTATATCATGGATGAGCTCTACAGAAGGGGTGTGGAAGTGACAATTCCCATGCTAATAGGTACCTTAATGGACTTAACATCCACCGGGCAGATTGCGCAGAATGGCGCATATTACCGCAAGATCAGCGCATAAAGCTCCGCGTCACCGCTTGCGCAAAACGTTACCGACAACGTTGCCGGAAACGTTACCGTTAACTTTGTCAATGTGCATTATGTATAAATAATACGGTTTATTATTATAAAAAAGTGTTAGTTGACAAAAATATGCACAAGAAATATACTCTATGTGTGAGCAACCGATTGCGCAAAATTGCGCAGTCATTTTTAGAAAAATGGAGGGAAAAATATGAAAAAGAAATTGGTTTCTGTATTGCTGACAGCAGCTATGGGCATGACCCTGCTTGCAGGCTGTGGCAACGAAGCAGCTCAGACAGTAGCAGATACAGCTACTGATGTAGCAGAAACAGCAACAGAGGAAGTTGCAGAGACAGCTGAACAGGCTGCAGAGGAAGTTGCGGATGCAGCTGAGGAGATCACAGACTATGGCACAGGCGAGATCAAGGTTTGGGTTGCCGATAACGTAGTAGATTTCACAAATGAGCAGATCGCTGCATTCCAGGCTGCACATCCTGAGTTCTCAGGCTACACTTTCACAGTTGAGGCTGTTGGTGAAGGCGATGCAGCAGGCAACATGATCACAGACGTTGAGGCAGGTGCAGATATCTATGCATTCGCTCAGGACCAGATCGCAAGACTTGTAACAGCAGGTGCTCTTGAGGTTGTTGAGGATTCAAACGCAGAAGCAGTTAAGGCTCAGAACGATGCCGGTGCTGTTGGTGCAGCTACAGTTGGTGGCACACTTTATGCTTATCCTCTTACATCTGACAACGGATATTTCCTTTACTATGACAAGAGCGTTGTAACAGATCCTTCTACTCTTGAGGGAATCATTGCTGATTGCGAAGCAGCAGGCAAGAACTTCTACTTCGAGATCAACTCAGGTTGGTATCAGACAGCATTCTTCTTCGGAGCAGGTGCTGAACTTACATACGACACAGATGATTCAGGAAACTTCACAAAGTGCAATTCAACATATGCATCTGATGCAGGTGTTATAGCTCTTAAGAAGATCGCCGAGATCGCTTCTTCAAAGTCATTCCAGAACGGTTCCGCTATTTCAAACGCAACAAACGTTGGTGCTATCGTAGACGGAACATGGGATGCACAGGCAGCTAAGGACCTCTTTGGTGACAACTACGCATGTGCTAAGCTTCCTACATTCGAAGGCGCTGATGGCAAGACATATCAGATGAGCGGATTCGGTGGATTCAAGCTCCTTGGTGTTAAGCCTCAGGAAGATGACCTTAAGCTTGCAGTTTGTGATGCTCTTGCAGCATACCTTTCAAGCGAAGAAGTTCAGCTTGCAAGATACAATGCAGTAGGTTGGGGCCCTTCAAACCTCAATGCTCAGAAGTCTGATGCAGTTCAGGCTGACGAAGCTCTTTCAGCTCTTGCTGATCAGCTCCAGTACACTATCCCTCAGGGACAGTACCCCGGAGACTACTGGTCACTTGCAACATCACTTGGTGATTCTGTTATCTCAGGCGAGATCACAAAGGATTCCAGCGATGAAGACTTTATGAAGGCTCTTACAGATTTCCAGACAACATGTGAGTCATATGCTCAGTAATAGCGTGACACAGTTACATCTATAAAGCACAATTTTCAGGCTCGGATCCGGTATGCTTCCGAGCCTGTATTTAACTGATAAAACTTGCGACAGATGCAAAGGAGGCTTGAAGGTATGGCACAGGACGCAGGAAAAAAGAAAACCGGTGGTGCGTCCCGATTCTTTAAGGCTGTGGGAAACGGCATTAAGGACATAGGGGTAATTTTTAAGGAGGGAGACTGGAAAACAAGGATCTCTTACCTTATTTTTGGATTCGGACCTATCATGAGGGGACAGATTCTTATAGGAGCTGCGCTTCTTGCATGTGAAGCTCTTTTCATCTGGTTTATGACAGGCTTCGGATGGCAGTATCTGTCCAAGATTACCACACTTGGAACAGTGGCAACCAAGAAGGTTGGCAGAAAGACAGTATACGGAGACAACTCATTCCTTATTCTTTTATTTGGTGTTCTGGCAATATTTGCGGTTATAGCACTGATTGCCATGTGGTACATCAATATCAGGGAGAATCGTAAGGAAGAGATGCTTCTTAAAAACGGCAAGAAGCTCCCGTCAAACGGCGAAGTATTCCGCTCGCTCTTTGACAGAAATTTCCACAAGACACTTCTTGCACTTCCTGTAACGGGAATTTTTGTATTTACGGTGCTTCCCATTGCATTCATGATCCTGGTGGCCTTTACCAACTATGACAAGAACCACCAGTCACCTACAAATCTTTTCACCTGGGTAGGGCTTGAAAACTTTAAGCAGCTGGTTTCATTCTCCGGCGCGGGGATCGGACCCACCTTCATCCAGGTTCTTGCATGGACCCTTGTATGGGCACTATTTGCAACCTTTACAAACTATTTCCTTGGCCTGGCAGTTGCCATGCTTATCAATAAAAAGGGAATCAAGTTCAAGAAACTTTGGAGAACCATCCTGGTTCTGACGATAGCGGTTCCTCAGTTCGTTTCACTTCTTTATGTAATGAAGATGTTTGCCAATGACGGACTTATCAACGGATACCTGATAAAATGGGGGATCATCAAGACCTACATTCCTTTCTGGACAGATCCGCTGCTGGCAAGGATTACCATTATCGTTGTTAATATCTGGATCGGTATCCCTTACATGATGCTGATAGCAACGGGACTTCTCATGAACATCCCTGAGGATCTTTACGAGAGCGCCAGAATTGACGGTGCCAATCCCTGGCAGATGTTCAGGAGTATCACCCTTCCATATATGCTGTTTGTCACAGGACCTTTCCTTCTGACACAGTTTACGGGAAACCTCAACAACTTCAACGTTATCTACCTTCTTACACAGGGTAAGCCGCAGTCGGTTAATCTTGCCGAGAAAGCCGGTTATTCAGACCTGCTTATCACCTGGCTCTATAAGATGACCGTCAACGACACAAACTACAGAATGGCAGCGGTAATCGGAATCATGGTATTCGTAGTTACAGCGGTTATTTCACTGGTTGTCTACAACATGCTTCCTTCAGTAAGAGATGAGGAGGGATTCCAATAATGAAATCATACAAGACAAAAAGAGCCATCGGAAACGCTGTTGGCTATATCATACTTATACTTATAAGCATTATCTGGCTGTTCCCTTTTGTGGGACTGGTGCTTCAGAGCTTCAGGTCATATGCCACAGAGTACGGCGGAATGGTGGACTACCTTGTTCCCAAGCAGTTTTCTCTGGACAATTACAAATTCCTGTTTGACAGCAGTCAGACCAACTACCTTCTGTGGTACAAGAACACGATTATCATTGCGTTATTTGTATCACTGCTGCAGACCATAATCCAGCTCTGCGTAAGCTATGCTCTTTCAAGAATGAGATTCACCGGAAGAACATTCCTTATGAGATTCTGGCTGATCCTGGGAATGTTCCCCGGATTTCTTACTATGATCTGTCTGTACTTCCTGCTCAAACAGTTCGGACTTACACAGGCAGGTGCTATACCAGGACTTATTCTGGTATCCGTGGCAAGCTCAGGAATGGGATACTATGTCTGCAAGGGATATTTTGACACCATTCCCAAGGCTCTTGATGAGGCTGCCATGATCGATGGTGCCACAAGATCGAGAATATTCTTTACCATGATCATACCCATGTCCAAGCCCATCATCATCTACACCGCACTGGTTGCTTTCATGGCACCCTGGTGTGATTATGTATTTGCTTCTTATGTTGCCTTTGGTCATGATACCAGCTATAACGTGGCTGTAGGTATGACAAGATGGGTATGGACCAACGACTATCAGGGTTACTTTACAAGGTTCTGCGCCGGCGGCGTTCTTGTAGCCATTCCCGTAACACTTCTGTTTATGTTCCTGCAGAAATACTATGTTGAAGGTGTAACAGGCGGTGCAGTTAAAGGTTGACGCATATGGCAGACGCTAAAATTACAATTGATGATATAGCCAGGGCTCTTGGCATCTCCAAGACCACCGTATCCAGAGCTATCTCCGGAAAGGGCAGGGTTGGGGATGACACAAGGGTCCGGGTCATGAACTATATAGAAGAACATAATTACAAACCCAACATGATGGCCAGAGCGCTGGCTCAGCAGAAGACCTATAACATCGGTGTGGTCTGGCCTGATGACTACAATGCTGTGGATCTGCCTTTTTTCCAGAGATGTATGATCGGCATGAGTGAGGTCACATCAAGCTACGGCTATGACATCGTGGTATCCCTTATAACAGGAGGGGATATCAGCGGATTGAAGCGCATCATTGATAATCACAAGGTTGACGGCATTATTCTTACAAGAACCCTGGTCAATGACAGACCCGCAAGATTTCTTAAGGAGAGCGGCATACCCTTTGTTGCTGTGGGAAGTACCAATGACCCCGACATTGTATCTGTTGATAACGATAATTTCTCGGCCTGTAAGGAACTTACTTCCATACTGATCGCCAAGGGATTGAAGCGCCTGGCACTGATAGGCGGCTCCATGGGACATGTTATTTCCAACACCAGATATGGGGGCTTTATGGATGCCTTCAAGGATGCCGGGATATCGGTGGATCCCTCCATCATATATCTTGATGTGGAATCCATGACCAGAGTCAGGAGGATCGTCAAGGATCTTCTTAAGAAAAAAATCGACGGTGTTGTCTGCATGGATGACAATATAGCAGGGGAAGTGATAACCAGATGCAGGGATGAACACATAAGGATCCCGGAGGATCTGAGACTGGCATCCTTCTATAACAGTTCGATCCTGGATAATACGGTGCCATCAATTACATCGCTTAATTTTAACGACAGAAATCTCGGTGCTGAAGCTGCCAAGAGTCTTTTGGAACTCATTGACGGCAACAGAGTCGGCAATAAGATGCTCAGTAATTACGAGGTGGTGCTAAAAGAGAGTACCAAATAAAAGAACCGATAAAGAGGAGTTTTTATGAAAATAAGCAAGGATTCACAGATAACCTTTGATCCCATCAGCATCATCGTGGACGGTAAGCGCTGGTTTCCTATGATGGGGGAAATGCATTTCAGCAGATATCCCCATAAATACTGGGATGAAGAGCTTGCAAAGATGAAGGCAGGTGGAATAGACATAGTATCTCTTTACGTGATCTGGATCCACCATGAAGAGATAAAGGGGGAGTTTGATTTTACCGGGGACAGAAACCTTCGGGAGTTTATGGAGGCAGTAAAGAGAAGCGGTCTGTACTGTGTTCTCAGAATAGGTCCCTGGGCCCACGGCGAAGCCAGAAACGGCGGTTTCCCGGATTGGCTCCTTGAAGATGCCAAAAACAAAGGCTATGAGACAAGATGCGACGCACCTGCTTATCTTGAACATGTAAGGACTTTCTATGAGAAGACCTATGAGCAGGTAAAGGGCTTTTTCCTAAAGGACGGCGGTCCTGTCATCGGCATCCAGATCGAGAATGAGTATGGTCACTGCGGCGGCAAAAACGGCGAAGAGGGCGAGCAGCACATGAAGACGCTTCTTGCCATGGCTAAGGAGATCGGATTTATTACCCCCATCTATACGGCTACAGGGTGGGGCGGCGCTGTTACAGGCGGCATGATCCCTGTGATGGGCGGCTATTGCGAGGCTCCCTGGGATCAGAGAACCACAGAGATTGAGCCCAGTGGCAACTATATTTTTACTAAAGAGAGGAATGACCACAATATCGGTTCCGATCACGGGCTTGGAGTGGGCATAACCTTTGACATGAACAAGTTCCCCTATCTTACGGCGGAGCTTGGCGGAGGCCTCCAGGTAACAAAACACAGAAGGCCCATTGCGACAGCCTCTGATACCGGCGCCATGTCTATGACCAAACTTGGAAGCGGTGCAAATCTCCTTGGATACTACATGTATCACGGCGGTACCAATCCAAAGGGCAGGCTTACAACACTTCAGGAGACCAAAGAGACCGGATATCCCAATGATCTTCCGGAGTATTCCTATGATTTTAATGCGCCTATTCGTGAGTTTGGGCAGATGGAGGATACCTACAGGGAGGTAAGGCTTCTTGCTTCCTTTATCCGGGATTTTGGAGATGATCTTACGGACATGCCCTATATCCCACAACCCGGCAACCCCTTAAAGCCCGACGACTTTAAATCCCTAAGGACTTCCGCAAGATTTAAGACAGTTACCGGGAAGGACGGCAGAAAGTACACAAAGGGCTACCTTTTTGTGAACAACTATCAGCGAAGATATGAGATGGCTTATCACAAGGATACGGAGCTTAAGGTTTATAATGAGGATGGAAGTAAGGTTCTTTCTTCCTTTGCAAAAAGAGATATCTTAGACGGCGATTATTTCTTTTATCCCTTCAATATGGAAATCGGAGACGAAGCTCTTTTGACCGTTGATGCAACTCCTGTCTGCATTTTACATGACTTTGACGGACAGGGACACAATGCCTATGTGTTCTTTACGGACACTGACAGGGAGATAAGCGCTGATGTCAAGGGAGACCTTGCGGGAAATGTGATCGTTACTCTGACAAGGGACGAGGCGGTTCACGCAGTGAAGACCACCATAGGCACAAGAGAGCACCTTATTATCTCTGACGGAGATGCTGTTACCGATAGAAACGGGGAAGTCCACCTTTATACATGGGTGTCTGATACAGAGAAAGAAAAACGTCCTTCCTTCAGATGCTTCCCGGCGCTTTCTGAAGCTCCGGAAGGCTTTACCGCAAAGAGTAAGGGGAAGACGCCGGATCCTTTTTCTGGGGGAGATGTTTTTACACTCTATGAGAAGGATGAGAAGATAGGCTGTGAATATGAAACCGGCCTTGAGAAACTCTCAAAAGAGGAATACAGGATCACTGTTCCCGGGGCACTTAAAGGTGCGGATGAACTTTTCCTTATGGTGGATTACGAGGCGGATGAAGCTAAGATCCTTAAGGACAGCGAGGTCCTGACGGACAGCTTCTATACCGGTCAGGAATGGGAGATAGGCTTAAAGCGCTACTATGACAGATTTGGCGAAAGTGATGGCTCTTTTGACCTTACCTGCAAACTGGAGCCTCTCTATGAAAATGCGGGGATTTATCTGCAAAAATGGCCGAAGATGACTGACGGAAGTGCCTGTGTGATAAATGATATCCACTTAATTGCACAATATCGTATCAAAATTTCATAAATTGACGTATAATAGTGTTATCGGAGTATTTGCTCCGGTAACGCTATTTTTATGGGGAATATATGATTAATAGTGATATCACTATGACTTATTCCGCGATACTGCGCGATAAGAACGGTAATAAGATTGTAAGAGTTCAGTTTGAGAGATCTGGTAAATCCGGTAGTGAACTCGCAGAGGGGATACTGCCGGATTGTGTTATTGTACGCCAAAACGGTTACACGGGCGAAGAGGCTAAGAGACTGGAGGAGTATCTTAGGGAGAATGCTGATGACATAATGGATAGGGCCAAGGCCATCAGCAATCCGCTAAAGTGGTTATGAAATAAAGTCACGGGGCAACCGGAGGCTGCGCATGCATTATAACTATTACTTTGATATCTGCGCTATCTGCATACTTGCTACCATAGCAATTGTTTCTCTGTCGAGGCGGTGGGTTCCTGCCTACAAGCAGAGGGCATATGCTATGCTTTATTGTGCTGTCCTTGCAGCTACTCTGTCAGAGAGAGTTGAGACTTATCTGCAGATGAATCCGTCGAAGGCCCCCTGGTATCCTTTTGTGGAGATGGGCATGGGATCTGTGTATTTCATCGCGCATTTGGGTTCCGGCTTTTTCTACCTTCTTTACATCTATTCGGTTCTGGATATTTTCCTGGATTTCAGGTCCCTTAAGGACTTTGTTTTCTTCTACCTTGGGTATCTGATCGGAATAGTTCTGGTGATCATCAATTTCTTTGTTCCGATCCTGTTCTACTATGATGAGAACGGCCTGTATCACAGGGGCGACTATATCTACGTGTATTATATACTGGCGGCCTACTATCTGATCTTTGGATTTGCTATGATGGTGCGCAACAGGAATCTTATGCGGCTTCGCACTAAGGCTGTGGTTTATTCCTATATCTTTTTCGTGGCTGCCGGAATTACCATCCAGTACCATTATCCAACTATCCTTATAGAAAACTTCCTTGTCACCATAAGCATTACCCTGGTCTACATCACATTGCAGAATCCCAGCGAAATGGTGGACGAGGCCCTTAATATACTGAACAGAAGGGCTTTTCTTGAGGGACTTGAACTTAAGACCGGAAGGAAGTCTTCAAATCATACTATCTTTGTGACCGTGGATAATATCGGCGTTCTCAGCAATGAGATCGGTTATATGCAGGCTCAGAGCGTTCTCAAAAAGATCGCGGTATATCTTAAGCGGGTAGGCGGCAGGGAGCTTCAGGTACAGACCTTTACCTACAGATATTCGGAGAACGTATTTGCCATCACTGTACATGCGGATGATATCAAAAGAGCTGAGGCTTTAATGGAGATCATTGCCAAGAGACTCAGTAAGCCCTGGACATTTTCCAACATGGCCATCAGAGTTGAGGGCCACTGCTTTATCATGAATTATCCAAGGCACTATGAAAACGTGCCGGATCTTATGTCCAAGATCGAGATGATCATTGAGGACATCGGCAATAATCCTGAGCCGATAGTGAAAGTGGATGATATTGATTTCTATGAAAGAAAAAAGAGCATGGATTACGACGTCATGGCAAGAAATAATCTGGATACAAGACTTGCGGTGATCAAGTTCCAGCCCATGCTGTCAAAGATATACAAGATCAATTACAGCGCGGATGTGTATTGTTTTCTGGTGGATGCAGAGGGCAATGAGATCGATATGAGAGGAAAGGTTCCGGATATAAAGGTAACTCAGGCACTTCTTGATACCGACGAATTTGTTTTAAGAAGAGCCTGCAGAGCTTTGGCATTTTGGAACGGCGGTGACAAAAACGGCAAGTACAGAGCTATTGTCCGTATGTCACAGGGCGAGATCTCAAGGAATGATTTTATCAGAAGGATCAAGAAGATAGCCAGAGAGGAAAGGGCGGAGATTTCCTGGATCTCCTTTAAGCTATCCGAAACCACTGTGGCGACCATGAATGCAACGGCAGAGAGAAACTTAAGGCTTCTTAAGGACATCAACTGTTCTATCATAATCGATAATTTCGGCAGCGGATACGGTGACCTTCAGAAGATCCTTACATTGCCCGTGACCCAGGTGAACATAGAGAGGGACATCATTGCACAATCCATAGCCTCCAAGCAGATGAAGATGGTCACTCAGGGCATTGTGAATCTTTTTCATGATATCAGTATCTTTGTGGGAGCCAGCAGCATCAGCTCCGAAGAGGAAAAGCTTATGGCGGAGGAACTGGGATGTGATTTCCTGATAGGAGATTATCTTGGAAAACCCATGAAAGACAGTTCCTTTGTGAAATTTATAGATGAGTACTTCGAATAGGGGACAGTATGGGAATTATTATAAGTCCTGAAACTTATAATGTGGTATTTTCGGTGGCGTCTCTTTTGCTTATTCTTGTCACTCTGACGATACATGTATCCGAGGAGTCACATTTCAGCAGGCAGAAGCAGATTTTCGGCACTCTTATTGTTGATGCCCTGGTTTTGAATACCTTCGGACTTCTTCACAGCCTCTGGGTCTACAGTGAACCCTTCAGGGGAGTTGTGAACTATGAGATGAACACAAACTTTGTGATCGTGGAAAAGACATGTTCTTATCTGCTGTCCTATTATTCCATGATATACGTGATGTCTATTTTCAGAGCAAATGCAGAGACCACTCTAAAAAAGGTACTTCTCATTGTTCCCGTGGGATATTCGGTGATGTTCTTTTTTAGCGGACTGGTAACGGACTTTTTCTACTCATTTGATGAAGTGGGGGAGATAGTTTATCACTATCCTCAGGGTGCAAGTGTAAATATCTGTCTCTTTATATATTTTGGATATGCGGCATTTTTATATGTCAAATACGGCAGATCTCTTACTTCTGAGAAGATCATCTCCCTGATCCTCTACTATATAATGATGCTGGCGGGGATTCCCATCAGAATAGTCACGAGGTCCAGCTCCATATTTGAATTCAGTACATCCATAGCGCTTTTGATGTGCGTTTATACTTTCCAGAATCCCGGGGAGTTTACGGACTCTATTTCCGGAGCAGGAACCAGAAACGCCCTGGAATTTGCCATATCAACAAACCTTCTTCAGAAAAAGGTGTTCACGATTTTCGGTATCAATATTGAAAGACTTGGAGTGCTGGTGGCAGGCGAGGCACCGGAAAAGGTTGGAGACCTTTTGAACCAGATAACCTCTTATCTTAAGCAGCTGTGTCCCGACGGAAACGTCTTTTATGATGATGACGGGAATTTCCTTATGATATACCCTGAAGCAGAGCCCGACGATCCTGTTATAGAGAAGGCTTCCGAGCAGATAAAAAAGCGCTTCAAAGATACCTGGACTATGGGCGATGAAGAAATCAAACTCTTTGAAAGCCCCTATGCCTTGGGATTCCCGGATGAACTTGACAGTATCGAGAAATACAATGAAGTCAGGGATGTGATCAAAAAGGCTCTTTCAAGGCATAACAGGGATATTCTCAGGGTTTCGGACCTTAACCTTAAGCATGTTGAGCATGACAAGAAGATAGACAACATAGTCAAGCATGCGCTGGATGACGGACTTTTGGAGGTATATTATCAGCCGATCTACACTCCTGCGGAGGGCAGGTTTACAACCTGTGAGGCGCTTCTTCGCCTTAAGGATCCTCAGCTGGGCTTTATTTCGCCGGCGGTGTTCATGCCTGTGGCTGAGCAGAATGGAACTGTCATTGCCATAGACAACTTCGTTTTATCCTCGGTGTGCGATATGATGGCCAATTCCGAAGCGGTAAGTCTGGGACTTAAATATACTGAGGTCAACCTTTCCGTGGTTGACGTTATTCAGACCAACCTTGCGGACAATATCATAAAGACCATGGAGAAA
Organism: Butyrivibrio sp.; assembly: GCA_015056575.1. GTDB lineage: Bacteria > Bacillota > Clostridia > Lachnospirales > Lachnospiraceae > Butyrivibrio. The sequence goes on from SVGA01000007.1 coordinate 79,455, forward strand.
TACTCAGTGGCGCCGGATCAGCTTAATTTTGAAATAACAGAGACCTTTGAGCAGGGCATTACCTCCGTGATGGATGAGAATATCAGGAAACTTACGGAGTACGGTGCCTCTTTTTCCATGGATGATTTCGGAACGGGATATTCAAATCTTGCCAGGATATCATCACTTCCCGTGGACATGTTCAAGCTGGACAAGAGCATCGTGCAGTCGGCCTTTGAGGACGGCACGAACTATATGGTCATGCTGAATCTGGTCAAGATCATTAAGGCTCTGAAAAAAGAGATCGTGGCTGAAGGCGTAGAGACTCAGGAACAGGCAGATCAGATAATCCGCCTTGGGTGCGATCATATTCAGGGGTTCTATTATTCAAGGCCTCTTCCCAAGGCTGCATTCATAGAATTCTTAAGGGAGCACAATAAATAAGGAAATGTTGCAATAGTAAGGATGTATATAGTAAAATCATTCAGTGTGCGCCTTGTATAACGCAGGGGCACACTGGATTTGTTTATAAGAATTTGTTTACAGTAAGGATGGTATGACATGGCACTTATCAAAAAAACCGTAACCGGAATGAAGGATATTCTCCCTGCGGAGATGAGACTTCGGGACTACTGCATAGAGATCATAAAGAAGACCTATGCCGAGTTTGGCTTCACTTCAATAGAGACACCCTGCGTAGAATCTTTGGCTAACTTGAACAGCAAGCAGGGCGGAGAGAACGAGAAGCTTATCTTTAAGGTAATGAAGAGAGGAGAGAAACTCAATCTTGAGACGGCAAAGGAAGAGAACGATCTTACTGATTCAGGACTTCGCTATGACCTGACGGTTCCTCTTGTTCGTTTCTATGCCAATCATACCGGCGAACTTCCTTCACCCTTCAAGGCTCTGCAGATGGGAAATGTATGGAGAGCAGACAGACCACAGAAGGGCAGATACAGGCAGTTCATGCAGTGCGATATAGATATTCTGGGTGAGCCCTCCAATCTTGCGGAGATCGAGCTTATCCTGGCAACCACCACAACCCTCGGAAGACTTGGATTTGGTGATTTCAAGATCAGGATCAACGACAGAAGGCTTCTTAAGGCAATGGCTGCCTACAGCGGATTTCCAAGTGAGGAGTACGACAACGTATTCATCACTCTGGACAAGATGGATAAGATAGGAATTGACGGAGTAGCCGGGGAGCTTTCAAAGAGCGGCTTTGCCAAAGAGTCGATTGAGAAGTATCTGGATCTTTTCCGTGCAGCAGAAGGAAAGAGCGGCCTTGACGGCCTTAATGTGATAGCCGATATGCTGGGTGATGCTCTTGATGAAGAAGTAAGAAGCAATCTTGATGAGATCATCTCTTCAGTGGATAAGACCAAGACAGCGAAGTTTGAGATGGTATTCGATCCCACTCTCGTTCGCGGGATGAGCTACTATACAGGAACCATCTTTGAGGTGGCAATGCCTCAGTACGGCGGAAGCTGCGGGGGCGGCGGAAGATACGACAAGATGGTGGGCAAGTTCCTTGGACAGGATACACCTGCCTGTGGCTTCTCCATCGGATTTGAGCGTATCATTATGATCATGATGGACGAGGGCTTCAAGATCCCTGATGAGAACGGAAGAGTTGCTTTCCTTATAGAAAAAGGAATAAAGGGAGAGCGGCTTTCAGAGATCATTTCCGAATCCCAAAAGGAGCGGGCAAACGGCAAACAGGTTCTTGTGGTTCGTATGAACAAGAACAAGAAGTTCCAGAAGCAGCAGCTTACCGAACAGGGGTATGAAGACTTCCGCGAGTTTTACGTAAATCCCATCGGATGATCATTTTTGATACAGGATTTATTGTGATAAGGGTTATATAAGGAGAACACTTTGGACACTAATGTTGTAAGGGTCATAGTGCTTATAGTGCTGGTTCTTTTGTCCGCATTTTTTTCATCGGCGGAAACTGCACTTATGACCAGCAATAAGGTCAGGATGAAGGCACTGGCCGATGAAGGAAATAAAGGGGCGGAGAGAGTTCTTAAGATCAGCGACGACACTCAGAAGATGCTCTCGGCGATACTGATCGGCAACAATATAGTTAACTTAAGCGCATCGGCGCTGATGACTGTTTTTGTTACGGATGTGTTCGGAAGCTTTGCCATCGGTCTGGGAACTGGAATATTGACTTTGGTGGTTTTGATATTCGGAGAGATAATCCCCAAGACTGTGGCAACTGCCTATGCTGAGAAGATTTCACTGATCTACGCGCCGATAATCCTTTTTGTTATGGCGATCATCACTCCATTCAGCTTTATTATCAACGGGATCGCAACAGCCATCATGAAGCTCTTCAGTATAGATACAGGCAAGAGACAGGCCATGACAGAGAACGAGCTCAAGACCTATGTGGATGTAAGCCATGAGGATGGAGTCATTGAGAGTGGCGAGAAGGAGATCATCTACAACGTATTCGACTTCAGTGATGCGGTGGCTAAGGATATAATGATCCCCAGGATCGATATGTCCTGTGTCAGCACCGAGTCCGACTACAGCGAGGTCATGAAGGTCTTCAAGGAGGACATGTACACCAGGATCCCTGTCTATGAGGGCAATGAGCAGGATAATATCATTGGCCTTATCAATGTGAAGGATCTTATACTTCTGCAGGATAAGGAGAACTTCAGGATCAGGGATCACTTAAGGAAGGCCTATTATACATATGAGTTTAAAAAGACAGCGGATCTTCTGGTGGAGATGAGGGAGAAATCCCAGAATGTTGCTTTTGTACTTTCCGAGTACGGCGCCACCGTGGGAATGATCACTTTAGAGGATCTTCTGGAGGAGATCGTAGGTGAGATCAGGGATGAGTATGACTCGGATGAGATCAACCTGATCAAGAACGTAGGCGGAAGAAGATATCTTGTTGAGGGCAATATGAAACTCGATGATATCAACGACGAGCTGGGGACAGATCTTGATTCCGAGGACTACGACTCCATCGGAGGACTTATGATCGAGGCTCTGGACAGATTGCCGGGCTACGGCGAGACGGTCACTCTGGACAGCGGCATTACCCTCACGGCCCGGGGAATCAAGGGAAACCGCATAACCAAGGTACTTATAACCGTCAATACACCTTTAGAGGATGAAAAAGAAGATACTGAATAAAAACACTTTAATAATTTGAAAATATATGGTATACTTAACCGATGTAAAAAAACTCGAAAGGTGGCACTTTCCACATTTTCAAGTAGGAGGCTAGATTATGAAGCATGTAAAGTCATTAGTAACAAGAAACCTTAAGGAATCCATGAAGAAGGGCGGATGCGGCGAGTGCCAGACATCATGCCAGTCAGCTTGCAAGACTTCCTGCACGGTAGGAAATCAGAGCTGTGAGCAGCTTAGCAAGTAATCCATACCGATAAGTAAATGTAATCATGTCGGGCAGCGGCTATGTCGCTGCCCCTTTATTGCGTAGGTCTGTATCGCTATTTTTGTATTAGTTAGGAGTTTTGTTTTTTATGATTCACGCATATAAGAACAACGGCTACAACATCGTACTGGACGTCAATTCCGGCTCCGTACATGTGGTGGATGACGTTGTTTTCGACCTGATCCCCGTTGTGGAACAGAAGCTGACCGAATGGTACGGCACAGCTGCTGCAAGGGAGGAAGACAGGGAAGGCGATGAGGATTTTCAGAGACTGTTCAATGAACTGATCATTGTCCCTGAAATCTCTGACAAGTATTCTGCCGAGGATATCGGCGAGGCGATCTCGGAGCTTTTGGAGCTTCGTGCATCGGAAGTTCTTTATACCGATGATGTATATGAGAACTATGTGGAAGATTTCCAGAACAGAGAGACCGTAGTGAAGGCTCTTTGTCTTAATATTGCCCACGACTGTAATCTGAGATGTAAATACTGCTTTGCCGATGAGGGTGAGTACCACGGAAGACGCGCTCTCATGAGCGAGGAAGTCGGAAAGGCAGCGCTGGATTTTCTTATTAAGAATTCAGGCAACAGAAGAAATCTCGAAGTTGATTTCTTTGGCGGCGAACCCCTTATGAACTGGGAAGTTGTCAAGAAGATAGTTGAGTACGGCAGGAGCATCGAGAAACAGTATGATAAGAACTTCCGCTTTACCATTACGACCAATGGAACTCTTTTGAACGATGAGATCCTGGATTATGTCAATAAAGAAATGGGCAACATTGTTCTCTCCATTGACGGACGTAAGGAAGTCAATGATGCGATGCGTCCAAGGAAGGGCGGACAGGGTTGTTATGATGAGATAGTTCCCAAATTTCAGAAGGTGGCTAAGTCACGTCATCAGCTAAGGTATTTTGTAAGGGGAACCTTTACTCACAACAATCTGGATTTCTCAGAGGATGTGAAGCACCTGGCAGAACTTGGATTTAAGCAGATTTCTGTGGAACCAGTTGTAGCAAAGCCTGAAGACTGGTATGCTCTTAAGGATGAGGATATTCCAAAGCTCTGTGAGGAATATGATAAACTCGCCCAATACTATATTAAGAGACACAAGGAAGGAAAGGGATTCAATTTCTTCCACTTCAATATAGATCTGGAAGGCGGTCCCTGTGTGGCTAAGAGATTATCAGGCTGTGGTTCGGGATGTGAGTATCTGGGAGTTACTCCCTGGGGAGATCTTTATCCCTGCCATCAGTTTGTAGGCAATGAGGATTTCATCATGGGCAATGTCTATGACGGAATCACCAGGAATGATATCAGAGACATGTTCAAGAAGAGCAATGTCTACTCAAGACCTGAGTGCGAGAAGTGTTTCGCCAGATATTACTGCAGCGGCGGATGTGCTGCCAATGCCTACAACTTCAACGGAGACATCAATACGACATATAAGCACGGATGTGAGCTTCAGAGAAAGCGCATTGAATGTGCGATTATGATAAAAGCGGCTTTAGCCGAAGAAGGTTAAACGGAGGAATCAAGTTATGAAACGTATAAAGTATGTTGTTGCGCTGATCCTCATCCTCGCACTTCTGGGAGGACTTGGATACTCAGTGGTTTACGGACTTGGAGAAGATAAGTCCGGTTCACTGTCCAGCATCGACCTGGGTCTTGACCTGGCAGGCGGTGTCAGCATCACTTATGAGGTAGTTGGTGATGAGACCCCCAGCAAAGAGGACATGTCAGATACAATCTACAAGCTTCAGCAGCGTGTAGATCAGTACAGCACAGAGTCACAGGTTTATCAGGAGGGTACAAACAGGATCAACATTGAGATCCCCGGCGTAAGCGATGCCAATGCCATTCTGGAGGAACTGGGACAGCCCGGTAACCTGTACTTCATTGCACAGACCGACGCAGACGGCAACGAGAACTATCACTACAGCTCAGGATATACTGTTGATGATGACGGAAATGTTGTTATGGATGAGAATCCCCAGTTCGGATACATCCTCGACAAGACTCTTGAAGAGCTTCAGGCAGATGGCTCCATCGTACTTTCCGGTGAAGATGTTGCAGCTTCACAGGCAGTATATCAGCAGGATTCCTACGGTGCTCAGGAGCCTGTAGTTTCTCTTGAATTTACAGATAAAGGTGCAAAGGCATTTGCTGATGCCACAACAAAGGCTTTTGCCAACAGCGAGAGCATCGGTATCTACTATGACGGCGAGTTCATCAGCGTTCCCAACGTTCAGGCAGCCATCACAGACGGTAAGGCGGTCATCACAGGAATGTCTTCCTATGAAGCGGCAGATAACCTTGCATCCATGATCCGTATCGGTGGACTTAAGCTTCAGCTCAACGAGTTGCGTTCAAACGTTGTAGGTGCTCAGCTCGGATCTGATGCCATCAGAACCAGCCTTTATGCTGCAGCAGTTGGATTTGCACTTATTGCGATCTTCATGATCGCTATATTCAGACTCCTTGGTGTGTCTGCTACACTGGCACTTGCATTCTATACCGGCTTTATGGTATTCCTTCTCTCTGCATTTGAGATGACACTTACCCTTCCCGGTATCGCAGGTATCATCCTTTCAATCGGTATGGCGGTAGATGCCAACGTGCTGGTATTCTCCAGAATAAAAGAGGAGATCGCTGCAGGTAAGGATGTGGATGCGGCCAGGAAGAACGGATATAACAAGGCTCTTTCATCAATCCTTGACGGTAATATTACAACCCTCATCGTAGCAGCAGTTCTCTGGTTCCTTGGAACCGGAAGCATCAAGGGATTTGCCGAGACACTTATCCTTGGTATCATCCTTTCAATGTTTACCGCTCTTGTTGTTACAAGACTTATCACTTCTGTTCTTTACGGTATCGGACTTCAGAGTGTAGCCCTTTACGGTAAGGCAAGGAAGCTTAACAAGATCGATTTCGTCGGAAAGAGAAAGATCTTTTACGGAATCTCCTGTGCAGTTCTCGTTGCGGGCATCATTGTAATGAGCGTCAATGCAGGTGCAGGAAAGGGAGCCTTCAATTACAGCCTTGACTTTGTTGGAGGAACTTCAACAACAGTTACTTTTGACAAGGCATATGAGCTTTCAGAGCTTGAGTCCGGAGCAGCTGCAGACATCAAGGCAGCAGCAGGTATAAACGAGCTCCAGATCCAGACAGTAACAGGAACAAATCAGGTTATCTTCAAGTCAACAACACTTGATGTTGATCAGAGAGAGGCAGTTGAGAGCATTCTCGAGAGCAAATATAACGTATCGGCAGACAACATCGCAGCTGAGACCATCAGTGGTGTTATAAGTTCAGAGATGAGAACCAGCGCTATTGAGGCTCTTGTTATCGCACTTATCCTTATGCTTATCTACATCTGGATCAGGTTTAAGGATATCAAGTTCGGTACAGCCGCTATCATAGCTCTTGCTCACGATGCACTTATGGTTATCGTATCCTATGCATTCACAAGACTTGCTGTAGGAAGCACATTCATCGCTGTTGTTCTTACCATCATCGGTTACTCCATCAATGATACTATCGTTACCTTCGATCGTATCCGTGAGAACCAGCACCTTGCAACCGGAAGAAAAGAGCTTGAGGATCTGGTTAACGGTTCTGTTACACAGACCATCACACGAAGCCTTTTCACATCAGCAACCACCTTCTTCACAGTACTTGCTCTTTACATCTTCGGTGTAGCTGATATCAAGGCATTTGCTCTTCCTCTTATGGTTGGTGTTATCTGCGGTACATATTCATCAATCTGCATCGCATCACCTATCTGGTATGACTTTAAGACAGGCTTCAAGAACTTCATTTCAAAGAAAGCCGAAAAAGCTGAGAATGTTTAATTGAGACCTTTTTATAGGACGCCGTTCAGGTATAATAATATATGCCTGAACGGCTTTTTTACATTTGCTTTAATTATTGGGAGAGACAGAAGAATATGACTAAATGGATGGTTTCAATGAAAAAGGCGGATTTTGATGCAACAGCAAGAAAGTTCGGCATTAAGAATATAACAGCGAGGCTCCTTAGGAACAGAGATCTTGTTACCGATGAGAAGATAAAGAGTTACCTTGAGGGGGATGCCTCCATGCTGCATGACCCCATGGAACTTCAGGACATTGAAAACGGCGCCGGCCTTATGCTCGGAAGGATCAGGGACGGTGCCCGCATCAGGGTTATCGGGGACTATGATGTTGACGGAATATGTTCATCCTTTATCCTGGTGAAGGGACTTAAGCTGTTTGGGGCAGATGTTGACTGTGTCCTTCCTGACAGAGTCAAGGATGGATACGGACTTAGCATCAAGCTGGTGGATAATGCAATAGCTGACGGAATAGATACCATTATCACCTGTGACAATGGTATCGCAGCCTATGAACAGATTGCCCATGCCAAAAAAGAGGGGATGACGGTTATCGTTACCGATCATCACGAGGTGCCTTTTGAAAATGCAGAGGAGGGAGCGGTAAGAAAAGAGCTGCTTCCCCCGGCAGATGCTGTGATCGATCCCAAGCGGGCTGAAGGAAAATGCTCTTTTAAGGAAATCTGCGGAGCGGTGGTAGCCTATAAATTTCTTCAGGTGATGGCGGGGATCTCCGGCAGAGAAGAGGAAGAGGGATTTAGAGAATTCTTTTCCCAGATGCTGGTATTTGCCGGTATAGCAACAGTATGCGATGTTATGGAGCTTAGGGACGAGAACAGGATAATTGTAAAGGAATCCCTAAGGATGATCGAGAATACGTCCAATAAAGGCCTCAGGGCGCTTATAAACGTTAACGGTCTGGATGCTTCCCATATGTCTGCATATCATTACGGTTTTGTGATAGGCCCGTGTCTTAATGCCACAGGAAGGCTGGAGCAGGCAACCATGGCACTGGATCTTTTTATGGAGGAGGACTACAGCAGTGCAGTGAAGGCAGCAGGAGATCTGAAGGCTCTTAATGACAGCCGCAAGCAGATGACCCAGGACGGGGTGAAAGAGGCTGTTAAGCAGGTGGAGGAGCTCAGCGCCGGAGGAGATCTTCCAAAGGTCCTTGTTCTGTATCTGGAAAGCACGGAGGAGTCCATTGCGGGTATTATTGCCGGAAGGATCAAAGAGAAGTACTACAGGCCCACCATCGTCATCACCAATACCGAAGGCGGCGGAGCCAAGGGATCCGGAAGGTCCATTGAGAAGTATGATATGTTTGAGAGGCTATCACAGGTCAGGGAGCTTTTTACTAAATTCGGCGGACACAAGATGGCGGCAGGACTCTCCCTGCCAAAGGAGAATATAGAGGTGCTTCGGGAAAGGCTTTGCGAAGGATGCGACCTTTCCGATGAGGACTTTGTTCCTGTGCTGCATATAGATATGGAGCTGCCCTTTGCTTATGCCGACAGAGAACTTGTGAAGGATATGGAAAAGCTTGAGCCCTTCGGGAACGGCAATCCCAAGCCTGTATTTGCCAGAAAGAACGTGAAGCTTCTTCGGGGCAGCCTTATAGGCAAGAACAAAAACTTTGGCAAGTATCGTGTGACCGACGGGAGCGCTGAGATGGATATGATGTATTTCGGGGACCTTGAAAAATGGCACGATTTCCTAAGGGAAAGATATGGACAGGACAAGGTAGATACTCTGTATAATGGTATTAGGACAGATGAACCCATGAGTGTCAGTGTGGCATATTATCCGGGTATCAATGACTATAACGGGAGTATGCAGATCATCATGAACGATTTCACATAAAAAGACCCCTAAAACCACAAAAACACACGCGAGGAGCGTGTGTCTGCGGTTTCTTATGAGGGGGAGATGATGAGTTAGTACATAACTCATATCTATGATTTGAGTATACATAAAAATTGTGACACTTTTGTGTCTAAAATATTAAAAATCATTTTAGCTACATGAGATTAAAATTAGCTTATCAGCTGATGGGCTACAGGGCTAAATTAGTGGAGGCAATTATGAAACTTGAAAAACTGTTATCTGAACTTAAGTATGAGATCACAGCGGGAAACAGCGGGGAAGCCTTAAGTGCCGCAGATATTGACATCAAAAATGTTGTTAACGACAACAGAAAGATTGAGGAGGGATCTCTTTTCATCTGTATTAAGGGTGCTAACTTCGATGGGCATTCATGCGCGGCGCAGGCTGCAGAGGCAGGTGCAGGAGCGATCGTGGTTGAGCATGAGGTGGAGCTTCCCGAAGGCTGCAGGATGCCTGTTATCAGAGTCGAGAATACCAGATATGCCATGGCTTTCATATCTGCCGCGTACTTTGACCATCCTGCAAGTAAGCTTAAGACAATCGGTATAACGGGAACCAAGGGTAAGACTACCACCACTTATCTTATCCGCAGCATGCTGGAAAATGCCGGACATAAGGTGGGCCTTATCGGAACTATCGAGGTAATCATAGGAGATGAACACATCCATTCCGAGAATACAACTCCCGAGTCCTATACACTTCAGGAGTATATGGCAAGGATGGTAGAGGCAGGATGTGATGCGGTTGTCATGGAGGTGTCCTCCCAGGGACTTATGCTTCACAGAAGCCAGGGATTTATCTTTGATATCGGTATATTTACCAATATTGAGGCAGATCATATCGGCCCCAATGAGCACAAGGATTTTGACGACTATATGCACTGCAAAGGACTTCTTTTCAAGCAGTGCAGGATAGGTATTTGCAACGGAGACGATATTCATACCGATGATATCCTTGAAGGCCATACCTGTGAAGTTGAGACCTATGGCTTTGGTGAGGGCGTTGACCTTAGAGCCATCAATCTGGCATATATCAGAAAGCCCGGAGAGTTGGGCGTTTTCTTTGACACGGACGGACTTATAAATGTTCACGCCGAGATACGCACTCCCGGCAAGTTCAGCGTATATAATGCTCTTTGTGCAATTGCTGTTGCAAGGCACTTTGGCTGCACTGCCGATGAAATTGCTCCGGCCCTTAAGAATGCTAAGGTTAAGGGAAGGATTGAGATGGTCAAGGTGTCGGATGAGTTTACTCTCATGATCGACTATGCCCACAATGCGATGGCCCTTAAGAGCCTCCTCTCCACCCTCAGGGATTATCGTCCCAACAGGCTGGTTTGCCTCTTTGGCTGCGGTGGCAACAGAAGTAAACTCCGCAGATTTGAGATGGGAGAAGTCAGCGGAAGATATGCGGATTTCACCATTATTACCTCGGATAATCCCAGATTTGAAGAACCTGAAGAGATCATGAACGACATTGAGACCGGTATGAAGAAGACCGACGGTAAATATATTAAGATCACAGACCGTAAAGAGGCCATTGCCTATGCCATAGACAATGCGGAGCAGGGAGATATCATAGTCCTCGCAGGCAAGGGGCATGAAGACTATCAGGAGATCAGGGGTGTGAAGTATCCCATGGATGAGAGAGACCTTATCAAAGAGATACTAAAAGAGCGCAGATGACAGGCGTAATTTGCCTTTGGTAAAAGCGGCATGCGGGTACAAGGAGAGTAAGTGGCAGGAGACATTTTTGCTAATGTAATAATCGATATATCCCATGAAAAGGTGGACAGACCCTTTCAGTACCGGATACCTGAGCATCTTTCGGACAAGGTGGACATCGGTGTATGTGTTCAGGTGCCCTTCGGTAAGGGAAATACGCTAAGGAAAGGGTATGTGGTTGAAATCACCCGTGAACCCAACTGGGATGTTGATAAGATCAAGGAGATCATTTCGGTCCAGGACGACATCGTATCGGCGGAGGATATCTCCCTTAGGCTTGCTGCCTGGATGAAAAGACACTACGGCTCTACCATGATAGCAGCTCTTAAGACTGTGCTGCCCTCTGCCCGGAAGCAAAAGAGACAGATAAGGAAGTTTGTATCTCTTTTGGCATCAAATGAGGAAGCCACCGCCATCTACAATGAGTGCGTTAGGAAGAAGCAGAAGGCAAGGGAGAGGATACTAAGAGAGCTTCTTGGAAATCCCGGCGAAAGGATACCCTATGAGTTTATCACCGGTAAGCTGAATGTTGCGGCAGCTACCCTTAAGAGTCTTGAGGACAAGGGAATTATCCGCATTGAGAGTGAGGAGTATTTCAGAAATCCCAAGGTGAGCGCCTCGGGAAGGTACAGAGATAAGGTCCTTAGCCCCGATCAGCAGCATATTGTTGATACCGTAAAAAGGGACTACGACCTTGGGAAAAGAGATACCTACCTCATCCACGGTATCACCGGAAGCGGTAAGACCGAGGTTTACATAGCCCTCATAGACGATATTTTAAAGCGGGGCAAGCAGGCTATAGTCCTGATACCTGAGATAGCACTGACCTATCAGACACTGATGAGGTTCTATACTCACTTTGGAGACAGGGTGTCGGTGATGAATTCGTCTCTTTCCCCCGGTGAAAAATTTGATCAGATGGAAAGGGCAAGGACCGGGGATATAGACATCATCATCGGTCCGAGATCAGCTCTTTTTACACCTTTTCCCAATACGGGGATCATAATCATCGATGAGGAGCATGAATCAACTTACAAGAGTGAGAACATGCCGAAGTTTCATGCCAGGGAAACAGCTATAGAACTGGCGAAGCTGGTGCCTGACGGAGCCTGCGTGGTGCTTGGCTCGGCAACGCCTTCCCTTGAGGCCTATTACAGGGCAACCACAGGGGAGTACAAGCTCTTTGAGCTAAGTAAGCGTCTTACGGGGGGCACACTTCCATCGGTGGAAGTAGCTGACTTAAGACAGGAACTCAGGATGGGAAACCGATCGATCTTCTCATTAAGGCTTCAGGAGCTTATGGATGAGAAGCTTGAGAGGGAAGAACAGGCCATGCTGTTCATTAACAGGAGGGGGCTTGCGGGCTTTGTATCCTGCAGAGGATGCGGCCATGTATTTAAGTGCCCTCACTGCGATGTTTCTTTATCCGAACACCGGGGAGGAAGGCTTGTATGCCACTACTGCGGACATGAGGAGATAAGGCCTAAGATATGTCCTAAGTGCGGCTCCAAATATGTCTCATCCTTCAGAGCAGGAACCCAGCAGATAGAGGATGAGGTCAGGAAATTCTGGCCAAAGGCCAGAGTTCTCAGGATGGATGCCGATACCACCAGGACCAAGGGCAGCTTCGAGAAGATACTTTCTGCCTTTGCCAACAAGGAAGCGGACGTGCTGGTGGGAACCCAGATGATCGTAAAGGGCCATGATTTCCCCGATGTGACTCTTGTGGGCATCCTGGCGGCGGATATGTCATTGTATGCCGCAGATTACAGGGCTTCGGAGAGAACCTTCCAGCTGCTTACTCAGGCTGCGGGAAGAGCGGGAAGAGGAGATAAAGCGGGAAATGTTGTTATCCAAAGCTATCAGCCCGAGCACTACAGCATTGTAGCAGCCGCTGCTCAGGACTACGTCTCTTTTTACAACGAGGAGATAGCCTACAGGGATCTTTTGAGATATCCGCCCGTTTCACATATGATGTCGGTTCAGATCCAGAGCCGGGATGAAAAGGAAGGAATGGAGCTGGCCACAAGACTTCGTGCTATCATGGAGCAGCAGGATATAGAAGGCGCGGTGTTTATCGGGCCGGCATTCTCTGCTGTCAGCAGGATAAATGACGTTTACAGGCTCAATGTCTTTGCAAAGCTTGACGACTATGAGGGGCTGGTGCGGCTCAAGGACGTTCTTGAGGCCTATATAAGGCAGCTTGAGGGCATGGGAAGGCTTCGATATGTCACAGTTCAATTTGACTTTGACCCTATGAACGGTGGATGATATTATTATAAGAGTTTAATGAAGTTGCTTTAAAGAAACGGAGAAATATAAAATGGCACTTAGAACTATCAGAGAATACGGAGACGACGTACTGGAAAAGCCCTGCAAGGAGGTTAAGGAAGTGACCCCCAGGATCAGGGAGCTGGTTGACGATATGCTTGAGACCATGTATGCGGCTAACGGAGTAGGACTTGCTGCGCCTCAGGTTGGTGTTTTGAAGAGAATAGTGGTCATAGACGTATCTCCCGAGGGAGACCAGCCCATCATTATGATAAATCCCACAATTCTGGAAACGGAAGGCGAGCAGACAGGCTATGAGGGATGTCTTTCGATTCCGGGCAAATCAGGGATTGTTACAAGGCCCAATTACGTTAAGGCAAAGGCCTTTGACCTTGACATGAACGAGTACGAGATCGAGGGAGAGGAGCTTCTTGCAAGAGCTATCTGCCATGAGCTTGATCACCTTGACGGTCATATGTATGTTGAGAAGGTGGAGGGAGATCTGGTCAACAACGAGGATCTTATGGCTTCACAGGAAGAGGAAGATGACGAATAATGGCTTTGCCGTTATAGTTTGCCTGTTATGAAAGGATACAGACTTTTTTCCGGACTTATAAGCTTAATATTGTGTGTACTGCTGCTTGCGGGCTGCGGGGGCCTTGGGGTCGGTGATAAAACTCCTGTTAAGGCTGATCCCTTTGACGGAAGCAAGTATCTTCGCATGTCGGAGCTGTATGATGAAGCAGCGGACCCCTCGGCGGCAGCAGAGAGCCTTGAGGTGCAGCACAACTATGATACCAGACTGAGTGTACCTACGTATGTAACGAAGGTGGATGATGTCTGGTTTATTGTGGACTGCTATCATAACAGGATCATATACTCTGATACCATGGGGAAGCCCCTTGATCAGTGGGACATTATGTGCAGCGAGGTAACCTGTCCCCACACCCTTGCCAGTGACGGCAAGGTCTATCTCATTGATGATACCGAGAACAGCAGAGTGCTTGTCTTCGAGAAAGCCGGAGACAAGTTTATAAAGACACAGGTCTTCTACGAGATAGGTATAAGGCCTCATTTCAGTGCTTATGACGAGATCTCCGATACTTTCTACGTATGGAGCTCCGAGTCGGGTGAGCTTTACTGTTTCAGACACACTGCGGATTCTACCCGCATGTATCTTACGGACATCAGGAAGGTCGAGCAGCTTTCCAATATTTACGTCCGTTCATTTACCATAATCGGAGATGAGATCTTTTTTGTCTCGGGAGTTTCAGCTGCCGGCGCAAAACCTCAGATACTGGTATGCGATCTTGAAACGCTTTCCGTAAAAAGAACTTACGATGTTCCCGATTCCATGGCGGGAATGGTGCAGATAATGCCGATAGATGGATACTACTATGTGACCGTTTCTACTGACATTACCGGTAACCAGGATTTTGCCACCATCGTTAGGACCAAATCCCTTGACGGCCTCATAAAGGGTAAGTACGAGGATATCTATTCCGAGTACTTTGTCGGAGGCGGAACCCCCTACAATATTTCCAAAGTTGATGACACCTATTACCTTACGGAGCATCGCCTGACAGATCATCAGATCTGGAGCTTTAAGGTTAACGGTGATAACATTACCGATGTTAATACGGTGTATTAACGTTGCGAGCAATATGTGCTTGACATAGAGTTCTGATTTTATGTATAGTTAAGAAAGGTTAATCGCTAAACCTATTACTGACATAAGATTCAGATTGGAGCACAAATGAATTTAAAGACTATTGCTTCTCTTGCAGGCGTCAGCACTGCCACGGTTTCCAATGTCATAAACGGCAATTTCCACAAGGTGTCGGAGGAAACCAGGTTAAGAGTTGAGAAGATCATCAGGGATTCTAACTACAAGCCCAATGTTATGGCCAGGTCTCTTGCCAAGAAAGAGAGCCATCTTATAGGTGTTGTGGTTCCATATCTTGACAAGAACGAGGATTTCCTTACCAATCCCTACAATGCCCATATAGTAGCTGCTCTTGAGAGGCTGGTAAGACGCCATGATTACTATGTCATGCTAAGATGCGTCGGAGACCCGAGGGAGATCATTCCCCTTTTGTCATCCTGGAACGTTGACGGAGCTTTTTTCCTTGGAGTATTCAAGGATGAAGTCAGGGAGATAAGACAGACCATCGATATCCCCATGGTGTTCATAGATACCTATGCTCCGGGGGAAAAGATAGTTAACGTTGGAATCGAGGACTATCGTGGAGGATATCTTTCCGCAAAGTACCTCATAGGAAAAGGTCACAGGAAGCTGGCTCTGGTAACACCTCCCGATGCAGGAGAGGGCGTTATAAGAGAGAGACAGCAGGGATTTCTTGATGCGTGTAAGGAGAGTAATATCGACTTTAACCTGAACAGAGATTCTTTCAGCTGCGTTTCCACCTACAGAAATGCCGTGGAAGTGGGACAGGATATAGTCTTCTCGAACAGGGGATACACTGCTGTTGCAACCCTTTCGGACATTGTTGCCTTCGGCGTTATTGAGGGACTTGTGCAGTGCGGCATAAGAGTTCCCCACGACATTTCCGTCATTGGTTTTGATAATCTTCCGGATTGTGATTTCATGACTCCAAAGCTTACTTCCATTGCTCAGGACTACGAGTGGAAAGCAGAGAAGGCGGGAGGTTTTCTTTTCAGGATGATAGACGGAGAGAAGGACCTTTATGTAGACGAACGTCAGCCCATAAGGGTTATGGAGAGGCAGTCGGTAAGAGATCTCACACAGTAAATAATCACAACAGACACGAGCAGATCACAGTAAAGGATCTGCTCTTTTCTTAAGCAGAGGAATAACACCATGAAAAATAGCATAAAGAGAATAACAGCCATTTTACTGATGACACTTATGATCGCAGCGACAGGGTGCGGCAGCGTCAAGGAGGAAGAGGGAGTATCAAGGCCTCCAAAGTGGACGCAGGATGCGGTTATGTACGAGGTTAACGTAAGACAGTACACCCCTTCGGGAACCTTTAACGAGTTTTCAGAGCACCTGGATACCCTAAAAGATATGGGAGTAAACACCCTGTGGTTCATGCCTATTCACCCCATTTCCGTGACCAACAGATCCGGAAAGCTTGGATCATATTATTCGGTTACCGATTACAGGGAGGTTAACCCCGAGTTTGGAACCAAAGAGGATTTTAAGGCTCTGGTGGACAAGGCTCATGACATGGGATTTAAGGTTGTCCTTGACTGGGTTGCCAACCACACCGGCTGGGACTGCCCCTGGATCAGCGAGCATCCCGACTGGTATACACAGGAAAACGGCCAGATTATATCCCCTAAGAACATGGGATGGCCTGATGTTGCAGATCTTAACTATGACAATGCCGATATGAGAAAAGAGATGATCGAGTGCATGAAGTACTGGATCAGGGAATATGACATAGACGGCTTCAGATGTGACTATGCCCCGGGAGTTCCTGTGGATTTCTGGGAGGAAGCAAGAAAAGAACTTGATAAGGTTAAGGACGTTTACATGCTGGAAGAGGACCTTGGAGCCATAGCTGGAGCGAACCTTAACTATGCCTTTGATTCCAACTACAGCGGCAAGCTCTACGAAGCTCTGGTGGAAGTGGCAAAGGACAACAAAAAGGCCGATAAGATAAAGCTCTACCTTCAGGGAAACGATAACCACACCTTCGGCATGAACTACCTTGATAACCACGATGTTAACTCCTATGATAGAACGGTGCCCCAGGCCTTCGATAGCAGCTCATATCCTGCAATGTTGAGCCTTATCTTCACCATTCCAGGGATTCCCATGATCTATTCTTCGGATGAGATAGCCTATGATCATGCCATTGCCTTTATGGAGAAGGATACCATCAACTGGGAGAAGGGCACAGGGAATTATAGAGGACTTATCCGCGATCTTGCCGGCATAAGGAAAGACCACAAGGCTCTTTATGCAGGTAATGAGAATGGGACTTTTGAAATACTCGATACCGGCAACAAGAACATCTTTGCTTTTGAGAGAACAGAGGGAAAAGATACAGTGATATGCATCTTCAATCTCTCCAAGAGGCAGCAGGAAGAGTATGATCTGTCAGGAATCTTAACCGGAGAAGAGAAGATTCTTTATTCCGGAACAGACGGACAGTACGGGGAAGGCGGAGATAACCCGAATAGCCTTGATAACCTTAATCCCTGGTCTTTTTATTTACTCACAAGGTAAAACGCATAACATAAAACCCAAAAGAATTCAATTGTTCATTTTCCACAGTTTTACAAATGCCTATTTATTCATAATATAGAAATCGCCAAAATGAGGTTGACCGATTAACCAACTAAGGATATAGTACTGGTAAAGCGATTAACCAAATCAAAACCGGTTATCAACAAAGGTATTTAAACAGGAGGATGAACAAATGAAGTTGAAAAAGTTAGGCGCTCTTTTAATGACCGCTGCTGTTACAGCAGGTACACTTGCAGGCTGCGGCAGCCAGGACACAGGGGCAGCAACAACCACCACAAACACAACAGAGACAGCTACACAGGCAGCTGCTGATACTGCAGCACCCGCTGCAGAAACTCAGGACGTAACCCTTAAGATCTGGGTTCCTGAAGAGGAAGTTGATATCACAGACAAGATGGTACAGGACTTCGATGCAGCCCACGATGAGTTCAACATCACTTATGAGATCGCTGTAGTTGGTATCGATGAGGCACCTCAGGCAGTTGAGACAGACGCTGATACAGCAGCTGATATCTTCTACACACCCAGCGGCGGTGTAGCTGATATGGCAAGCAAGGGGCTTCTTCTTCCCATCACAAAGGATTTCGAGACAATTGCATCAGACCTTCCCGAAAGTGCACTTACAGCAGTTACAATCGACGGTCTTACATATGCAGCTCCTTTCTCACCCAACACATATTTCATGTATTACAACAAGGAGCTTTTCACAGAGGATGAGATCAAGGACCTTGACACAATGATGGCTAAGGATCTTGGCGACGGAATGTGGAACTTCAGTACTCAGATCACAAACTCATGGTACATCGAGAGCTTCTTCCTTGGAAACGGATGCACACTTTTCGGTCCTGACGGAAAGGATCCCACAGAGTGCTCATTCAACAATGAGAACGGTCTTGCAGCAGGCGAGTATCTTGTAGATCTTGCATCAAATGCTAAGTACCTTGAGGACAAGGACGGCGTTGGCGGTTCTGCATTTAAGGAAGGCAAGCTTGGTGCTGTTACTTCAGGAGCATGGAGCGCACCTGAGTTCAAAGAGGCACTTGGCGACAAGCTCGGCGCAGTTGCTCTTCCTACAGCTACTATCGGTGGCAAGGACGTTCAGCTTTCAAACTTCGTAGATTTCAAGACAATCACAGTTAAGTCAAATACAGCATTCCCTCTGGCTGCACAGCAGCTCGCTGTATACATGGCCAGCCCTGAGAACTGCCTTGTAAGATACAAAGAGCAGGGTGATGTTCCCGTTCTTAAGTCACTTGCTGACAGCGAAGAGATCAAGAACGATTTCGTAGCAAGCGCACTTAACGATCAGGCAGCTCTTGCAACAAACCAGCCCAGCATCTCCAAGATGGGTGACTACTGGACACCTGCACAGGCTCTTGGTGAGGGTATCTACAGCGGCGAGATCACAAAGGCTAACCTTCAGCAGAATCTTGATTCACTTGTAGACAGCATCACAGGAACACTTGAGAACTAATCAGAAAGATAAAGCAAGACGGGGGCTGCTTTTAGCAGCCCCATGTTTTTAAACGGAGTACGAACTATGAAGACAGAGTACAAGGATAGGAACTTTATCACCATATTCACAAAGGGAGACATTTTTTCCAAGCTGTCATACATTTTCTGCGGCGCAGCCAATGTGCGTAACGGACAGATAATAAAGGGATTTCTTTTCTTCCTTCTTGAGATAGCTTATATCGCATTTATGATCTTTAAGGGTGGTCATCTTTTACACGATCTGACAACCCTGGGAGAAAACACACAGGGCATGGCTTTCAATGAAGCTCTGGGCATCTATGAGATGCAGCAGGGAGACAACTCCATGCTGATACTTTTATACGGCGTTGTAGCTGTTGTTATTTCAGCTGCCTTTGCTGCAGTATGGCTGTTTTCAATCTTTTCCGGAGAGAACGCCAGAAGGAACAAAGCAGCAGGCAAGCATGTCAACAACTTTATCCAGGACGTAGTAAGCCTTACAAATGAGAATATTCGTTTTCTGCTTCTTGCAGTTCCGGTAGCAGGACTTTCAATATTTACGGTAATGCCTCTTATCTACATGATCCTTATGGCATTTACCAACTATGATTCGGAGCATCAGCCTCCGGGAAATCTTTTCGACTGGGTAGGAGTCAAGAATTTTAATACGCTCTTTTCAGCCAGCGACAGATTATCGGCTACATTCTGGCCGGTACTGGGATGGACACTTATCTGGGGCTTTTTGGCAACCTTCACCTGTTATTTCGGCGGAATGATCCTTGCAATGATCATTAACTCCAAGGGAATCAAGTTTAAGAAATTCTGGAGAACCATTTTCGTGTTCACCATGGCGGTTCCTTCATTCATTTCCCTTAGAGTTGTGGCAACCATGCTGGGAGAGAGAGGTATCTTCAATGTGCTTCTTCAGCAGTGGGGCTTCACCGCTTCATCGCTTCCTTTCCTTACCAATGCCACCTGGGCAAGAGCCAGCGTAGTTATCGTTAACTTCTGGATCGGTGTTCCCGTAACAATGCTTATGGTAAGCGGAATTTTGATGAACATCCCCGGTGAACTTTACGAGAGTGCCAAGATTGACGGCGCAGGACCCATAACCATGTTCAGGAAGATCACCTTCCCTTACATGTGGTTTGTAACAACACCTTATATCATTTCAAACCTTATCGGTAACTTTAATAACTTTAACCCCATATTCTTCCTTACAGGAGGAGAGCCTCATACACTTAACTACTACAAGGGCGCCGGCAAAACTGACCTTCTTGTAACCTGGCTCTATAAACTTACAAAGGACAGCAACGATTACAACCTGGCAGCTACCATCGGTATCATCATATTTGTGATCTCTGCTATCTTCACTCTGATCTCGTTCTCAAGATCTAATGCACTCAAGAATGAGGAGGGCTTCCAGTAATGAGAAAAACAGTTATAGGACTTAATCTTTCATACTTTAACAGAGCGGCTATCGGAGTCATTCTTGGCTTTATAAGTCTTTTCCTTCCCTACATTTCAAGGGATGGAGAAAGAAGCTCAATGGTATCCACAGCTCTTTCGCTGATGGGCGCGCAGGGCGGATCAAAGATCACTTTCTTTGTATATTGTGCAGTGCTCCTTACTGCAGTTTCATTTGTGCTGGGAGTTGTTAACTTCTTTAAGACAACAGTTGCGGGAGTAAAGGTTTGGCAGTGCGTACAGGCATTTGCAACAGCATTCTGGACCTTCCTTCTTTTTGCCAGCAAGAATATTCTCGAGGGTGCAGGACTCCAGACTTCTTTCCTTAACAAATATCTTGGTATTGGATTCTGGATCGGACTTGCAGCTGCATACTTCGGGCTTTTCTTTATCATGAAGGTAACTCAGACAAATCCGGGGTACATTGCCCTCACAATACTGGGAGTAATATGGCTTTTTCCCATTTTATGGATATTGCTCACCGCTCTTAGAGCTGAGCAGGGATATTATGTAGGTTACTTTTTCCCTAAAGGGCTCACATTCCAAAACTTCATAAACCTGTTCAGCAATAAGAGCGTCCTTCCGTTTGGAAGATGGTGGATGAACACCTTTATCGTGGCAAGTTTCATCTGCGTTATCAATACTCTGATCGTGCTTATGACTTCCTTCGTTCTTAGCCGTACAAGGTTCAAGGGCAGGAAGGGCTTCATGAACATTCTGATGATCATCGGTATGTTCCCCGGCTTCATGTCCCTTATCGCGGTTTACAATATTTTGAAAGGCCTCGGACTTAACCAGTCTCTTATGGCTCTTATCGTGGTAAGTGCAGCAGGTGCCGCCATGGGATACCATGTCAGCAAGGGATTCTTTGATACTATTCCCAAGGCTGTGGATGAGGCAGCAATCATTGACGGAGCTTCAAGACTTCAGATCTTTACAAGGATCACACTGCCTCTGTCAAAATCAATCATTGTTTATACAGCTCTCGGAAGCTTCCTGGGTGCATGGTCTGACTATATTTTCCCCAGCATGCTCTTTGGAGACAAACAGAGTTCTTATACAGCAGCGGTAGGTCTGTACTGGCTTACTGACTTCAGAAGAATTGACACCTATTACACACAGTTTGCTGCAGGTGCGGTGGTAGTTGCACTGCCTATCGTTATCCTCTTCATCTGGCTTCAGAGATTCTATGTGGAAGGTCTGTCAGGATCGGTTAAGGGATGATGATGAACAACTTTCTTGATAGTGTTTACAGTGACGGAACAAGGGGATTCGTAAGCAATCCCCTTCCCAAACTTAAAAGTACGGTTACGGTAAGACTTCGTTTTGCCGAAGATGCTCCCGTGGTGGATGTTCTTCTTCGTCAGATGGTAAACGGAGCCGAGAACCATATACCCATGAGCTATGTCTTTTCCCGGGGAGGGCTTGCATATTATGAAGCTGAGATTTTCATTAACGAGCCCAGGGTAAGCTATCTCTTTGAGATAACCACCAAAGACAATTACTATTTCTACAATCAGGAGGGAATATCAACCTGCATTCCGGATTATCGCCACGACTTTGTGATCCTGGCGGATCATCCGCAGCCCGACTGGGTGAAGGGAGCGGTTTTTTACCAGATATTCCCGGAGAGGTTCTGCAACGGGGATCCTTCCAATGATGTAGTTACCGGCGAGTATGAATACCATGGCAGAGGCCCTGTTAAGATCGATGATTGGAACGGACAGCCACTTCCTCCGGAAAAAGGCGCCGGCATGGATTTCTTTGGCGGAGATCTTGACGGAATAATTGAAAAGATACCCTATCTTAAGGAGCTTGGTGTTACGGCTCTTTATTTAAATCCTATCTTTTCGGCTTATTCAAATCATAAGTATGACTGCATAGACTATTTTCACGTGGATGAGCACTTTGGCGGAGACGAAGCACTGGCAAGGCTCTCGAAGGCTCTTCATGAAAACGGTCTTAAGCTGGTCCTTGATATATCAATAAATCACACGGGAATTGCCCACCACTGGGTAAAGGAAGACAAACCCTATTATTTCAAAAAAGCCGACGGCTCACTTATGGGCTGGGCAGGCTTTTCGTCGCTGCCCGTTCTGGATTACAGGAACGAGGAGCTTAGACGAATCATCTACAAGGATGATGATTCGGTACTTAAGAAATGGTTAAAGCCCCCTTACAATATTGACGGCTGGCGCTTTGACGTTGCCGATGTGTTTGCGAGAAATGATGATGTTCAGCTGGCCGATGAGGTGTGGAGAGAAGTCTGCGACTCAATAAGACAGGTCAAAAAAGACGCCATCATTATCGGAGAGCATTGGGGAGACTGCGCGGAGTACCTTCAGGGAGATCTTTGGAATACTCCCATGAACTATTACGGATATGGACGTATCCTACGCCAGTTTGTGGGGCTTCCCGAACTGTTCCTTATGAGGAACGAGGCTTTTAACAAGGTAAACTATATGATGACGGCAAAAGACGTAGTGAAAAGATGTGACTCTCACTACAGCGCTATACCCCAGGTCATCGCGGACTGTCAGATGAATCTTTTTGACAGTCATGACGTTGCAAGGGTTCATAATTATGAAAACATAACTTTCGAAAAGTGGAAGATAATGGCTGTTTCCCAGCTTCTATGGACCGGTATTCCCTGCATATACTACGGGGATGAGGTTGCCATAGACGGGTACACGGAGCATGACTCGGGCTTCAGATTCCCCATGCCCTGGGGTGAAAGATCCGAAAGAGGCAAAAAACACTTTGAAGTTTACAGGAAGGTTACGGATCTTAGAAGGAGTACAGCAGCATTCTCAGAGGGCGGAAGAAAGGTACTTTTTGCGGACGGAAGAGTACTTGTCATCGCAAGATTCATGGAGGATGAAATGTACGTCGGTGTCATCTCCATGGAAGAGGACGATAGGCAGATCGAAGTGCCTCTTAAAAACATCGGAGCGGAAAAGAACCTTTGCGATACCGATGAGTTCGGGGACAGAATATACGCTGACAAGGCAGATGGCGGCATCCAGCTTAAGGTGCCGGGATATGCATCTTACATTTTTAGGGTGGTGTGATTATTCAAGGATGTGCGATTATTAAATATACAGAACGGTCTGCGTTCTGGGATCGGGGAGAAAAGATGGTTACAGGAGAAAACTACAGGATAACCGTGTTGACGGACAGGCTTATCAGGTTGGAGTACAGGGAAGATAATGCTTTTGAGGACAGGATGTCAAAGACAGTCGTAAACAGGTCTTTTCCCAAGGTGCCCTATGAGGAGAGAAGAGCAGGTAATGGAATTGAGATTGAGACGAAATCTCTTTTGCTGAAATATGATGAAAAGCCCTTCTCCACACTGGGGCTTTCCATTGAACTTAAGAGCGAAGGGACTGTATGGCATTACAGCATCACCTACGGAAACACCGACGGTAACCTTATGGGAACCGCAAGAACACTGGATGGGTGCGATGGCGGACTGTTCCTTGAAGAGGGAATCTTTGGCCGGAAGGGGTTTGCGGTTCTTAACGACAGCGACAGCCCTGTAGTTGTGTCAGGCGCAGAAGATGGCCCCGCAAATTACAGCTATGAAAACAGAAAAGGCGAGGGTCTCGATATCTATTTCTTTGGATATGGTAAGGACTTCTTCGGAGGACTTAAGGATTTTTATACCCTCTGCGGCAAGACTCCCATGATTCCGAGATACGCTCTGGGAAACTGGTGGAGCAGATACTACAGATATACCGAAGAATCTTATAAAGAGGTTGTAGATAAGTTTGAGGAGCTTCAGATCCCTCTGTCCGTTGCGGTTATTGACATGGACTGGCATCTTACGGAGGTTGATCCCAAGTACGGAAGCGGCTGGACAGGATATACCTGGAACAGTGAGCTGTTCCCGGATTATAAGAGATTCCTTAAGATGCTTCACGAAAGAAAGCTTGCCACAACATTAAACCTTCATCCCGCAGACGGAATCCGCGGCTTTGAGTGCATGTACAAGGAGATGGCGGGGAGAGTTGGAATTGATCCTGAAACAGAGGAGCCTGTTGAATTTGATCTTGCGGATCCTGTGTTCAGAAAGGCCTATTTCGATGTGGTAATGAACCCCTACGAAGAGGACGGAGTCGATTTCTGGTGGATCGACTGGCAGCAGGGCACAGGCCGGGGCAAGGACGATGTTGACCCGCTGTTTCTTCTTAACCACTACCACTATCATGACCAGGAAAAGAGAAATCGAAGACCCATGATCTTCTCAAGATATGCAGGTCCCGGAAGCCACAGATATCCCGTGGGATTCTCCGGAGATACGGTCATGACCTGGAAGAGTCTTGATTTCCAGCCCTACTTTACCAGCACCTCCAGCAATATCGGATACGGTTTCTGGAGTCATGATATCGGCGGCCATATGATGGGCGACAAGAACAACGAAAGACTCATCAGATGGATACAGTTCGGAGTATTTTCTCCCATAATGAGACTTCACTCCAGCAGCAGCTCTTTCCTTAATAAGGAACCATGGGTAATGGAAGAGCCCTATAAAGGCCTGATGACAAAGTACATGAGACTCCGTCATCAGCTGATCCCTTACCTTTACACAGAGAGCAGAAGAGCCAATGAGGATGACAGGCCCCTTATAAGACCTGCCTATTATCTGCTCCCCGATGACGAGAGAGCCTACAGAGTAAGAAATGAATATGGCTTTGGAGAGGAGCTTCTGGTTGGAGCCATCACAAAGCCCATGGATGATGAGCTTAAGATGTCAGCTGTAAACATGATTCTACCCGAGGGCAGATGGTTTGATATCTTCTCCGGCCGCATCTATAAGGGCGGAACCATGAGAAAGTTCTACAGACGCCTCGATGACATCCCTGTACTTATGGGAGAGGGCGGAGTAGTTCCCATGTCTCTTGAAGACAGGAAGAACGGCACCGACAATCCGGGAAGCCTTCGCCTTTACGTTGGCTTTGGCAAGGACGGCTCCTATGAGATGTACGAGGATGACAGCATAACCATGGAATACCTTAATGGAAGCTTTGCAAAGACCATGTACAGAGCATCCTGCGATGGTGATGGCGTAACGATAGAGATTGAGGCTGCAAAGGGCGACCTTAATCTTATCCCCGGGAAAAGAGACTACGAGATCTGCATCCTGGGTGCGGAAGCAGCCGGCAGTGACAAGCCTGTGGTTTCCGGCGATTGCAGCGAGATTAGCGTTGATGATGCAAGAAAGATGATCACCCTGAAGGTCTCAGGGGTTGAACCTTCGGAAGGCGCTAAGGTTACCGTTACAGGTCTTCGCCCTGCCATCAACGACCACAAGAAGCAGGTATTTGATATCCTCGACTATGCATGGATCGATATCATCACCAAGGACAGAGTGGGCGGTGCGCTAAACCGCCTTGATGATGAGGAATTTCTTGAGTGGCTTGGAGAGGCAGATCTTTCCGAGATCCTCAAGGACGCTATCAGAGAAGTTTACTGCGACGTATGATAGCGGCAGTAAGAGGGATTGCATGGTTAATGATTATTACATAGTTAATGATAATCTCATAGTTAAGGATGATCTCATAGTTAAGGATGATCTCATAGTTAATGATGATTACATAGTTAATGATGATCTCATAGTAAGGATGAACGCATGGTCATGATGATTTCATAGTCATAATTATACATAATAATCTGTGAGTATATGTACGTGTGCCTTATGGTAAGTCAAAAGGAGGCTTGCCATAAGGCTTTTTATTTATACGGGGATTCTGTAAAGGATACTTAAAGTAGAGCGAACTCATGCTATGCATTATACATATTTCTTTTTTGAGGCGACGCTTATGTTATTGGAGACTTACTGTAAGATTAGGCTCTTTCAATTTTGTACAGTAATCTTGTTACGGCTCAAAAACTGATTTCTTTTTTTGAACCGTAATTTATTTGCGTTTTTACGGCATAGATTCTATTTTCGTTTTTATGCAGTAAGAGATACAGGAAAAATGGCTTGCCTTAGAAGCTTTTTTACTGTACAGATTGCAATTTAAAAATCCTACAGTAATGTTTTTTAGGCCTTACGGCACAGTTTGGAATATTGATTTCGTGCCGTAATACACCCCAAAAATCCCCCCCAAAATACCTCCAAAAATATCCCCAAAAATACACCCCCAAAATACCCCTCATAACAACCTTCGTCATACCTCCGTAATCCCTCTCATAATACACCCCCTAATACACCCCCGTAATAATACAAGTATATGCCGTTGACGGGAGGCGTGGTTGATGCATGGCTTGCTTAAGGCTCCTTTGCCGTCATGTGATTTTATCACGAAGGTGGCAGAAATTTTGCGTGGTAATAATGGCGCGAGAGCGGAGAGTGTTGTTAGAAAAATAGCCCGGTGTTATACTTTTCCTAAGCAGAAGCCCCCGGTATAGTTTTTATCATTAAGAGCCCCGGGGCTTATGAGAACAGAATAAAAAATGACAAGATGCATTATTTACAGGAAAGAGAGATCACAGAATGAAGATAGTTTTTATGGGAACTCCGGATTTTGCAAGAGCTGCCCTTGAGAGGATCATTGAGGCGGGACATGAGGTGGTTTTGTGTGTCACACAGCCCGACAAGCCAAAGGGCAGAAGCGGCGAGCTGCAGATTTCGGATGTTAAGGCCTGCGCCCTTGAGCATGGCATTCCCGTGTTCCAGCCGGTTAGGATCAAGCTTCCCGAGAACGTTGCGGAGCTTAAGAAGTACAATGCGGACATCTATGTGGTGGCTGCCTTCGGACAGATCCTGTCCCAGGAGATACTGGATATTCCAAGGCTTGGATGCGTCAACATTCATGCTTCCATCCTTCCTGAGTACAGAGGAGCAGCGCCTATACAGCAGGCAATCCTTGACGGTAAAAAAACTACCGGCGTGACCATTATGCAGATGGCAGCAGGAATGGATACCGGAGACATCCTTCTTCAGAGGGAGATCCCCATAGACAGGGACGAGACCGGAGGCGGACTTTTCGACAAGCTCTCTGTTCTTGGAGGGGAGCTGATAGTCGAGGCTCTTCCCAAAATAGAAAAGGGTGAGCTTACACCTGTTCCTCAAGATGATGAGAAGGCCACTAAGTGCGGCAAGCTCTCCAAAGACATGGGACTTCTTGACTTTACCAAAGATGCGGAGAGCTTAAGGAACCTTGTAAGGGGATTAAATCCCTGGCCCAGCGCCTACACTTATCTTGGTAATAAGATGCTTAAGATCTGGAAAGCGGAGACTCTGGACGCTCTTGATAAGGATAAGGACAAGGAGCCCGGAACCGTTACGGCGGTATACAAAGACTCATTTGACGTATTGACAGGAGACAAGTTACTGCGTATTCTTGAAGTTCAGCTTGAGGGCAAAAAGAGAATGACTGTTAAGGATTTCCTGCTTGGGTATCATTTAAATGCAGGGGATAAGCTTGGCAGATAAGGGAGGTATATGATATGTATTACGGCGGATACGGATACAGAGGCATGGGGATAGGCTTTGATCCCATGTATATTCTGGTCATAATCATGGCAATCCTTTGCATGGTAGCAAGCCACAGAGTTTCATCTGTATACAGGAAGTACGCGAAGGTTCGTAGCATGAGCGGTCTTACGGGAGCTCAGGCGGCAATGGAGATACTCAGAAGAAACGGCATCACCGATGTTGCGGTGCAGCACATCCCGGGAGATCTTACGGATCACTTTGATCCAAGGACAAGGACAGTAAGCCTTTCCGATGCCACCTACGGTTCAAGCAGCGTAGCTGCGGTCGCGGTTGCAGCCCACGAGTGCGGTCACGTTATGCAGCACAGCACCGGATATCTGCCACTGCAGATAAGAACAGCAATAGTGCCTGTAGCCAACATCGGCTCCAAGGCGGGCATACCCCTTCTTCTCCTTGGAATGCTCCTCAGCTTCAGACCTCTTATCACCATCGGAATACTGGTATTTTCCCTGGCAGTTCTTTTCCAGGTGGTAACACTTCCGGTGGAGTTCAACGCATCCCACAGGGCACTTGTGATGCTGGAGGATTACGGTATTTTGGAGCATGACGAGGTACCCGCATCAAAGAAGGTTCTTTCCGCAGCAGCCATGACTTATGTGGCCAGCGCAGCTTCCGCAGTTGTTCAGCTTTTGAGACTCATTATGCTTAATAATCGAAGGCGCTGACAGATGGCAAATATCAGAGAGATAACACTTAACATACTTATTGAATACGACAGGGATGGCGTTAGAAAGCCATCCCTTTTAAAGGATTCCCTGGAGAAGTACGACTATCTTGAGACCAGGGACAAGGCCTTCATAAAGCGCTGCGTGGACGGCTGCCTTGAAAGACAGATCCAGATCGACTACATTCTGGATTTCTTCTCAAAGGTAAAGACCGCCAGGATGCAGCCCTTTATCAGGAGCCTTCTCCGCATGAGTGTCTATCAGATCATGTTCATGGATGCTGTGCCTGACAGCGCCGCCTGCAATGAGGCGGTGAAGCTGGCAAACAAGCATAAATTCTCGGGACTTAAGAGCTTTGTAAACGGCGTCCTTCGTAACATTGCAAGAAACAAGGACAAGATAGAGTACCCGGGCAGAGATGAGGATGGCGGAGTGAAATACCTGTCCGTTCTCTATTCCATGCCGGAGTGGATCTGCGAAATGTGGCTTACCCGCTACGGCTTTGACAAGACAGAAGAGATGCTGAAGTTCTTCCTTCTTCCAAGACCCACTGTCATAAGGCTTAATTCAGAAAAGGTCTCGAAAAAAGAGACGGATGCATATATTAAAGAGCTTGAAGATCAGGGAGTTGTAGTAAAAAGAAATCCCATTCTCCCCTATGCTCTTGAACTTGAGAAAACAGACAACATCAGATTTCTTCCGGGGTTTGACGAGGGCAGGTTCTTTGTCCAGGATGTGAGCTCCATGCTGGTTACGCAGATAGCGGCACCGGGAAGGGACCAGGTTGTGGTTGATGTGTGCGCCGCACCCGGAGGAAAGAGCCTTCACGCAGCGGAGCATGCCGATACGGTCCTTTCAAGAGACGTATCGGGACGCAAATGTGACCTCATAAGAGAAAACGCCGAGAGGATGGGCCTTTCAAATGTGAAGGTAGAAGAGTACGATGCCAGGGTTCACGACAGAAACCTTGAGAGCAAGGCGGACATCCTCTATCTGGATCTTCCCTGCTCAGGCCTGGGTATCATAGGAAGAAAGAACGATATCAAATATAACGCCACAAAAAAGGGGCTTTCCGATCTTGCCACTCTGCAGTGGGATATCATCAAGACAGCCTGGGATTACGTTAAACCCGGCGGGATACTGATGTATTCCACCTGCACCGTAAACAGCAAGGAGAATGAGGAGATGGTGCAGAAGATCATAGCTGAGCTTCCTTTTAAGTGCGTGGATATTTCGGAGGATGTGCCGGATAAACTGAAAGGGTGTGATAGCCTTAAAAACGGCTACATACAGCTTCTTCCCGGAGAATACGGAACCGATGGATTCTTTATCGCCAAATTGCGGAGAGATTGATAGTATGCTAGAAACAGCTAATAAGGACAAATACATAAAGGCACCGGATGGAAAGATCGATATAAAGTCACTTACCCTTGACGAACTTACCGAGTGCATCATGTTGATGGATGAGTCGGCCTTCAGGGCAAAGCAGATATATTCCTGGCTTCATGTCAAAAAAGTCAGGGACTACGAGGACATGAAAAATATCCCAAAGGTCTTGAGGGAAAAGTGCAGGGAAAATTTTTCTCTGGTGACCCTTAAATCCGTGCAGGTTCAGGAGTCTAAGCTTGACGACACCAAGAAGTTCCTTTTTGCCCTGCCTGACGGCAACATCATCGAGAGCGTGTTCATGAAGTACAGGTTCGGCGTCAGCCTTTGCATCTCATCTCAGGTGGGATGCCGCATGGGCTGTAGGTTCTGTGCATCAACCCTTGACGGCGTCGTAAGAAACCTTCAACCCTCCGAGATGCTGGATCAGATTTATTCCATCGCCCGTATAACCGGGGAAAAGATACATCGCGTGGTGGTAATGGGAAGCGGAGAACCCTTGGACAACTACGATAACCTTCTTAGATTCATAGCTCTTTTGACCGATGAAAACGGGATGAATCTAAGCCAGAGAAACCTCACCGTATCCACCTGCGGAATAGTGCCGGGCATAAAGAGACTGGCGGATGAGGAGCTTTCGATCAACCTTGCCATATCCCTTCACGCATCCAATGATGACAAGAGAAAAGAGCTTATGCCCATAGCGTATAAGTACAGCATAGCGGAGCTTCTTGATGCCTGCAGGTATTATTTCGAAAGAACCGGGCGTCAGCTTACCTTTGAATATTCACTGGTTTCGGGAGTCAATGACACCAAAGAGGATGCTGCCGAGCTGGCAGAACTTATCGGCCCTCTTAATGCTGTCATCAATCTGATCCCCGTCAATCCTATAAAAGAAAGAAGCTTCATGCCTACAGACCGCAAGGGAGCTGAGGCATTCAAAAATAAGCTTGAAAAAAGCCGAATAAATGTTACTATTAGAAGAGAAATGGGCAGGGATATTGACGGCGCCTGCGGACAGCTAAGGAGACGCCATTTGGAAGAAAACAGTTAACCTGCTTTTTTTGAATGATGAAAAATAGTAGTCGGGGAGGCAATTTTGCTTAAGACTTTTTCCGTAACCGATATTGGAAAAAAGAGAAAACTAAATCAGGACTACGTCTTCTCCTCAGACAGGAGGATCGGTAATCTTTCCAATGTGTTTATCGTGGCAGACGGCATGGGAGGCCATAACGCAGGCGATTACGCTTCAAGATTTACTGTTGATACCATGGTGGAGGAGATCGAAAGGTCTTTTGAGCAGAGCCCGGTCAAGATACTGGAGCATGCAATTAAAGTAGCTAATACCAAGCTGAGACAGAAGGCTTCCGAAAATCCCAGCCTTTTTGGCATGGGCACAACTGTGGTGGCCTGTACTGTACTTGGCAGATATCTGCAGGTGGCTAACGTTGGTGACAGCAGGCTTTACGTTATCAATGATACCATCACTCAGATCACCAGGGATCATTCTTTGGTAGAAGAGATGGTGCGAATGGGCGGAATTGACAGAGAGACTGCAAGGACCCACCTGGACAAGAACATCATCACCAGGGCGATCGGTGCCACTGAAACGGTAGACATCGACTTTTTTAATGTGGAATTAAATCGTGGGGATATTGTTCTTTTATGTTCTGACGGACTTACGAACATGCTGGAGGACGAGGAGATCCGTATGATAGTAAGCGGTCAGAGGGACATCATTGAGAAGGCTCAGAAGCTGGTTGTTGCTGCCAATAACAACGGAGGCAAGGACAACATAGCGGTTATTCTTATTGAGCCGTTTGCAGATGAGTCCGGTCGCGTGGAGGACTAAATGATAAAGATTGGAATGGTGATCGGAGATCGCTATGAGGTACTGGAGAAGATCGGCACCGGGGGCATGTCCGATGTATATAAAGCAAAAGATCATAAATTAAACAGACTTGTGGCTGTTAAGGTGCTCAAGCAGGAATTTTCCGAGAACGAGAATTTCGTTTCCAAGTTCCGTGTGGAGGCTCAGTCAACAGCCGGTCTTATGCATCCCAACATCGTTAACGTGTACGACGTAGGCGATGAGGATGGTATCAACTATATTGTTATGGAACTGGTGGACGGCATCACCCTCAAGAAGTACATTGAGAAGAAGGTCCGGCTTTCGGTGAAGGAAGCAGTCAGCATAGCCATTCAGGTGGCTATGGGTCTTGAGGCTGCCCACAACAACAATATCATTCACAGAGATATCAAACCGCAGAACATCATGATTTCCAAGGAGGGCAAGGTGAAGGTTACAGACTTTGGTATTGCCAAGGCTGCCACCAGCAACACCATTACTTCCAATGTCATGGGTTCGGTTCACTATACATCTCCCGAGCAGGCAAGAGGCGGCTACAGTGATGCCAAGAGTGATATCTATTCACTGGGTATCACACTGTTTGAGATGCTCACCGGCCGTGTTCCTTTTAACGGGGACACCACCGTGGCCATTGCCATCAAGCACATTCAGGAGGAGCTTCCCTCACCTACGGAGTTCAACGATGAGATACCTATAAGCGTTGAGAAGATAGTCCTCAAGTGCTGCCAGAAGAGCCCTGACAGAAGATATCAGAATGCGGCGGAGCTTATTTCGGATCTTAAGAGATCCCTTATCACACCTGACAAGGATTTCGTATCACTGGTAGATCCCGATGAGGAGGGCGCCACAAGGGTTGCCTCCGAGGAGGAGATGGAGAACGTCCGCGATTCCGACAGGCTCTCAGACACAGAGCAGATGAGACTCAATCCCGATGCCGCCAAGGACAGGGAGAGGAGCGACTACGACAGGGACAAGAAAAAGAGCGCAAGGCGCGAATACGACGAAGAAGAGGACGACCTCTACGAATATGACAACAACAGGGACAGAAGACGCACCAGACAGAGTAATACACCTTCCCGCATAGAGAAGATGACTATCATCATGGCCATTGTTTCCGCTGTTCTGGTGGGATTTATAGTTATCCTGCTTCTTGGCAGGAGCATGGGACTGTTTGGAGGATCCGACTCATCAGAGGGGGAGACACCTGTTCTTTCCGGAGATGAAATATCCGTAAGCGGCGATGATGGGATACAGATCCCCGATGTAGTTGGCAAGACCTACGCCGAGGCGGTATCCATCCTTCATGACGACAAGGGATTTAAGGTTGAAAAGGCAGAGGATACAGCCAATACAGCCGCCAAGGATACCGTTGTTTCCATTTCTCCCAAGGCAGGAGAGAGGGCAGAGAGTGGTGCCACCATCACCGTTTATGTGAGCAATGGTGCCAATGCGGCTTCTGCAGCTGCTACAACCGCAACAACCGTTGAGACAGCCAAGTCCGATGGACAGGTGACAGTTCCCAATCTTATCGGTCTTTCCTCAGAGGAAGCCGTCATCACTTTAGTAGAGGCGGGACTTACCGCAGGCTCCATTGTGGAGACCAGCCACGAGGATACCAACCTTACAGGACTTATCTGTGCCCAGAGTATTGCTTTCGGCACTCCGGTTTCCGAGGGAACCATCATCAACATGGAGCTTTCCACAGGACCTGCCAGCGTAACCTACAGTTACAATGCAAGTATTGATGCACCTTCAGAGGGAGAGAATTACACTCCGGGGCTTTCCGTTAAGGTTACCCTTGTGACTTCCGACGGAACAACTCTGCTTAGCACCACTACCACGGATTTCCCGCTGCAGGGTACTTACAAGGGCATCACAGCACCCACGGGAACCATCACCTTTGTATACACAGCAACCACACCTACCACTACCGATCCCGAGACGGGAGAGACCACAGGGGGTGAGAGCCACGAGTATACTGTTACCAGAGCAGTAACCTTTACCCAGGAGAGCTGATCCTTATGCACGGAAGAATTTTAAAGGGTATAGCTGGATTTTATTATGTCGAAGCCAAAAACGAGCGGGTTTATGAATGCAAGGCCAAGGGGATTTTCCGCAAGGCCGGCATCAAACCTATGGTTGGCGACGACGTGGAGATAGAGATAATCGATGAGGAAAAGGGGCTCGGAAATCTTACTGATATCCTGCCCCGCAGAAACAGCCTCATAAGACCGCCTGTTGCCAATGTTGACCAGGCGGTTATTTTGTTTGCCATTGTAAAACCCGATCCCAACTATAATCTTTTGGACCGATTCCTTATCATGATGAGGCAGCAGGAGCTGCCTGTTATCATCTGCTTTAACAAGCAGGATATTGCAACAAAGCAGGAGCAGCAGGAGCTCTATGACGCCTATGAGAAGTGCGGCTACAAGGTCCTTTTTGTCAGCGTTCTTGAGGAGAGAGGCCTTGACGAATTAAAGGCGCTTCTTCGTGGGAAGACCTCCACTCTTGCAGGTCCCAGCGGCGTAGGGAAGTCATCTCTTTTGAATAAGCTGGTTCCAGATGCGGATATGCAGACAGGGGAGCTTAGCCGTAAGATCGACAGAGGCAGGAATACCACCAGGCATTCAGAGCTCTTTTACGTAAAAGAGCTGTCGGATGATCGGGAGGAGACCTACATAATCGACACACCGGGATTTACATCTCTGGAGCTTAGGAATGTTACCTGCGACAGCCTCATGAACTATTATCCCGAGTTTGAGAAGTACGAGCCTCTTTGCAGGTTTGGCGGATGCTCCCATATTGCAGAGCCGGACTGCGGCGTCAAGGATGCCATAAGAGACGGGAAGGTGGCGAAGGTCCGCTATGACAATTACAGGATACTTTATCAGGATCTTAAGAACATGAAGCCTGATTATTCCAGGAAGGGCAGATAGGACAGAAGCAGCAATATGAAGATATATATTACAAGACACGGTCAGACCGACTACAACAAGAGCAGAATGATGCAGGGAAGAAGCGACATTCCCTTAAACGACACCGGTATAGCCCAGGCAAGGGCCAGGCGGGAGAGCCTTGGAGACATTAAGTTTGATGCGGTTTATTCAAGCCCCCTTATCAGAGCGGTCCAGACTGCGGAGATAATCGGTAATGTAAAGAGAGAGGATATAATCACCGACGAGAGGATCATAGAGGCTGACTTCGGCAGGTACGAGCTTATGGGGTATTTCAGCACGGGGATCAGGATGATGGCCTACTGGTCTTTTCCCGAGATCTTTCCGGCACCGGAGGGGGTTGAGACCATCAGGGAGATGGTGGACAGGACCAGCTCTTTTTTGCGAGAACTGGAAAAGAAGGATTATGAAACCGTGCTTGTCGCCTGCCACGGCGGCATCATAAGGCCCATAAGAGGCTACATGGAGAACAGAAAAAACGGGATCATCTGGCGCCCAAGGCCCAAGAACTGTGAAGTCTTCGTGTATGAATCCATTGGCGGAAGTCGAAGACTGGTGAAAGACATCGGATAATTAACTTAATTTTAATAAAAAGTTCAGTCTATATTGTTCGGATTATTATATAATTATTACTGATAATTCATATATTTATGAAGGCTGTAGAATGAACATTTTTAAAGATGAGAAGGTAAGACCCATAGCAGAAAAGAACGCTTACTTCGTATGTCTTGTGATAGTCGGAGTGGCGTTAAATGTTGTGGGTTCTTTTTTTGTCTCTCTTTCGAATGTTCCTCTTTATCTTGATACCATAGGCACGGTCATAGCCGCATATTTCGGAGGATATGTTCCGGGAATCGTTGTGGCTCTTGTTGGCTCCGGGCTTAATTCCATTGCCAATCCCATATATCTGTCCTACGGTGTTCTGAATGTTCTGGTGGCGGTGATCACCGTATTCCTTAAAAATCTGGGATGGTTCAAAAAGAAAAGATATCTTATTCTTATCGCCTTTATCTATGCCGGCACGGGAGGCGTTTTGGGATCTGCACTCACCTGGCTGTTGTACGGCTTTGAAGCCGGGACCGCTACCTCAGGTGTTGTGGCTGCCTTCTACAACACCGGACTTTTTGGAAGATTCTTTTCGCAGCTTCTGGGAGACTTCGTGGTGGATCTGGCAGACAAGTCCATAAGTGTGATAGTGATAGTCCTGGCGGACAGATTTCTTTCCGCAGATATCAAAAACAGGATCAGCTTCGATGCCTGGGCTCAGACGCCCCTCTCCGACGAGGCGGTAAATGAACTGAAGAAGGGCCACAGCAGAGGCGTTTCCTTAAGGGATAAACTTATACTGATACTTTCTCTGGCTGCTACACTCACTGCTTTGGTCGCAGTTCTGATAAGCTATTATCTTTTCCGCAATACCATCATTCATCAGCACAGTGATTATGCCGAGAAAATGGCCTCCATGGTGGCTGCCACCATAGACGGAGACATGATCGGGGAATACCTTGAAAAGGGAGAGGATGCCATAGGGTACGTTAATACCAAGAAAGCCCTGGAGAGGATCCGGGATTCTTCGCCTTATATAGAGTATCTTTATGTTTACAAGTTCGAGGAAGACGGATGTCATGTGGTGTTCGATCTGGACAATCCGGCTGAGGCCGGAAGTGAAGTCGGAACTATAGTCCCCATAGATCCTGCCTTTGCAGAGTATGAACAGGATTTTATTGCGGGGAATGAGATCTCTCCCACAGACAGCCATGATGAATACGGATGGCTCCTTACAGCCTATGTACCCATCAAAAATTCCGACAGAAAGGTTATGGCCTATGCGGCAGTGGACCTCTCCATGGAACACATACATACCTATGGAAAAGAGTTCCTGGTCAGCCAGATATCTCTTTTCCTCGGGTTATTCATCTTCATCTTTGCGGTAGGTCTTTACTTTACGAAATACAAGATCATTCTGCCCCTTAATTCCATGGCTTATACAACTTCCCAATATGCCCAGGAAAATGAGGCAGCCATGGAGCTTACGGCAAGAACGTTAAAGAAGCTCGATATCAGGACAGGGGACGAGATTGAGAATCTGTACCGGGCGATCTGCAACATGGCCACGTCCAACCTGGAGTTTTTTGAGGATATCAACAGGAAGAACGCCACTATAAACGAGATGCAGATGTCCCTGATCAATATTCTGGCGGATATGGTGGAGAGCAGGGATCAGAATACCGGCGACCACATCATGAAGACGGCGGAGTATGCCAAGATAATCATGGAGGAGATGAGGCGTGAGGGTATATATGAGGATCAGCTCACGGATGAGTTTATTTCCGATGTATATCATTCCACACCGCTTCATGATATAGGAAAGATCAGTATTTCCGACACGATTCTAAATAAGCCCGGAAGACTTACCACTGACGAGTTTGATCTGATGAAGGAGCATTCTGCGATAGGCGCAAAGATCATCGACAAGGTTATCGAATCGGTGCCCGGCGGCAACGAGAGTTATCTAAAAGAGGCAAGAAACCTGGCACTGTACCACCACGAGAAGTGGAACGGCAGTGGCTATCCCATGGGACTTTCCGGGGAGGATATCCCTCTATCCGCAAGGATAATGGCTGTGGCGGATGTGTTTGATGCACTGGTATCCGAGAGAAGCTACAAGAAGGCATTCCCCATGGACAGGGCTATAGAGATCATAAAGGACAATATCGGAACCCACTTTGACCCCGGCGTTGCACAGGCTTTTTTAAACAGCATTGATGAGGTGGAGAGGATCGCCGGAGTGAAAGAGGACGAGCCAAAAGAATAAGGTGTATGAGAACAGGGCGGGACGGCAAAAGCTGTCCCGCTTTTTTACTATGTCGTAGTGCATTATCGGGGCAAAACGCTTATAATATTAGGTGATGCGATCGGGAGGATGAAAAAGCTTATGAAAACAGGGCTTGTTATGGAAGGCGGCGCTATGCGGGGCATGTTTACCTGCGGCATTTTGGACGTCTTCCTTGAGAACGATATTTCTTTTGACGGAGCGGTGGGAGTATCGGCCGGCGCAACCTTTGGCTGCAATATCAAATCAAGGCAGCAGGGCAGGGCTTTCAGATACAACAAAAAATACTGCACCGACAAAAGATATCACAGTATATGGTCCCTTCTTACCACAGGGGATATCTATAACGTACAGTTCTGCTACGATGAGCTTCCATACAATCTGGATAAATGGGACATCCGGGCCTTTAAGGATGATCCCATGGAGTTCTACTGCGTGGCCACCGATATCCGCTCGGGAAAGCCCTTTTATCACAAGTGCGTTACGGGAAAGAAGCAGGACATTGTCTGGATCCGGGCTTCGGCCTCAATGCCGCTGGTCTCAAGACCGGTGCATATTGACGGCGGAGTTTACCTGGATGGCGGAATCTCTGATTCAATCCCTCTGAAATTCATGGAAGACAATGGGTACGACAGGAATCTTGTCATTGAGACCCAGCCCATAGACTATGTCAAAGGAAGACAGAAGTATATGCCTCTGGTGCGCCTCATGCTGAGGAAGTACCCAAACATGATAAAGTGCATGGAAGAGCGTTACCTTATGTACAATGAAGAAAAGCGCTACATCAGGGATAAGGAAGAGAAGGGACAGGTACTGGTGCTGCGTCCCGATGCGCCCCTTCACATAAGTCCCATAGAAAAGGATCCCGGAGAACTTGAGAGAGTTTATAACCACGGGCGGGAGGTTGCAAACAGGAACCTTCAGAGGATCAAGGATTACCTTGGATAATATATATTACAAATAACAACAGGAGAATGAGCATAAAATGGATCAAAAGTATAATCCGCTATTTACACCCTGGAAGATAGGAAATTGTGAGATCAAGAACAGAATAGTACTGACTTCCATGGGAGGAACCGACCTTTTCGGATGGATGGAAAAGAATCATTTCGACAAGGCCGGAGCCGACTTCATACTGGAGGTTGCCAAAAACAACGCAGGACTTCTTCTTCCGGGATGTCAGCCGGTATACAATCCCATGTTCGGACAGTGGCTTTACAAGAATAAGAAGATGTATCAGGAACTT
The DNA here is from genome assembly GCA_015056575.1 of Butyrivibrio sp. GTDB lineage: Bacteria > Bacillota > Clostridia > Lachnospirales > Lachnospiraceae > Butyrivibrio. The sequence goes on from SVGA01000007.1 coordinate 118,252, forward strand.
GCTGAGTGGATGCCTGAGTTTCACAAGACCGGAGCCAAGCTGTTTATTCAGCTGACGGCAGGATTCGGACGCTCTTTTACGGTGTCACCGATGATGGAGAAGCTCTACACAAACAGAGCGCTCAGAGCCATAAGCAAGCCCTTCATGGACCTTGATAAGATCACCGCATCCGCCAGCCCATCGCCCAACAGATGGTCTGACAAGGTTCCTTCAAGGCAGATGACAGTGGAGGAGATCCATGAGTTTGTCACAGCCTTCGGAAAGACCGCTAAGCTCCTCAAGGACGCGGGTGTTGACGGCGTTGAAGTTCACGCTGTCCACGAGGGATATCTTCTGGATCAGTTTACTTTGGGCTATGTCAACAAAAGAACCGACGAATACGGCGGCTCTTTTGAAAACAGATACCGTTTTGCCGCAGAGATCGTTCAGGAGATCAAAAAACAGTGCGGCAAGGATTTCCCTGTTTCTCTTCGCTACAGCGTCATTTCCAAGACCAAGGGAATGAGGCAGGGAGCTCTTCCCGGAGAGGATTACAAGGAGGTGGGAAGAGACTTTGAGGAGTCCAAAAAGGCAGCCAGGTTCCTACAGGATGCCGGCTATGATATGCTCAACTGTGACAATGGAACTTATGATGCATGGTACTGGGCTCATCCTCCGATCTATATGCCAAAGAACTGTAACCTTAAGGATGTGACTGAGCTTAAGAAATACGTTGACATCCCTGTTGTGTGTGCGGGAAGACTTGACCCCGAAGCAGCAGCCGTGAGCATCAGCAACAAAGAACTGGACGGAGCGGGTTTTGCAAGACCTTTCCTTGCGGATCCGGAGTGGGTGACCAAGCTTATGGAGGGTAGGGAAGAAGACATAAGACCCTGCATCCTTTGCCACAACGGCTGCTTTAATATGTGCCATTACAAGGGAGTTCCCAACGATCAGGCCCTTTCGGACAGTCTGCACCTGGCCCGCTGCGCGGTAAACGCAGAGACCATGCAGAAGGACAAGCATCACATCAAACCCGCAAGACACCCCAAGACCATTCACATCGTAGGTGGCGGTATCGGCGGAATGGAGGCTGCAAGAGTGCTTAAGCTTCGCGGCCACAACCCTGTCATATATGAGAAGAGTGATGTGCTTGGCGGAACCTTTATCCCCGCCAGTGCAGAATCCTATAAAGGCAAGCTCCGAGACCTTCTTGCCTGGTACAGACGCCAGATGGAGGTTCTGGGAGTGGAGGTACACTTAAATACTGAGGTTGAGGACCCGAGGAAATTCGGAAGAAAGAGCGATATCATCATAGCTACGGGCTCAAAGCCAAGGATCCTTAAGAATGTTCCGGGACATGAGAAGATGATCGAAGCCTGCGAATTCTTAAACGGCAGGGAAGTGGGCGATAGGGTAGCTGTTATCGGCGGAGGCCTTACAGGATGTGAGATAGCTTACGAGCTGGCTCTTATGGGCAAACACCCCATCATTGTGGAGATGAAGGATGACCTGATTTCCCAGACCGGCGTGTGTCTTGCCAACAGTTCCTACCTGCGGGAGTGGTTTGAACTTAACAAGGTGCCTGTATACCTTGAGACTTCTCTTAAGGAAGTCAGGGACGACAGCATTATCTGCAAAGACAAGTCGGGAAAAGAGCTGGTGATTGACTGTGACAGCGTCATAAGCTCTGCGGGCTACATTCCCGATCCCGTTATCTCCGAAAATGACAGAACCAGTAACATGGACTATGTAGGCGACTGCAAGAAGATCGGAAATCTAAGAAGCGTTATCTGGAGAGCCTATGAAGTTGCAATGAGAATGTGAGGTGACATATGGCGAGCACAACATCAAAGAGTCTTCGTAACAAGGTAATGTATCAGATATTTCCCAGAAACTTCAGCAAGAGTGGGGATTTTAAGGGAATCATTCCTCAGCTTGACAGGATTAAGGACCTGGGAGTGGATATCATTTATCTTACCCCCATCCATCCCATCGGAGAGAAGGCAAGAAAGGGAAGCCTGGGCTCTCCCTACGCCATAAAGGACTATCGCGCCGTAAATCCTGAGTTTGGAACTCTTGAGGATTTCAAGGCACTGGTAAAAGAGATCCATGACAGGGGAATGGACTGCATAATTGATGTTGTTTATAACCACACATCCCCTGACTCTGTGCTGGCATCAGAGCACCCCGAGTGGTTCTATCATAAGCAGGACGGAAGCTTTGGCAACAGAGTGGGAGACTGGACTGATATCATTGATCTGGATTATACGGAAAAAGGGCTTTGGGATTATCAGATCGAAACCCTCAAGATGTGGGCAGAGATCGTGGACGGCTTCAGGTGCGATGTGGCTCCCCTGGTCCCCGTGGAATTCTGGAAGCAGGCAAGAGATATGGTGGAGGAGGTTCATCCCGGGTGCCTCTGGCTGTCTGAGTCCATCGATCCTCCTTTTATCCAGGCCATGAGAGATATGGGAGTTCTTGCCCAGTCCGATTCAGAGATGTATCAGGCCTTTGATGTGCTCTATGAGTATGATGTGTATCAGGATTTTACAGCTTATGTATCCGGAAAGGGTTCTCTTGAGGACTATGCCCAGGCGGTCAACCGCCAGGAGTTCATCTACCCCGATAACTATGTGAAGCTTAGATTTCTTGAGAATCATGATCAGCCAAGGGCGAAATTTCTTTTTCCCGATAACCGTGCCCTGAAAAATGCCACAGCCTTCCTGTTCTTCCAGAAGGGCCTCACCTTTATATATGCCGGGCAGGAGATGGGTATGGCTCATCTTCCGAGCCTTTTTGACAGGGACATCCTTGATTGGAAGGCAAAAGAGAATGTGGATCTGACGGAGCTGATGGTGGCACTTAGAAGGATAAAGAGTGATCCTTTGTTTGCGGACAGCACCTACAGGCTTAAGACCTACGAGGACAATATCATTAAGGGTATTCACAGCAGGGGAGACAGGAAGTGCATAGGAATATTCTCCATGAAGGGAGAGGCTTCCCTGGTTCCGATCAATGCTCCGGACGGAGTCTATGAAAATCTTATTGACGAGGGCAAAGTGGAGATACTCCACGGATACATCAGCATTTGCGGAGATCCGGTCATTATTAATTTAAAGTAGATTTATCAAAGTGAGCAAATCTCATTGCATATTTTAGCAGTTTAAAGTATAATAGGTTAGTTCGTGGTTTATAGAAATTTAATAATTTAACGAGTTAATGCGAAAGAGGTTTATATGAAGTGTTCCGAAATGCCCTACACAAGGGTTGATATGGAGGAAGTTAAGAGATTCTTTGAAGCGCTTATCTCAGACAGCAAGAAGGCTGCAAGCGGCGAGGAGCAGTTTGAACTTCATAAGAAGTACTACAGTTTTACAGACGATATCTTCACCAATATGAAGCTGGCTGTATTCAGACATAACATTGATACAACAGAGGAGTTCTATTCCAAAGAGAACGATTATTATGATGAGATCACTCCTCTTATAATGAAGTATATCAATGATTATATGAAGGTTCTCTATGAATCTCCCTACAGAGACTATCTTGAGGAGAAGATCAGCAAGGTGGCCTTCAAGAACATAGAGCTGGACAACAAGTCCATCGATGAGAAGATCCTTCCTCTTATGCAGGAGGAGAATGCACTTATCAGCAAGTATGACAAACTGATAGCATCAGCCAAGATTGTTTTTGACGGAGAGGAATGCAATATTTCACTTCTTCGCAAATACCTTACCAGCAAGGACAGAGATACCCGAAAGAGAGCCTGGAAGGCCCTTTCCGATTATTTCATGTCCGTTACCGATGAGATTGACGATATCTACGATCAGCTGGTTAAGATAAGGACCAAACAGGCCAGAGAACTTGGCTATGATAACTATGTTGAGCTTGGCTACAACAGAATGAGGAGAAACTCCTACAGAAGAGCTGAGGTTGAGAATTTCCGCAAGCAGATCAAAGAGAGCTTTGTTCCTTTTGTTACCAGGATTCAGGAACTCCGCAAGGCTCAGATCGGTGTGGATGAGCTCAAGTACTACGATAACGACATGTTCTTCAAGGACGGAAACCCCGCTCCCACAGGAACTCCCGAAGAGATCATGAAGGCAGGGCAGGAGATGTACAAAGAGCTGTCTCCCGAGACTGCAGAGTTCTTTGATTTCATGATCGAGAATGAGCTATTTGATGTTCTTGGACGCAAGACCAAGAAGGCAGGCGGATACATGGATTATCTGCCCAAGTACAAATCTCCCATCATCTTTGCGAACTTTAACGGAACCAGCGCAGATGTGGATGTCATCACTCACGAGTGCGGACATGCGTTCCAGGGCTATGTTACCAGAAACGATGAGATTTCTGAGCACAATGATATCACCATGGAGACAGCAGAGATTCACTCCATGTCCATGGAGTATTTCACCTATGGCTGGATGAACAAGTTCTTCGGAGACAGATCCGAGGACTACCTGAAGATGCATCTTCAGGATTCGGTTACCTTTATTCCTTACGGATGCATGGTTGATGAGTTCCAGCACATTGTATATGATAAGCCTGAGATGACTCCCGCCGAGAGGAAGCAGGTATGGAAGGAACTTGAGAAGACCTACAGACCCTGGCTTGATTTTGACGGCGATCCCTTCTTTGAGGAGGGCGGTTTCTGGCAGAAGCAGGGACATATTTTCTGGAATCCCTTCTATTATATCGACTATGTTCTTGCAAGCGTTGTAGCTATGCAGTTCAAGGTCTGGATGGACAAGGATTTCGATGATGCCTGGAAGCATTACCTGCAGCTTTGCAAACTCTCAGCCAAGGATTTCTACGAGCCTATGCTGGCTGAAGTGGGACTTAAGAGCCCCTTCAGGGACGGTACCATCGATCAGCTCACAGCCGATATGAGTGCCAAGATCTTCGGATAATGATTTAATTGCCCTGCGCCAAAGGCGTTAGGCTTTTAAATATATATTTTAAAGGAGGAAAGTTTATGAAAAACAGAAACAAAGTGTTGTCTGCCCTTCTTGCCGGCGTGCTTGTTCTCTCAACAGCAGCATGCGGAAATTCACAGCCTGCAGCAGAGACTCCGGCTGATACTCAGACAACGGAAACTGCCACAGAGCAGACTCAGGAAGCTCCTGCAGAAGAAGTTGCTTCCGGAAGCGACGCTCCACTGGTAATCGCATCTGACGACTTCTCAGAGAAGTTCAGCAGATTCTTTGCAGCCAGCGTACCGGATACAAACGTAGCCGGCCTGACATCAGTAGCACTTCTTACCAATGACCGTGCAGGTGAGCTCATCTACAACGGAATCGAGGGTGAGACCAAGAACTATAACGGAACAGATTATACCTACGAAGGCATTTCTGACTGTGTAGTGACAGAGAATGCTGACGGCACAGTTGATTATGATTTCACACTTCGTCAGGGCGTTAAGTTCTCCGATGGTGAGGAACTTACTGCTGATGACGTAATCTTCTCATATTACGTTTTCCTTGACCCTTCGTACGATGGAAGCGGATCGGTTTACGCTCTTCCTATCAAGGGTCTTGAGGAGTACAGAAGCGGATCAGACACACTCTTCAACCTTCTGGTTAAGGGCGGCGCTGATAACACAGATTTCACATTCGTAACAGAAGAGCAGCAGAAGAAATTCTGGGATGAGGATCTTCCTGCAGCAGGTGAGAAATTCGCTCAGTCTATCGGCGATTACTGCCAGGCTAACGGTTATCTTGCAGCTACAGAGGCAGTTGCCAAGGACGTTATTGCAAACGGTATGGTTAACTGGGGCTTTGCTAAGGACAACGAGGATGGAACCATCACAACATCAGCTACAGGCACCACATTTGATGTAGCAGGCGGTAATGCTCCTACAGCAGCTGATTACTGGGCAGAGCTTATGGCTTCTTATGAGGGAGACGTTGCTACTCTTTCAGATACAGAGAAAGCCGATTCCGGAATCCTTGATTTCCTTTCAGATGACTACAAGGTTGCAATTGAAACAGGCGATTCTGTAGATCACATCGAAGGTATCCAGAAGACAGGTGACTACTCAGTAAGAGTTACTCTGACTGAGGTAGATGCTACAGCTATCTATCAGCTGGCTATCGATGTTTGCCCTATGCACTACTACGGCAACAAGGATATGTATGACTATGACAACAACAAGTTCGGATTCGAGAAGGGTGACCTTTCTCCCGTTCGTGCCAAGACAACAACTCCTATGGGAGCCGGCCCTTACAAGTTCGAGAAGTTCGAGAACAAGATCGTTTACATGACAGCAAACGAGAACTACTGGAAAGGTGCTCCCGTAACCAAGAACCTTCAGTTCAAGGTTACATCAAATGCTGATAAGGAGTCAGGTGTAGTTCAGGGAACAATCGATATCTCTGATCCTTCAGCTTCTAAGTCAGCTCTTGAGCAGATCGCCGGCGAGAACTCAAACGGCGAGATCTCAGGTGACAAGCTTACAACAGTTCTTACAGACTACAGAGGATACGGCTACATCGGTATGAACTCCGAGAACGTATCTGTTGGTGGTGATAACGGCAGCGAGGCTTCCAAGAACCTCAGAAAGGCTATCGCAACTGTTATTTCCGTATATCGTGACGTTGTTATTGATTCATACTATGGAGAAGCTGCTTCAGTTATCAACTATCCTATTTCAAACACATCATGGGCAGCACCTCAGGCTTCTGATCCTGACTACAAGGTAGCATTCTCAACTGATGTTGATGGTAACCCTATCTACACAGACGGAATGTCAGAGGATGAGAAGTACGCAGCAGCACTTCAGGCAGCTCTTGGATTCTTTGAGGCAGCAGGCTACACTGTAACAGATGGAAAGCTTACAGCAGCTCCCGAGGGCGCTAAGATGGGCTACGAAGTAATGATCGGCGGCGGCGGACAGGGAGACCATCCTTCATTCGGTATCCTTACAGCTGCTTCTGAGGCACTTAAGACAATCGGCTTCGACCTTTCAATCAACGACCTTTCAGATACATCTATCCTTTGGTCAGCACTTGAGGCCGGCACAGCAGAGCTCTGGTGCGCAGCTTGGCAGACAACTCTTGATCCTGATATGTTCCAGATCTATCACTCAGAGGGTGGTAGCGCAGGTCACTACAGAATCTATTCAGACGAACTTGATAAGCTCGTTCTTGAGGCAAGAACTGTAACAGACCAGGCAGTTCGTAAAGCTCTTTACAAGGAAGCACTTGACTTCGTTGTAGACTATGCTTGCGAGATCCCTGTATATCAGAGACAGGACTGCACAATCTACAGCACAGAGAGAGTAAATGTTGATTCTATCACACCTGATCAGACAACATATTACACATTCATGGATGAGATCCACAAAATTGCCATGAACTAATCAGGATAGCGGATTAGTCCGTATATCACAGTTATATTGTTTTATCTGGCATACAAATCGCAGTGCCTAAGCGCACTGCGATTTTGGTGCCAAAAGAATTATGGTTTTACTAGACAAGGAGCACCGCTAAAATGAAGAAGTTTATAATCAGGAGATTGCTTATATCTGTAGTTCTCCTATTCTTTGTATCGATGATCATTTATGCAATCATGCGTTTGATGCCCACATCATATGTTGAGACTCAGGCCATGGCTCTGGCTACAAGACCGGGATCTAAATCATATCAGGAATGGGTAGACCAGCTTAATGCACAGTATGGTCTTGATACCGGTATCGTTCAGGGTTATTTCAAATGGGCGACTAAAGCAATAAGACTTGATTTTGGGGAATCATGGTATTTCAATCAGCCTGTACTTCAGAAGTTTTCCAGTGTTATCTGGTACTCTTTTGGTTTGGGATTGGCTTCATTTATCATTGAAATCGTTATTGCTATTCCTGCCGGAATATTGGCAGCAAGAAAACAGTATTCACTTGCAGATTATGCGATCACAGTAATCGCACTTATCGGAATCTCACTTCCGAGCTTTTTCTTTGCCACAATTTTGAAATATGTCTTTTCCATCAGACTTGGATGGGTTGATCTTTACGGAATTGTAAGCCGTATGCATGAGTCAATGTCATCCACCGGAAAAGTTTTAGATATGGTAAGGCACATGATACTTCCCACACTTACACTTGTCGTTGTAAGTATCGGTAGCCTTATGCGTTATACACGTGCCAACATGCTTGAGGTTCTTAACTCTGATTACATCAGAACCGCAAGAGCAAAGGGCCTTTCCGAGAACAGGGTTATCAATCACCATGCTTTCAGAAACACACTTATCCCTATCGTTACACTGCTGGGCGGATCACTTCCCGGACTGTTTGGCGGAGCCATGATCACTGAGACTCTGTTCCAGATTCCCGGAATCGGATACACATTCTATCAGTGCGTAACTCAGGGTGATATTCCTTTTGTTATGTTCTATATGGTATTTATGGCTGTACTTATTCTTATGGGCAACCTCATTGCAGATATCACATATGCTCTCGTTGATCCCAGAGTTCGAGTAAATTAAGAAAGGAGGAAGAGCAGATGGAAAACACAAAAGTAGATAACAAAGAAATGACTCTAGACGATGCTGCCAGAGTAAAAGTTCTTTCTCCCGGAATGATGGTATTCAAGCGTTTCATCAGAAACAAGCTTGCTATCGTCGGAATGATCATTATTATATTCATGTTCCTGTTCTCATTTGTAGGCGGTCTTCTTTGCCCCTACTCACAGAGCCAGGTGTTTTACACAACAGACAAGATCCTTAAGGACTATGCCGGTGCTACCGTAATAGACCAGTATCAGATCCAGCAGAAGGAGGGAGCAGAGCTTCCTTCTGATATCTATTCCAAGACACTTATTGCTGCCTCCACAGGCAAGTATGTATTCGAGACCAGAAAAGGGGATGTTTTGGGTCTTGGAAATGTAGGTGAAGGTGTTTACGTCATCTATTCCCTGGAACCCGTTAATATGCTTCTTCGTAAGAATGCTGAATATGACGCAGCTGTAGCGGCAGGTGAGAACTTCTTTACAGATGCAAAGGGTGACACCTATCTGTTCCAGGATTCGGGAGCAGCCAATCCCGATGTTTACGGAGCAACAGAGCTTGGCGTTGCTGCCATGAAGTCTTTTACCGCTTATGACAGGAATACTAAGTTCTCCTATAATTTCTATCGCGGAGCCCTGGTTGCTATCGCTGACAAAGAGAGTAGCTTTGAGGCTGACGGCAAGACCTATACCGTAGACGGAGAAGTGGTTATGGCTGACGGAGCAGAGTATGCATTCGTTTCAGACCTTAACTTCAATGCAGCCAATGCAGGCGTATTCATCAGTCCCGATTACAAGAATACAGCTATGGAGGCCGTTGAGGCAGGCCAGAGCTCATTTACCTTTGCTGATGAGAATGGTGAAGAGGTTGAATATGTGATCGAGAACAAGAACGGTCAGTACACCTTCAGAAAGTATCAGGAGACAAGAGTCATCGACACCTATGCAAGCCCTTCCAAGGCTCACTGGGTAGGAACAGATGCAAACGGTATGGACCTTCTTGCAAGACTTATGTACGGTGGACGTATTTCACTTCTTATCGGTTTCGTAGTTATCTTCATCGAGGTATTTATCGGAATGATCATGGGCGGTATCGCCGGATTCTTCGGAGGCTGGGTTGATAATCTGATCATGCGTTTCGTTGATGTGGTTTACTGTATCCCTACAATGCCTCTTTACCTGATCCTTGGTTCCATCATGGACTACTATCAGGCAAGTGCTACCACAAGAATCTATATGCTATGCGTTATCATGGCTGTTATCGGATGGGTAGGAATCGCACGTATCGTAAGAGGCCAGATTCTTTCCCTTCGTGAGCAGGAGTTCATGGTTGCGGCAGAGGCAACAGGTATCAGTACTTACAGACGTATTTTCAAGCATCTTATTCCTAACGTAGTTCCTCAGCTTATCGTATTTGCAAGTATGGGACTTGGTGATGTAATCCTTGCGGAGGCTACTCTTTCCTTCCTTGGACTTGGTATCAAGTATCCTGCAGCTTCCTGGGGAAGTATCATTAACGCGGTTAATGACTCATATGTAATGAGTAACTATGTATTTGTATGGCTTCCTGCAGGATTGCTTATCCTGCTCACAGTTCTCGCCTTTAACTTTATAGGTGACGGACTTCGTGATGCCTTTGACCCTAAGATGAAGAGATAAGTTAGGAGAAATAAAATGGCTAAGAATTCAAATTATATCTCTGCCAGGGAGTCCAGAAGGATCTCAAGAGAGAACCGTAAGATCACTTCAGAGATTGAAAAAAGAAGGAACAGAAAAAATATACCTGAGAGCGAGTATGTTACTCAGATGAAAAATCCGGGCAACTGCGTTGAGTTCGATAACGTGCATACCTATTTCTTTACGGATATCGGAACAGTTAAGGCCGTTGACGGTGTATCCTTTGAGGTACCCATCGGTAAGACGGTAGGAATCGTTGGTGAGTCAGGCTGCGGAAAGTCAGTTACCAGTCTTTCACTCATGCAGTTGGTACAGCGCCCTTCAGGACAGACAGTAGAAGGTGAGATCAGATTCAATACAGGTGAGAAGGCTATTAACGTTGTTAACGCACCTGCCTCATATATGCAGAAGCTTCGCGGTAATTCCATGGGTATGATCTTCCAGGAACCCATGACTTCCCTGAATCCTGTTTTCCGGATCGGCGATCAGGTTGATGAGGTTATCAAGCTTCACAACCCTTCCATGAGCGCCGAAGATGTTAAAAAGCGTACTCTTGAGATGCTTCAGCTTGTTGGTATAGCCAACAAGGAGGGCGTATACAAAATGTATCCTCACGAGCTTTCAGGCGGTATGAGACAGCGTATCATGATCGCTATGGCTCTTGCCTGCGATCCCAAGCTTATCATTGCAGATGAGCCTACAACCGCTTTGGATGTTACAATTCAGGCTCAGATCCTTGATATTCTTCGTGACCTTAAGGACAAGATCAACAGCTCCATTATGCTTATCACTCACGATCTGGGTGTTGTAGCCGAGATGGCTGATTATGTGGTTGTTATGTATGCCGGAAGAGTAGTAGAAAAAGGAACTGCTACAGAGATTTTCAAGGATCCCAGACACCCTTACACCATCGGACTTATGAACTCCAAGCCCGTTGTAGGTAAGCATGTTGACAAGCTCTACAGCATTCCCGGAAATGTTCCCAATCCTATCGACATGCCCAACTACTGTTATTTCAAAGACAGATGTGAGATGTGCGTAGCAAAGTGCAGCGGCGCATATCCCAAGACCTATAAAGTTTCACCTACTCACGAGGTAAGCTGCTACAGATGTGAGGAAGGAGGTGCTGCAAAATGAGCACAGAGAACATTCTTGAAGTAAAGAACCTCAAGAAGTACTTCCCCATCAAGGGAGGTTTCTTCGGAGGTGTTACAGGATATGTAAAGGCCGTAGACGATGTTTCTTTTACCATTAAGAAAGGAACAACCATGGGCCTTGTAGGAGAGTCGGGATGCGGTAAATCTACAACCGGACGTACCATCTTAAGACTCCTTGAGAAGACAGAGGGAGAAATCATTTTTGACGGTAAGGATGTGAGCAAGCTCGATAAGAAGGAGCTTCGTGAACTTCGTACCAAGATGCAGATCATCTTCCAGGATCCCTACTCATCACTTTCACCAAGACTTCCCATCGGTGAGATCATTGGTGAGGCAGTAAGAGAGCACAAGATCGTGCCTGAGAGCGAGTATGATGAGTACATTTCAAAGGTAATGAAGGAATGCGGACTTCAGGAGTACCACAAGGACAGATATCCTCATGAGTTCTCCGGCGGACAGAGACAGCGTATATGTATTGCAAGAGCCCTTGCTCTTAAGCCTCAGTTCGTAGTATGCGATGAGCCTGTATCTGCGCTGGACGTTTCAATTCAGGCACAGATCATCAATCTGCTTAAACAGCTTCAGGAAGACAGAGGACTGACATATCTGTTCATTTCTCATGACCTTTCCGTAGTTGAACATATTTCCGATACCATCGGTGTTATGTATCTTGGAAATCTGGTTGAGACAGGTAATACAGAGGATATTTTCGATAATCCTCTTCATCCTTATACAAAGGCACTGTTTTCAGCTATTCCCATGCCCGATCCTGAGATCAAGAAGGACAGAATACTGCTTCAGGGAGATATTCCTTCACCGGCTAACCCCCCGGCAGGATGTAAGTTTCACACAAGATGCTCCCAGTGCATGGAGAAGTGCAAAAAAGTTGCTCCGGTGCCTAAGGATATGGGTAACGGACACGTTGTCTGCTGTCATCTCTACGACGAAAAGTAAAGAGAATAGAGAGCCAACGAAAGCGGCAGAAATTCCCGCTTCGCTGGCTCTTTTTTCGTGGAAAAAAACGTGCTGTTATGATAGAATTGCAGTAGGCAGAAAACTATTTTTTAAAAATCAGTTTACACATTTGGAAGGGGATAATTACTATGGCAAGAACAATGGCCGAATGGAAAATCGGAGATCCTATGATCAACGAGAGGGATTATTGGCAGGATCCTAATTATAAGGCTCCCGATCCCGAGAAAGAGAAGCTTGTGCTCAAGCTGGCTACTCTTATCACAGACCGCTATGTAAAGAAATTTACAGGCAGAATCAACAACAAAGATCCTGAGTATTGGATGCTGGATCTTGTCCTTAACAAGGAACAGGTCAAGTTCCTTCTCAACTTTAAGAAGACCCGTGTTCCCTATTCGGTAGAGGAACTGGCCAAGATGAATAACATGTCCATGGAGGACACTCAGAAGATGGTTGAGCGCCTTCGCTGGATAGGTATTATCGAGCAGAACAGGGCCAAGACACCTGATAAGCACCTTCAGTATGAGCTTCCCATTTTTGTTCCCGGCTCCGCCGAGTTCATGATGATGCAGGAGAAACTCACAGATGAGTTTCCTCAGCTGGCTACATTCTTTAACCTGATGACTCAGCTTCCACTTGCAGGAATCACACAGATGGTTCCTCCCGGAGGAGCAGGTATCGGTATGCATGTTATTCCCGTTGAGAAGGCTATCTCTCTTGAGAACCAGTCAGTTCCCGTAGAGCACCTTTCACGCTGGATCGACATGTATGATAAATACGGTATTTCAGAGTGCTCCTGCCGTAAGCAGCAGGCAATGCGCGGAGAGGGCAGCGGCCAGATCCGTGGCGACTACTGTATCGGTATGGGCGACATGGCTGAGTACATGGATGACCGTGGAATCGGACATTATATAACCAAGGAAGAGGTATATGAGATCTTAGAGAGAGCAGAGCGTCACGGCTATGTTCACCAGATCACCAATATTGACGGCGAGGGAAAGATCGTTGCCATCTGTAACTGTGCTCCCGGCGTATGTAATGCTCTTCGTACTTCACAGCTTTACAACACACCCAATATGTCAGCGTCAGCTTACAGAGCTCACGTTGAAAAAGAGAAGTGCGTAGCCTGCGGTAAGTGCGTAGAGGTATGTCCTGTAGGCGCAGCTAAGCTTGGACAGAAGCTCTGCAGGAAGGACGGCAGCGAAGTTACTTATCCTAAGACCAAACTTCCTGATAAGAATAACTGGGGCCCCGATAAATGGAACTATAACTATCGTGATGATGCCAAGATCAACTGCTATGACACAGGTACAGCTCCCTGTAAGACGGCCTGTCCTGTACACCTTTCAGTTCAGGGTTATATCAAGATGGCTGCAGAGGGCAGATATGAAGATGCTCTTAAGCTGATCAAGCAGGACAATCCGCTTCCTATGATCTGCGGTGCTGTCTGCAACAGACGCTGTGAGGATGCTTGTACAAGAGGCACCATCGATCAGCCCCTTGCTATCGATGAGATCAAGAAGTTCATTGCCTCCCTGGATCTTAAGGCAGATAAGAGATATGTTCCTCTCTGCGAGAAGCATGACGGAGGAATGTGGAGCGATGATTATAAGGTTGCCGTTATCGGTGGAGGTCCTGCAGGACTTTCAGCTGCTTATTTCCTGAGGCAGGACGGCTATCCCGTAACAGTATTTGAAAAAGAGAAGAGAGCCGGCGGTATGCTTATGAACGGTATCCCCAGCTATCGTCTTGAAAAAGATATTATAGAAGCCGAGATCGACGTTATACGTCAGATGGGCGTTGAGTTTAAGTGCGGAGTAGAGGTTGGTAAGGACATCACCATCCAGCAGCTTCGTGAGCAGGGCTACAAGGCATTTTTCGTTGCCATCGGTATGCAGGGCGGAAGACTTGCAGGAGTGCCCGGTGAGGACGCTGAAGGTGTTCAGACAGGTGTTGAGTTCTTAAGAAACATCAATCAGGATCACTCCATTAAGCTTAGCGGAGACACAGTTGTAGTAGGTGGCGGTAACGTTGCTATCGACGTTGCAAGAACTGCTGTAAGAGCAGGATCTTCCAAGGTTACAATGCTCTGCCTTGAGTCGGAAAAAGAGATGCCTGCAGCCAGGGACGAGGTTGAAGAGGCCAAGGAAGAGGGCATCGAAGTTAAGAACGGCTGGGGTCCCAAGGAAGTTGTTGTTGAGAATGGCCATGTAAAGGCTGTTATCTTTAAGAGATGCACCAGCGTATTTGATTCAGAGCACAGATTCTCACCCAAGTATGATGAGAACGACACCATCGAGATTCCTTGTGAGAATCTTCTTCTCTCCATCGGACAGTCCGTACAGTGGGGAGACCTGCTTAAAGGCACAAAGGTAGAGATCAATCGCAACGGAACAGCCAAGGCTGACGCTCTTACAAGACAGACAGCTGAACCTGATATCTTTGTGGGCGGTGATGTATTTACCGGTGCAAGATTTGCCATTGATGCTATTGCAGGTGGAAGAGAAGGCTTTGTTTCCATCAACCGTTTTGTACATAAAGGAAACAGACTTGACCTTGCCCGTGACAGAAGAGAGTTTATCGAGCTTGACAAGGACAACATCCATGTTGAAGGCTTTGACAACGCCAAGAGACAGATTCCCGGTAAGAAAGCCGGAGTTGCTAAGGAAACCTTTGATGATCTTAGACTCACCTTTACAGAAGAGCAGGTTAAGACTGAGGCAGCAAGATGTCTTGGATGCGGTGCAACAACCGTAGATGAGAACCGCTGCATCGGATGCGGTCTCTGCACAACCAAGTGTGAGTTTGATGCTATTCATCTTACCCGTGACATGCCTGATGCAAGTAATATGTACAGAGCAGAGGATAAGCTTAAGGCAATCGGACCCTTCGCTGCAAAGAGAGCCGGCAAGGTCCTTATCAATAAAATTACAGGCGGCAAATGATCCTGTAAGAATGTATTGTAAATGCAATAAAAAGATCCGGGCTATCGGTTGATAGCCCGGATTGTTTGTTGTGCGCCGATCAGAGCACATTTTATTCGGTTATGATTGTATTATGATCAGTTTTCTGAAGCTCCGGTAGAAGCAGATTCAAGAGCTGCGTCCGCATCAACGGTGGAAAGCTCGGTGGTAGCTGTATCTGTTGCCGGAACAATGGTGCCGTTTATGGAACTGTCAAAATCCTGAACATTGGTGACGTACCAGCTTCCGGTCTCGGCATTCTTCTCAAGGGTAAGGGCAATGGCATAGGTCTCTGCACCGGCTTCCTGTATAAGCCTCTCGTATACATCAAGCACTTCCTTGGTCATATCATTGTAAATCTTACGGGTAGCTGCCTCTTCACCTTCATCTGCTATCATAGCCAGCACCTCTTCCTGATGGGAGGTGTAGTAAATCTCGGTGACCTGGTTTATAAGATCTGAGGCTTCATCGCTGCCTATAATATCTGTGGGAAACTTGGTCTCTAAAGTGCAAACAGCAGTGGCAACACCGTTATTGTCTATTGTAACTTCGTTGACTTCATATTTGGTGATAAGAGAGTCGAACATATCGCAGAATTCATCAAGTTTATCAAGTGTATCCTCATCCATATCCGTCTGGACAAATCCAACTCTGAACTGCTCCTTGAGAGCCTCAGTACTGAACAGTTTCACAAAGCTTCCCTGAGCTACCTGGCTTGAGGAATATTCGTTTATGGAATTCTCATCGCCGCTCTGAAGTGCCGACAAAAAGTTTACAGAGGCTTCCTCGGCGCCGCTTTTTTCATTCATGGAACAGCCGGTAAAAGCTGTCGTCATCACCACCAGCGACATTATCGCTATGGCGGTTCTTTTTATTATATTCATTGAATAAGTGTCTCCTTAAAATTATTACAGAAATCGTAACACAATGCCTAGTATAGCACATAATGGGCAATTAGCCAAAGGATATCGCAATAACACAAATTAAGTGATAAAATACTAATAATAAATCAATTTTTCAACAGGAGGTTATTTAATGAGAGTACTTTTTAACGAAGGCGTTATTAAAGATGTCAGTTCGGTAGAAGTTAAGCCCATGGATGTTGGTGATGGCAAGATAATCGGAACTCAGATCAATTTTGTACTTACCAGTGGCGATAAGATAGAGTACATTTATAGCCAGAATGTTCCGATCGAAGAGTCCGGTCAGAGAGCGATTGATTTTGTAAGAGTTCTTTATAATGAGGGCAAGGCAGATTTTTCACATGAGCCTGTTGAAATGCTCTGATGTGTGTTGCTAAAAATAATATCTAAATAAAAAGGTCCTATGCATCATCGTGCATAGGACCTTTAATACTGTTGTTCGTCCATATTATCTCCATTCATTATGAATCAATGTTTGCCGAGACGTCCCTGATTCTTAAGTTCGATAAGCATGTCAAAGACTACCCCCAAAGGTAAACCGGTAATATGGGCAACTTTCTCAGGGTCCGGATAGAATTCATTCTCGCATCTGGTTCTGATGCAGTCCAGGACTACGGGTTTGATATCACAAGTAGCTGTCACCCTCTTATTTCCTCCTTTCTTGAATTGTCTAAAAATATATGGCAGCAGATTTCCTCTGCTACCATATATTATATCGTATTATTTAGCTAAAAGTTAATACTTTTGTGTGAATTTAAGAAAAAATTTCAACAGTTTTATGACTCTTTAATCTGCATGTCTTTAAGTTTATTAGCCTGCTTAAAGATATCACCAAGAATGATCTTGAAGTTATTGAACTTATCAACCGCTTCATCGGCGGAGTGAACACCCTCATTTGAAAGAGATGCTACTTCCTGGCTGGTGGCGGAAAGATTTGAGATGCTGTCATTGATCTCTGTTGTGGAAGCGGCAATGGATTTCATTCCTTCACCGATCTCAGAGAAGCGGGAGAGCATTTCCGATACATTCTCGTTGATGCTGTCAAAGTTCTCGCCAACTGTCTCTATCATCTCATTCTGTTCCGAAACGGAAGCAACGGTATCATCAATACTTGCCATTGCTTTCTGAACATCTTCGGTAAGCTCGTTAATAATGTCTGTGATCTCGGTGGAAGCAGTATTTGTTTCGGCTGCAAGCTCACGTACGTCATTAGCTACAACCGCAAAGCCTTTACCGGCATCTCCGGCCCTTGCAGCCTCAATGCTGGCATTAAGAGCAAGGAGGTTCGTTTGCTTGGATATCGACATGATGGATCCGACAATCTTCTGAACTTCTTCAACCTTATTGATGACAGCCTGAGTGGCGTCTACGGTTATTTGGCTGGTTCTTGCTACGTCCTGAGATTTGTTCTTAAGATCCCCGATTACCCTGACGCCTTCCTGAACGGTTTGCTGAGCCGCCTCGGAGGCTTTAGTCATCTCTTTTCTGTTATGCTCTGTTGTCTCTGTCTCCTCCTGGATCTGCTGAACTTTCTGAGCCTGGTTTGTGATCGCCTGAGCTGTGCTTTCCATGCTGCTGGCGATATCGCTCATACCGGACTGCTGAGCCTCAATGATTCCCTGAAGGTCATCCATATCCTTCTGCGAACTGTTGAACAGATCTGAGATGGTATTTGCAATATCTGCCATGGCGTTGCCTGTTGCAATTGTCTTATCTGCACCGGCGCTTATCAGTTCGTTGTTCTCGGTATTAAAGGTGGTAAGAAGAGAAACGGTTCCGATACATGCGATAAAAGCAAGGGCCAGGGTAATGAAAGCAGGAACATGGAGCATGTCCAGTGATCCGGTGGTAATGTAAGCCTTTATACAGGAAATAAAGAAAGAAACAACAATGGCTCCGATACCTGCTTTACAGAGTCTGACATTGAGATAGATGATACTGCAGATCAGTATAGGAAGACCGAAGGCAAAATATACTATCTTATCCTCGGCGATAAGAAGAACAAAGTAAAAGAGTGTAGCACCGCCCATTATTAAAATGCACCCTTTTTTTATAGTGGAATATTTAAAGTTTCCGATGGCCATAATGATGCCGGAAATAACGGCAACTATGATGATATTGATCTTGGCAAAGGACATTCCGGAGCTGTCAGTAAATGCATTGAAAATAGTAAGCACGATACCTGCCGCTATAATAATTATACATACATAAAAACTGATATTATTGGCTCTCTTATATTGTTCAGCATTCATGGGGTTTCCTCTCTTTTATACGTGAAATGTACGTTTACGACACATTATTAATTCTAGCATAGTGATGCATATAAATACGTATTTACAATTATTAAAAATTGATAAAACATGAATCGCCCGGTGATGACATTTATTATCTTTTCATTTATATTTATACTTTTTTTAGAACAGTATCATATGCAGTTATAGTACAATAATTATGGTGCTTAAAAACACAATTAAGGTAATAAAAATTTAAGGATTGAGAGGGTAACCGGATGAAGAAAATGAGCCTGCGCGCAAAGATGCTTTTGTGTATCCTTCCAGTTATGGCAGCCGCTATGATCATTCTGACTGCTGTAGCATGCAATCAGCTTAGCGCTTCAATAGAAGATGCTATGGGCGATACCATGAAGCAGACCGTAACAGCAAATGTGAATAACGTTGACGGAGAACTTGAAATCATCAGAACCTCCTGCGTTGACATTGCTGAGATGATATCCACATCGTACAGATTTGTGACCATGGATAACTACAGAGGTACTATTACTAAGATCATCAGTAATAACCCTTCTGTTTTGGGATCCGGAATCTGGTTTGAACCCAATGTTTTTGATCCTAACGAAAAGTATATCGGACCGTACTGGTATAAGGACGGCGGAGAGATTGTTGAGACCTGGGACTACAGTAATGCGGAGTATGACTACTTTAATCAGGAATACTATACAAATGCCAAGGCGTTGAGTGAAGGCCAGGCAGTAATAACGGACCCCTACTATGATCCCACATCTGGTATGGTAATGGCCAGCTGCTCAGCTCCCATATATGACGGAAGCACCTATGTGGGCTGTGTAACAGTTGATATGGAGCTTACAAATATAGAAGACCTTGCAAGAAACGTTAAGGTTGGCAGAACAGGATCAGCTCTTTTGTTTGATTCTGTCGGAACATATATATACTGCCAGGATGAGCAGAAGGTTCAGAACGGCGTTAAAGTTACAGAGGATGATAATGCATCTCTTGCACAGGCCGGTGCCCTGCTTATGAGTACCGAGTCCACTGAGCCTCAGATGGGAGCTTTCCAGGAAGCTGGAAAGACAATCCTTCTTACTTATAAGACAATCCCTGAAGTTAACTGGAAGATGGCGGTAAGGATGGATGTGGATGAGCTTGATGAGCCTGTTCAGGCAGCAGCAAAAAAGCTTATCATCATCTGCGTGATTGCTCTTCTTTTGAGTGCTGTTATTATCTGGGTATATGTAATGAGCATCAGCAAGAGCATCAACAATGTTAAGAAGTTTGCAGGACTCCTTGCAAGCGGAGACTTCACTGTTGATAAGATCAAGACCAAGAGTGGTGATGAACTCGGTCAGATGAGTGATTCCCTCAATGACATGTTTGAGAACAACCGCGATGTTATCAGCAAGATTTCCGATGGATCTGTTCAGGTATCCGAGACTTCCACTGGTCTTGCAAGCATGGCAAGTGAGCTCTCAAGTCAGTTCACAAGCATCCAGGGTAACATCTCAGGTGTAAATGATGCCATGATGTCCTCCGGCGCAGCAACCGAAGAGGTTAATGCTTCCGTAGAAGAAGTTAATGCATCGGTTCATCAGCTGGCAGCTGAAACAGAAAAGACAAGTTCGGAAGCTACTGATATCAAGAACAGAGCAAGGGATATTGAAAGACAGAGCAGGCAGGCTTACGATAATGCAATCAGTATCGCAGAGCAGAGAGAAGCCGATCTTGAAGATGCCAACGAAAAGGCAAAGGTTGTTGATCAGATCGGAACTTTGGCTGACACCATCGCTGAGATTGCGGATCAGATCAACCTTCTTTCACTCAATGCCAGTATTGAAGCGGCAAGAGCAGGAGATGCCGGCAAGGGCTTTGCGGTTGTTGCTTCTGAGATCAATAAGCTTGCAAGCAGCACATCAGAGGCTGTTGAACAGATCAGAGAAACTATTGACGGAGTACAGGAAGCGTTCGGAACTCTTTCGAATTCTTCAGGAGAGCTTCTTACATTCATTAAAGAGACCGTTACTCCCGACTATGACAACTTTGTAAATGTAGCAAAGCAGTACGGAGATGATGCAGATTCCTTCGGAGGCTCTTCAGAGAACATAGCTCAGATGGTTGAGAACATCAGAGCATCCATGGAGGAAGTATCCAAGGCTATTCAGAACATCGCAGAGTCTACTCAGGATACAGCAGATCTCTCAAGCCGTGTAAATGACTCCGTAATGGCAGCTGCAGATGTTGTTTCCAATGTAAATGATATGTCCAGCAGGCAGGAAGAGATAGCAGGAACTCTGGGTGAGATCGTTGGAAAGTTCAAGCTTAAATAAGACATCAGATTAAAATAATACCTACAATATTGGCAGTCGCCAATGGATCATAATGATTCGTTGGCGACTGTTTTTTTGTTTAATTGAAAATTGCCATGCAAATTCCTTATCAGACAAAAAATCTTTCCGCCGGGGATAACTACAAGATGTTGTAGGAGGGGTTCAAACGATTTCGTTATATGGAGTTTATTTTTTTCATAAATCATTCATACAGTTAATCATTTTTTTAGCAGAATTTGCAAAAAGCAATGATCATTATGATTCTTTGCATGATTACCTTTTCGGTAACATAGACTCAAGAAAGGATATTATGCCATGGAAAAGAATAACTCTAACAATCAATATCCAAATCGCAAGAAAAACTCCGAGACTTTTCTGATCAAAGTCACGGACTGTCAGAACGGTTCCTGGCAGGGCAAAGTCGTATGGGCAGACAAAGAGAGGGCAGCACATTTTAGAAGCGCTTTAGAACTGATCAAGCTCATGGATGAAGTCGTCAGCGAAGGAACCATGGAAGACAGACAGTACTATCAACAGACGGCTACTTAAAGCCACCTAACACAGCAAATTTCTAATAAGGGAGGAACGCGCTATGTTAAGAAAATACAAAAGAATTTTAGCATTCATCCTGGCAATGTGCCTTGTAGTTACAACATTCCAGAGTAATCTGGGAACTATAAGTGTATTTGCCGATGATGCGCCGGAAACAGTGACTGAGGCAGCTCCCGAGGCCCCTGCCGCAGAGCCGGAGCCGGAGCCCGAGTCGGAACCTGAACCGGAGCCTGAGTATGTGGAAGAGTACTCAGAGCCGGAGGAGGTTACAGCTCCACAGGAGAGTGCTCCCACGGAGCCAACTCCACCAGAAGAAACAGTGGAGACTCCTACAGAAGAACAGAATATCGAAACTCCCACTGAGGAACTTCCCCCTGAAGAAATTCCTGTAGAGGAAGAGATTGAAGAGGAAGAAACCGAAGAGGAAGAACTTCCCGAGGAGGAAGAAGAGCCTGCACAGGAAAAAGAGCCTAAGATGGTAACAGTAAAATATCGTGCAGAGCTTGGAGGACGCGTATCAAAGTCAAGTGAGACCATCGACATCAATGATGAAGATGCTCACTTTGAAGGAGCAACTGCAAGTGCGGTAAACAGATACTATCAGTTCACCGCATGGGTTGATGATGAAGGCAACCCTGTTTCTTCCGATTCTACTTTTGTTCCTTCGGATATCGAAGAAGACGCATCCTATATCGCTAAGTTCATGAAGCTTGAGAATATGCCTGCTCAGGACTTTTCAGGAAGTGCTGGCGGAATGGATGTAACTGTATCTGCAGGCGAGGGCATTTTCCCTGAGGGAACAGAAATGTTCGTATCGGCCATTTCTGACGGCGAGGCTATCATGGCTGCTCAGGATGCTCTCGGAGGAGCGGTTAAGCAGGCAAAGGGCGTTGACATTACTTTTAAGAATGCAGAGGGAGAAGAGATTGAGCCTGCTGATTCCAAGTATGTAAGCGTATCGATCTCTCTTTCAAAAGCACTTGAAGGTGAGTCCTTTAGTGTCGTACATAAGGATAATGAGGGAAATGCAGAGGAGATCAGCGCTGCAAGCGCAGATGGTGCCGATTTCAGAACAAACTCCTTCTCAATCTACATCATAGCCGGCGTTGACGGTGAAGACTTAGAGCGTGCTGTAGAAACATATATCTTTGAGCTTTATGATGTGGAAGATAAAGAGTGGAAAGAAGTATCCACACAGCGCATAAAGTCCGGAGAGACTCTGGAAGATATGGGCATCCCTTCCCTGACAAAGAACCAGAAATTCTATGGATGGATCCGCCAGGACAACAAGGAAGAAGTTGAATTCGGAACAATTGAGACTGTAGAGGCTACAAAGACAATCGTGGTAAGAGCAATAATAAAGACTACTTACCATGTTACTCTTATCGGTACCGACGAGGAAGTAGCTCAGGTTCTTGAAGCAGTTGTAGAGAACGATGAAGAGGCAAAAGTAACCCTTAATGTAACTGCAAATCAAACATCTGCTGAGGAAGCTTTTGAAGGATGGAAGAACAAGGCTGGAGTTGTATATCCGTATAATGAAGAAATATATGCATCCGATCCCGATAACGAAGTTCTTACAGCAAGCATGGTTTCCGCATATTGGATCCACTTTGCAGAGAATGACGGCGGATCGGGCGGCGGAGCATCCTACACAGCTCCCATATACGTAACCGAAGACAACGGTTATAAGGCAACGAAGCCGGCTGATCCCACAAGAAGCGGCTATACCTTCACAGGATGGTATAAAGACGCTGAATGTACACAGAGCTTTAACTGGAACAACCCGCTTACAGGCAACATCACACTCTACGCCGGATGGTCAACAGGTCCTGCAAGCTTCACAGTGATCATCAAGAAGCAGTCCATAAATGATAAGGCTAATTCGGCGGAAAAGACATATGACTACGAGGAAAGTTTCGTAGTATCAAACTACAATGCAGGAACCACGATCACTCAGGGAATGCTAAGCGGAGCCACAGGAAAGACCTATAAAGGCTTTAAGTATTTAACATGGGAAGTAGTAAACTCCGATGCTGAACTTGGTAATAAGATCGCTGCCAAGGGTACCACTGTTGTAAATGTATATTATGACAGAGAAGTTGTTACCATCAATTTCAGACTCACTAATACATGGGGAAGTGATCTTGGACCATATGATAATTGCCCTCAGATGGTAGGCCTGTTCGGACAGACATTAGCAAGTCAAAACTATACATGGCCAAGCGAAAGAGTTTGGAAAAGAAATAATCCCAATGGCAGCCAGACAATCACAACGTTCCTGGATGCTTTTATCCCGCCTACGGGAGTGCAGGGATATACAATAACTTATTACAGTAATTCTACTTCAGCAGGAAGCGCTACTATTCGCCATTATAAGCAGGATCTGAATGGTCAGTATACGATACTTGCTAATCAGACCAAAGGTGATAAAGATGCGCCGTTCAACTTTACTAATAAGTATAATGGATTTGAAGTTGTCCAGTATTCCTCAGACGGAAGAACCTGGCATAATACCAGTGCGGGAAATAGCACAAGTTTGACCACTAATCTCTATGTTCGCTACATGAGAAAAACATACCAGTTTGACCTTATGAAGGCAGTTGAGCCTGTAGATCCCGCTACCGGCGATCCAACAGGAACAACACCTGTACTGGTAAAAGGTTATGACACACTGTATGAGAAGCCGTTCTCAGCTATGGAGACCACGGTAAGGAACGAGGCTAAGAACGTAACTGCACCGGCAGGATACAAGGTAAAGACTGATGGTCAGGGAAATCCTATCCTGTACGCAGATCCTCAGGGAAAAGACATATTTGTCTGGGGCAATGACAGGACAATGCCTTCAAATAATGTCTGCGTATATGTTGTATTTACAAAAGCCCGCTATCGGGCCCTTCTTGACCTTAACGTTGATGGCGACAAGGACATAGCTACAGATACAGGATATGACAGCGTAACACATCCCAATAACCAGAGCACAGACTTCAAGCCCTATTACAATGCAGAGATATCCAGAGATGCTCTTATGGGATTCGAAAGAGAAGGATATGATCTGGTAGGATGGTTCTTTGCAGATGGGCCAAAGGAAGATCAGCCTTATGATTATGCTAATGTTACAGGAGATGTAAAGATCTATGCCAAGTGGAGAAAGACCGGAGGCGTATACATTAAATACGATGCCAATGGCGGAACCATAAATCCTGATGCACTTGACGGACATCTCTATGCAGCAGACTCGGCAGTAGTTGTAACAGCTCCCGCTTATAAAGAGGACTTCACCTTTGTTGGATGGATGCTTCTTGATAAGGATGGCAATGAGGTAGCAAGGTATTATCCTAACAGCACTTTTAATATCATTGATGACTACATTGCACCCGGATCTGACGGAAAGTCCTATGTAACACTCAGAGCTGATTACGTTCCTACGGGACTTAACCCCGATGATCTTCATACAAGCTTTACCTATCATCCCAATGGCGGCGGCGGAAGCCCTGTAACCATCAGTGAGATTGGAGAAGGAGATGCAAGACACCGGCTCTTTGTTAATGAAGCCGTTCCTGTATGGAGTAAGGCTGATGCAGAATCCAATGGATTTGTAAGAGAAGGCTACGATCTTATCGGATGGAATATAAATAAGGCGGCTGCAGATGCAGGAGAGGTTCAGGTTGGATTTGACGGTAAATATGTAATTGCAGATAACAACAATAATCCCGACAATCCTTCAGCCAATATTCTTTACGCAGTATGGAAACCTCAGGTAGTTGTACATGTTTACATCGAAGGCGCAAAGGATACAAAACCTTACACTGGAAGCGAGCAGCAGGTATCCGGATTTACAGTTAAGAAGATTGAGTACAAGGTTGGAGGACATGACTATCCTTCAGGCAGCGGATTCTCACCTTCAGACGTAAAGCTTAAAGAAGCCGGACTTGATATCGCAAAGGGAACCGACGTAGACACCTATTACATGGGTCTTACAGAGGAGAGCTTCGTAAGCGAAAATCCCAACTTCAAGAAGGTTGTATTCCATGTTACCGACGGTGAACTTAAGATCACTCCTGTTGCAGTAAACATCAAGATTACAGGTAACAAGGATTCAAAGGCTTATGACGGCGAAGACCACACAGTAGAAGGTTACACCGCTACAGCAGATGTTGCGGCATATGATCTTTCCAAAATAGCATTCTCCGGAACAGCATCTGCAACACGTAAGGATAAGGGAACAACTGACATGGGCCTTAGCGCAGGCCAGTTCTCCAATACAGATCCCAACTACGCAGCTACCTTTACAGTAGTTGACGGATCTATGACCATAACACCTATCGACATCACAGTAAACATCAAGGGACACTTCTCAACAGATCCTTACGACGGACAGGAACATGTTGTAACAGGATATGATGTGGAGATTCCCGGCAGCCTTTACACAGAAGATGACTTCACCTTCAGCGGCGAGGCAAAGGCAGCAAGAACCAACGAAGGCACCACACTGATGAACCTGGCAGCAAGCCAGTTCACCAATACAAATGAGAACTTTGCAACTGTAACCTTTAACGTAACAGACGGTTACCAGACCATTACAAAGGTTGGCGACGTAGTTGTAACCATCACAGGCCACAGTGATACCAAGGATTATGATGGTCAGGAGCACAGCGTATCCGGCTATGATGTAGTGATAAGCAATCCTCTTTATACAGAGAAAGACTTCACATTCTCCGGTGAGGATATAGCTAAGAGAACCATAGCAGGTACCACAGGCATGGGACTTAAAGAGTCCATGTTCACCAACAATAACAGCAACTTCGAGAATGTAACCTTTGTAGTAAATGATGGATCAATGACCATCAATCCCATCAATGTAACAGTAACCATTACAGGTAATACAGGTTATGCAGACTACGATGGTGAAGAGCACAGCGTAACAGGATATGAAGTAACAAATATCTCCAATCCTCTGTACACAGAAGATTACTTTGATTTTAGCGGTAATGACACAGCAAAGGGAACAGACGTTGCAACCTATGATATGGGTCTTGCAGCAGGACAGTTCACAAATACAAATGAGAACTTTGCAACCGTAACCTTCAATGTAACAGACGGCTGGATCAAGATCAATCCTGTTCCGGTAACAGTTAATATCACAGGTCACACAGATAAAAAGACCTATGACGGACAGGAACATGAAGTTACAGGATATGACGTAGAGGTTGTAGGAGGTCTTTTACCTGAAGAAGATATAGTCTTTACAGGAACAGATTCTGCTAAGAGAAAAGATGTGGGAACAACACCTATGGGCCTTGAGAGCTCGATGTTCGCAGCAGAGAATCCTAACTTCTCATCAGTAACCTTCAACGTAACAGACGGATCTATCGAGATAGCACCTGCATCCGCAACGGTTTATATCGAAGGAAATAAGGACAGCAAGCCTTACAACGGATCAGAGTACACAGTATCCGGATATGAGGTAAAAGAGATAACAAATCCTCTCTACACAGAGAACGACTTTACCTATAAAGGATCTGACAGCGTATCGGGAACAAATGCAGGCACATATCCTATGGGCCTTACACAGGCAGGCTTTGAGAATACAAATCCTAACTTCGTAAGAGTAACCTTCATAGTTAAGGATGGAAGCCTGGAGATCACACCGATCACTGCAACTGTAAACATTACAGGTGCAAAGGGCAGCAAGCCTTATAACGGCCGGGAACAGAGCGTAAGCGGCTATACTGTAAGGATAGATACAGATCTTTATACAGAAGCTGACTTTACCTTCAGCGGAACCGATGAGGCTAAGGGAACAGATGCAGGCACATATCCTATGGGCCTTGCAGCAGGCCAGTTCACAAACACCAATAAAAACTTTAAGGATGTAACCTTCAATGTAACCGACGGTGAGATGGAGATCACTCCCATTGATGTAACGGTAAATATCACCGGCCACCATGATACAAAGACCTACGATGGTCAGACACATACCGTAAGCGGATATGATGTAGAAATCCTCAATGACCTGTACAAGGGAGATTACTTTAAGTTTACAGGCAGTGCAATTGCCAGCAGGAAAGATGAAGGCACCACACAGATGGGCCTTGATGCTTCTCAGTTTGAAAACCTTAATACAACAAACTTTGGAACAGTAACCTTCAATGTAACAGACGGTTACATGACCATCGTTCCTGTAGACGAAGTAGTTGTCACTATCACAGGACACAGCAATACCGTTGATTATAACGGCCAGGAGCAGTCAGTAGAGGGATACGAAGTTGAGTTCAGCAATCCGCTATACACAGAAAAAGACTTCACCTTCAACGGAGTGGCAAAGGCAGCAAGAACTGACGCCGGAACAACCGATATGACCATGAAGGAAGCTGATTTTACAAACATCAGCACCAACTTCAAGAAAGTAACCTTCGTAGTAAATAACGGATATATCACTGTAAATCCTATATCTGTAACAGTTACCGTGAAGGGACACAATGATACGGTTACCTACACAGGAGAAGAGCAGACAGCAACAGGATATGATCTTACAGCAGATAATCAGCTCTACGATGTAACAAAGGTTAAGTACAACGGCGATGCAACAGCTGCAAGAACAGATGCCGGAACCACTCAGATGGGACTGGATAAGGATCTGTTTGAAAATACCGATCCCAACTTCTCAAATGTAAGCTTTGTAATCGAAGAAGACGGATTCATCACTGTAGAGCCTCTTGAAGTAACGGTAACCGTAAAAGGTAATACAAGAGAAGAAATCTACAACGGATCTGAATATGAGGTAAAAGGATATACACTTGAAGCTGACAACGAGCTGTACGATGCGAATGCATCCGTAACATACGACGGCGAGGCAGTTGCAAGAGGAACACTTCCGGGTACCTACGATATGGGACTTGTAGACACAGCATTCGGCAACAAGGACGAGAACTTCAACGTAACCTTCGAAGTAACTGACGGCTTCCTGAAGATTACAGACAGACCTGATGGCGAGAAGTACACCATCACAGTTACAGTAGATGATGTGACTAAGGAATACACCGGCGAGGTATTCAGCGGATTTGGCTATAACGTAGCAGGCGGCAAGCAGGTTAAGGCACAGGAAGGTGCAGCTCAGAACATAGTAAACTTCTTTACCGGAATTCTTAAGCCTCTTACAGCAGGTGCAGCCGATGACGATGCTAAGGATCCTACAGTTACCATCGACGGAGTAACCTACAAAGTTATGGGACTTTCCATCGATCAGGCACAGAGAAACGTTGGAGAGTATCCTCTTACAGTAACAGGAACAATGCATATTGAAGACCTTGAGGGTCACAATATGGATGCCCAGTTTGCAGATCCTGTTATAACCGACGGAATCCTTAAGATCACTCCCAGAATTATGGAAGTTGAATCCGGAAGCTCACAGAAAGTATATGACGGAACTCCTCTTAAAAACGGAACCGTTACAGCAAACAGAAGCTGGGGTATCGGAGACGAGATAAGCTATGACGTAACCGGTTCACAGACCCAGGTAGGAAGCAGCAAGAACACCTTTACAGTAGTGGCAGGAGAGGGAACAGATCTTAAGAACTACGAGATCAACAGAATCTTCGGAACACTTACGGTGACCAGAAGAACTACTCCTCCTACACCTCCCACTCCTCCCGGAGATGAGCCTACAACGATTATAGATACTCCTACACCTACAGCATCTACCCCTGTTGTAGCAACTGAGGTTCCTGCAGTTCTCGGCGAGCAGAGAGGCCGTGACGGGGCAGCAGTTCTCGGAGCAAGAAGAGGAAGGACTGATGATCCCACAAACGCAGCAGCAAGATATTTTGCAATCGTTGCAGCAGCTGCAGCAGCAATCCTTCTTTTCCTTACAGGAAGAAAGAAAAAAGAGGACGAAGAGAAATAAGTGTAAGACGGGCACTAAATGAGTCCCGGGGCAACAGACACGAGCCCCGGGCAGACTCGAAACCGCTTCGCGGCTTCTCGTTATCGCGGCATTCGCCGCATAAGCCGGAAGATAAATGAGCCACGCGTAAACTCGAAACCGCTTCGCGGTTCCTCGTTATCGCGGCATTCGCCGCATAAGCCGGAAGATAAATGAGCCACGCGTAAACTCGAAACCGCTTTGCGGCTTCTCGTTATCGCGGCATTCGCCGCATAGTCCAATAAAAAAGCAGCTGTGACAGAGTGCAAGCACTCTCACAGCTGCTTCCTTATTGTCCTGCGTGGCTCATTTAGAGCGTACATTTAGAGCGTATCCTGTCTCTTAATATACTGCGGGGCGTCGGGTTCGCCAATGATCTCCTTGGCGTGGATTATGTGGGCCCACTTATCCAGGATGGCGTTCTCGATGCGGATGTCCTCTTCAATGGTGGCGTAAGCAAGAACGATGGAGTTCTTGATCACGGCGCCCTTCTTGATGACTACACCACGGCCGATGATGGAATTCTCAACGGTTCCCTCTATGAGACAGCCATTACTTACAAAGGAATTGGATACCTTGGAACTCTCGAAGTACTGTGTAGGGCAGGAGTCGGTGGTCCTTGTATAGATAGGCCACTCTGCTCTGAACAGATCGCTGGCGATATCATAATTGAGAAGCTCCAAAGAAGCATTGAAATAGTCGTTAAGACTTGTCAGGGTTGCGAAGTAACCTTTGTGCTGATAGCCTCTTACATCCAGATCCTTGCACTTGATGTTTACAATATCGGAAAGGGTGTAGATGGAGGACTCCCAGCTGGCATCCTTAACAAGCTGAACGAAGGTGTCTCTCTTCATGCAGTAGGTTTCCATGAAGATGTTTTTGTCCTTGGCTGTGCCCATATTCTTGCCGATGGACTGAACACCTTTCTGTCTGTTGAGGGACAGAGTGTGGCAGTTCTTGAAGTATTCACGGGCATTATCTACCTTATGGTAGAGGAGAGTGATATCTGCGCCGGAAGCTACGTGGGTTTCAAGAAGCTGTCTGTAATCCTGCTTGTAAACCATATAGCTGGGAGCAATGATAACATACTCCTGGTGCATACGCTGGATGATATCGATGTTCTCCAGGTATGCCGAAATATCGTTGTTGTAAATTGAGCGGGAAGAGCTGTTCTCTGAGAAAAGAAGCTGTATCTTACCGCGCTTACTGTTGATGTTGTAATGTCTTCCGGAACCAACGTGCTCAGCGATGGATCTTGGGCGGGACTGAACATATACCTGGATCCTGTTGATGTCGCTGTTGCTCATGTTGGAAATAGGGAAGTCGATAACACGGAATCTTCCGAGGAATGAGAAAGCACCTATGGGACGGTAGTCCTGAAGGCCTTCTACATGAACGCTGTTATCCGGGGAGGAAACTATACCAAAAGCTTTAACTGCCATTATTTTGTTCCTCCTTTCACATTTTTAGCAACGAGTTCAATACTCTCGCTTTTTTTGGATCCGATCCTGGCTCCTGCGCCGATCCTGACATTCTCCGCAACAAGGGCTCTTGTCACGGTGGCACCTTCTTCAACCACAACTCCCGGCATCAGTACACTGTCGATTACCTTTGCGCCTTTTTCCACAACTGCTCCGGTGAAAAGAACGGATTTGGTAACACTTCCCTCAACCCGGACACCCTGGGTGATATATGCGCAGTTGATCTTGGCATCCTTACCTATGTACTGAGGAAGAGTGGATACATCCTCGGTGTAGATAAGCCATGAGGAATCGTTAAGACTAAGAGGGTTTTTGGGATCGAGAAGATCCATATTTGCTTCCCAGAGGGAATCGATGGTTCCCACATCCTTCCAATATCCCTTGAACTCATAAGCAAAAAGCCCCTTCTTGTCCTTAAGCATCTTTGGGATGATATCCTTACCGAAATCGTGATTGGAATTGGGATTCTTCATATCCTCAACAAGCATCTTGCGAAGAGGTTTCCAGGTAAAGATATAGATACCCATGGATGCAAGATTACTCTTGGGTTTAGCGGGCTTCTCTTCGAATTCCACGATCCTTCCATTGCCGTCAGTATTCATGATACCGAAACGGCTTGCTTCCTTCATGGGAACTCCGCGAACCGCGATGGTGGCATCGGCGTTCATGGCCTTGTGGTACTCAAGCATCTTGGCGTAATTCATCTTGTAGATGTGGTCGCCTGAAAGAATAAGAAGATACTCGGGATCGTAGGTGTCGATGAAATCAATATTCTGTGAAATGGCATCAGCTGTGCCGCGATAGACATCCAGACCTTCATCAGCTTTCTCACGAGGAGTAAGAACGTATACACCGCTGTCCTTGGAGTCGAGACCCCAGCGGCCATCCTGTGCTACATAACTGTTGAGAAGAACGGATTCGTACTGAGTCAGAACGCCGACAACGTCAATACCGCTGTTGGCGCAGTTACTGAGCGGAAAATCTATGATACGATATTTTCCACCATAGAATACTGCCGGTTTGGCAACTTTTGTGGTAAGGTCTTTCAATCTGCTTCCACGACCGCCGGCCAGTATCATAGCTAACATTTCGTTTTGAGCCATAGCTGTTCCCCCTGTCTGATGTTAATAGAAATACCTTATAATCTATGATATAATGTGCAAAGACTTTAATCAAGCACGAAAGGAGCGGATTTAAAGTGCTATCCGTTGTAATTCCCGCATATAATGAAGAAGAGATGATACCCACCACGGTATCCGTAATAGATAAAACCCTTAATGACGCCGGCATTTCCCATGAGCTGCTTTTTGTCAATGACGGCTCCAAGGATTCCACCTGGGAGGAGATCAGCGCTGCAGCAGCTTCCAATACCAATGTAAAGGGCATATGTTTTTCCCGTAACTTTGGCAAGGAGTCAGCAATTTTTGCCGGTATCTCCGAGGCTAAGGGAGACTGCTGTGTTGTTATCGACTGTGACCTTCAGCATCCCCCGGAGAAGATCGTTGAGATGTACAGGCTCTGGGAACAGGGCTATGAGATAGTGGAGGGCGTCAAGAGAAGCCGCGGAAGAGAGAGCGGGCTTCACAGATTTGCGGCAAAGAGCTTTTACAGCATCATGAGTGAGTCGGCAGGCTTTGATATGTCAAGGGCCTCGGATTTCAAGCTTATTGACAGAAAGGCCATGAATGTTCTTCTTAACATGAACGAGAAGAATGCCTTTTTCAGGGCTCTGTCTTCCTGGATCGGATTTAAGTCCGTACAGGTGGAGTATGACGTAAGAGAGAGGGAAGCCGGAGTCTCCAAGTGGAGCACCAAGTCCCTGATCAAATATGCGCTGACCAATATAGCATCCTTTTCATCTGCACCCATGCAGCTGGTGACCATCATGGGACTTATCGTCTTTGTGGTGGGCCTTGGAGCAACGGTGGAAGCCTTGGTTACCTTCTTTGAAGGCAAGGCTCAGGAAGGTTTCACCACAGTCATTATCCTTCAGTGCTTCACAGGCTCTTTTATCATGCTGGGACTTGGAGTTATCGGGTTCTACATCTCCAAGATCTACGAGGAAGTGAAGGGGCGGCCCAGATACATAATCGACAAGACAACATACTAATGACCCAGGCCTGTGGCCGGCTTTCAATATACTAAAGATCCAAGCCGTCAAGGCCACAGGCCGGCTTTCAAAACCTAAAGATTCAAGCCGTCAAGGCCTGTGGCCGGCTTTCAAAACCTAAAAATCCAAGCCCGTCAAGGCCACAGGCCTTGACGGCTTCGGCTTATCGCCGAATGCTTACAAACAAAAAGGTGTCCTCTCGAGTGAACTCGGAGGATACCTTTTTGATTGTAAGCGCTTGGCTCATTATTGACGGAATTTTATAAAAAAATAATTTGTTTAATCAATCCGATGGGGTAAAATATAGATAAGTGGGAGTATGTCTTTGCAGTAGTTGAAAGGAGAATTTTATGCTTGCTACTTTGATACCTCTTTTTGATGACAAGATGACTGTTTGCGCATATTCTGTTTTTGCCCGCAAGGAGAATCTCTTTTTAAATCCCAGTCTTATGGGCGGAGCAAGATTTGACGGCGCCGGAACCGTTAGCGAACTTGAGGTAGTTAGCAGTATGGGCGTTGCCACTTTGTCAGGGGGCAAGGAAGTATTTGTTCCCGTCAATCAATTTTCCATATTTTCAGAAATAGGTCTGCAGTGCACCGTTCCGGCAACTAAGGTCGTACTGCTGATGGATAATACAATTCTCGCAGAGGATAATTTCATTAAGAGGGTGAAGGAGCTCAAGGAGCAGGGCTATAAGCTGGCCATGAGAAAGCTTCCCATCTCCTGCTTTGAACCCTACAAGGAGATTCTTTCCCGTTGCGATTACATACTTCTTGACCACATGAAGATCGATATTGCCAAGGCCAAGATATATTTCCAGTCCCGGTATCCGAATATCAAGCTCTGCGCCGTTAACGTGGACACCAAAGAGCAGTACGACGAACTGGTTAAGGACGGCGGGTATGATCTCTATGAGGGAAGCTTCTTCAGGATGCCCATTATGAAATCCGAGACCGAAGTCAGCCCCCTTAAGGTTAACTACATCGAGCTTCTTAATGTGGTAAATGCTCCGGATTACGATCTGACCGACGCTGCGGATGTTATCGGAAAAGACCCTGCTCTTGTTATCTCACTTCTCGAAATAGTCAACAGGATGGCTCTTAACTCCGAGATCACATCCATAAGACACGCAGCAGCCATGCTTGGCCAGAAAGAATTAAAGAGATGGATCAACACTGCGGTCACCAAGGAGCTGTGCGCCGACAAGCCAAGCGAGATTGTAAGGCTCGTTATGATAAGGGCAAAGTTTGCCGAGAATATCGCAAAAGACTTTGGACTGGCCATGCAGAGCCAGGAGCTGTTTATCATGGGGCTTTTCTCTGCCCTTGATATCATGCTGGATAAAACCATGGAAGAGGCTCTTGGTATGGTTCAGGTATCAAAGAACGTCAAAGATGCTCTCCTTGAAGAAAAAGGCGATTTTGCCAAAATCCTGTATTTCATAAAACGCTACGAGGACGCAGACTGGACGGAAGTATCCAGGCTCATGGTCCTTGATGATCTGGATATGGACCACATTTACAACTCATATCTGGAGGCACTTAGATGGTATCGTGACCTTATCCCCGCATAAGGGATTTGCTTTTCTGCCCAGAGGTTTTACCTATGATCGATGTTTCCGGAGTAGGCAGCGTAACATTTAACCTTGCAGCTATCATCGTTTCCGTCACGTGTCTTTTCTACACGCTGGTAATGAAAAAGAAGCTGAGGTTTCAGAATAAGTTATTTATTTCTTTTGTCGTAATTGTGATCCTGGACGCAGCTACGGTTATTTCTGGTGAGTTTATACTAAACAGCGGACTGGCTTATGAGATAAAGAGCATATCTATCAATGTGCTTCACTTCCTGTACTTTTTGACCCACTTCGCCATTGCTCCCATGTTTGCCCTGTACATCGTCATGGTCTGCAATGTGTCCTACAGATTCTCAAGAACTGCACAGATCATTCTGGCAGTTCCTTTCTATATTCTTGAGATCATTGTTCTTACAAATCCCTTTACCCATTTAGTTTACAGATACGACAGTGAACTGCGCTATCACAGGGGGCCCGGCGTTTACATCGCCTATCTCCAGGCTGCTTTTTATGTGCTTTTTGCCATTGTGGCTCTTTATCTGTACTGGAATATTCTTAAATACCTCAAAAAGGTAACTCTTATATATTTCTTTGTTGTAGTGATCGTGGGAACTCTCCTGCAGATGATCGTCACCCAGATCAACATAGAACTCCTATGCGAAGCCATTGCTCTGATGGGTCTGATGATAGTTATAGAAAATGATGAAGACAGGCTGGATCAACCCACCGAGGCTTACAACAGGAACGCCTTTATCAGGGACATCAGCAGCTATTTTAAGTACGGCAGACAGTTCTTTACCATATGCATAAGGATAACCAATGCGGATGTATATCGAAAGATCACGGGATATGAGGAATTTGAGGCTATACTTACGGATATCGTCGCTTACCTTGCCTCCTTCGATCCAAAGTTTGATGTCTACAGAGTTGGCTCTGACTGCTTTGTGCTGGTATGCCCGGAGATCACCCAGCCCGCAGCCGATATGATCTCGGAGAAAATCTATGGCAGATTCAAGTCCGAGTGGGAAAGAGATGAGAATAAGGTGCTTCTTAAGACCCTGGTGCTTCAGGCCTCCTCCCCGGATCAGTTTGGATCTCTTGAGTACCTTCTGTTCCTCTCCGACAGCACCATAGAGGAAGATTATGACCATGCACTTCGCCGCGACGACCTGGACTTCCTTCTAAGGCGTGCTGAGATTGAGAAGGCGGTTAAAAGAGGTATTGGCGGTGACAACTTCAGGGTAATGTTTGAACCCATCTATACCAAGAATGATCTTTCAATCTGCGCAGCCCAGGCAGTGCTTGAGTTTGAAGACAATGAACTTGGAAAGATAAAGGCCAAGGAATTTCTCCCCATTGCGGAGCAGACCGGCATCATCGAGGAGCTGGGCTGGTATACCATGGAGAACTCCATGTATTTCCTTGGGGGCGGCATCGCTGAGGAGATGGGACTGGAGTTCATCGAGATCGGACTTTCTTCGGTACAGCTGATCAAAGCGGATTTCATATCCAGAGTTCGGGAACTTTTAAGCAAGTACGGTGTACGTCCTTCTCAGGTTGTTTTTGATATTTCCGAGACCGCCGCATCCACTGAGCAGGACGTTCTTGGCAATGTAATGACAAAGCTTGAAGCCGACGGAATAAGGTTCTTTATTGATGAATACGGAACCGGTTTCTTTAACGTGCAGTCTGTATCCAACCTTTCCTTTGAAGGTGCCAAGGTGGATGCCTCACTGGTGGCACAGACAGGGGGAAGGCCTACCCAGAACAAGATCATCATGGAAAACCGCCTGAAGATAATGAATCAGATGGGTAAGATAATCCTTATCGATAAGGTTGATTCTCAGGAGAGGCTTGACAGTATCAATGGAGTAAAGGCTGACTATCTCAAGGGCCGGTATTTCTCGGACCCCATCACCAAGAACGAGTTCATCGCAATCCTTCGTGCAACCGAGCTTGCCAGGATGGAGGAGAGAAGAGCCAAGGCCGCCAGCGATGCCAAAAGTGCATTCCTTGCCAATATGTCTCATGAGATCAGAACCCCCATAAATGCGGTTCTTGGCATGAATGAGGTGATTCTTAGGGAGTGCAGGGATGAGAAGATCCTTGAATATGCCAGAAACATTGAGGGGGCGGGGAGAACTCTTTTGTCCCTTATCAACGATATCCTGGACTTCTCAAAGATCGAGGCGGGGAGCATGGAGATCAATGAGGCTGCCTATGACCTTGGCTCGGTTATAAACGATGTCTATAACATGGTGCACATCAAGGCTGAGCAGAAAAATCTGGACCTTGTATTCGACATAGATGACGATCTGCCCTCTACTCTCTTTGGCGACGAGATGCGTCTTCGTCAGATCATGGTCAACGTCCTGAACAACGCTGTCAAATACACCACAGAGGGGTATGTGCGACTCAGGATCACAGGGAAAAGAAATTTCGACAACTCCATAGTCCTTAATATAATCGTCAAGGATACGGGCATCGGAATAAAAGAAGAAGACAGGCAAAAACTCTTTGACAAGTTCAAGAGACTTGATATAGACAAGAACAAGACCGTGGAAGGAAGCGGTCTGGGACTTGCCATTACCAGCTCACTGCTGGATCTTATGGGAGGTAACATACAGGTGGAGAGCACCTACGGCGAAGGATCCACCTTCATCATGAACCTGCCTCAGAAGATCCTAAGCGATGATCCTTTGGGAGATTTCACAACAAGGCTTTCACACACTGCCGCAGATCACAAGGAGTACAAGGAGAGGTTCACAGCTCCTGATGCAAAGATCCTTGTGGTGGACGATACCCCCATGAATCACGTGGTGATCAAAGAGCTTCTTAAGCAGACGCAGGTCAAAGTGGAATCCGCAAGAAGCGGCGCAGAGTGCCTTGAGAAGCAGCATAACGAAAAGTATGACATTATTTTCCTGGATTACAGAATGCCTGAGCTCGACGGGATCGAGACGCTGGCTCTTATGAAGAAGGATACGGATAGTCCCAACAGGGAGACACCCGTAATAGTCCTTACCGCAAATGCCATAACGGGAGCAAGGGAGAACTTTATAAGAGAGGGCTTCGATGATTACTTAAGTAAGCCCATCGAGAGCGACAAGCTGGAAGAGACCATGATAAAGTTCCTGCCGGGTGAAAAAGTGATACTTACATCGGATCCTGCAGAAGATGAAGAAGGAGACCATACTCCTAAGCCTGCCGAGGGTGAGGACAGGCCCGGGTGGCTTGATGATCTGAAATGCATCGATGTGGAAGAAGGCCTTAAGAACTGCGGCAACGCCGACAGCTATCTGGCTATTCTCAAGGTTTACTATGAGTCGGCGGACATGATCGAGAGCAATATAAAGGAAGCCTTTGATTCCGGAAACCTCAAGGATTATACAAGTTATGTTCATTCTCTTAAGAGCACCAGCAGGACCATCGGGGCAAAAGAACTCTCGAAGATGGCGGAGATGCTGGAGAAAGCCGGAGTCGACAATGACACGGAAACCATTAGGGCCTGCCAGGAAGAGCTTCTCGGACTACATCTGGCGGTAAAGAAGTGTCTTTCCATGGTGCCAAAGATAGCAGGTGAGGCGGAGGGTCTGCAGGATGAATCTAAGAAGGAGGATATTACTCCTGCTCAGATGAAGGACGCCTATCAGACGATAATAGAGGTAAGCAGAAGTCTGGATTACGATACACTTACCTTTGTGCTGGACTCTGTTAAGAAATATCGCCTTCCGGAGGAAGATGAAAAAAGAATGCGGAGCATCGGAAACATGGCTTACAAGCTTCAGTGGGATCAGATCTCAAGCCTTGCATCCGAAGGCCTAAGCGCGCAGGAGTAAATTATGTTTAATAAGAAAATCCTACTGGTAAGAAACGAGGAGACGTTTCTGGTGAATGCCATAAAGAATACGCTCAAGGATGCCAATTTCATTTTGGAGGAAGCAGATTTTACCGTGGCTTCACTGAATGCAAAATGGAAGGGCAGCTGCCTTATCCTGCTCTATACCGATACGGAGACGGACAAGCACAGTGATGCCATGGTATATCTCAAGGATCTGTGCATGTACGAGAACATGATCCTTATGGTCATAGGAGATAAGGACGCCTTTGAGTTTGTTCACAGATATGTGCCCAAGGAGGATGTTTCCTTTGAGATATCAAGGCCACTTGATATGTCAGATCTCATGAGCAAGATCATGATAGTTACCGATGATGAATATGAGCATCGCAGAAGGAAGAGCATTCTGATAGTTGACGACGATCTTACCTATCTTCAGATGGTAAGAGAGTGGCTTAAGGACACCTACCGTGTGGGTATGGCCAATTCCGGCACACAGGCTGTGGCCTGGCTTGCCACCAACAAGGCGGATCTTATCCTTCTTGATTATGATATGCCTGTACTTGACGGCCCGAAGGTAATGGAGATGCTAAAAAGCGAGTCTTTTTCCAATTCAACTCCCGTTATGTTCCTTACGGGAAAGAACGATCGAAAGAGCGTGACGGATGTTATCTCCCTTAAACCGGCAGATTATCTTTTGAAAACAATATCAAAGGATAAGCTTTTGGCAACACTGGAGAAATTTTTCAGGAAAAGCAAAGATTAAGATTTCCGGAGAAAAATATGGTAAATGGAGGACCTGTGAGAGATCTGTCCTTTAGGATAGCTGCTGTGATGGTAAGCTTAACTTGTCTTTTCTATACGGCTGTGATGCGAACAGGCAAAAATCGAAGGCTTCGCAGTCGTCTTTTTGATGCTCTTATCATCATAACCCTCATCGGGTGTGTCACCAGCATCGGCTCCGAGATTGCAGTAGTTATTCACGCCTCCCGAAATGTGAGATTTTTTGTCAGTTACATCTGCAAATATCTGTATTATATGACGCATTTTCTTCTGATTCCCGTCTTTTGGGTATATATCATGATAGTGTGCGATGTGTATAACACCCTTGCAAAGCGCAGACTCATCTTTAAGCTTATTCCCGTCATAGCCATCGAAATCATCATACTTTCCAACCCCTTTACCCGCCTTATCTTTAGCTGGGATGATAATTTTAGATATTACAGAGGACCTGCGATCTATATAGTGTATCTTGTAAGCGGAATATATCTTTTTTCCTGCTTTTATCTGCTTGCAAAATACTGGAACAGCATGCATATCATTCAGAAGGTGGCTCTGTTCTATTTTCTGGGTCTTGCGATTACAGGTACCATTGTGCAGATGCTTTTCCCTGACGTACAGTGCGAGCTCATGACAGAGGCCATGGGGTTTCTTGGAGTCATGATAATGATAGAAAACGAGGACAGCAGGAATGACTATAAGACCAGTGCCAGAAATAAGACAGCTCTTGTCCACGACTTAAAGAGCGCTCTTTTGGTCAAAAAAGAATTCAACGTTATATGCGTTCGTGTAGTAAATGCGGAGGCCTACAGAAGGATAACCGGATATGAAAACTATGACCTGATCCTGACAAGGATAGCGGACTTTCTTATCGGCCTTGGAAACGAGTACGAGACCTACAGGACCACGGGAGGGCATTTCTTCCTGGTATGTCCCGAGGCAACTCAGGATGAGATCAGCAGCGTTCTTTTAAAGATCAGAGACAGGTTTGAGGATGCCTGGGACATCTCAAACGGTTCCATGAATATCAAGGTGAAGATCTTCTGCGTAAAATGCCCCGAGGAATTTGATAATGTGGACGATATCCTGCTTTTATCGGAGGCGGATATAGATGAAACAGACAAGATCCTGTACCGGGGAGCCGATCTTGATTTCATCCTTCGAAGAATGGAGGTGGACAAAGCAATTGTCCGGGGGATCAACGAGGATAATTTCCGGGTGTTATACAGACCGGTATACCATAAGGCTTCAAGATCTATTGTTTCTGCGGAAGCGCTTTTGACTCTGAAGGACAGCGTACTGGGGGAGGTTCACTTCAGCGAGTTCAACGCTGCGGCCCAAAAATCCGATTTCAGTGTGGAACTTCAATACAGGATGACCGATGCCGCCATCAAATTCCTGAAGATGGGTCTTGAGCGAAGCAAGGAGGAAGGGGATATAAGAGTCCTGGCCATACATATAATCTCCGTTCAGGTGCTTAAGAACGACTTTGCCGGCAAGGTAAAAGAGCTGGTGGAGAAATATGAAGTCAATCCCCGCGATCTGGTCATTGATGTGAGCGATACCATAGTGATGCAGGCTCCGGATGTTATAGATGTTGTGGAAGATCAGTTCCTTAAGATGGGTATCAACTTTTTCCTGATAAATGATGAAGCCGGTTTTCTTGGGCTTAATCCCAGCAGCATGGAAAAATTCAAAGGGGTTGTCATAAATGTGGGAAGGCATTACCGGGGCATAATGGATGATAAGGTTGACATGATGCTAAGGAACAGATGCGCTATGATCAAAGAGCTTGGAAAAGACCTGATATTTACCGGGATAGACACAAAAGAGCTGTACGAGAGAGTTAAGGATCTGCCGGCAGATCTTGTCAGCGGAGATTTCCTGTCGGGGAAGGTGAGCAAGAATGAACTTCAGGTAAAGTTCTGGCATAAAGAGGTATTCTACGACGGGGGTTAATGTGATTTATGCAAAATGCCCATAAAAAACCGCGAAAGTTGCGCTTGGTTGCGCATCAGTAAATATGCGGTGTTTATACTTTTTTTACAATTGGGACATGACGAAATTGTATCAACCGTTCAATTGAAAAACGAGGACCTGTGGACTAGGATAGTCTATGGGTCCATTTTTGTGTGCTGACATGGCTTTCTGCTCACAAACCATGTTGCGCAAAAGTTGCGCAAAGCGCGCGACGAGATTTGGAATTTGGGAGGAAATGAAATGAAGAGGAATGTATTAAAAAGATTATGCAGCGTTATGCTGGCAGCCTCGCTGGTACTTGGAAACATGTCGTCTCTTACGGTTATGGCCGATGAGCCGAATGATGCCGGTATCAGTTTGGTGAACGAAGATTTTTCCGAAGATATATGGGGAAGCGAAGCAGGCTGGACAGTCAGTGTTGACGATTGGTCCGCTACAGGCGCTTCCGTAAAGTCTTTTACCTATTCAAGCGATCAGTGGATGAGCGCACCTTCGGACGGCTCCGATACGGGAGTAAACTTCTGGTTCGGAGAGGGAGACGGAGTTTTGACATTCTCACAGGATATAGCGCTTTCTGAAGGAACCTATGAGGTCTCTTCCGAGTGTATGGGTGAGAAAGCCTCTTTTTATCTGGATATAAACGGTGAAAAGTCTGAGAAGACAGAGCTTACCGGTTACAATAACTGGCTTACGGGTACCCTTGAATTCTCGGCAAATGAGGATATGGAGGCCGCATCAGTCAGCCTGGTGTTTGAAGTTACCAAGGACGGCTGGGGCTATGCTAACAATGTAAAGATCGCAAAGAAAGCTTCGGATGATGCCGGAGAGGGCGCATCTGATGAAGAGGGATCGGGTGAAGCTTCTTCCGAAGGCTCATCGGAGGATGAGGGAAGCAACGAAGGAAGCAGCGAAAGCTCTTCGGAGAATACCGGAGCATCTGAGGGTGAAAACGATGCTGAGTATGACTGGGCAAATTCAGGAAGCATCGTAAACGGCGATTTTGAGACCGGTGATGCAAACGGATGGACTGTGGATATGCCCGAAGCAGACGGCAGCAGTGCCGGAACCCTTGTAAAGACAGATCAGTATGCCACCGGAAATACCACAAACTTTTTTAACTACTGGAACGACACCAGCGCCGAGGAGGCTCTTACACTTTCACAGTCCCTTGGTACTGTAAAGGCAGGTACCTATAAGCTTTCCCTTAAGCTTGAGGGAAAAGCTGATGAGACGGGACTTACCCTTAAGGCAGTTGATGAGGAGGAAAGTGAGAAGGTTTCACTTCCTCTTGGTGCTACCAAAGACTGGAACAACTGGTATAGCCTTGATAGCGATGAGTTCACCCTTGATGAGGACACAGATCTTACAGTCGTTATAGAGGGAAATGTTCC
Organism: Butyrivibrio sp.; assembly: GCA_015056575.1. Taxonomy (GTDB): domain Bacteria; phylum Bacillota; class Clostridia; order Lachnospirales; family Lachnospiraceae; genus Butyrivibrio. The sequence continues at coordinate 160,636 of SVGA01000007.1, forward strand.
GGCAGGCTACTGGGGTGACCTGGATGACATAGCTCTTTTGACCCTTTCAGAGAAGGAAGAGGATACAGCCGTTGAGGCTCCCATCTATGTTGAGAAGGTTTCTGCGGCAGACGTAGACTTTATCACAGGTGTTGATGTAAGCTCCTATGTTGCCGAGAAAAACAGCGGAGTAAAGTTCTATGACTACGACGGAAACGAGCTGTCAGATCAGGGATTCTTTGATTTCCTCAAGAGCTGCGGCGTCAACTATGTGAGGATCCGTGTCTGGAACGATCCTGCTGATGAAAACGGCAATTCCTACGGCGGCGGAAACTGTGACCTGGAGGTTGCCAGAAAGATCGGCGTATGGGCAACAAATGCCGGAATGAAGGTGCTTATCGATTTCCATTACTCCGATTTCTGGGCAGATCCCGGCAAGCAGACCGTGCCTAAGTCAATGGCGGATATGAGCGTCGATGAGAAGGCACAGGCAATAGAGGAATTTACTAAAGAGAGCCTTGAGAGTCTTATAGAGAGCGGTGTTAATGTCGGAATGGTACAGATCGGCAACGAGACCAACAACGGTGTTGCCGGTGAAAAGACCTGGGAAAACATGGCGAAGATATTCTCCGCCGGAAGCCGCGGTGTAAGGGCTGTTGCATCAGAAAAGGATATGCAGATCCTGGTTGCGGTTCATTTCACCAATCCCGAGAAGAGCAGCAATTACGCAAACTATGCATCAAACCTTGATAAGTACGGCGTTGACTACGATGTGTTTGCATCTTCATATTATCCCTACTGGCACGGAACTTTAGACAATCTGAATTCGGTTCTTTCAAATATCGCAAACACCTATGACAAGATGGTCATGGTTGCTGAGACTTCCTATATCCATACCTGGGAGGATGGCGACGGACACGGCAATACAGAGTACGAAGGAAAGAGCGGCGATACCTACAGCTATGATGTTTCTGTTCAGGGACAGGCCAATGCCGTAAGAGCGGTGGTTAATACCGTGGCAAATACAAAGAACGGTATAGGTGTATTCTACTGGGAACCGGCATGGATCCCGGTTCAGGTATATGATAAATCCGCTGCGAATGCGGCTGAGGTCCTTGCACAGAACAAGCAGATCTGGGAGACCTACGGAAGCGGCTGGGCAAGCTCTTTTGCAGGAGGCTATGACAAGGATGCAGGCACCTGGTACGGCGGATCAGCAGTAGACAATGAGGCGTGGTTCGACTTTACAGGACACCCTCTTGATTCTGCCATGATCTACAACTACGTAAGGACAGGAGCTACAGCTCCCGTAGTGGTAACCTCCGTAAAAGCCGAAGATGTGACAGTTGAGGTGGGACAGGAGATTGTTCTTCCCGAGACTGCGGTTGTAAGCTACTCTGACGGAAGCAAAAATGAAGTTGCAGTAAACTGGAACAGTGCAGATCTTGATGCGGCAGTGGCAGCAGGCATCGGAAGTTATGAGATCAAGGGAACCGTTGAAATCAAAGAGGGCGAGAGTGCTGATGTTACCTGCAAGCTTACCATCAATCCCGTAAACAACGTTGTTAATCCCGGATTTGAAGACTCCGATATGACAATGTGGACCATCACCGACGCAAACAGCTGCGTTGGAAGGCAGGCCGACAGTTCAAATGTAAGGACCGGAAGCTATTGCCTCAAGTTCTGGGATGATGCGGACATTGATTATACCGCTGAGCAGACAGTGACTCTGCCTGCAGGTATCTACAAGCTTGGAACCTATATCGAGGGCGGAGACGCCGGAGATAATGCAGAGTTCAAGCTCTATGCAAAGGTTACAGGCGGCGAAGAGTATTCAGTTGATACAGGTGTAACAGGATGGCAGAACTGGGCAAATCCTGAGGTGACAGATATCACTGTAACTTCTGACGGCACGGAGGTTGTGATCGGAGTCAGCGTAAAGGCTCAGGCAGGAGCCTGGGGCGCCTGGGATGACTTCTATCTCTATAAGACAGGTGACTACGTAGCTCCACAGGAGCCTGAGGAACCCGTTATTGAGGACGGAGACGATGAGAAGGCCGGAGTAACCGGAAACTGGAAAAAGCGCTTTGGAAGCACTTATTTTGTCAGAAACGACGGAAGCCTTGTAAAGGGGCTCAATGTCATCGATGGCAAGACCTATTACTTCAGGCCAAACGGAAGCCTTGTATGGGCCAAATTCGTTAAGTTCAATGAGGGTACAAGATACTTTGGCTATGACGGAGCCATGGTCACAGGCTTTGTGAGAACTCTTCTTCTGACCTACTACTTTGATGAGAACGGTATAATGCAGACCGGAAGAGTTACGGTGGGCGATAAGACCTACTACTTCGAGAAAGACGGCCACATGGCAAGGGCCAAGTGGCTTACAGAGAATGGTAAGACCTATTATTTCAAAGCTGACGGAACCATGGCCACCGGCAGATTAAGGATCCTCTTCTGGACCTACAAGTTCGATGAGAACGGAGTGCTGATCCGCTGATGGAATAATGGCAGCATAAAGAATTGTAATATGAGAGCAGGGAATCCGACAGGGTACGGATTCCCTGCTTTTGTGATATGATTAGTAAAGACGTTTTATGGGAGGAACATTATGACTGCAAACTGCCAGCTTACAACCCTGTGTTATCTGGAGCGGGACGATAAGTATCTCATGCTTCACAGGGTTTCCAAGAAGAATGATATAAATAAAGACAAATGGATTGGCGTGGGCGGACACTTCGAAGACCTTGAGAGCCCCGAAGAATGCGTAAAAAGAGAAGTTTTAGAGGAGACAGGCTATGATATTCCCACGGAAGCCTTTGAATATCGCGGGATCATAACTTTTATCTCCGATAAGGGAGACTACGAGCTAATGAGCCTTTTTACGGCGCCATGTCCCGACGGGGACCCTATTTCCTGCAATGAGGGAGAACTTGTTTTTGTTGGAAAAAAAGACGTCTATGATCTGAACCTCTGGGAAGGTGATAAGATTTTCTTCAGACTCCTGGAGGAAAGGCGGGATTTCTTTTCCCTGAAAATGGCCTACGATACGGACGACAATCTCAGAGAGGCGGTACTTGACGGAAGGAACATCAATGACTGAAGGTTCTATTACCAAAAATCTGGTGCTGTTTGCCATACCGCTGTTCTTCGGACAGCTCTTGCAGCAGCTTTACAACGTTGTGGATTCCGTAGTTGTGGGAAATGTCCTGGGAAAAGAGGCATTGGCGGCAGTCAGCACATCGGGAAGTCTGATATTTCTTATGGTGGGATTTATCAACGGACTGTTCATGGGAAGCAGCGTTATCATAGGAAAGAGCTACGGAGCAAGAGATTTTAACAGGGTTTCAATGGCGGCTCATACGGGAATTGCATTTGCCGGGCTTATGGGTATAACCCTGTCGGTGGTGGGCTTTTTCTTTACCCCGGTTATCCTTGGATGGATGGGCACACCGGCGGATGTAATGGCAAATTCCGTGCTGTATTTCAGGATATATTTCCTGGGCGGTCTTGGAAACATCATGTACAGCGCATGCTGCGGCGTTTTTCAGGCGGTGGGAGATTCCAAGCGCCCTCTGTACTACCTTATGGTCAGCACGGTGCTCAACACTATTCTGGATATTGCCTTTGTAAAGTTCCTGGGAATGGGTATCGGAGGAGCAGCCTTTGCCACCATAATCGCTCAGTTTGTCAGCGCGATCCTTGCCTTTGTGAAGCTTACAAGAGTGGATGGACCCCACAGGATATATATTAGTAAACTCAGGATGGATGGAGAACTCCTAAAGAAGGAACTGGCCCTTGGTTTTCCCACGGGAATACAGAACAGCGTTATCGCCATAGGTAATGTGGTGCTTCAGTCCAACATCAATGCCTTTGGGTCCGTTGCCATGGCGGCCTGTGGAAGCTACTTCAAGATCGAGGGATTTGTCTTTCTGCCCATCACCTGCATGTGCATGGCGCTTACGACATTTGTGAGCCAGAACCTGGGAGCGGGAGAGGTGGAAAGAGTTAAGAAGGGCGCCATAACAGGAAGTGCCATCAGCGTAAGCTGCGCCGAGATGATCGGGGTTATCGTATTTACCTTTGCACCGTTACTCTTAAGCATGTTCTCCAAGGAACCGGGAGTTATTGCCATCGGGACCACCCAGGCCAGAACCGAGTCGCTGTTTTACTGTCTTCTGGCTTTAAGCCACTGCCTTGCGGGAATATACAGAGGAGCAGGCAAGACCACTATCCCCATGATAGTCATGCTTTCAAGCTGGTGCCTTCTTCGAATCACCTATATCACTATAATCGTTCGTATCATCCCTGTGGTAAACGTTATTTTCTGGGCATATCCTTTGACATGGTCGGTGAGCACGATAGTTTTCATCATCTATTATTTCAAAGGAAGCTGGCTTAAGCAGATCGGATAAATTATTCCTTGCAAATATTGAAAGAGGGATGTATAATTTTTATTCGCAACAAACGACAGTTCATTTGTACCTTCCTGTCGCTAAACAAAACCGGGACTACATGGAATAACTATGTTTATCTATGTGGCTCTGCGGAATGCAGAGCCTTTTTTATTCGATAGTAATTTTCTGTGCAGATCCCCAGGAGAAAAATGAAGAAGATCATAATTGACTGCGACCCCGGAATCGATGATTCCCTGGCCATTATGCTGGCGCTTAGGAGCCCTGAGGTTGAGGTTCTCGGGATCACTGTGGTTGCCGGCAATTCCCCCGTGGAGCTTGGATTTGACAATGCTAAGAGAATCCTTGACTTTATCGGGAGGCTGGATGTTCCGGTTTATGTGGGTGCGGACAGACCAAGAGAAAGAGAATATGTAAATGCCCTCGATACCCACGGAGAGGATGGCCTTGGTGAGAGCTTTTTGCCAAAGGTTGAAGGGCAAGAGATCCCGCAGGAGTCTGCGGTTTCATTCATGAAGCGAACCCTTAAAGCCGGTGATGTGTCAGTGGTGGCCCTGGGACCCTTAACAAACCTTGCCTGCCTTATTGATGAGGATAAGGATGCTTTTCTTTCCATAGAGAGGCTGGTTTCCATGGGAGGGAACTTCAGAAGTCACGGCAACTGCTCGCCGGTGGCGGAGTACAACTACTGGGAGGATCCCCACAGTGCCAAGGCGGTGTTTGAAACCCTCTACGAGAACGGCCGCAGGATCGAGATGGTGGGACTTGACGTCACAAGACAGATCGTGCTTACGCCGCAGATCCTTTTGTCCATGAAAAAGATAAATCCCCGGGTGGGAGACTTTGTGGAGAAGATCACGGACTTCTATTTTAAGTTCCACTGGGAGTGGGAGCACATAAGAGGGTGCGTTATTAATGATCCGCTGGCTGTTGCACAGTTTATAGATTGCGGGATCTTAAAGGGCTTTGAAGCCTACACGGATGTGGAGACAGGCGGAATAAGCCTTGGACAGACGGTTGTTGATTCCATGGGATTCTACAGAAGGCAGAGCAACGCTGTTATCTACACAGAGGTTGACAGGAAGGCTTTCTGGGAGATGTTCCTTACAAGGCTCCTTGAAGCAAAGCCCGAAGAGATCGAAACCATATTAAAAGAAATAAACTAAAGATTGAATTGAATGGAGAAGAAATCATTATGACAAGCAGAACCAAGAAACTTACCATGATCGCTCTGGCGGTTGCCATCAACATTGTAGGAAGCAAGATAGCTCTTTTCTTAAGCCTTCCCATCTTCCTTGACAGCATCGGAACCATCCTTGCAGCCATTACACTGGGACCTGTGGCCGGCGGACTTACAGCTCTTGTGGGCGGACTTATAAACGGAGCCTTAGGTGATATCTATGCGATCTATTTCTCCCTGAGCGGAGTTCTTATGGGCGTTATCGCAGGACTTTTGTTTTATAAAAAGAAGCTAAACTACGTTCATGCCCTTTGGAAATGCCTTATCGTAACACTTCCGGCATCCGCGCTGTCAGCCTGCATTGAGACCTTCCTGTTCGGAGGGATCACCTCTGCTGCAGTTACAACCGTGATCATCCAGGCACTTTCCCAGACGGCACTTAAACTTCTTGGAAGCGCATTTGTAACACAGGCCGTTACCGACTATGTGGACAAGCTTGTTGCCATCCTGCTAGTAATAGCCTGCGTTAAGCATCTTCCCTATGAACTTACTCATTTTGAGGAAAAAGAGTCGAAGGAGGCGACAGCTTAAGTCACCAGATAAAGTTGGACTTTAGCTGTTCCCCATTATCTATAAGAAGATCCTGGCCGGTCATGCTCCTGTTTACATTGGTAAGAAAGTAGGACAGATCGGCTATCTCATCGGCAGATGCCCAGCGGTGGAGAAGAGTTTCATCAAGGCATTTCTCCATGAGAACCGGGTCATCCATAATATGAGCGTTTAAGGGGGTGTAGACACCTCCTGCAGATATGCTGTTAGCAGTAGCACCGTACTTGGAGATCCTAAGTGCGGTGTTTTTCATATAAGTTACAACCCCGCCCTTGCTGGCGGCATATTCGGGGAATTCGGCACCGTTTGAGGCGCTGGAGGATGCCATGAAAAGGACTGAGTGAATATCCTTATGGAAGGCGTACTTCTCGGTAACGGCCATGGTGGCGGTGAGGTTTGTGTATATGACCCCCGGACCTTCCTGAATTCCGGCATTGTTAATAAGAACCTCCACACCGTCAATGTCAGGAAGTTCTCCTTTTATGTCCACGATCATGTGAGTGTAGGAGGGGGCGCTAAAGCCTGCTTCGTTTACGTCAAAGCCAATGACCTTGTGGCCCTCTTTAATATATTTTTTGGCGCAGGCAAGACCAATCCCGCGGCTTGTTCCTGTGATAAGTATTTTCATAGTATTTTTTTAACCTTAAAGAAGATGAGGCTGCCTACTACGATGAGAAGGCTAAGGCCGATGATCACCGGGTAACCGAATATCCATTCAAGCTCAGGCATGTATTTGAAGTTCATTCCATACCAGCCAACGATGAGAGTCAGAGGCATGAAGATGGTGGTAACCACCGTGAGCACTGTCATGATGCGGTTCTGCTTAACATCAAGCTGTGACTGATAGAGGTCGTTGAGCTGGATGGTGTAGTCACGAAGATGTGTTGCCGCATCGTAGAGTCTGTCCACTCTGCTGGAAAACATGTGGAAATATCTGATGTTGTCCTCTTCAAAGAAGCCGTTCTCGTTTTCTTCAAGCTCCTGGCCAAGGTCCTGAAGCTGTTCGTAGTGAATGCGCAGGTCTCTGATGTCGCCGCGGATCTCGTTGTTGCGCTGGATATGGGCTTCCTCGGCGTTGTCCATTATCTCTTTTTCTATTCCGTCAAGCTCACGCTCATAGCGCTGCATGATCTGCAGGTCGTTGTGGATTATAAGTTCCAGAAAATCGTAGAGGAAGCGCTCAAGTGATGGCTTTCGCCATTTCTTGTTGCGCCGGATACGCTGAACGAGGTTTAATGCGTTCTTGTTCTTGTCGATAAAGACGATGCCTGTCTCGTCCAGAGCAAAAGAAAAGCTCTCGGGAGTCTCCGTACAGGCTGACTGCACCGGGATGCAGAAGGTCCCGGTGAGGGAGTCGTAGTTGACCTCGGCTTTGGTGGTGAGAATCTCCTCATTGCTGCTCATATCAAAATCAATGCCCATGTCAAAGTTCTCGCTCTGTTCAAGCCACTGCTGCGGGGTGAGAATGGCTACAAACGGCGCATCCGCGTCGTGACACTGTTCGGCACTGCATTCTTCAAGGGTGTTTCTGATCAGATAGTACATATTTTTCTCCCGGGAATGTAGATTCTTAAAACCTTCTCTTTTATCATAGCACCTTGGGAGTGTAAAATGAAATGGAATCGGTTAATACAGCGGGTAATTTCATGGATATGAACAGGAAGGGAAAAGCATATGATCCAGGATATTTCTCCAAGCAGATTTTCTAATGTATACGAGGATGTTAAGCCGGGGAGCGGAGACTATGTCTTTGCTTTTGACGGTGATGGGAAGGTCCTTCTTAAGAAGGACGGTGGTCTTGTCACCTTTTCCGAGGACTTTTTGGAAGGAGACGGGAAGGCAATATATCTTTTCTCCATAGATGAGGACAGGTACTTTCTTGCAACTAAAGGTACCAATCCGGGGAAGGAAGGCCTTGAGTACTATTCCATAAGACAGATCAGGGATAAGTTTTCAGATCAGCCAGGGACAGTGGTTTTTGCGGCTTTTACAGCGTATCATCTCTGGAGATGGTATGCGGACAACAGATATTGCGGAAGGTGCAGGGGGGAGATGTCCCCTGGCACTACAGAGAGGGCGCTGATATGCCCCGATTGTGGCAACACCGTTTACCCAAGGATCAATCCCGCGGTGATCGTTGGGGTTAAGAAGGGGGACTGCCTTCTTCTTACCAAGTACAGGACAGGGTACGGGCACAATGCGCTGGTGGCGGGCTTTACGGAGATCGGCGAGACCCTGGAGGAGACGGTAAAGCGCGAAGTGATGGAGGAGACCGGAGTTGAGGTAACCAACATCAGGTACTACAAGTCCCAGCCCTGGGGAATGGCCCAGGATATTCTGGCGGGATTTTACTGCGATGCCGTCGGAGAGGGGACTATCCATATGGACGATGGAGAGCTTAAGTACGCCCAGTGGGTCAAACGCGAGGACATCGTTCTTCAGCCCAATAACTTAAGCCTTACCAACGAGATGATGAAGATGTTCAAAGAGGGAAAAGAGTGATCCGATGAGTACAGCTAAGAAGGTACTTTTTATACTTGAATCCAATAAAGAGGTCTACACCTCCGGGGAAGAGATGGCGGTGCAGTGCGGCGTTTCAAGAAATGCTGTCTGGAAGGCCATTAAAGAACTTCGGGGAAGAGGCTACCTGATAGAGGCGGCAAGCAACAAGGGCTACAGGCTCTCTTGTGATAACGACATAATTTCCGGGGAGGGAATAAAGGCATGTCTTCCTGCAGGGGGGAAGAGCCCGGGTGAGATCCTGGTCTTTGACAGCCTGACCTCCACCAGTGACAAGGCAAAAGAACTGGCGATAAAAGGCGCTCCCCACGGAACTGTGGTGGTTGCGGCGTCCCAAACCCTGGGAAGGGGCAGGAAGGACCATTCCTTCTTTTCTCCGGAAGGCGGACTGTATATGAGCATCGTGCTAAGACCTGAATATCTTCACAGTACAGACAGCGGGGAACTTATTTCTTTTACCGGGAAGGCCGTTATAAGTGCCATAAGTGAGCTTACCGGGATCGAGCCGTATGTAGACGGGATCAACGATCTGTATGTGGATGGGAAAAAGGTATGCGGGATACTGCTTGAGTCCGGCAGTGAGTTTGACAGCGGAACTCTTCAGTGGATAGTTGCCGGGATAGGGATCAACTTTGACTCTGACATAAACAGTTTTCCCAAAGATGTTAAGGAAAGGGCGTCGAGTCTTTTTCCGAGGGGAGAGGCAACTGTTTCCAAGAATGCGATGATAGCGGGGGTGATAGGAAAAATTTTGAATTGTCAACCTAATAGCTAACGTTGGTTGACAATGACTGCGGGATGTGATACCTTCATATAGGCAATTTTGGGATTGCCTGCTTAATATAAGAAAACAGTAGTTGGAGGATCAGACATCATGAGTAGTGCGAAGGCAGTTAAGACAAGAGAGAATTCAAAGGTATTGGACCTGGTGTATATCGCCATCGGAGCGGCGCTTATAGCCATTTGCTCCTGGATAAGCATACCCACCGCGGTTCCCTTTACCCTTCAGACATTTGCAGTGTTTTTGGTTTTGCTTCTTCTTGGAGGTGAGAGAGGAAGCCTTGCAACCCTGGTATATATTCTTCTCGGAGCGGTTGGAGTGCCTGTTTTTGCGGGATTTTCCGGAGGCTTCGGAGTCCTTTTGGGAAACACGGGAGGCTATATAATCGGATTTCTGTTTACAGGGCTTATTTACATTCTTTTCACCCGATTTTTCAAGAGTAGCATCGCTGTAAAGATCCTGGCGCTGGTGATCGGACTTGCGGTATGCTACGCATTCGGAACAGCATGGTTCATGCATGTATATATAAAGAGCAGCGGTGAGGTGGGACTTCTTACGGTACTTGGATGGTGCGTATTTCCCTTCATCATTCCGGATCTTCTTAAGATGGCTCTGGCCGTTGTGCTTTCCGGGAGAATAGCGCCTGTTATCAGGTAAAAGAGCTTTTGCCTGCTTCGCAGATACTGCGGAGCGGGCTTTTTTATTTACATTAATTCATAAATAATGCCTGTTCTGTAGTAAAATCCCGTTTTTGACACCTAAAAAGCCGCAATCCCAGTCTATATCTAGGATTACGGCTTTATTTTTATCTCGCGAAA